>CABKMN010000023.1 GCA_902373525.1 uncultured Bilophila sp. | reverse complement strand
GGGAGAAGGGGAGGTTTGGAGGGGGAGAGGGAACCTTTCTCCAGAAAGGTTCCCTCTCCCCCTCCAATCATTTTCAATCCGTTCCTTTCGGCTCAGCGCCTACGCTTCCAGAATGGCCTGATAGGCGAGCTTGGTGGAGTAGAGATCGACCTTGGAGAGCAGTTCGAAGGGGCTGTGCATGGAGAGGACGGCGGGCCCCAGATCGATGGTGTCCATGCCGTAGGCCGCGAGATAGAGGGCGACGGTGCCGCCTCCGCCGTGATCGACCTTGCCGAGCTCGGCCATCTGCCACGGGATGTTTTTCCTGTTCAGGATGTTGCGCAGCCAGCCGATATACTCGGGGTGCGCGTCGTTGGCCCCGTACTTGCCGCGCGAACCGGTGAACTTGCAGAACGTGGGGCCGTGCCCGATGAGCGAGGCGTTGAGCTTCTCGTGCAGTTCCTGCCAGTCGGGATCGGTGGCGGCGTGCACGTCGCCGGAAACGGCGGTGGAGTTCTGGAACACGTCGCGCACCTTGGCGCCGGGTTCCCACGCTTCCACGAGGTCTTCCATGCAGTATTCGAGGAAGCGGCCCTGCGCGCCGGTGGAACCTTCGGAGCCGATTTCTTCCTTGTCCCAGAAGATCAGGCAGTTGGCATGCTCGGGAGCCTGCGCGTCGAGCAGGGCGGACAAGGCGGTGAACACGCACACGCGGTCGTCCTGCCCGTAACCGCCGATAAGCGCGGCGTCGAGGCCCACATACCGGGCCGGACCGGCGGGCACGGCCTGCAATTCGGCGGACATCAGGTCCTCTTCGCGGATGCCGTATTTGCGGTTGAGCAGGGCGAGGATGTTCGCGCGGACCGGGTCCTTCGCATCCTTGTCCTTCCCGTCGCCTTCGCCGCCTTCGGCCAGCGGGCTGTGCCCGAGAATGACGTTGAGCTTTTCCGCGTCGAAGGCGTCCGCGACGGTCTTGGTCACTTCCTTCTGCGCCAGATGCGGCAGGAGATCGGCGATGGTGAACACCGGATCACCGGCGTCCTCCCCGAGTACGACCTTGATGGAGGTGCCGTCTTCCTTGATGATCACGCCGTGCAGCGCAAGCGGGCGCGCCAGCCACTGGTATTTGCGGATGCCGCCGTAATAGTGGGTCTTGGCCTGTCCGACGCCCACCTGTTCCTGTAGGGGACGCTGTTTGAAGTCGAGGCGCGGGGCGTCGGTGTGCGCGCTGATGAGGCGTACGCCTTCGGACAGCGGCTTTTTGCCCTTGCGGGCCGCGAACACGGCCTTGCCGCGCCAGGTGCGGAATACGAGGTCCTTGGTGAAATCTTCGGAATACCCGGCCTGACGCAGCTTTTCGACGACGCGGGAGACGGTCTCGCGTTCGGTCTTCGCGTTCAGGAAGTCGATGTAGTCGGCGGCCAGCGCGTCCATGTCCTTCCGGCTCTGTTCGTCGGCGTAGTGCGTCCACCCGTTCTTGGTGGCGAAATCCAGTTCGTTGCTCATGTATCGTATCCTTTTTCTCAGATGGTTTGGTGCAGCGCCGAGGCGACGGCCCGCGCGGCGTCCGGCAGCTCGGCGTCGGCGAGGGTGCGCGGGTCGAGCAGGAAGGCATGGTCCTCAAGCCGCCCGATGAGGGGAGGCGTGGTATCGAGCAGACGCTGTTTCAGCCGTTCCGGCGCGCACGCGGCGGGTTCCACGCGCACCAGCGTCGTGGGCAGGGCGTTTTCCGGGAAGGAGCCGCCGCCGACCCGCGATTCGCCCGGTACGAGCCGGATGACGGCGCGGTCGCCGCAGGCCTTGCGGAGCCGGGACGCCAGCCGCGAGGCCCGGCGTTTCAGTTCGTCCGGCGTCGCGGTGATCATGGCGACGGTCGGGATGCGCTTCCGGGCGAGACGTTCGTCGAGGTACAGCCGGAGGGTCGCCTCAAGCGCCGCGAGGGTCATCTTGTCGATACGCAGGGCCCGGTTCAGCGGATTGCGCTTGATCGTGTCGATGACGGCCTTCGTGCCCACGATGATCCCGGCCTGCGGGCCGCCGAGCACCTTGTCTCCCGAAAAGGTAACCACGTCCGCGCCGGCGGCAACCACCGAGCGCACGGTCGGTTCGCCGGGCAGGCCGCTGCCCGAGAAGTCGAGGAAGCTCCCGCTCCCCAAATCTTCAATGAGCGGAAGGCCATGCCGGTGCGCGATCTCCGCAAGCTCCTCGACCGGCACGTCCGTATGGAAACCGACGATGCGGTAGTTGGAGGTGTGCACGCGCATGAGGGCGGCCGTGCGCTCGTTGATGGCGTTTTCGTAGTCCTGCGGGTGGACGCGGTTGGTGCAGCCCACTTCGCGCAGGGCGGCCCCGCTGCGTTCCATGACGTCGGGGATGCGGAAGCTGCCGCCGATCTCGACGAGCTGGCCCCGGGCGACGACGACTTCACCGCCGGAGCAGAGGGCGTCCATGCTGATGAGCACGGCGGCGGCGTTGTTGTTGACCACGAGGGCGGCTTCCGCGCCGGTGAGCTTGCAGAGCAGGTCCTCCACGTGGCTGTAGCGGCTGCCGCGTTCGCCGGTGGCGAGGTTCAGTTCGAGGTTGGAGTAGCCCCGGCAGGCCTTGAGGACGGCGTCCACGGCCTCGTCGGCGAGGACGGAGCGGCCCATGTTGGTATGGATGACCACGCCGGTCGCGTTGAGCACGCGCCGGAAGCGGGGGCCGCTTTCCCGTTCCGCGAAGGCGGCGAGTTGCGGCAGCAGAGCGTCCATGCCGAGCCGTTCGGGATCGGTCAGGCGTCCCTGCCGGATGTCGTCGCGGCGGGCGTCCAGAAAGCGGTTGGCGAGTTCCCGGAGCAGGGGGCGCGGCGTGGCCGCGATCAGCGCCGGATCGGCGTGTTCCAGCGCGCTCAGGCAGGCGTCCACCGAAGGCAGGGCTCGAAAAAGATTGGGCATAGGCTGGTTCTCTTTGGGGGAGAAGGACAGGGGGAAGGGACCGTTCTGGAGAAGAGGGGGAATGCTCCCGCGAGGCTTCTCCCCTTCCCCGGCCCCCGACTTCTCTCTCCCCAGACTTTTGACGTTATCGAATCCCTCTTTGCGGCTTTCCTCGGGCATGCAGGGAACGCGGCGGTGCGTTCTGTCCGTTCGGACAGGGAGGAAATCTGATTTTGGGGACTGTCTCATAGGAAACGGTTGCGGCTTCATTGCTTGAAGTTCCAAAGGAAGAACCGATGAAAGGCCTCAGTCATGGGGCCCGTCAACGGAAAAGATGGAGAAAGAGCTGTATTTTCAACATACTGTGAAAAATGAAACAACCGCATTCTCTGACGGAGCCATTTTTTAAATCAGTTCCTGTTCCAGCGCTTGAGGGTGCAGAATAAAGAATTCGCCGAGCAGATACAACGAGCCGCACAACAAGACGGGGCGGCGTCCGGCGTCTCCGGCTGGCGACAGGGCGGCGGCTTCCCTGAGGGCGAGGCTGAGGCGCTGTACGGGTTTGGTTACGGCGTCGCCGCGTCCTTCGGCGAGCAGGGCGGCGAGTTCTTCGCCGCTCATCGCCCGTTCGTTGTCCTGAATGGTCGGGACGAAGAGCGGGGCGTCCCCGGCGATGCGGCGCACGAAGGGCAGCATGTCCGAGACGTCCTTGTCCGCGAGGCAGGAAAAGATGACCGCGGCGGGCCGGATGCCGGAGTCGAGCACGGCGGCCTCCAGCGCGCGCAGGCCGTGTGGGTTGTGCGCGCCGTCGAGGATCAGGGGCGGCATGGAGCCGTGGGCCGGGAGATGCTGGAAGCGTCCGGGGAAATGCGCGGCGGCGAGGCCTCTGGCGGCGGCTTCCGGCCTGTCGGACCAGTTGTGGCGCTCCGCCATCCGGTGCCAGACGGCGAGGGCCAGCCGGGCGTTGATGCGCTGGTGCGGACCGGCGAGGCCGAGGGGGCAGTCCGGGAGGGGCAGGGACGCCGTTTCGTGGAGCGGCGCGCCCTTTTCTTCGGCGGTGCGCCGGAGCCGCGCGAGGGCTTCCGCCTCCTGCGGCGCGGTGAAGGCCGGGACGCCGGGGCGCATGGCCTGCGACTTGTCGGCGGCGATGTCCGCAAGGGTGGGCCCGAGGATTTTTTCGTGATCCATGCCGATGGGCGTAAAGCATACGGCCTGTACCGGCATGGCGGTGGTGGCGTCGTAATGCCCGCCGAGCCCGGCTTCCATGACTACGAAGTCCACGCCCGCCTCGGCGAAGGCGAGCAGGCCGAGCGCCGTCAGGAATTCGAAGTAGGTGAGTTTCGGCGCGGCGTCCATGACGCGGTTGGCGAGGCCGGGCCACGCCGATTCGGGCAGCATTTCGCCGTTGATGCGGATGCGTTCGCGCGGGGTCACGAAGTGGGGCGAGGTGTAGAGCCCGGTCTTGAGCCCGTGCGCGCGGGCGATGCAGGCCAGAAACGTGGAGGTGGACCCCTTGCCGTTCGTCCCGACCACCTGCGCGGTCACGAAGGGAGGCGTGAGCAGGCCGAGCGCGGACAGCGCGTCGCGCATGCGGTCGAGGCCGAAATCCATGTGGAAAAGCCCGAGGGCGTCGAGGTGATCCTGTACGTCGTCGAAAGTATGGAAACGCATGGTATGCCTTTGCGGTAACGGTGTCTGGCCTTGCGGCGTCCTCCGGCGCGGTCCGCGTCCCGCCGGTGCGGGCTGAAACTAGCCTCTTTTCCGGCGGAGGGAAAGATGCCGGATGTGAGAGAAGCGCCGGGAGCGGGGGCCGGAGCGGGACGGAGGGGCGGTTTCGGCGAAAAAGGCGCGGGGCGGCGTCGCCCCTTCCCGCGCGTCCGGTGGGAACGTGACCCCCCGGCGGAGGGCCGGGACCGTTTCCCGTGAGGGTAAAATATTTTGTATAATAAATGAATCCATATGCTTTTATGTATTTGTCACCCTCTTGACAAGGTGGGTGGAATGGACGACAAAGTGGGGGAAAGTGGGAAAAAGTGGAGCGTCCCGAAAACGGGGCCTTGGAGAACCGGGTATGCTGTTTCGCGGACAATCCTACAGGAGCCTTGATGCCAAGGGCCGTCTGGTGCTTCCGCCGGAATTCCGGGAGGCGCTGGCCGCTTCGGCGCAAGGCTCGTTTGTGCTGACCACGTACGACGGCTGTCTCGTCGGGTATCCCGGACCGCTCTGGAGCGAACTTGAGGAGCGCTTTGCGCGCCTGCGGAACAGTTCGAGGAAGATTCGGGACTTTCGTCGTCTGGTGCTCGGCGGCGCGGAGGACCAGAGCCTCGACGCGCAGGGCCGTCTGCGGCTTTCCCGCGCCCACATGGAATACGCCGGGCTTGAGCACGACGCGGTCGTGGTCGGGCAGGGCGACAAATTCGAAATATGGGATCAGGCCCGGTTCAAGGCCCTGCTCGCGCAGGACTTCGACGATGTGGCCGACGAACTGGCTGAGAGCGGCATCGACTTTTCTTTTTGAGTTTCCCCGGACACACGCTGTTGCGACGTGCAGCCGGATCACGCCGGCCGCAGGGTCGCATATGCCTTTCAAGTAGGACGACACGAACCGATGAATTCCGATATTTCCACGTCTTCTCCTGAAACCGTGCACATTTCCGTGCTTCTCGACGAGGCCGTCGAGGCGCTGGCCCCCAAGGCGGGCGGACGTTATCTCGACGGCACGGTGGGCATGGGCGGGCACTCCTTCGCCATCATGGAACGCACCGGCGGGCAGGGGTTCCTGTGCGGGCTCGACCGGGACACGCAGGCGCTTGAGCTGGCGCGCGTCCGTCTGGCCCCGTTCGGGGATCACGTCCACCTCGCGCATACCCGCTACAGCGCGTTCGAGGCGACGCTCGACGAGCTCGGCTGGGACGTCATCGACGGCGCGCTCATCGACATCGGCGTTTCCTCGCTCCAGATCGATTCGGCGGAGCGCGGGTTCAGCTTCAGTTCCGACGGCCCCCTCGACATGCGCATGGACCGGGACTCCGGCGACACGCCGGTGAGTCGTCTCGTCAACCGGGCCAAGCAGGAAGAGCTCAAGGACATCATCGAACGCTACGGCGAGGACCCGCAGGCCGGGCGCATCGCCAAGGCCATCGTGGAGGCGCGGATACGCAAGCCCATCGAGACGACCGGCGAACTGGCGGCGCTCGTGGAGCGGGCCTATCCGGCGGCGTGGCGGGCCAAGGCCCGCAACCATCCGGCGACGCGCACCTTTCAGGCGCTGCGGATGGCGGTCAACGACGAAATCGGGGAACTGGAGCGTTTTCTCGACGCCATCCTCGGCCGTTTGAAGCCGGGGGGGCGCGTGGCGGTGATTTCCTTCCATTCGCTGGAGGACCGCGTGGTCAAGCACAAGATGAAGGCGTGGACGCAGGGCTGCATCTGCCCCAAGCACATCCCCGTGTGCGTGTGCCGTCATGTGCCCGAGGCGCTGCTGGTCACGCCGAAGCCGGTGTGCCCTTCGGAACGGGAGATCATGCTCAATCCGCGTGCGGGCAGCGCCAAGCTGCGCGTGGCGGAAAAGCTGGACCCTCATGCGCCGCAGGCCGAGGAGGCTTCCGGCGAGGAGGCCGCACGCCTGCGCTACGAAGCCAAGCGCGCCGCCCGGATGGCCCGGCACGGGCGTGAGGGGCGGGAGCGGACATGAGCCAGATGTCGTCGAACGGCTGGCTGCTGGCCTTCATCATCTCGCTGCTCCTGAGCCTGCTCATGGGGCTTGCGCTGGTGTGGCTCAGCATTGAACGCACGGACAAGGCGTACACCATCCGCCAGCTTCGGAACGAAGTGGAGCAGCGCGCCGTCCTCAAGACCAAGCTCGAAGTGGAACGGGATCGGCTGCTGGCTCCGCACGTGCTGCGCCGCAAGGCCGCCCAGCTCGGCATGACCGAAGCCAAGGCCGGTCAGATTCGGCGGATGCCCGATCCCGGGCCCGAAGCCGACGTACACTAGTTTCGAGGGCAGGGATCGGATTCATGGCATATCTGGGCGCGCGCAGGCGCACGACTCGACAGTCTTCCTCTCAGGCCACCAACCGACGGCGTTCGGAAGGTGGTCTTCGCGGATGGTTCGCCTCCATCGACTGGAACGGCGTCCGCTTCCGCACCGTGGCGGTGCTGTTCTTCATCGTCTGGGGTGCGCTCTGGGTTCGGGCTGGATACGTCCAGCTCTGGGAAGGCCCCTTCCTCGCGGAGCGGGCGCGGCGGCAGCACATGTCCGCCGAAACCGTGTCCATGCCCCGCGGCATGATCACCGACCGCAACGGCCACATCCTCGCCCGCAGCGTGGAGTGCCGTTCCGTCTACGCCAACCCGAACGCCGTCACCGACGTGGACGCCACCTCTACGGCGCTCGCCGGTCTGCTCGGGCGTCCGGTGGATCAGATTCGTCCGCTGCTGGCGAAGAAGCGCAGCTTCGTCTGGATCGCCCGCCGCGTGGACGACGCCACCGCCGAGGCCATCCGGCAGGCGGACCTCCCCGGCGTGGACCTGTCCCGCGAATACGAGCGCATCTATCCCTACCGGCAGGTGGCAGGGCAGCTGCTCGGGTTCGTGGGCCTGGACGGCAAGGGGCTCGAAGGCGTCGAGCGTTCGTTCGACGACCAGCTCGGCGGCCTTTCGGTGCGTCAGGCCGTGCAGCGCGACGCGTCGGGCCGCCAGTTCTACGTGGACAGCGACTACGAGGCCCAGCCCGCCGACGACGTGCGGCTTACGCTGGACTTGCAGGTCCAGTCCATCGCCGAAGAGGAGATCGCCAAGGCCGTGGACGAGTACGGCGCGAAATGGGGCGGCGTGCTCGTGGTGGACGTGCCCTCGGGCGACATCCTCGCGTGGGCGCAGTATCCGTTTTTCAACCCGAACTCCTACAACCAGTACCGCCCCGGCGAGTACCGCAACCGGCTGGCGCAGGATGCGCTGGAGCCGGGGTCCACGTTCAAGCCGTTCCTGATCGCCTCGGCCCTGCAGGAGGGCGTGGTCAACCGCGAGACGACCTTCAACTGCGAAAACGGCCTGTGGAAAACCCGGTACATCACCATCCGCGACGACACGCACCCGAAGAACACCGTCCAGACGGTGGCGCAGATACTCGCCAATTCGAGCAACATCGGCTGCGGCAAGATCGGGCTTGAGCTCGGCGCGGTCAAATACCAGCGCTACCTGTCGCGGCTCGGGTTCGGGGAGCGGACCGGCCTGCGGCTTTCGGAGAGCAGGGGCATCCTGCGTCCGGCCCGCGAATGGAGCGAGGCCGACCTGATTTCCTCGTCGTTCGGGCAGAGCCTTTCCGTCACCGTGGCGCAGATGGCGCAGGGCTTCCTGACCCTCGCCAATCAGGGCGTGTACAAGCCGCTGCGTCTCGTCGCCACCGATGATGTGGGCGGCGGGGAACAGCGTATTTTTTCCAAGAATACTACGAAAGAAGTCCTGTCCATGATGCGTGAGGTCGTGGACGGCGGCACCGGCAGGCGCGCCGCCATTCCCGGCGTGTCCGTGGCGGGCAAGACCGGCACGGCGCAGAAGGCCCGGCGCGGCAAGTACGGCAGCGAGCGCACCGCCTCCTTCGTGGGGCTGGTGCCCGCCGAGAAGCCGCAGTATCTGGTGGTCATTTTTATTGACGAACCGTCGAAAGTGAAATACGGCGGCGTGATCGCCGCGCCGGTATTCAAGGCCGTGACTTCGCGGGTCATGGCGTACCACGGTTCGCTGCCCGATCCCGGCGCGCTCACGCCCGCCCAGATCAAGGCGCAGGAGAAGGCCGAGGCGAGGGCCAAGGCCCGCGAAAAGCGGAAGGGCGGCAAGGAAAAGACCGTGCTCGGCGAATACCGCAGCGAGCTGGCGACCAAGAAGACGGCGCTGCCGGTCCGGGACTCCGGGACGGTGCCCGACGTGGTGGGGCAGTCCGTGCGTCGGGCTGTGGAGATGTTCGCCCGGCAGGGGCTTGTCCCCGTCATCAAGGGCAATGGGGCGAGAGTAGTACGACAAACGCCGGAACCGGGCGTGCGTTGGGCCGGGAAGGATTCGGCCCCCACGACCTGCGTTCTCTGGCTTTCGGAGCAGGAATAACATGGGCATGTATTCGCTTTCGTTACTGGAAACCCGTGTGGGCGAGCAGGGGATCGATCTGTGCATCGACTCCCGCAAGGCCACGCCGGGATGCGTTTTTGTGGCCCTGCCCGGCAGCAATGCCGACGGCGGGCAGTTCATCGCCGACGCCGTGGCGCGCGGAGCCGGGTTCGTGGTCTGCCGCCCCGAACATGCGGGCAACTGCGGCGAGGCCGAGGTCGTGGACTGCGCCGATCCCCGTCGGGCTCTCGGGCTGCTGGCCCGCGCCCGGTACGGGACGGCTTCTCTTCCCTTCCCCGTGGTGGGCGTGACCGGCACCAACGGCAAGACCACCACGACCTACCTGCTCGATCACCTGTTCGCCTCCGCCGGGAAGAAGACCGGCGTGCTCGGCACGGTGTCCTACCGCTGGCCCGGCCATCATGAGGACGCGCCCATGACCACCCCGGACTGCCTCGACGTGCACGCCATGCTCGCGGACATGCGGGGCGCGGGCGTGGACATGGCCTTCATGGAGGTCTCCTCCCACGCGCTGGATCAGGATCGCGTGGCGGGCGTGGACTTCGGCGGGGCGGTGTTCTCCAACCTGACGCAGGACCACCTCGACTACCATCACGACATGGAAACGTATTTCAGGGCCAAGGCCAGACTGTTCCTCGACGCGGACGGCAAACCGTTCCCGGACCGCGTGGCGGCCATCGGCACGGACAACCCGTGGGGCGCGCGCCTTGCGGGCATGGTCCCCGAGGCCGTCGGCTTCGGCCTGACCGGTTCCGGCGCGCCCAAGCGCTATCTGCACGGCTCCGTGCTTTCCAGCACCACCGCCGGGTTGCACCTGCACGCCCGGTTCGAGGGGCGCGAATGGGAATTCACCTCGCCGCTGGTGGGCAACTACAACGCCGAAAACCTGCTCGCCGTACAGGCCGTCGCCCTCGGTTTCGGGCTTGATCCCGAGGCGTTCCGGTGCTTCGAGTCCTTCTGCGGCGTGCCGGGGCGTCTGGAGCGCATCCTCAACCCGCAAGGCCTCGACGTGTTCGTGGACTACGCGCACACGCCCGACGCGCTGATCAACGTCCTGACCGCCCTGCGCGGCGCGGGCTTCAAGCGCATCGTCACCGTATTCGGCTGCGGCGGCAACCGCGACCGCGCCAAGCGTCCGCTCATGGGCGAAGCCGTGGCCAGGCTGTCGGACGTGGCCGTGCTCACCTCGGACAATCCGCGCCATGAGGCCCCCGAAGCGATCATGGCCGACGTGATGCCCGGCCTTGCCGGAGCCGCCGAAGTCTTCACCGATCCGGATCGCCGCCGGGCCATCGAAAGGGGCCTGTCGCTGGTGCGTCCCGGAGACGCCCTGCTCATCGCGGGCAAGGGCCACGAAAGCACCCAACAGATCGGCGCGGTCAAGCATCCGTTCAGCGATCAGCAAACCGTGCGGGAGATTCTCGGATGCGCCTGATTCTTGAAGATATCGTCCGGGCCGTCGGCGGTTCCCTCGTCGCGGGGGCGTCCATGCCCTCCGGGCCCGTCGTCGGCGCGGGCACGGACAGCCGGGCCGTGGCTCCGGGGTCCCTGTTCGTCTGCATTCCCGGCGAAACGTTCGACGGGCACGACTTCGCGGGCAAGGCCGCCGAAGCCGGAGCCGCCGCACTGCTCGCCTCGCGCAATCCGTTCGACGGCGTGCCGCCGGTTCCGGTCATCCTCGTGGACGACACGGTGGCGGCGCTGGGCCGTCTGGCGCATGACTGGCGCAAGCGTCTCGGGCCGGACACCCGCGTCGTCGGGCTCACCGGCACCTCGGGCAAGACCACGGTCAAGGAACTGCTCGCGCAGGTGCTGAGCCGCCGTGGAAAGACCGCCAAGACCCGTATGAACCTGAACAACCAGATCGGGCTGCCCCTGTCCATGCTGGCGGCGGACGGCGACGAGGCGTTCTGGGTCATGGAGGCGGGCATCAGCCATCCCAACGACATGGACGAGCTCGGTTCCGTGCTCGAACCCGATGTCGGCCTGATCCTCAACGTCGGTCCGGGGCATGCCGCCGGACTCGGGGATCGGGGGACCGCCCACTACAAGTCGAAACTGCTCTCGTACCTTGCGCCGGGCGGGACCGCCGTCGTCAGCGCCGACTACCCCGATCTGGTGCGTGAAGCCCGCGCCGTGCGTCAGGAGCTGGTCTTTTTCTCCACCACGGGCCGTCAGGTGGAGTACCGTGCGGCCTACGTCGTGCCCGCCGGTGAGGACAAGGGGCTGTTCCGGCTGTGGCTGGACGGCGTTTCCGTGGATGTGGAGGCTCCGTTCCGCGGGGCGTTCGGCGCGGAAAACGTCATCGCGGTTGCGGCGGTGGCCCACCGTCTGGGGCTGACCGCCGAGGAGATCGCCGCCGGATTCGTCGGAGCCGTGCTCCCGAAGCAGCGTTTCGCCTGTTCCAGGGTGGGCGGCTGGATGGTGATCGACGACAGTTACAACGCCAACCCGCTGTCCTTTTCCCGGATGCTGGACGCCGCCGCCGAAATGGCGGGAGACAGGTCCGACCGTCCGTTGGTGTGCGTGCTCGGGGAAATGGGCGAACTCGGTTCGCTCGCCGAGGACGAGCACCGCAGTCTGGGCCGCCACGTCGCGGAACTCAAGCCGCGTCTGGTCTGCTGGAAAGGCGGGCATCGGGACGATTTCGAGGCCGGGTTGAAGGCCGGGCGCTACAACGGCGTCTTCTGTCCGGTGGCGTCCGCCGAGGACATGCTCAAGGGCCTCGCCGCCTGTGAGCTCGGGGGAGGGGTGATCCTGTTCAAGGGATCGCGCTCGAACAAGTTGGAAACGCTGGTCAACGCCTTCAACGCGTCGCAGGCCGGAGAGTCCCATGCTGTATAACCTGCTGTATCCGTTGAGCGTCGATTATTCCGTCCTCAACATCTTCAAGTACATCACGTTCCGTTCGGCGTGGGCGCTCGTGACCGCGCTGGCGGTGAGCATCCTTGTGGGCCCGTACTTCATCCGTTGGTTGCAGGCGATCAAGTGCCGCCAGCAGATTCTCAAGGAAGTGAAGGCGCACCAGTGCAAGGCCGGGACCCCGACGATGGGCGGGCTGCTCATCGTGTTCGCCGTGGCGGTGAGCGTGCTGCTGTGGGCCGACCTGACCAACGCCTACCTCTGGATGACCATGCTGGTCTTCGTCGGGTTTTCGGCGGTGGGGTTCGTCGACGACTTTATGAAGGTGTCCCACCATCAGAACAAGGGCCTGAGCCCGCGCGCGAAATTCGCCGGGCAGATGCTGGTCGCGGGGGCCGCCATGCTCCTGCTGGTTTCGGAACCGGCCTATTCCACGCGGCTGGCCTTTCCGTTCTTCAAGACGCTGAATCCCGATCTCGGATACTGGTACATCCCCTTCGCCATGCTGGTCATGGTCGGGACCTCCAACGCGGTAAACCTGACGGACGGGCTGGACGGCCTCGCCATCGGGCCGATGGTGGTCGCGGGCCTCGTGTTTTCGGTCTACATCTACATCACGGGGCATGTGCGTTTCGCGCAGTACCTCCAGCTTGAATACATCGCGGGCGTGGGCGAGGTCGCCGTCTTTTGCAGTGCGCTTGCCGGGGCGGGGCTCGGATTTCTCTGGTTCAACGCCTATCCCGCCCAGATGTTTATGGGCGACGTGGGGTCGCTCGGGCTCGGCGGCGTGTTGGCCTTTCTCGCGGTGCTCTGCAAACAGGAACTGCTGCTGCTCATCGTGGGCGGCCTGTTCGTGGCGGAGACCCTCTCCGTGATTCTTCAGGTGAGCTACTTCAAGGCGTCCGGCGGGAAGCGCATTTTCCGCATGGCTCCGCTGCATCACCATTACGAGATGAAGGGCATCCCGGAATCCAAAATCATCATCCGGTTCTGGATCATTTCCGCCATGCTCGGCCTCATCGCCCTGTCGGCGTTGAAGTTGCGGTAAAAAGAACAGTGAGCTTGTGGGAGGAGAGAGGGAACGCTTCTGGAGAAGGGCTTCCCTCCCTCCTCCCGCAAGCCCCCCACCTCTCTCCTTCCTAAGACGTTTGCATTGGGGATGGGGGCGTATTTTGACAAACAGGCGGTAAGGTCAGGCTCTTCTCGGTATCGAACGGCCTGACGCCCCTCGGAAAGCCACGGGCGTCGTTTCGATGCGGGAGGCGCTGCGAAGGCACCGGGGAGAAGCCCCTTTCAAGCACGGCGAGAAGGGGCGGCATGGGAAAGTCCCCAAAAGGGGACGTCTTCCCCCAAACGGAGCCGAGGGGCGGTACCCCTTGCCGCCGGAGGCACTGGAGTCATGATGAAAGCTGAAGCGGCGAACGGAAAGACGTTCACGAAGCCTGGCCCGGCGGTATTGCCGGGCGACCTCGCAGTGGTTGTGGGAGCCGGGGTTTCCGGCGTGGCGGCGGCCAGACTGCTGCACAAGATCGGCGCGCGCGTGCGCCTGCTGGATCGTTCGGAAGATCGCATTCCGGCGGAGTTCGCGGAATGGGCGGCGTCCGCCGGCGTCGAAGTCGTGTGCGGCGAGCATACGCCGGGCCAGTTCCGGGACGCCAGACTGGTCGTGCCGAGTCCCGGCGTGGCGGCGGCGGTGATCAGGAAATTCCTGCCCGAAGAGAACGCCCCCGAAATCATGGCCGAAACCGAACTGGCGTGGCGTCAGCTTTCCGGCGAGCCCGTGATCGGCGTGACCGGCACCAGCGGCAAGACCACGACCACCAGCCTGTGTTCCGCCATGCTCAGGGAACAGGGCCTGCGGGTGTTCACCGGCGGCAACATCGGCACGCCGCTTTCCGAATACGTGTTGTCCGGGGAAAAGGCCGACGTGATCGTGCTGGAGCTGTCCAGCTTCCAGTTGCAGACCTGCTCGACGCTGCATCCCCGCGTGGGCATCCTGCTGAACATCAGCGAGAACCATCTGGATTTCCACAAGGATATGGACGAGTACGTCGGCGCCAAGATGCGCCTGTTCGCCAACCAGACCGGAGACGATCTCGCCATCCTTCAGGAAGGCATGGACGATCTCGCGGCGCGGTACGGCCTTAAGGCGCGGATCGTCCACTATACGGCCTCGGATCGCTTCCCGGAAATGCAGCTCATGGGGCCGCACAACCGCGGCAACGCCGAAGCCGCGTGGCTGGCCTGCCGGGAGTTCGGCGTGACCGAAGAGGCCGCCGCCCGGGCGGTCGCCGCGTTCGCCCCGCTGGAGCACCGTCTGGAAAAGGTCGCGGAGATCAACGGGGTTCTGTACGTCAACGACTCCAAATGCACGACCGTGGAGGCGCTGCGCGTGGCGCTGGCCTCCTTCGAGCGGCCCGTGGTCCTGCTTGCCGGGGGCAAGTTCAAGGGCGGCGACCTGCCGGGACTGTGCCCATTGCTGAAAAAACACGCCCGCTGCGTGGCCCTGTTCGGGGCGAGCCGGGAACGCTTCGAGCCCGCGTGGCGGGATACGCTGCCCGTGACGTGGGACCGTACGCTGGAGCAGGCGCTGCGCCGCGCGGCGGGCAAGGACGGACGCCCCGCGCTGGCCCATGAGGGCGACGTGGTGCTGCTGGCTCCGGCCTGTTCCAGTTATGATCAATATCCCAACTACCTGCGGCGCGGCGAAGACTTCAAGCGCGTCGTCCGGGAGGTGCTTGCATGACGATGGCCCGCCGCCGTGCCCCTCAGTCGTCCCTGTTCAGGGGACGGTCCGAGGATACGCCCACCGGTCATTACGACTGGGGGCTGATTGCGTTGTTCCTCATGCTGCTGTGCATCGGTCTGCTCATGGTGCTTTCCGCCAGCGGCGTGGTGGCGGAGCGCATGAACGGCGACAAGTACTTCTTCTTCAAGCGCCAGCTCATCTACGCGGCCGTCGGCGGGGTGGTCATGTGGGTGCTCGCGGCGATGCCGCGCCAGCTTCTCTACAAGTTGCAGTACCCCTTCCTGCTGGCGGTGCTGATGCTGCTGTTCGCCACCCTGAGCCCGCTCGGCTCGCGCATCAACGGCGCACAGCGCTGGATTTCGGTCAAGTTCTTCTCCATCCAGCCGCTGGAGTTCGCCAAGATCGCGCTCGCCCTGTATCTGGCCTACTTCATGAGCACCAAACAGGAACTGGTCAAAACGTTCAGCAAGGGCATCATCCCGCCGTTCGCCATGACCGGGCTGTTCTGCTTCCTGCTGCTGGCGCAGCCGGACTTCGGGGGCGCGGTGGTGCTCGCGATGATCCTCTTTTTCATGTGCCTTGTCGGCGGGACGCGGTTCATCTATCTGTTCATGGCCATCGGCGTGGCGCTGGCGGGCGCGTTGGCGCTGATCATTTTTGAGCCTTACCGCGCCCGGCGTCTGGTCGCCTTCCTCGATCCCTTCGCGGACGCTCAGAATGCGGGCTATCAGCTCGTGCAGTCGCTGTACGCGCTCGGCTCCGGCGGCTTTTTCGGCGTGGGCATGGGCGGCAGCACGCAGAAGATGTTTTATCTGCCCGAAGCGCACAACGACTTCATCATGGCGGTGGTGGGCGAAGAACTCGGCTTCTTCGGCATCACGCTGATCATGGTGCTGTTCGCCATGCTGTTCACGCGCTGTTACAAGATCATCATGGGGCAGTCGGACCTGCGCGATCGGTTTTCGGCTTTCGGCGTGACGCTGGTGCTGGGCATCGGCGCCACGCTCAATCTGGCCGTGGTCATGGGGATGGCGCCGCCCAAGGGGGTGGCCATGCCGTTTCTCAGCTACGGCGGCAGCAGTTTGCTCGCCAGCATGATGTGCGTGGGTCTGTTGCTTAATTTTTCCCGCACGGCGCGGTGAACAGGATAGGCAAGATGAGCGTTCGGGTCCTTTTGACCACCGGCGGGACCGGTGGGCATATTTTTCCGGCGTTGGCCGTGGCGGAACAGTTGCGGCGCGAAGGCGCGGAACTGTTGTTCGTGGGATCGCAGTACGGTTCCGAGGCGAAGCTGGCGAAACAGGCCGGGCTGGAGTTCCGGGGCCTGCCCGTGCGCGGCGTGCTCGGGCGCGGCCTGCGTTCCGTCGGCGCGCTGTGGGGGCTGTTCCGGGCCGTGTTCATGGCCCGTGGCATCGTGAAGTCCTTCCGTCCCGACGCGGTGATCGGCTTCGGGGCCTACGCCTCGTTTCCCTCCCTGATGGCGGCGAAGCTCTCCGGCATCCCCCTCGCCGTCCATGAGCAGAACGCCATGCCGGGGCTGACCAACCGCATGCTGGCGAAGCTGGCGAAACGGGTGTTCCTGTCCCTGCCGGACGTGACCGGCGCGTTCGACGAGCGCAAGAGCGTGCTTATGGGCAACCCGGTGCGCGAGGCCATCGTGGAGGCCGGGAGGAACGCCGAGGCGCATCCGGGGACCCGCCGCCTGCTGGTCATGGGCGGGAGTCAGGGCGCGAAGGCCATCAACTCGGTGGTGCTCGCCAGTCTGGAGCGGCTGACGAGGGCCGGGATCGAAATCCGGCATCAGACCGGCTCCTTCGATCTGGAGCGGGTGCTTGCCGGATACCGGGCGCACGGCATCGACGCCTCCGGGGTGACGCCGTTCATCGAGAACGTGGCCGAGGCCTACCAGTGGGCCGATCTGGTGCTGTGCCGGGCCGGGGCGACTTCGGTGGCCGAGCTCATGGTGGCCGGAAAGCCCGCCGTGCTCATCCCGTTCCCCTATGCGACCCACGATCATCAGACCTACAACGCGCGGGTGATGGTCGATCAGGGCGCGGCGATGCTGGTTGCGGAAAAGGACCTTCCGCATCTGGACGCCGGGGGGATGCTCATCAATCTGCTGCTTGATCCCGCTACGCTGCGGGCCATGTCTCAGATGGCCCGCACCTGCGCGCGCCCCGACGCCGCCGTCAAGGTGGCCGACGGCGTGCTTTCGCTGTGCGGGCACCGCTAAAAGGAAATGACAATGCGTACCAAATTTACGAAAATCCATATGATCGGCATCGGCGGCTCGGGCATGAGCGGCATCGCGGAAGTGCTTCTGAACCTCGGCTATGAGGTGCACGGCTCGGACATGGCGGACAGCGCCGTGGTCCGCCGCCTGCGTTCGCTCGGGGCCGACATCCATATCGGCCATGCCGCCGAAAACGTGGACGACGTCAACGTGCTGGTGAAGTCCAGCGCCGTGTCCGAGGACAACCCCGAAGTGGTCGCCGCCCGGCAAAAGGGCATCCCGGTGATCCCCCGCGCGGAAATGCTCGCGGAGCTGATGCGTCTGCGGACCGGGATCGCCATTGCGGGCACGCACGGCAAGACGTCCACGACCTCGCTGACCGCCGCCATCTTCGACGCCGCCAGCCTCGATCCCACGGTCATCATCGGCGGGCGCATCAACGCCTACGGGGCCAACGCGCGGCTGGGGCAGGGCGAATACCTGATCGCCGAAGCCGACGAATCGGACGGTTCGTTTCTCTGCCTGCTGCCGATCATCAACGTCGTGACCAACGTGGACCGCGACCATCTGGACCACTACGGCGATCAGAACGCCATCGACGAGGCGTTCGTCAGCTTCATGAACCAGATTCCGTTCTACGGCCTGAACGTGGTCTGCGGCGACGATCCCGGCGTGCAGCGTCTGCTGCCCCGTGTGAAGCGCCCGGTGGTGACGTACGGTTTCGCGCAGGACAACCATATTCGGGCGGACGTGCTGGAATGCGGCGTCGTCAACCGCTTCCGGGTGTCCATCCGGGGCGAGGAGCTTGGCGAAGTGACGTTGCGGCAGCCGGGACGGCACAACATCCTGAACGCGCTCGCCGCCATCGGCGTGGCGCTGGACGCGGGCATCGAGCCGAAGTTCTGCATCGAAGGGCTGGCCCGGTTCGGCGGCGTGGGACGGCGCTTCGAATACAAGGGCGAGAAGAACAACATCCTCGTGGTGGACGATTACGGGCATCACCCCGTGGAGATCGCGGCGACGCTCGCCACGGCGCGCACGGCCTACCCGGATCGTCGCGTCGTGGTCGCCTTCCAGCCGCACCGTTTTTCGCGTACGCAGGCCCTCTTCGGGGAATTCTGCCATGTGCTCGGTACGGTGGACAAGCTCTTGCTGACGGAAATCTATCCGGCCTCGGAAAAGCCCATTCCCGGCGTGAACGGGCAGAACCTCGCGCAGGGCATCCGGCAGGTGTCCGATGCGGACGTGAGTTATTTTCAGAATTTCGACGAGATGGTCGCCGCGTTGCCCGGCATCCTCAAGCCGGGGGATATCTTCCTGACCATCGGTGCGGGCAGCGTCACCAACGTGGGGCCGCGCTTTTTGGCGCAGGAGTAGCGTGGGAGAAGACCGGGGAACCCTTTCTTCAGAAAGGGTTCCCCTCCCTTCCCCCGGACCCCCTCTCCCCAAGACGTTTGACCTTATCGAATCCCTGCCCGCAGAGAGTTCGATGCGTCACAGTTCCATAGTGAGTCTCGTCTGGATTGAATCCCTGTCCGCAGGGGGGGGGCGAACGAGACAAAAAAACGTTTTTCGGGTGCGGAAGAAACGGCTTGCCGTTTCTTTCGCCGGTTACGGGGAAAACTTTCGGCGTTTCCGGTTTCGCCGGGGTCCGGGGGGCGGCTCGCCCCCCGGACGGGGAATCCAGAGGGGCGGTAGCCCCGCTGGCCGCCGGAGGCATGATGCGCCCCGCCCCGTAAAAAAAGCCCGGTACGAAAAGAAGAGCAAAGTTTGAAGGTTGAGTGAAAAACGGCTTCCAGAAACGGGCCGCCCCGTAAAAAAATACTATTCAATCATGTCAATCTCCTGTGAAACAGACCGGAAAGAGGAAAACTGATGCTACGGATCGTTGAGGCTCCACGCCTCGCTTCTTTGACCTCCCTGCACCTCGGAGGCCACGCGCTGGCGCTCGCTGCCTTCGAGTCGGCGGCCGATCTGGAAGCCCTTCCCGAAGCGGCGCGCCGGATAGGGGGCCGCATCACTCCCCTCGGCGGCGGGACCAACATCCTCGCAGCCGACGGCGAACTTCCTTTCCTGCTCGTGCGCTGCGGCATCGGCGGCGTGACCGAAGAGGCGGGGGAAGGCGGCGAAACCCGGCTGATCCGGGTCGGCGCGGGTATGAAACTGCCCCGGTTGCTGACGTGGTGCATGAAGCGCGGGCTGTCCGGGCTGGAAGGCATGGCGGGCGTCCCCGGCGACGTGGGCGGCGCGGTGGCGGGCAATGCGGGCGCGCACGGGGTGGATATGGGCACGGTGCTGCGCGGCGTGGAGGTGTTCACGCCGGATCGCGGGCTTCGGATGCTCGGACGCGACGAGGTGCGCTGTGCATACCGCTCGTTCGGCTTGAAGGACGACGGCGCACCGTGGTTCCTGATCACGGGCGCGGTGCTGACCTTGCGGCGCGCGGAGCCCGAGAGCATCCGCACGGCGATGCGGGAGAACATCGAGCGCAAGCTCAGGGTGCAGCCGGTCCGCTCGTGGAGCGCGGGGTGCGTCTTCAAGAATCCCCCCGAGGGACTGTCGGCGGGCAAGCTGCTGGACGAGGCGGGCTTCCGCGGCAAACGCCTCGGCGGCATGTGTTTTTCGGACAGGCACGCGAATTTTCTGGTCAATGAGGGCAAAGGCAGCGCGGACGCCGCGCTGGAGCTCGTCCGTTCGGCGCAGGACGCCGTACGGGAACGGTTCGGGATTCAATTGCAGACGGAAGTGAAATTGTGGGTATCCTGAGTTCGTCGAAACGCAACAGCCGTCGTCCCGCCCGCAACAGCTACAACAGCTATTCGCGGAGCGGCGCCTCTTCCTCTTCATCGTCGGGCGGCGGATCGTTCTTCAGCCATTTGAAGACGGCCCTGAGCTGGACGCTCGGCCTCGGCCTCGGCGCGGCCCTGCTGGTCGGTCTGGCGTTGGGCGGGTTGCAGTTGCACCGGCTGGCGACCACCAGCGACTTTTTCGCCATCCGGCGGATCGAAATCCGGGGCACCACCCACTTCACGCGGGAGGAAGTCCTCAAGGCCGCGAATCTTCAGCCGGGCGTCAACAGCCTGACCGTCAACATCGCGGACGTGGAACAGGGATTGCGGAACAACCCGTGGGTCGCCTCGGTGGCGGTGAAACGCCGCCTGCCGGACGCCTTTGAAATCCGCATCCGCGAGCGCATCCCCGCCTTCTGGATGCTCAAGGACGGCGTGCTGTTCTATGCGGACAACAAGGGGCAGACCATCGCGCCCGTCAACGTGGGAAATTTCCTCTCCCTGCCGACGCTGGAAATCCTGCCCGGCGGGGAAGAGCTGCTTCCCCAGATGGACGAGCTTTCCCGGGCCTTTCAGGCCGCGCACCTGCCCGTGAACATGGCGAGCGTGTCCCTGTTCCGGGTGAGCGCCGCCAAGGGATTCGAGGTGTTTATCGAGAACAGAAATCTTGTGCTGTGCATCGCCGCCGAGGATTGGGACGCCAATCTGCGCCGGCTCGGGTTGGTCCTTTCCGATCTGGCGCGGCGCGGGGAACTGAAGACGGCCCGTGAAGTCTGGGCCGCGGACGGCAGCGTCTGGGTGGTCGAACCTCAGGGCGCTTGAGCGGAGCCGCGGTTTTTTCTAGACTTTTCGCGGAAAATATGCTGTATCCGGGGGTATCAGACTGTGGAACGGCACGCGAAAATATCCGTTCGTTACGGCCTCTGAGGCCGGAAAGATGGAAAGCGGAGCCGCAGCGCCTTCCGGAACGTTGAAACCGGGTCTGATGTTGCATCGTCGGAATACCGCAGCATGCCGACATGTTTAGCGAAACGCGCCAAGGAGTAGCGCATGCCCAAATCTGAACTGATAGTCGGTCTTGATATAGGCACCACCAAAATCTGTGCGGTGGTGGGCGAACCCTCTGAGAACGGAGGAATGGATATCGTCGGCATCGGCACGAGTCCGTCCACCGGGTTGCGGAAAGGGGTCGTCGTCAATATCGAGCAGACGGTGCAATCCATCAAGAGGGCGCTTGAAGAAGCCGAACTGATGGCCGGGTGTGAAATCCGTTCCGTCTACGCGGGCATCGCCGGAAGCCATATCAAGGGATTCAACAGCCACGGCGTGATCGCGGTCAAGGGCGGCGAAGTGGCCCCCCGCGACATCGAACGCGCGCTGGATGCGGCCAAGGCCGTCGCCATCCCGCTGGACCGCGAGGTCATCCATATTTTGCCGCAGGAATACATCGTCGACGACCAGCGCGGCATCGCCGATCCGCTCGGCATGGCCGGCGTGCGCCTGGAAGTGAAGGTCCATATCGTGACCGGTGCGGTCACTTCCGCGCAGAACATCGTGCGTTCCTGCCACAAGAGCGGTCTGGACGTGTCGGACATCGTGCTGGAGTCCCTTGCGTCCGCCAAGGCCGTGCTCACCGAGGAGGAACGCGAAATCGGCGTGGCCCTCATCGATCTCGGCGGCGGGACCTGCGACATCGCCATCTTCGCCAACGATTCCATCAAGCACACGGGCGTGCTGGCGCTGGGAGGGCAGAACCTCACCAACGACATCGCCTTCGGCCTGCGTACGCCTATGGCGGCGGCGGAGAAGATCAAGATCAAGCACGGCGCCGCCATCGCGGAAATGGTGCGCCCCGACGAGTATATCGAAGTGCCGAGCGTGGGCGGGCGTGAGCCTCGCCGTCTTTCCCGTCAGGTGCTTGCGGAAATCTGTGAGCCCCGCATGGAGGAAATCCTCACCCTGCTGGATCAGGAGCTGGTGCGTTCCGGCCTCAAAAACATGATCGGCGCGGGCGTGGTGCTCACGGGCGGCACGGCCCTCATTCAGGGCTGTCAGGAACTGGGCGAACAGGTCTTCAACCTGCCCACGCGCATCGGGTATCCCCGGAACGTGGGCGGCCTCAAGGACATGGTGAACAGTCCGAAGTTCGCCACGGCCATGGGCCTGCTCCGTTTCGGCGCGGAGAAGGAAGGCATGGAGCAGAAATTCCGCATCCGGAGCGACGGGAACGTTTTCAACTCGATCCTGTCGCGCATGAAAAAGTGGTTTTCCGAAATTTCGTAACGTCTGGGCGGTCAGTACGTTTTTCTTTTTTTGAGGAGGAGCTATGATGGATATGCAGTTCGAAGCGGATACCCCCCCCGCGAATATAAAGGTTATCGGTGTTGGCGGTGGCGGCGGTAACGCCGTGCAGAACATGATCATGGCGGGCCTGAAGGGCGTGACCTTCATCTGCGCGAACACGGACGCGCAGGCGTTGCTGCGTTCCAAGGCCGAAATCAAGCTCCAGATCGGTGAAAAACTGACCAAAGGGCTGGGTGCCGGAGCCGATCCCAACGTGGGCCGCGACGCGGCGCAGGAAAGCATCGGCGCGATCAAGGACGCCATCGGCGACGCCGACATGGTGTTCGTGACCGCGGGCATGGGCGGCGGCACCGGCACCGGCGCGGCTCCCATCGTGGCGCAGGCCGCCCGTGAAATGGGCGCGCTGACCGTGGGCGTCGTGACCAAACCGTTCCTCTTCGAAGGCACGAAGCGCGCCCGCGCCGCCGAGCAGGGCATCGCCGAACTGCGCGAGAACGTGGACAGCCTGATCACGATCCCGAACAACCGCCTCCTCACCATCGCGCCCAAGAAGGCCAAGCTCAGCGACATGCTGAAATGCGCCGACGACGTGCTCCACCGCGCCGTACGCGGCATCTCCGACCTTATTACCGTGCCCGGCCTCATCAACGTGGACTTCGCCGACGTGCGTACGGTCATGAGCGTGTCCGGTCTCGCCATGATGGGCGCGGGCGTCGCCTCCGGCGAAGGCAGGGCCATCGAGGCCGCGCGCAAGGCCATCACCAGCCCGCTGCTGGAGGACGTGTCCATCGCCGGGGCCAAGGCCGTGCTCATCAACATCACGGCCAACGAAGACCTGCTGTTCGAGGAATTCAACGACGCGTCCGCCTACATCAACGACGCGCTCGGCGAAGCCGACACCAACATCATCATCGGCTGCGCCAGCGACGAGAACGCCGGGGACGAAATCCGCATCACGGTCATCGCCACGGGCATCGAAGGCGCTTCCGCGCCCAAGGCCGTGCAGGGACAGGCCAATGTGGCCACCGTCCGCCCGCAGCAGCGCCCGGCTCCGCAGCCGCAGGCGCAGCAGCCCGCGCATTCCGGCCTGAACTACCAGAAGCAGAGCTACGCCGAGGAGCACGCGATCCCGCGCATGCGCATGCCGCGTTCCGTGGGCAACTTCTCCGACGAGGAGCGCATCGTGCCCACGTTCCTGCGCGACCGCGACCAGATGACGAAACAGGCGACCCACACCCCCGGCCGCGAAGAGTTCATCTTCGAGGAAGAGGAAATCGAACTGCCGACGTTCATCCGCAAGCAGGCCAATTAAGCGCTTCACCGAAGGGCCGGGATTTTCCCGGCCCTTCTTGCATTCTGGCCTTCCCGCAGCGCCGGGGCGGGCGCGGGGACCGCGTCTCCGGGCTGCCCGCCCGTTTCCGGGAGGAAAAAAGGAGTGGCGTTCCGCCGGATTCCGGCGTACTATCAGGAATGAGTTCTTGTAAATGACGATCCGGGGCGAGGCGGCAGGCGGTCGATGACGCCTTTTGTTGCGTACGGCGGCGTGCGCCGTCAGCGCGTTGTGTTACCGTCCTTTGGAGAGGTTCGTATGAGAAAAATACTTCGTTTGTGCCTTTTGTTGTGCGCGGTGGCGGTCCTTGCCGCCTGTGCGCCGTTTTACCGCGGGTTTGAGGGCTCGTCGGTGGTTTCCCCGGCGCGTCCCGACGTCACCGTCGGCGTGAAGGCCATGCCGATGCTGTCGCACGGACGGATCAGCCCGTTCCTGAATACGGATCAGGGCTACCAGTTCCCCGAGGCCTTCGTTTCCGTATATGGGACGGACGCCGCCTCGCCGATGGCGATTGTGACGCTTGCCATCGTGCCCAACAACGCCTGGGAATGGGACCCGCTGACGTTCAGCGGCCCGCTGGCGCAGGAAACGCTGGGCGCGACGTTCGGCGAACAGGCTTTTTACGGGAACGTCCGCATCGTGAACGGCGCGGAGGACGCCTTCTCGCCGCTGTTCGCGGACAAGGAACAGTGGGCTTCTCTCCGCTGGCTGGCGCAGCGTTTCGCCATACTGGAGGATTTCAGCCGCGCCAAGATCATCCTTGAATACCGCGAACCGCTTCCTGAGTCGCTTGCGGCGGTCGTGGGACAGCTTCCCGTCTATTCCGACGAGGTGCAGGCCTTCCGCGAACGCGCGATCAAGGCGTTCGAGGTCCGTTTCGGCGGAGCCGCCTCGCCCGACGCCGCAGCGCCGTACATCAAGACGCTCAACGAACGGTACATGGGGAAGTTCCTCGGCAGCATGTCCTTGAAGAACGACGTGTTCCCGCTTTATAATGACTGATGCGCCTGTTGCGCGACGGAAAACGGACGGACCCGTCGGCGCAGGCCGGCGGGTCCGTTTTGTTGCGGGCTCATGCCGCCGGAGCGGAGCGGCTGAAGCGGCCCCTGCGGAGAAAAGGATGCGGTGCGGGCAGGTTGGGACGTAGCCGGGCATGAAAAAGGCCGTATCCAAGGAAACGGCCTGCGGAGGAGGCTGAAACGCCATCACCGCCGGTCTCCGGCATTTTCCGGCGGCACGAAGGCATACATACTCTCGACTTCGCAACGAACCGTTGGCAGTTCCGCCGTGTCGGCAACCGTAACCGCAGGCGCAGCCTAAAGAAGGCATGCTCCGGTGGAACATGCCTTTCGTGTCAGCGGGACGATTTCTTGCGCTGCCCGCGCTCCCAGTCGTCCTTGCGGATGGCTTCCTCTTGAAGCATGATGGGGATAGCGTCGCGGACGGGGAAGACCAGTCCGCAGGCGGAGCATTCCAGCCCGCTTTCGTTGTCCACGGGTTCCAGCTCTCCCCGGCAGACGGGGCAGGCGAGCAGGTCGAGCAGTTCGGGGTTCAGGGCCATGAAGCGTCTCCTTGGCGCGGTGTTGACAAAGTATCTAGAGTGTAACGCCTTCCGCAGCGGAGGACAAGCCGCCCGTCTCCGCGAGGGGCGATGAGGAGAAAGCATGCAGCCGCGTTTTGTCGATTTGCACACCCACACGACGGCGTCCGACGGGACGGATTCCCCGCGTGATCTTGTCCGCAAGGCCGCTGCGCTGAAACTCGCCGCGGTTGCCGTCACCGATCACGATACCGTCTCCGGGCTGGACGAGGCCGAGGCCGCCGGGCGGGAGTTCGGGGTCGAGGTCATCCGAGGGTGCGAACTCGGGGTGCAGGGGCGGTACGGGGAAATCCACCTGCTGGGCCTGTGGCTTCCGAAGCGTTCGGCCCCGCTGGACGCGGCGCTGGCCCGCCTCCGCGAGCACCGTGAGGAACGCAACCGCCGGATGCTCGACAAGCTCCGCGCACTCGGCATCGACATCAGCTACGACGAGGTGCTGGAGGAGGCGCAGGGGGAATCGGTCGGACGGCCCCACATCGCCCGCGTGCTCAGGAAGCGGGGTGTGGTATCCGGTTTTCCGCAGGCGTTCGAACTGTATCTGGGCTATTACGGCGCGGCCTACGTGCCCCGCACCCTGCTTTCGCCGGAAGAGGGCGTGAGCCTCATGGCCAATCTCGGAGCCGTGGTGAGCTTCGCGCATCCCATGCTGATCCGCTGTCCGCCGTCGTGGTTCGACGAAATCATCCCGCAGCTTAAGGAGGCGGGCCTCGGAGCCATCGAAGCCTACCACAGCGAGCATTCCGCCCGTGACGAACGTTTTTGCGTCGATCTGGCGGCGCGCTACGGCCTCGGCGTCAGCGGCGGTTCGGACTACCACGGTACGGCCAAGCCCGGCGTGTCGCTCGGACGCGGCAAGGGCGGCCTCCGGGTGACGGTGGCCCTGCTGGACGCGCTCAAGGCCCGGGCCCTTCCCGACAACGTCCGTCCGAATGCGTAGTACGCCATGAAACTGCTTCATTTGTATCGGGAACAGGCGCAGGAGCACCCCTCGGAAGCCAAGTACATGCTGGTGGCGAACGCCATCGCGCAGGGCATCGAGGAGGGTGCGCTCGCGCCCGGCGAATCGCTGCCCACGCACCGGGAGCTTGCCGAAACGCTCGGCGTGACCATCGGGACGGTGAGCCGGGGCTATGCCGAAGCCGCGCAGCGCGGGCTGACCGTGGGCGTGACCGGGCGGGGGACGTTCGTGGCCGCGCCGTGCCATGACGTGGACGTGTACGAAGGGTCGGGGCGGATGCACGATCTGGGGTTCATCGCGCCGTTCGAGTATCTGAACCCGGACCTGAACGAGGCCGTGGCCGAACTTTCCCGCTACGCCGACCTCAAGGAACTGAGCAACTACCAGCAGCCGCGCGGCCTGCTGCGGCACCGTGAGGCCGGTGCGCTCTGGGCGGGCCG
Source organism: uncultured Bilophila sp. (assembly GCA_902373525.1). Taxonomy (GTDB): domain Bacteria; phylum Desulfobacterota; class Desulfovibrionia; order Desulfovibrionales; family Desulfovibrionaceae; genus Bilophila. The sequence goes on along the minus strand of CABKMN010000023.1, from coordinate 5,824 downwards.
GTACGGGCTGGCGGTGTCGCCCGACAACCTGCTCGTGTGCGCGGGAGCGCAGCACGCCCTGCTGACGGTGCTGGCCTCGCTGTTCAATCCCGGCGACCGCATCGCCGCCGAACAGCTCAGCTATCCGCTGCTCAAGCAGCTTGCCCGCCGCCTGCGGCTCAACCTGACGCCCATCCGCATGGATCAGGGCGGCATGCTGCCGGATTCGCTGGAGGCGGCCTGTCGCGCCGGGGCGATCAAAGGCCTGTACCTGATGCCCACCTGCCAGAATCCCACGCTGGCGCAGATTCCCGAATACCGCCGCCGGGAGCTGGTGGAGATTTGCCGCCGCTACGACATCATGATCATCGAGGACGACGTGTACGCGCTGTCGCTGGAGCACAACCTGCCGCCGCTGGCGTCGCTGGCTCCCGAGCGGTGCTGTTTCATCGCCTCCACAAGCGAGGCCTTGAGCGGCGGGTTGCGCATCGCCTACCTTTGCCCGCCGGACGCGGCCTACGCCGAGCTGGAGCGGACGGTTTCCTACACCATTTCGATGGCCCCGCCGCTCATGGCCGAGCTGGCGACCATGTGGATACGCAACGGCACGGCGGACCGGGTGCTGGAGGCGAAGCGCCGGGAAGCGGCGGAACGCAACGCGCTGGCGCGGCGTCTGCTGGACGGTTTTCCGCTGGAGACGCGGACCACGGGATTTTTTTGCTGGCTGAAACTGCCGGACCCGTGGGCGGCGGTGGCGTTCGCGGAGGCGGCCCGGCAGCGCGGGATCATCGTGGCGGACAGCGATCTGTTCGCGCTCAACCGCGCCGCGCCGGAGCAGGGCGTGCGTCTGGCCCTCGGCGGGGTCCGCACGCGGGAGGCGCTGGCCGACGCCCTCGGCACGCTCGCCGGGATGCTGCACGGATGACGGCGCTGGAAACGGAACGCCTCCGCATCGTGGCGCTGACGCCGGAACAGTTCGGCATGCTGCTTGATGCCCCCGAGCGGCTGGGGCGGTCGCTCGGCTTCGTTCGGGCACACGTTGGAGGCCATGCGGGGGCTGTACGCCGAGGCGCGCAAGCGGCGGGACGCGTTCCCGTGGATGGCGAGCTGGCAGATCATCCTGAAGGCGGAGCGGGCCGCCGTGGGCAGCGCCTGTTTCATGGCCCCTCCGGATGAGCGCGGCGTCGTGGAAGTGGGATACGGGCTTCACGCGCGCTTTCGGGGGCGCGGATTCATGACCGAAGCGCTCGGCGCGCTGGCCCGGTGGGCTCTGGAACAGCCGCATGTGCGCGAGGTCGCCGCGGAAACGGAACGGGACAATGCCGCGTCCCGGAGCGTGTTGGAACGGTGCGGTTTCGAGCTGTGCCGCGAAGAGGCGGAAAGCCTTTTCTGGCGTCTCGACCTCAAGTCCCCGCGGAAGCAGGAAGGTCCGTTTTTTCTTTGATAATCATTGTTTGCGTGCTTGCACGGCGTATTCTGACGGAAACCAAAGCTCTTTCCGAGGAGGAATGTGTATGCGTGGTGTCCTGAAATACGCGTGTGTGATGGCGCTTCCCCTGCTTGTGGCCGCCGGTGCGGCGCAGGCGCAGACATGGCCCGACGGCGGCAATCCGTCCGAAGGCGCGACCCTCTACGACAGTTGTGTGCCCTGTCACACGCTGAACGGCAACGGCCTCGCCGGGATGTCGGTTCCCGATCTCATGGAAAAGATGAAGGGATTCCAGACCGGCACCTATACCGACGGCAAGATGGTCGGCATGCAGAACGTGCTGAAGCCGCTTTCCGACAAGCAGCTTCTTGATCTCGCCGCCTACATCAACAAGATGTAGGGCCGGGAGGTCTCACCACTCCTCTTTTTGCAAGGGCGGCGGTCCGTTTGGGCCGCCGTTTTTGGCGTCCGGGGGATTCTTGTCCCGGTCCGGGGCTTGTGCTACAGCAGGGAGTCAACTTTTTTCCCCGGAACGCCCATGTCCTTTCTCCGCACGATTCAGGTCGTCAATGTCCGCTGGTTCAACGCCACCGCCTGGTACGGGCTGGAACTGGCGCGCCTGCTCAACGCCGCCGGGCACGAGAGCCGCGTCGTGGCCCTCGCCGGCACCGAAACCTTCGAGAAGGCCGAAAGCATGGGCCTCCGCCCGGTGGCCATGCCGCTCAACGCCAAGAATCCGCTGGAATTTCCCGGCCTGCTCCGGGACATGTCCCGGCTGATCCGGGCGTTTCGGCCCGATGTGGTCAACTGCCACCGGGGCGAGTCCTTCCTGTTCTGGGGGATGCTCAAGGGCATGGACGGCTACGCGCTGGTGCGTACGCGCGGCGATCAGCGGCTGCCCAAGGGCAATCTTCCCAACCGTATCCTCCATACCCGGGTGGCCGACGCGGTGGTCGCCACCAATTCCGTCATGACCCGGCATTTCGCCGAGAAGATGCATGTGCCCGCCGACCGGCTGTACACGATTCTGGGTGGTGTGGACACGGCGCGGTTCCGTTTTGATCCCGAGGGCAGGGCGGCTGTCCGGGCGCGGTACGGCCTTGCGGACGAGGATTTCGTGGTCGGGCTGCTCGGTCGCTTCGACCGCGTGAAGGGGCAGCGGGAGACCATCGCCGCGCTGTCCCGGCTCGTGAACTCGGGGATGCGGAACATCCGCCTGCTCCTGCTCGGCTTTTCCACGGCGACGCTTCAGGAAGAGGTGGAGGCGTGGATACGTGAGGCCGGGATGGGGGACTACGTGACCATTACCGGCAAGGTGCCCGACGTTGCGGCCTGCCTGTCCGCGCTGGACGCGGGCGTGGTCGCGTCGCTGTGGTCGGAAACCATCGCCCGGGCCGCGCTGGAAATCATGGCCTGCGGCAGGCCTCTCGTTTCCACCTCGGTGGGCGTCATGCCCGATCTGCTCCCCGCGTCCGCGCTGGTGCCGCCCGGCGACGTCGACGCGCTGGCGGACGTGCTCCGCAGGGCCGCGACGGATGCCGCGTGGCGGCGGGAACTGACGGAGGCCTGTTCCAAGCGCATCGCCGCGTTGGGCGACGCCGATTTTCTCAACCAGACGCTGGCTGTCTATGCGGACGCATGCTCCCGGCGCCGCCGGTCCTAGAGCGGACTGCCTTTGAAACGGTCCGCGTTTCAAAGGTCCCTTCCGCCGCGGAGCGTGGTCTTCGGCGGCATTCATGCCGCTTCGCGGCGGGCGGTCCGGTCTGCCCGTCGTTCATCGTGCAACGTGTAACGTGAGAAGGCTCTCAGGAGACGATATGGACGCGACCTTTGCCAGCGACAACACCAGCGGCGTGCATCCGAACGTTATGGAGGCCCTGAATCGGGCTAACGTGGGCGCGGCGGTGCCTTACGGCGACGATCCCTGGACCGCCGAGGCCGAGCGGCGCTTCAAGACCCTGTTCGGGGAGGACGTGGACGTGTTCCTCGTCCCGCTGGGCACCGGGGCCAACGTGCTCGGGTTCAACCGTATGATCCGGTCGTGGAACGCCGTCCTGTGCAGCGACATGGCCCATACCCACACCTCGGAAAGCGGCGCGGTCGAGGCCGTTGTGGGCTGCAAGATGCTTCCCGTTCCCTCCGTGCACGGCAAGATCGCCGCCGAATCGCTCCACGCCCATCTCGGGGCCCTCGGCGACATGCACCACAGCCAGCCGGGGCTGGTGGCGCTCACCCAGTCCACGGAAGTCGCCACGGTGTACACGCCCGACGAAATCCGGGCCATCGTCGAGGTGGCGCACGCCAACGGCCTGTACGTGCACATGGACGGGGCGCGCATCGCCAACGCCGTCGTGGCGCTGGGCCGCGACGTCCGCTCCGTCACCCGCGATCTCGGCGTGGACATGATGAGTTTCGGCGGCACGAAAAACGGCATGATGATGGCGGAATCGGTCGTCATCTTCAACAAGGCCTTCGTGCGCGACTTCGCCACGCTCCGCAAGCAGAACCTGCTGCTGGCCTCCAAGATGCGGTTCATCGCGGCTCAGTACGTCGCCTATTTCGAAAACGATCTGTGGCTGGACAACGCCCGCCACGCCAACGCGATGGCCCGCCTGCTCGGCGCGCTCGTCGCGGACATGCCGCATGTCCAACTGGCCCACCCCGTGGACACCAACGGCGTGTTCGTGAACATGAAGCCCGAACACATCGCGCGGTTGCAGGAGGACTACCTGTTCCACGAGGTCGATCCCGTGGCCCATACCGTGCGCTGGATGCTCAGCTTCAACACCACCGAAGAACAGGTGCGGGCGTTCGCCAAGGCCGTGGGCGAACTCGCCTAGAACGGCTTTCTTCCCCTTGTACGCAAAAAGCCTTTCGGTTCGCCGCCGAAAGGCTTTTCACGTTTGCGGGGGAGTGATTTTTCCGGCACGGAAACGTATTCAAACGGAGCGGAACGTGCTACGCTCCGATCATACGGTTCAGGAATGCCCGGACGCCGGTTCCTCGTCGTCGAGCCGGGTGACCAGCACGGCCCCGTCGGTCAGCTCGGTCAGCGCGGCTTCGAGGGCCGGGATGTTCTGGTCCGGCAGGAGGAGCTGGTACGTCGCGTCCACCCCAAAGGTCTCGGAGTCCACGGTGGCCCGGAAGTCGGGCAAAAGACGCCGGAACACGGTGATATGCGGATAGTCGAGCACCACCTCGACGCGCGCGGGGATCATGTGCTCGCGCGTGGGCAGCGTTTCCAGACCGAGCCTGACCATGCCCTGATAGGCGCGGACAAGGCCGCCGGTGCCCAGCTTGATGCCGCCGAAGTAACGGGTGACGACCGCCGCCAGCTCGCCCACGCCGCCGTGCAGGAGCATGGTGAGCATGGGACGTCCCGCCGTGCCGTGCGGTTCGCCGTCGTCGCTGTAGCCGACCTTGCCGGTCTGGCCGGGCGCGCCCGCGGCGTAGGCCCAGCAGTTGTGGGTGGCGTCGGGGAACTCGCGCTTGATGCGCTCGACGAACGCCTTGGCCGCGTCCGGGTTCGGCGTATGGGCGAGGCTGACGATGAACCGGCTGCGGCGGACGATTTCCTCGCAGCGGTGGCAGGCTTCCGGTTCCAGATCAGGGATGCGATAGGATACAGACATGGAGACAAGGTGTAGCGTCGGAACGCGCTTCGGTCAAGCATGTCCGCCATCTCCCTTTTATTCATGGCACTTTTTTTGAGAACGCATTTTTTTTCAAAAAAAGTACCGATAAGGCTTTACAAGCGAACCGGATTTCTATAAACAGGAATCGTTCCTGATTGACAACGCAAGCAACGCACTTTTCAAATAACCTGATTTGCACAAAAGGAGACTTCCCATGAGCAAGACCGACAAGAATCTGATGGACGCTTTCGCCGGAGAATCCCAGGCCAACCGCAAGTACCTCGCTTTCGCCAAGCAGGCCGACAAGGAAGGGATGCCTCAGGTTGCCAAACTGTTCCGCGCCGCCGCCGAAGCCGAAACCATCCATGCTCACGCCCACCTGCGCAACGCGGGCAAGATCGGCGACACCACCGCCAACCTCAAGACGGCCATCGAAGGTGAAACCTACGAATTCACCAAGATGTACCCCGAAATGATCGCCGACGCCAAGGAAGAAGGTCAGGATCGCATCGCCAAGTATTTCGACATGGTCAACAAGGTCGAAGAAGTGCATGCCAACCTGTACAAGAAGGCTCTCGCCGATCCTTCCTCCATCAAGGGTGACTTCTATGTCTGTACCGTGTGCGGCTACACTCAGGAAGGCCCCTGCGACAAGTGCCCCATCTGTGGCGCCGTCGCCGCCGCTTTTGCGAAGATTGACTAATGATTGAAAACCGGGGGAAGGGAGGGGAAAACGTTCCTCAGAAAGTTTTCCCCTCCCTTCCCCCGGACCCCCTTCCCT
>CABKMN010000022.1 GCA_902373525.1 uncultured Bilophila sp. | reverse complement strand
AGAGGGGACCTTTCTCCAGAAAGGTCCCCTCTCCCCCTCCAAATCTTCTCTCCGTTCCCCTTCCCCCACTCGCTATTCCTTCGCGTTCATGCCCAGCCGCTTCATCTTGCGTTGCAGGGTCCGCAGGTTCAGGCCGAGCGCCTCGGCGGCATCGCCCCTGCGCCAGCGGCAGCGTTCGAGCGCCTGCCGGATTATCCGCTCCTCAAGCTGGAGGGTGGCGTTTTCGAGCGTCAGCCCCTCGTGGCTCAGGTCCGGGAACAGCAGCTCCGCCTTGCCCGCATCCCCGAGCGATTCCAGCGCCACGTCGCCGAACGCCGTGTAGCGGTCAAGAAAGTTGTGCAGTTCCCGCACGTTGCCGGGCCAGTCGTAGTGTTCCATCGCCAGACGCACCTGCAACGGCAGGGCGCAGGTGATGCCCTTGCGCTCCATGTAGGCCTCGACGAGCAGCGGGATGTCACCGTGCCGCTCGCGCAGAGGCGGCAGCGTGATGGAAAGCACATGTACCCGGTAATAGAAGTCCGAACGCATCTTCTTTTCCAGCACCATCTTGGAAAGGTCCTGGTTCGTCGCCGCGACCAGACGGAAAGACGAAACCTTGGGCGTGTTGCTGCCCACCGGGGTGTACATCTTGTTTTCGATGGCCCGGAGCAGCTTTACCTGCAAGTGGATGGGGAGTTCTCCGATTTCGTCGAGGAACAGCGTACCGTTGTGCGCCGCTCCGATGTACCCTTCCTTGTTGGCATGCGCTCCGGAGAAGGCCCCCTTGGTGTGCCCGAAGAATTCGCTCTCCAGAAGCTGTTCGGGGATGGCCCCGCAGTTGACCGGGACATAGTTGCCCTTCCGGGCGCTGAATTCGTGGATCGCCTTGGCGACGAGGTCCTTGCCCGACCCCGTTTCACCGTAGATGATCACGTTGGTGTCGGTTTCGGCGGCCTTGAGGATCAGGTTGTAGACCTGACGCATGGCTTCGCTCTTGCCGACGATGTTTCCCAACCCATAGAGATTGCTCACGGAAGCCTTCAATTGCCGGTTCTCTTCCTTGAGTTCCAGCTCCTGAAACTTCTGTTCGCTGATGTCCATTATCAACCCTTCCAGATAGCGCAGCTTCCCCGTGCCGTCAAAGACGCCCTCGCCCTGATCCCAGAGCCACTTCAGCCTCCCGGACGGCAACAAGACCCGGTACATCACCTGATACGGCTGATGCGCGACAATACTGTCATAGATGTCCCGGCGCATCCGCTGGAGATCGTCGGGATGCGTCATCCGTTCGATGGTGTTGTAGTTGTTCCGCACCATTTCTTCGGCGGGGATGCCGAGCAGATCGTAGCTTCCCCGGCTTGCGAATTCAAGAACATATTCAATGAGTTCCGCGACGGAAGACTCGTTTTCCGTAACCCGGCACCGATAGGCGAGACCCGGCAGATGGTTGAGCAGCCGGATATAACTCTCCTCCACGGCGAGACCGGGAACGGACGCGCACAATTCCATAGACTTCCCCCTGAACGTCTTGTCGCTATTCACGACATTTTTGTCGTTTATAGAATAGAGTATTTTACAACAGGGGAGAAACGGCAACACCTTTTAGAGAAAACGCCCGCCGGACGCGGTATGCGTTCCTTTTTTCCCAAGAATCAGACGGAGATAGGACGCGCTGTCGGCTCACTCCGGCGAAGGGCGGTTGAATCCTTGTTCCGAGGGGTTTGGCACTCTAAATGCATATAAAGAGGCGATGCGGTACCGTACCGCCTTATTTCCGCAATTCATCCGGGAGGATATCATGTCCCACGAACTCAGCGTTTCCATCACCCGTCAGGGAAGCAAGGTTGATCTCGATATGGAATCCGGCGCCCTCGGCGTCATTTCCATCGACGGCGAAAAGATTCCCGCCGAAGAACGCCCGGGAACGGCGAAGAAGCTGCTCGCCTCCTCCGCGCTTTACTGTTACTGCGCGGCGCTGGACAAGGCGCTCGAAACCCGCAGCGCCAAGTACCGCCGCATCGAGGGCAAGGCCACGGTGCATACCGGCACCGACGACAAGGGCCGGGGCCGGGTCACCGGGATCGATCTGGACGTGACCGTGTTCATGGATCAGGAATACGAGTTCATTTTCGACCGGGTGGAAAAGATCATGAAGCAGGGCTGTCTGATCACGGGATCGCTCGAAGCGGCCTTCCCGGTGAAATACAACCTGAACCTCGAATGCGACGAAGACTAGGAGCCGAGCCATGTCCGTACGCCTGACCGTCATCGGCGGAGGCCCCGGCGGGTACACGGCGGCCTTCGCCGCCGCCCGCGCCGGAATGTCCGTCACTCTCGTGGAAAGCGACCGCCTCGGCGGAACCTGTCTGAACAACGGCTGCATCCCCACCAAGACGCTGAAGGCGTCCGCCGAGGCGCTGGAAATCGCCCTGCGCCTGTCCCAGTTCGGCATCGTCGGGCAGGGGACGCCGTCCGCCGATCCCGCCGCCGTGCTCGCCCGCAAGGAAAAAGTCTGCGCCACCCTGCGCGGCGGCCTTGAAAAAGCCTGCGCCGGCCTCGGCGTAAGGCTCATCCGGGGCCGGGGCCGCGTCGTCAACGCGGGGCTCGTGGACGTCGCCACGGACGAAGGTCCCGTCGCCGTCGAAGGCGACCGGGTGATCATCGCCACCGGTTCCGGCGCGTTGCAGCTTCCCGGCCTGTCCGTGGACCATCGTCACATCATGACCAGCGACGACGCGCTGGCGCTGGACCGCATCCCCTCCTCGCTCATCATCGTGGGCGGCGGTGTCATCGGCTGCGAACTGGCGTTCATCTATCAGGCTTTCGGGGCCAAGGTCACGGTGGTGGAAGGACAGAACCGCCTCCTCCCCCTCCCCTCCGTGGACGCCGACATGGGCGCCCTGCTCCAGCGCGAAATGAAGAAGCGCCGCATCGGCTGCGAACTGGGCCGTACGCTGAAGGACGTCCGCGTGGAAGACGGCGTGGTCAAGGCCGTACTCGGCCCTTCGCCGTTCATCAGCGACCCCACGCCCGCTCAGCAGAAGGAAACGCCCGTTGAAGCCGAAGCCGTGCTGGTCACGGTGGGCCGCGTGCCCAACACCTCCGGCCTCGGTCTGGCGGAAGCCGGAATCGCCGTGGACGGACGCGGCTGGATTCAGGCCGACGACCACATGGCCACCTCGCTGCCCGGCGTGTACGCCGTGGGCGACGTGCTGGGCCCCTCCAAGATCATGCTGGCCCACGTCGCCGCCGTCGAAGGCCTGTGCGCCGTCCGCAACTGCATGGGACTGGACGAACGCATGGACTATGCCGTGGTCCCCTCCGGCATCTTCACCTCGCCGGAAATCGGCTGCGTCGGCCTCACCGAAGCGCAGGCCGTCGCCGCCGGCCACGAGGTCCGCGTCGCAAACTTCCAGATGCGCGAACTCGGCAAGGCGCAGGCCATGAACGAACTTCCCGGCGTGTTCAAGCTGGTTTCCGACGCGGCGACCGGCAAGGTGCTCGGCGCGCACATCGCCGGAGCCCACGCCACGGACCTCATCGCGGAAGCCGCGCTGGCCCTGCACATGGGCGCGTCCGTACGGGACATCGCCTCCACCATCCACGCTCATCCAACACTGGCCGAGGGGCTCTACGAAGCCGCTCTTTCCCTCGCAGACCGCTCAACAGGAGCCTCCCATGAAAACGCTTGAAGAACTCAATCTCCCCGAATCCCTGCGCTACACCGTCGAACACGTCTGGGCACGCATGGACGGCGACGAAGCCGTCATCGGCATCAGCGACTTCGCACAGGACCAGCTCGGGGAGATCGCCTTTGTGGACCTCCCCGAAGTCGGGGCCCGCTTCGACGCCAACGGCGAATTCGGCACGGTCGAATCCCTGAAATCCGTCAACCAGCTGTTCATGCCCGTTTCCGGCGAAGTCGCCGCCGTCAACGAGGAACTGGAAAGCACGCCCACGCTGGTGAACGTTTCCCCCTACGATCAGGGCTGGATGATCCGCATCCGTCCCGACGACGCCTCCGCCGTCGCCGCCCTGTGGGACGCCGCCGCCTACCGCAAGCACCTCGGCGCCTAGCTGCCGGGGGTCCCTCCGGGGCCGTCCCGCCGGTCAATCGCCTTTCAAGAAAAAGGGACGGGATGGGGAGGAGGAAAGGGTACCGTCCGTCGAAACGGGCCCCTTTCCCCCTCCCCGGTTTTTCAACGTTCTAAAGGATAATGTCATGAACGATCTTGCACGGCTGCGCGAACGGCAGGAACTGGGCTTCGCCAGAAAGGGACTGACCCTCGCCCTGATCTCCGGCATGATCTGGAGCTTCGACGGTCTGACCTTGGGCAAGGGGCTGGCGGAAAAGCCTTTTGACGCCCCCGCGCTGTGGCTGTTCGCCCCGCTGCTGGCGGCGGGCCTGCACGATTTCTTCGGGGCCTGCTTCTCGTTCGCGGTGAACGCGTCACAGGGCAAGAGCAAGGAGCTCCTGCGGACCCTGTTCAGCAAACCCGGACGCTTCTGCATTCTCGGGGCGCTGTTCGGCGCGCCTCTCGGCATGGGCGGCTACCTGATGGCCCTCTCGCTCGCCGGGCCCGCCTACGTCCTGCCCATCACCTCGCTCTACCCCGCCATCGCCGCTCTGTTGGCCCTCGTCTTCCTCAAGGAACGGGTCAACCTGCGCGCGTGGGGCGGCCTCGGGCTGTGCGTCGCCGGAGCCGTCGCCATCGGCTACACCCCGCCGGAATCCGCCGGAGGCGCGGCGTTTTATCTCGGCATCGCCTTCGCGTTCCTCGCCGCGTTCGGCTGGGCGGCGGAAGGCGTCTGCGTCACCTCCAGTATGGACCTCATCGAACCCGGCGTGGCCCTGAACATCTACCAGCTCGTTTCGAGCCTGCTGTACGCCTGCGTCATCGTGCCCGTGGTCCTGATCCATCTTTCGCTGACCGAGGGCTACGACGTTCCCGGCCTGCTGGCGGACTCCCTCACCAGCCCCGGCGTGCTCCTCTTCGCGCTGGCGGGCGTCATCGGCTGCGTCTCCTACCGCTGCTGGTACAACGCCATGAACATGACCGGCGTAAGCCGCGCCATGGCCCTGAACATCACCTACGCGCTCTGGGGCGTCCTGTTCAGCGCCCTGTTCACGGACGCCGAGATCACACGCAACCTCATCGCCGGGGCCGCCGCCATCTTCGCGGGCATGTGCCTCGTCATCGGCAACCCCAGAGACTCCGTCAACCTGCGCAACGTGAATTGAGGAACGTCATGTTCGGAATGAAACCGCCTCTCCGCCTCGCCATCGGCGCGCTCCTGCTCGACGGAACGCCGCGTGCGCCGCAGGCCGTTTTCGAGGCCCTGCTGCCGGACTACCCCGGTGAACGCCAGCTTTCCCCCGAGTCCGTGAAGCGGCATTTGCAGGCTCTCAAGGTCGTGGGCATCGCGCGCGTCGAAGGCGAATCCCTCGACGGCTCCGGCAATCTGGTCCAGACGTACGCCCTCACCGGCTACGGCAGGAGAAAGGTCGAAGCCGCCCTGTAACCGGCTTTGCGCCTTTGGGCCGTTGCCGAGCTTTCATGGACGAACCCGACACGGATCGCAGGCCCGCGTTTTCCCGAAGCGGGATCGTGCGGTGGCGTTCGCGGTGGGGGCTTACCCCGGTGTGGGGCAGTCGGACGCCCCGTACCGGAACATCACCGGGAACTCGGCTTGCCCCCGACGCGGGTGCGCCCGACCGGAGCCGTGCGGCCCGTAACTTCCACGACAAAACTGTCGCACTGCGGCCTTTCCGACTTGCCGCAAAGGGAACGGGCAGGCGGCGTTTCGGCGGTATAGCGATTCTGTCCGCTTCTTCCGTGCCGGATATGAGCATGTCGTGAAATCAATCATTCTCCCGAGATGCCTGGGCGGCCGTCCGCAGGGGGATGGCTCGAAAACGAGCGGGACCGGTCGTCCGCACGGTCGAACGGATATGGGGTATGACCGTATCCCAAGTCGTGCCGTTTATGTCGTTAATAACGACATTGTTGTCATCTGCAACCTTTCATACGCTGGGCCGTCAGCCCCGCGCGACCGAGACCGCTTCTATCCCGCCCTGTTCGTTGCCGGAGCTTCGTCCGCCTAGGGAATCCGGCCCGCTGGCACAGCGGTTGCAATTTGTCTGAAGTCGCACACGGCGCACAGGAACGGGCGAAGGGCCGGGAACGGGACGTTTTTTCCGCGACGGGAGAACGCCATCAAGACGGGACAAAGGACATACGCATGAAACATCACGTTGGGGACGCGCTGGCCCTTGTGGAAACGCAGGGCATGGTTCCGGCCATTTATGCCGCCGACAGCATGCTCAAGGCCGCCGATGTGGAGCTTGTCGGCTACGAAAACGTGGGCTCGACGCTGGTCACGATCATCGTACAGGGCGACGTGGCGGCCTGTCAGGCTTCCGCCGAGGCGGGCGTGGCCGCCGCCGCTGCCGTGGGCAAGCTCACGGCGCACAACGTCATGCCGCGCCCCGAACGGGGCGTGAACGCCATCGTGGAAACGCACGCCATCGAAGCCCTCCCCGGCGCGAAGCTCAAGGCGCTCGGCATGATCGAAACCTTCGGCATCGTGTTTGTGCTCGAAGCCTTGGACGCCATGATCAAATCCAGCGGCGTGGAGCTCATCGGCTACGAAAACGTGGCTTCCGGCTATATTTCCGTACTGGTCGAAGGCGACGTTTCCGCCTGTCAGACGGCGGTGAACGCCGGGGTGCTGGCGGTCGAACGCATGGGCGCGCACGTCTACAGTTCCGTGGTGATCCCCTCGCCCCATCCCCAGATCGCGCCCATTCTCAAGCGGTATTCGCTTGAGAACCCGACGTCCTGAGTTTTTGAACGCCGTAAGATTCGGAGTACGGACCATGATCGTGGACAACGATTTACTTTCTATACAACATGCGAGAATCACAGCGGAAAACGCTTTTGAAGCGCAAAAGCTGCTGGCGGGGTTCACGCAGGACAGGCTTGACGCCGTGGTTTCGGCCATGGGGAAGGCCGTGACGGAACAGGCCGAAGAGCTGGCGGTCATGGCCCATGAGGAAACCGATTGCGGCTCGTGGCGGGACAAGCTGACGCAAATCCGCTTCGTCTGCGGGGACGTGCTCGACGCCCTGCTGCGGCTGCGCTGCGTGGGCGTTCTCGCGGAAGACCCCGAAAAGAAACTGATGGACATCGGCGTGCCCGTCGGCGTCATCGCCTCGCTGGCCCCCGTGGCGAATCCAATCGCCGCCGCGGCGCATCAGGCGCTCATGGCCGTCAAGGCGGGCAACGCCATCGTCTTTTCGCCCCACCCCAGAGCGGCGCGCAGCACGGCGCGCGTGGTGGCGCTCATGGCCGAGGCCGCGCAGGCGGCAGGCCTGCCCGAAGGCTGTCTCGCCTGTCTCGAACCGGCCTGCCGCAGCGGCGCGCGCGAACTCATGCGCCACAAGAACGTCGCGCTGATCGTCAATACGGGCGTGCCCTCGCTCCTGAACGAAGCGCGGGAAGCGGGCAAGCCCCTCATCTATGCGGGCATCGGTCAGGGCCCCGCCTTCATCGAGCGTACCGCCGACATCGCACGGGCCGCCCGCGACATCGTGCGGAGCAAAACCTTCGACAACGGCATGGCCCCCGCCGCCGAGCAGTCCGTAGTGGTGGACGCCTGCGTCATCGACACCGTGCGCGAGGCTCTCAGGGCCGAAGGCTGCCATTTCATGACCCCGGACGAACGCCGCCGCCTCGGAGAGGTGATCGCGGCCTGCGGCAGCGCCGGTCCCGGCGTGCTCGGCATGAGCGCGGAAAACCTCGCCCGCCGCGCGGGGATCGCGGTTCCGGAAGGAACGCGCCTGCTCGTGGCGCTGCGCGAGTACGTCAACGAAAACGATCCGTTTTCCGGCGAAATCATGGCTCCGGTGTTGAGCTTGTATGTGGAAAGGGACTGGCGGCACGCCTGCGCGAAGTGCATCGAAGTCCTGCTGCACGATCACAAGGGGCACACGCTGGTCATCCACTCGCGGGACGAAGCCGTGATCCGGCAGTTCGCCCTGAAAAAGCCGGTGGGCCGCCTGCTGGTCAACACGCCCGCAACGTTCGGCGCTCTGGGCATGACCACCAATCTGACGCCGTCCGTGACGCTGGGGAGCGGCTCCGCCGGATTCGGCATCACGTCGGACAACGTGTCCCCCCTGCACTTCATCTATACGCGCAAAGTCGGGTACGGCGTCCGGCAGGCCCCCGTCCCGGAAGGCGGAAACGCGCCTTCTCCCGCCGACGACCGGCCCCTTGACGCGCGCGCCGTACGGGCGTTGTTCGGCAACCTTGTCGACATATTGGACAGAGTTCCCACGGACTAGCCGCTTTCGATGCGCGGTCGGCGTACGGGCGGGGCGTCGCGCCTTGCCGTACGGCTTTGGCCGCCCCTTCTCGCCGGCGGCGGGTACCGGACGATGACGTGTTATTCAAACGAGGTGATATCGTGACTATGGAGAGCTTTACCAGCCGTTTTGCCGAGGCCGCCAGAGAACTGAGCCCTGAAGACCGCGCCACGCTGAAGAAAATTCTTGAGGGCATTTCCTCCGAAATCATCAAGCGCCTGCCGTCCGAAAACGGCGCGGCCTCCGCCGTCCCGACGGTTTCGTATGCCGATCCGGGCACGCCCTCGGGCATTCCCGACGGGCCCACCGAGCGTCACGTCAGGCTCAAGGAAAACTTCCTCAAACAGGTTCCGCGCATCACCACCCACCGGGCCCGCGTGCTCACCCAGCTTGCTAAGGAACATCCGGGGATGCCCAAGATTCTGCTGCGGGCCATCAGTTTCCGGCGCTGCTGCGAAACCGCCCCGCTGCTGATTCAGGACGACGAGCTGATCGTCGGCGCGCCCAACGGAGCGCCTCGGGCCGGGGCCTTTTCGCCGGACATCGCGTGGCGCTGGATGGAGCAGGAACTCGACACCATCGGCACCCGTCCTCAGGACCCCTTCTACATCTCCGATGAAGACAAGCGCATCATGCGCGAAGAGATTTTCCCTTTCTGGAAGGGCAAGTCCGTGGACGAATACTGTGAGGCGCAGTACCGCGAAGCGGGCCTGTGGGAACTGTCCGCCGAGGCGTTCGTCACCGACTGTTCCTACCACGCCCTCAACGGCGGCGGGGACTCCAATCCCGGCTATGACGTCATCCTGATGAAGAAGGGCATGCTCGACATCCAGCGCGAGGCCCGCGAGCATCTGGAACGGCTCGACTACGGCAACCCGGAGCACCTCGAAAAAATCTACTTCTACAAGTCGGTCATCGAAACGACCGAGGGCGTGATGACCTATGCCCGGCGCCTTTCCCAGTATGCGGCGGAACTGGCCCAGCGGGAAACGAATCCCAAGCGCCGTGCGGAACTGCTCAAGATCGCGGAAGTCAACGCGCGCGTGCCCGCGCACAAGCCCGGCACCTTCTGGGAAGCCGTTCAGGCCGTGTGGACCGTGGAATCCCTGCTCGTCGTGGAGGAAAACCAGACGGGCATGTCCATCGGGCGCGTGGACCAGTACATGTATCCCTTCTTCAAGGCCGACCTCGAAGCGGGCCGCATGACCGAATACGAAGCCTTTGATCTCGCCGGATGCATGCTCATCAAGATGTCCGAAATGATGTGGATCACCAGCGAAGGCGGCTCCAAATTCTTCGCCGGGTACCAGCCCTTCGTCAACATGTGCGTCGGCGGCGTCACCCGCGACGGACGCGACGCCACCAACGAGCTGACCTACCTGCTCATGGACGCGGTGCGCCATGTACGCATCTACCAGCCTTCGCTGGCGACCCGCGTGCACAGCCGTTCCCCGCACGCCTACCTGCGCAAGATCGTGGATGTGATCCGTTCGGGCATGGGCTTCCCGGCCATCCACTTCGACGATACGCACATCAAGATGATGCTCGCCAAGGGCGTGAGCATCGAGGACGCCCGCGACTACTGCCTCATGGGATGCGTGGAGCCGCAGAAGTCGGGCCGCCTGTATCAGTGGACGTCCACGGCGTATACGCAGTGGCCCATCTGCATCGAACTGGTGCTCAATCACGGCGTGCCGCTGTGGTACGGCAAGCAGGTCTGCCCCGATATGGGCGATCTGAGCGGCTTCGATACCTATGAGAAGTTCGAAGCCGCCGTCAAGGAACAGATCAGGTACATCACGAAGTGGTCGAGCGTCGCTACGGTCATTTCCCAGCGCGTCCATCGGGACCTCGCCCCGAAACCGCTGATGTCCATCATGTACGAAGGCTGCATGGAATCGGGGGCCGACGTGTCCTCCGGCGGCGCGATGTACAACTTCGGCCCCGGCGTGGTCTGGTCCGGCCTCGGCACCTATGCGGACTCCATGGCGGCGATCAAGAAGCTGGTGTACGACGACGGGAAGTACACGCTCGAACAGCTCAACGCCGCGCTGAAGAACAACTTCGAAGGCTACGACGACATCCGCTCCGCCTGTCTCGCCGCGCCCAAGTACGGGAACGACGACGATTACGCGGACCTCATCGCGGCGGACCTCATCAACTTCACGGAGCAGGAGCACCGCAAGTACCGCACCCTGTATTCCGTTCTCAGCCACGGGACCCTGTCCATTTCCAACAATACGCCCTTCGGCCAGCTCCTCGGAGCGTCGGCCAACGGACGCCGGGCGTGGAAGCCGTTGTCCGACGGGATCAGCCCGTCTCAGGGCGCGGACGTCAAGGGCCCCACGGCGATCATCAAATCCGTGTCCAAGATGTCCAACGACAACATGAACATCGGCATGGTCCACAACTTCAAGATCATGTCCGGCCTGCTGGACTCGCCGGAAGGCGAAAACGGCCTCATCACCCTCATCAAGACGGCCTGCATGCTCGGCAACGGCGAAATGCAGTTCAACTATCTGGACAACGAAACCCTGCTCGACGCCCAGCGCCATCCCGAGAAATACCGCTCGCTGGTGGTGCGCGTCGCCGGGTACAGCGCGTTCTTCGTGGAACTCTGCAAGGACGTACAGGACGAAATCATCAGCCGCACGATGCTGCATTCGACCAACTGATCCCGGTCTTCGGGAGGGGACCCTTCCCCTCCCGAAACGGCGACCGCTCCCCAAAACCGTTTTCAACCCCGGTCACGCGAGAACAACCATGCTGGAAAGAAAAGCCTTCATCTTCAATATCCAGAAGTACAACACCCACGACGGGGACGGGGTGCGCACGCTGGTCTTCTTCAAGGGCTGTCCCTTGCGCTGCCGGTGGTGTTCCAATCCCGAAAGCCAGCGGCGGAGGCCGCAAATCATGGTGCAGCGGCGTTTGTGCACCGACTGCGGCGCCTGCGTTTCGGTGTGCCCCGCCGGAGTCCACGTCATGACCCCGCAGGGGCACGCGCTGGACGTCGACAAGGAATGCATCGGGTGCGGGAAGTGTGAGGAACAATGCCCGTCCTCGGCCCTGAGCATGGTCGGCAAGCCGATGGCGATTTCCGACATCGTCGATACCGTAGAGGAGGACAGGCCCTTTTACGAAGTGTCGGGCGGAGGCGTGACCCTGAGCGGCGGGGAAGCCCTCATGCAGCCCGAGGCCGCCGTCAGCCTGCTTGCGGCCTGCCGTCAGCGCGGGATCAACACCGCCGTGGAAACCAGCGGCTACGCCAAACCGGAAACCGTTCTGGAAGCGGCCCGCCATATCGATCTGTTCCTGTTCGACCTCAAGCACATGGACCCCGAGCGGCACATGGAACTGACCGGCGTGCACAACGCCCTGATCCATCAAAACGCCAAGCTCCTGCTCGACAACAAGCACAACGTCAGAATACGGCTGCCGCTGCTCAAAGACATCAACGACGACGCCTCCGAACTGGAGGCCATCGCCGATTTTCTGTCGCCGTACCGGGGCTACAACAACTTCAAGGGGATCGACATCCTGCCGTACCACAAGCTCGGCGTGGGCAAGTACGCCCAACTGGGGCGGGAGTATCAGCTCGAAGACACGCATTCCCTGAGCGAAGACGACATCGGGCGCATTTCGGACTTCTTTGCGAAGCGTCACTTTCAGGTATCCGTCCTGCGGCACTGAGCGGACGTCGAGGTGAAACGATGAAACAGTTTCAACATGCTTCCCAGCCGGTGGACACGCTGGGCATTGTGGAGTGCCGCACCATCGCTTCGGGCGTTTCCCTGACCGACGCCATGCTCAAGGCGGCGCAGGTGGACCTTCTGCGCGCCGCGACCGTGTGTTCCGGGTGGTACCTCATCTTCATCGCGGGCGACAGGGATTCGGTGGAAACCTCGGTTGCGCTTGCCGCCGAGTCCGGGAAAGGCATTCTGGGCTCGTACGTGCTCTCCAATCTGTCCCCGCAGGTGATGGAGGCGCTCAAAAAGCCTTCGCAGGCGGAACCCGGCGACGCCGTGGCGATCATCGAGGCGCGGTATTCCTCCATCGGCGTGGCGGCGGCGGACCGGGCCGTCAAGCAGGCGCCGGTGCGCCTGATACGCCTCGTTCCGGGCGAAGGGATCACCGGGAAATCGTACTTCGTGCTCTGCGGCACGGTGGCGGCGGTCGAAGCGGGCGCGGCGGCGGCCCGGACCATGCTCGGCAAGCACCTTGTGGATTCCGTCGTCCTCGCCAACCCGGAAGAAGCGCTGCTTTCCACGCTGGGACGCTAAGGGCCGCGACCCCATTCCGTCAGCCCGGACGGCGCGGCGTCCTTCTTTCCAAAGAATACAGGCCCTTTCGGCATACACCGAAAGGGCCTTCGCGTTCGCGCCGGCTCAGCCTAGAACGCGTAGTTCAGGTTCAGGCCGACCTTGTAGGCGTTCTTGTCCACCCCGTCCATCTTGGAGCCCCAGACGCCGCCGTCGAGGTCGAGGCGCACGAAGCCAAGTTCCGTGGCAAGGGTGAGGTTTTCGTAAATCTTGTACTGGGAGTCGAAGTTGACTTCCCACGCATGGTCCTTGGTCGTCAGATAGACGTTGCCGCTTTCGACGCCCTCGACGGGACCGCGGCGGACCATCGCCGTGTCGTTCGTACCGGTGTAGTAGCCCACCGCCAGCGTGTGAGTCAGGTCGTCGATGAAGGAGATGTCCGCAAGGCGGGCCACCACGCCCCACGTCCCGACGGGCGTGTTGCCGATGATCGCGCCGTCGGAAATGCCGTAGGCGCCGTCCCAGCCCAGCGTGGTCGCGGCCCAGCCGGGCGACAGCGTGGGCATGCGCTCGGAGCCGTCCATCACGTTGGAATCGTCGCCGGAGCCGTACCATGCGATGAGGCCTGGGGTCATGGAATCAAGTTTGTATTCCGCCAGACCCGACACCAGCCAGCCCTGACGGGTGAGGTCCTGTCCGTCGGTGCCCTTTCCCCAGTCGGTCTTGCCGTAGGCGAAGTCCAGCGCGAGGCGCAGGGGATCGTACAGCGTCACTTCGCCGCCGATGCCGAGCCACCACGCGGAGCTGTAGGAATCCTTCGCGATGGAGGATACGCCGTCCTGACCGTAGGGCAGCAGGCCGGTAATCAGGGATTCGCCGCCTTCGCCCACGTCCTTGAGGCTGTTCTTGCCGAGATTGCCGTACATGCCCCACGGGTTGAGCTGCCAGCCGCTGCCGGCCATCGGTACGCTCAATCCCACGAAGTCCATGGCGTTGCCCACGTTGTGGTCGTCCACGGAGTTGTCGTTTTCGGCGCGCAGCCAGAACAGCGAAGCGCCGACCGTATCGTTGAACTGGTAGGACAGCGTGATGCCCGCGCCGTCCGAGTCGTCGCTGCCCATGATCGGGTCTCCCGCGACGAAGTTGGGCAGGCTGAACGGCTGCAGGCCCATACGGACCTTCAGATCGGTCTGCGGCACCACCCAGTCGATGTAGGAGTAGCGGACCTCGACCACCTTGCCGTCCGTGCCGAGCGCGCCGCCTTCCTCGGCGCTGCCCCAGTTGGTGTCCCCGATTTCAAAGAATACGGTGCCCTTCAGAGATTCGGACGCGATGACGTCCACCTGCGTCCGCAGACGCTGGCGGGCATGGAACAGATCGTCGGTCTTGTCCTTCGAGAAGGAAATGTCGTTCCATTCCGTGTTGAAGTCCCATTCGCCGGAAATCCTGATGTCGGCGGCCTGCGCGTCGTGCTGCGCCGCACCGAAAACAAGTCCCGCCGCCAAAAAGAGAACAGCCCATTTTTTCATCGCTCTTCCTTCTTCCGTTACAGGTTGCGGAAACCGGAAATCCGGTCTCCGTATGGATTCATGAACCGCCCCCGGCTCCCTCGAAACCGCGCGGGCCGAGACGGCGGGCGCGCTTCCGCCGGGGGGAGGGCCGCCCCTCAGAATTCATGAAGGTTACAGACGTGTTACCCCCGGAAAGATTCCGGAGGGAAGCTCCCGGCGCGGGGGTGCCCCCGGACGGCTCTAGCAACCGGCTTCCTTACGTTTTTCCGAGGCTTCGCGGGCTTCGGCCACCATGTCACGTTTTCCTTCACCGTTTCCACCTTGGCGAGCACGGCGTCCTTGACATCCATGCCGCGGCTCAGCAGGTCCGCCGCCAGAGGTTTGATGTCGAGCTTTCCGCGGCTTACCGCCACCGCGCCGTTCGCGCCAGCGCCAACCCGCCGAGGAAAAACAGCCCGTATTTCATGTTCTCATTCATACCAATCTTATTCGATGAAGAAATTCATTCTCAATACACAGGAATAACAACGCGTCCGGGGGCTAAAGAGCCATGACGATCCGGTAGGCGACCGCCGCCACAACGTAAGCGAACGCGGTGTTGAACAGCATGCTGAACGCCACCCAGCCCCAACTGCCCGCTTCCTGCCGGATGACCACGAGCGCCACGAAGCAGGGAGAGTACAGCAGCACGAAGAGCATGAGCGCCACAGCCGTGCCCTTGTTCCAGTTCGGGTCCTGCGCCAGACGTTCGGCCAGCGAGGTGGCTTCTTCGGGGTCCTGTTCGCCGAGCGAATAGGCGGTGCCGAGGGTCGAAACGATGGCTTCCTTGGCCGCGATGCCGCCGAGCAGGGCGACGTCCGTGCGCCAGTCGAAGCCGAGAGGACGGGTCAGCGGTTCAATCGCCATGCCGAGACGGCCCGCCACGGAGTTCTGGAGTTCGGCTTCGGACAATGCGGCCTGAACGGAGGCCAGTTCCTCTTCCAGCGGCGCGCGGGCGGCGTCATCCTCGGCAAGCGCGTCCACCTTCTCCTGAAGGGCGGCGATCCGCGTTTCCATCGGCGCGGCCTGTTCGGGGTCCAGCGTCGGGAAGGTCATGCTCGCCCAGATCAGGATGGATACGGCGACCAGTACGGTACCGGCCTTCTTGAGATACATCCACGTGCGTTCCCAGCAGTGCGTAATCACGCTGCGGAGGGTGGGGATGCGGTAGGGGGGCAGTTCCATGACGAAGGGGGTCGATTCGCCCCGAATGATGGTCGAACGCATGATGCGCGCCATGATGAGGGCGGCGGCCCAACCTGCCAGCGTCAGCAGGAACATGGAACGGGCCGGGTTTTCCGGAAAGAATACGCCCACAAGGAGCAGGAACACCGGCAGTTTCGCACCGCACGCCATGTAGGGAAGCGTAAGCAGAGTCGCCAGCTTTTCCTTGGGGCTGCGCAGGGTACGGGTGGCCATGACGCCGGGGATGGCGCAACCGCCCGCAATGCCGCCCGCGATGATGAACGGCATCACCGAAGCGCCGTGCAGGCCGAAGGCGCGGAAGACGCGGTCCAGCATGTAGGCCATGCGGGCCATGTAGCCGAAGTCTTCGAGAATGGCGACGAGGGTAAACATGATGATGATAAGCGGAACGAAGCTCATCACGCCGCCGAGGCCGTCGATGACGCCGCTGACGATCAGCGACTTGAGGAAGCCGTCGGGCATGAGCCCGCTCACGGTGTCGCCGAGCCAGCCGAAACCGTCCTCGACCCATCCCTGCGGGTAGGCGCCGATGACGAAGGTGAGCTGGAACATGGCGTACAGCACGGCAAGCATGATGATCGGTCCGAGCAGCGTATTGGTCAGCACCTTGTCCAGCTTGTCGGAAAGGGCGAGACGGTCCCTGGCGGATTCCTGCCGGATCGCGCCGCTGCGCAGCACGCTGCGGATGAACCCGTACCGGTAGTCCGCGATGACGGCTTCCGGGGAGGTTTGCAGGGTGTTCCGCAGATGCTCGGCCACGGTTTCCCGTTCGGAACGCAGCCGGGCCGCCACGTTCGGCGTCTTTTCAAGCTGCTTCAGAATTTCGGAATCGTTTTCCAGTACCTTGAGGGCAATCCAGCGGGCGGGATACCGGTCCGTGAGCACGTTGTTCTCAAGAAGGACGTGCTCCATGCGGACAAGCACGGGATCGAGGTCCTGCCCGTAGGAAATGTCCAGCGGCGTGCCGCCCCTGCGCCCGAAGGCGACGGCCTGACGGAGGGCCTCCTTGAGCCCTTCGCCGGAACGGGCCACGGTACCGACCACCGGAATGCCGAGCTGTTTGCCGAGCAGTTCCGTATCCACATGGATGCCGGCCTTGCGGGCTTCGTCCATCATGTTGCAGGCGAGCACCACCGGGAGCCCCATCTCCATGATCTGCACGGTCAGGAACAGGTTGCGCTCAAGGGCGGAGGTGTCCACGAGGTCGATGACCGCAAGGGGCTTTTCCTCGACCTTTTCGGGCGCGAGCACGGCGCGGGTGACGATTTCCTCCTGCGAGTAGGCCGTCAGCGAGTACGTGCCGGGAAGGTCCACCATGAGGACTTCCGTACCGTCAAGAGAGATGAAGCCTTCCTTCTTGTCCACGGTCACGCCGGGGTAATTCCCCACGTGCTGGTGCGTGCCCGTGTATTCGTTGAACGCGGTGGTTTTCCCGCAGTTCGGGTTGCCCGCCAGCGCGATGCGGACCTCTTTCAGGGCGATGTGTTTGGCCTCGCCGCCTTCCCGGCGGTGCGGGCACTGGACCTGAGCCTGACTCATGCGACCTCCACAGTGATATAATCGGCTTCACGGTTCCGCAGGGCCAGCGTGACCCCGAACAGCCGCAGCGCAACGGGATCGCGCAAGGGCGCGCGCCCTACAATTTCCACATCCGTGCCGGGGATGAGCCCCATGTCACGGATACGCCGCCCGAGCTCGCCGTCCGCGTCCACGCTGACGATGCTGCCCTTCTGCCCTTCCCGCATCTGGCGCAATCCTATCCTCCGCATACGTCCTTCCTCCATGTTGATTTTGATTTTCTTTATTAAGAACATCAGACAACCGTACACTGCATCACCACGTACAACGCCTTGCACGCGTTACAGATTTTTTTGCCGGGCCGGGACCGTCCCCCCCAATAGCGTCTCCTTGCGGGCCGCCCCTCCCCGGAACGGCTGAAAGATGCCATTATTGAAAAGCGTTGTCAATATAAGTGAAAAAAATTTTCAACTACCGCCACTTTCACGTATCTCACTTTTCATCTGTTACGCCCCTCAAAACAACGGGAACGGCCTTTCTTGAGGTCCCGACGGGCTCTCCATACGAAAAAAATCCCAAAGATTGATTCATCAAACTTTATTTGACAAATCGCCTTTTCTGACCTACTCCCCCGACATTGGAGGAACCCATGCCCACAAACGCCGCAGCCGACCGCGCCTTGCCGACCGTGCGGGAACTCGTCTCGCTGACCGTGCCCCAGCTCGGCATGATGCTGTGCCACCTCACCGTTTCCATGACGGACCTGTGGGTGGCGGGACGGCTGGACGCCGCCGTGCAGGCTTCGCTCGGCATCGTCGCACAGGTCTTCACCCTGCTCATGCTGATCACCTCTCTGGCGGGAAGCGGCTGCCTGACGACCATCAGTCAGGCGCTCGGGGCCGGACTGGAACGGCGCGCCCGGCGGTATGCGGCGCTGATCGCGGGACTTGCCGGGCTCACGGGCTCGATCATCGCCTTGGCGAGCCTGCTCTGCCTGCCGCTGACGCTCCGGCTCATGCACGTGTCTCCCGAACTGGAGCCCGTGATCGAAACGTTTATCATTGCCTACAGTTGCCAACTGCCGTTCTACTACACGCTGATCATGCTGAACTCGGTGTTCCGGGCCTACAAGCTGGTCCGTCTCCCGCTCATCGCCATCGCCGTGGTCGCCGCAAGCAACCTCGTGGGCAGCGCGGGGTTCGGGCTCGGCCTGTGGGGACTGCCCGACTGCGGGTATCAGGGGATCGCGTGGAGTACCTTCGGGTCCGCCCTGCTCGGCCTCGCCTGCAACCTGTACGCCATCGTCCGGCACGGCATCCTGACCCGTTCGTCCCTCGCGACGTGGCGGTGGGCCCGCCGCGCCCTGCCCTACCTGTTCCGGGTCGGCGGCCCGTCCGCGCTCGGCGCGCTGGCGGGCCACATGGGGAGCCTCGTCATCCTGTCGCTGCTCACGGGACTGCCCGGAGACATGGTGCCCGTCCTCGCGGGCATGACCCTCGGCTCGCGCGTGGAAAGTTTCCTGACCTTCCCCACGGCGGCGCTGAGCATGACCGTCACCATCCTCAGCGGGCATCTCCTCGGCGCGAACCGGCTTGAGGTGCTGTTCCGCTTTGCGCGGCGGCTCGCGCTTGCCGCCGCCCTCGGGCTCGGCTTCGGCGCGGGGCTGCTGTTCCTGTTCCGAACCCCGGTGGCGGGCCTGCTGTCCACACAGCCCGACGTGGTCCGGCAGGCGGCGCACTTTCTCGTTTTCGCGTGCGCGGGCATCCCGCTCAAGACGTACGCCATGCTCGTGAACGGGGCATTCGCCGGAGCCGGGGCCACCCGGATTTCCTGCAAGGTCAACTGCGTAACCATGTGGGCGATCCAGCTTCCGCTGGCGTGGGCGCTCGGCAGAAGCTACGGCGCGACCGGCATCTACGCCGCAATGCTCTGCGCGAACGCGGGCGCTGCGCTCTGGTACGCAAGGCTCTACGCCGGGAAAAAATGGCTTGAATACGGCATGCGAACGCGTCAGAATGCCTGACGAGCCGAAACAGGAGAAACGGTATGCCCCAAGAGCGGAACGACGTCAGGCAGCTCTCGCCTGCGCTGGAAAACTACCTCGAAATCATTTTCTATCAGGAAATCCGGGAAGGCGCGGCCCGCGCCAGCTCCATCGCGGAGGCGGCGGGCGTGTCCCGCTCCACCGTCACCAGCACACTGAAAGTATTGAAAAAGATGGGGTATGTGGAATACGAGCCCTACAGCCTCGTCCACCTGACGGAAGCGGGGATGCACATCGGGCGCGACATCGCCCACCGGCACATCGTCATTCAGGAATTTTTTCAGCACGTGCTCCAGCTTGAGCCGGGCGTCTCCAACGATGTGGCCTGTGAACTGGAACACGTGCTCCCGCCGGACGTCATCCGGCGACTGGGACAATTCGTCCTGTACCTGCGGAGCCGCGAGGACATGTGGAAAAACTGGCAGGAAGACTACAAGCAGGTTCGGAAGGAACACATCCAGTCCGGTTCCGACAGGGATTTGGCCCGCAACGCGCCGCCCATGCTGACCATGCGGACGCAGATGATGGGACAGGACGCGCTGCGGGAAAAGTACCGCTGAGGCGATCCGAAACCGCCGCGCGGGCGACAGCCGGGGCGAAGACTCAGGCGTCCTTGAGCGAATAGCGCACCGGAACCAGAATCCGAAGGCCTTTTCCCCCACGGGCGGCGGGGACGTCAAGCCCGACGAGTTTTTCGCCGAGGCGTTCGGTGGCGGCGTCGAGCACGCTGGAACCGCTGCCCTTGCCGAGCGAGCACGCGTTGACCTTGCCGTCCGCCGAGATCGTCACGAGGAGCTGGGCCGTCCCTTCCGCGCCGATCCGCCGCGCCTGCTTGGGATAGCGCTTATACCGGTTGAGGACTTCCAAAACCGTCGCCAGCGCCTTGCTCTTGTCGTCGGGCCGTTCCTGCGTCCCCGCGACCGCCGGGGCCGGAACGGCCGAGGCCGCCGTGGAGGCGACCGCCGCCGGGGGCCCGTCCGTCTTAGCCGTCTCCACGGCGGGCGGCGCGGGCTTATGCGGCTGGCGGGCCACCGGCGTTTTTTTCTTGACCGGGGGCGTCTTCCTGACTGTTTGGGCTTCACGGGCTCGGGCTTCGCGGGCCTCCCGCGGCGGTTCCACCTTGGGCTTCTCGACGACCGGCGGCACCGGGACCTTCACTTCCGATTCCGGGCTCAACAGCTTGCGCATAGCGTCCGGGGGCGTGACCGCCGGCTGCGGCGTCGGTTCGGGGCGCACCACGCGCATCAGCATGACGGCGGGCGACGCTTTCGGGGGCGAGAGGGGTTTCATGACGGGCGTCATCATGCAAACCGACAACGCCAGCAGGACCAGCCCGCCGGTCATGCCGCCCGCCATGCTGCGGCTCTTGCGGAATGCCTCCGCCCCGTAGAGGGGCCTAACGCTCACTGGGCTGTGTGCTGATAACAAAGTGACCTCCTCTCTTGAGTTTGGCGATGTCTATGACGCCGACAAACGCTTCAAAAGGCGCCTTTTCATCAACATAGAGATTCAGTAGGGCTTCCGGCCGCGTTTCGAGCACGGCGGTCAGCTCTTCCCTGGTCAGCTGCCGATCCTGATGGTGGATGGTGCCGTCGGCCTTCACCGAAATTACCAGCTCCGCGCCCTTACGTCCGGCATCCTCCGCCGTCTCCGAGGCGGGCAACACGATGTCCAGCACCGGCTTGCTGAACGTGGTGGTCATGATGAAGAAGATCAGCAGCATGAAGATAACGTCGATGACCGGCGTCAGATCGATGCCCGCATCTTCGTCGAAATCATGCATGGCACGACCTCCGCGTTTCGGGACGGGCCTCCCGCTTCACGCCGCCGCACAGCTCCAGCGCGCGGTAGCTGTGCTCCACGGCTTCGATGTGGAAGCCCTTGAACTTGAGCATCAGGTAATAATAAAACATGAGCATGGGGATGGCGACGCACAGGCCCATGATCGTGGTGATGAGCGCCTCCCAGATGCCCGCCGCGAGCTGCGCGGCGTTGGGGGCGCTGTTCTCCGCGATGGTACGGAACACCGTCACCATGCCGAGGATGGTTCCGAGCAGGCCGAGCAGCGGCGACACCACCGAAATGAGGCGCAGCCAGCACAGCCCTTTCGTCACCTGCTCGAAATTGCGGTGGAACAGATAGGCGACCTCGGCCCGGATATCCTCCGAATGCCCGCCGTGGGTCTTCACGATGTCGCGGACGATGGCGATCAGCGGATTGTCGCTCTTGTCGCACACGTCGCGCATGCAGCGGCCTTCCTGATGTTCGATGTCGAGGAAGTCCCGCTTGAAGTCGCGCCAGACCAGATGCAGGTACAGCAGGTTCCGCAGCGCGAGGCACAGCCCCGCGCAACCGACAAGGACCAGCGCAACGCCGGACGGGCCGATGGACGCATAAATGGAGGCAAGATTCATGAATGTTTCCTGAAAACGACGTACGGGCGGCAAAGCCGCCCTTCCGGTTTCGGGGCCGGAGCCCCGTTGTTCCCGTGGGCCCGTCAGGCCACCTGTTCCGCAAACGCCCTGAAGGCTTCCTGCGCCCGGAGGCAGTCCGCCTCGTCGGGGTGCCTGGCCGCCTCTTCAAGACGCGCCTTGCGTTCCGGCGTCATGGGATGCACGTCGGACGCCATCTTCTGCATCATGGCGACGATCTTGGGGTCCACCTTTCCCTGACAGAGGTAGGTGCCGAGCACCTTGTTGCCGCGTTCCGGGGCATTCACCAACGCCTCGCCCTGCCTGATGCAGTCCTTGGCGTGGTCGGAATCCGGCCACGCGCCGAGCGTGCCGAACAGAGCCACGTTCGCGTCGTGCACCCTCTCCAGATACGCCCTGGCCTGCGCGTCGGGCATGCCCTTGTCCACCCAGTACCCCACGGCGATCAGGTCGTAGCCCTCGGGCGCGGGGGCGGATTCCACGGGATGGACGGCGCAGCCGGGGAGCACGGCGGCGATGGCTTCTGCGATTTTCCGGGTGTTGCCGGTCCGTGACGAATAGACGATGAGACTTTTCATGCCGGTTCCTTTGTGCCGACGGCCTCGCGCAACGCGAAGAACGAGTCGCGCGCGGTCGGGACGAGTTGACGGTTTTCGCGGCCCACATACACGGAGAACAGCACCGTACCCGCCGCGTTGAAAAACTGCACGGAGTGACTTTCCAATCCCATAAAGGGCAAGGAGAGGAAACAGATGTGACCGAGATCATCGACTTTGAGATGCCCGCCCAATCCGTTGCCGCCCGTCAGGTTGAAAAAGCCGTGCCCGTGCCTGCCTTCCGGTATCCTACCCTTGATTTCGACGACGGAACCAAGGTGCGTCATGATAAAGGTCGCGTTTTCCCACGAAGCCAAGGTTTGCCAGACCGTGTCGAAGGCGTCCCCGCCCGCGAAGGCCCGCATGTCGTCCGGCAGAGCCGTGGCGGCCTCCAGTTCCGAAACGCCGAAGCGTTCCGCGAGGCTCGCCAGCATCACCGGCTTTTTTTCCCGCAAGGCCGCGTTGATATGCTCACGCAGCGTTTCCGTCGTCCGACAGCATGTCTCCGTCATCTTTTGTTCTCCCGTTTGGCAAAGGTTCCGTCCGTCCCGGTTTGAGGGGCAGCCGCAGCGCTCGGGTGCAGGACAACCCCATCAGTTCGAGATCGTGGGTAATCACAAGGACGCAGGCCCCCCGGCGGGCCAGCTGGTCCAGCGCGTCGGCGATGCGGCGCATGTTGCGCCCGTCGAGCCCGCTGGTGGGTTCGTCAAGGATGAGCACGTCCGGGCGCTTGGCGAAGGCGCAGGCGATCACGAGCCGCTGCTTTTCGCCGCCGGAAAGCGACTGCGGGTGCCGATCCGCCAGCCCTTCCAGCGCGAACAGCTCCAGCAGGCCGGGAACGTCGTCCGCGTCGCGTCCCGCCAGAGACAGGCCGACCTCAAGCTCCTGCCGCACCGTCTTCATGTGGAGCTGGTGATCGGCGTTCTGGAGCACGATGCCCACCTTCGAAAGCAGTTTCGCCGCCGGGACCGACCGGCCCCCGATGGCGAACCGTCCGGCCTGCGCGGCGTTCAGGCCGGTGAGCAGACGGGCGAGCGTGGTCTTGCCCGTACCGTTGTCCCCGACGAGCGCGGTCACGCCCGCCGGAACCGACACGTCCGCGTCGTCGAACAGGAGCGGCTTGCCGGAATAGGCGAACCGCAGGCCGGATACGGACAGGCCGCTCCGATTTCCTTCCGGTTCCGCCGCGCAGTCCGGCAGCGACTTCCGGGGGTCGTCCACGCGGGCGGCACGCAGGCCGTACCGCTCGCGCAGGCCGTCTCCGTACAGCGCCGCAAAGCCGCCCCGCTCCGCAATCCGGCCTTCCCGCATGACGAGCACGCGATCCGCCACCCCTTCCAGCCAGTACAGCCGGTGATCCACGACGAGGATCGCCATGCCCTGCGCCTTGAGTTCGACGAGCTTGCGGGCCAGATCGTCCGTAGCCTCGGGGTCGAGGTTGGCGCTCGGTTCGTCGAGGATGAGCGCCTTCGGTCCCTGCGAAAGGATCGAGGCCAGCCCGACCTTCTGTTTCTGACCTTCGGAAAGTTCGTGGATGGACGAGGACAGGATCGGTCCGATGCGGAACGCCCGCGCCGCCGCCTCGATCTTCGCGGCGATGGTTTCGGGCGCGACGCCCTGCCATTCGTGGGCGAAGGCCAGCTCGTCCTCGACGTTCAGGGCGAAAAACTGCTGTTCGGGGTCCTGAAAAAGCGTTCCGACCTCACGAGCGATGGCGTTGATGGGCCGCGCGCCCGTCGGCTCGCCGCCGATCAGGACACGGCCTTCCAGCGTTCCCTGAAAATAGTGGGGACACAGCCCGTTGGCGAGGCGCATCAGGGTGGACTTGCCGCACCCGCTGGCTCCGGTGCACAGCACCAGCTCGCCGGGCTTCACCTCGAACGAAATTTCCGAAACCGCCGGGGTTTCCCGGAACGGATAGGTATAGGTCACGTTTTCAAAACGGATCATCAGCGCATCCCCCCTTCCAGCGGCGTCCAGCCCACGGCGCACTGGCACAACACCGCCGCAGCCGCCACGAAGCAGGCCGCGAACACCAGCCACGTATCCGCCGTCTTCCAGACCAGCTTGCGGTAGGGGCGCATCCCGTCGCCGTAGCCGAGACCCTTGAGCTCGGCGGCGATGCCGAGTTCCTCGGACGTCTTCAGCGAACGAAACAGCAGCGGCGTAAACAGCAGCCGGGTCAGCAGCAACGGATGGCGGAACGCGTTCCACGGGGTCATCCGCCAGCCCCGGATACGCAGCGTTTCCGAAACCTGTCTGACGTCATGCAGAAAGGTGGGGATGAACCGGATCATCACCGCCGCCGGAAGGTAGAGGCAAAACGGCAGCCGCAAGCTCTTCAACGCGGTGAGCAGGCCCTGTATCCGGCAGGAAAAGGCCAGCGGCAGAATCACGTTCAGCATCGTGGCCATGCGCAGGAAGGGCACGATCAGCGACGACGCCGAAAACGGAGGCATGGACGGGATCAGCCGTTGCATCCCCAACGCGCAGCCCATCGCCAACAGCGACATGCCCACGAGCGCGGCATACCCGATCAGCAGGATGCGGAAACGCCGCATCCCGAGGGCGTACACCAGCGACATGCCGAAAAGCACCATCTGCGGCTCCACCCCGGACAGGGCCACCGTGACCACGGACGCCAGCAGGCTGACGAACATCTTGGCCCGCGTGTCCGCGGCGTGCAGCCCGCCGTGCCAGACGGGCCCGTCAGTTGCGTACAATGCCCGCATGGCGCAGCTCCCGCACGGCGCGAACGCCGGAAAAAAGTCCGAACAGCGAACCCGCATAGCCGATGACCACAATGGGAACGATCACATACAGCAAGGCCGGATTTTCACGCATGAACAGCCACGAGACGCCCAGCGAGAACACCTTCGAGGTGAGGTCGTACACCGCGACGCCGAGCACGGGGGCCCACGGCTTCCGCATCCCTCCGGAACAGGCTACGGCGGCTTCGGCGCACCCAGCCGCCAGCAGCATGGCCGGAAGCAGGGTCACGCTGCCGCCGAGGAGGAGCATGCTGATGAGCATGTTCACGAGCACGAACAGAGCCAGCGTCCCGGGCTTGCGGACCTTGTAGAGCATGACCACGAGCAGCGTGGTGAAGATGAGGTTCTTGGCGAGCAGGCTCACCGGGTTCATCCCTCCCCCCACCAGCGCGACCAGCAGGGTGGAGAGCTTGGCCGCGGCCGAGAACACGCCGAGGACGACCAGTTCCTGCGCACTCCAGTAATGGCGGTTGCGCTCCGTAACGAAAGGCATCATCAGTCCTTCCTCCTTCCGGGGCCGCGCGGCGAGGAAGGAAACCGCGCGGCCGGCCCACCCCGGGCATGCCGGAAAGAGTGATTTGTTGATATTATAAATGAAATTCAATTTCAATATTGAAGCCTGCGCTTCCCGTGAAATCAGAACTTCATGCCGATCTTGAGGTTGGCGTGCAGGCCGGGTTCCAGAATGGCTTCGGTGTACTGATACCGCTTGTCGAAGAGGTTCCGCACTTCGGCCTGAACCGAGTACTGCTTTTCATCGCCGAAATCGAACCCGAAGGCGATGTTCGCCGTGGTGAACCCGCCGAGCCGATAGTTGGAAGCGCCGTCGCTGGATTCGTACTTGGTGGCGGACTGGCTGCGTGCATACACGTCCGCGTTGAAGTCCAAAGTTTCGGACAACGCCGTGCGGTAGCGCACGCCGTACCGCCCCACCCAGTCGGGCGTCGCGGTGTTGAAGGTCTTGAAGCCTTCGCCGTCGTCGTACTGACGGCGCATCCACGTCAGGTTCGCGTAGGGCGTGATCCCGTTCTCGAAATCGTAGCTGAGCGCCAGTTCCGAACCGAAGCTCTTGGCCTTGGCGACGTTCGTGTAGATGTAGTCGGCGGTCTGCGCGATGGGCACGGACGTGATGTAGTCGTCCGAAATCGAATAGAACAGCGCCCAGTCGAGGTTCACCCCGTTGTTGGTGTAGCGCGCGCCGATTTCAAAGTTGTTGGAGGTTTCCGGGTCGAGATCGGGGTTACCGTAGGTCATCCCGCTGGAAGACCCCATCGCCGTGCCGATGTACTTTTCCGTCAGGATCGGCACGCGGAAGCCCTGCGCCCAACTGGCGCGCAAGGCCAGATTCTCGATGCCGGTCCACACAAGCCCCACGTTGAATACGGGCCGTGAATCCGTGGTGGAACCGAGGTCCACGCCCGTCACCGCGCCGGACTTGTCGAACATGGTCTGCATCAGCCGATCACCCATATACATGCCGCCGGTGTACTTGTCGGCGATCTCGGTACCTCGGGTCAGCTCCGTGCGGACATGCGTGTAACGCACGCCGTAGTTCAACTGAAAATCCCACGGGAGCGACGTCTCCATCGCGGCGAAGACGGCCTGCGTCAACTGGTCGCCGTTGTAGAACTTGCCGGTTTCCTTGTTGATGACCATGGACATCGGGCCGCTCATCGCCACCCTGTTGTTCAGATAGCTGACGCCGTCCGAGTCGAGCCGATCGTAATTGATCTCGTACCCGGCGATCAGGTAGTTGTTCGCCCCGAGCTGCCAGTCGGTCTGGACGGACGCGCCGGTGGTGCGGGTGATGTTGTCGGCGAAGTTGTCCACGACCACGTTGGCTTCGTCGCTGCTGCTCTTGATGTAGTTCTCCATCTTCTTGCGGTTCCTCTGGTAGAAGGCGTCGAACCGCACCCGGGCCAGCACGTCGCTCAGATTCTTGGCTTCCGCGAACAGCGCATACTTTTCACGCTTCCACTCCGGGACCTTCACGAAAAAATCGCTGTTGGGGTCCTTCGCGTAGTCCATCGAGGTCGCGTTGAACTCACCGTCGAAGTAGTCGTAGGAGCCGCCGACCGTGAACGTGTCGGAGAAGTCGTAACTCAGGAAGGCGCTGCCGTCCTTCTGCTTGAAGCCGGTGTTGCCGAGCGTGCCGTCCGGGGTCCGCACATTGCCCTGATTGGTGTTCGATCCGGACACGCGATACTTGAAGCCCTCATAGGAACCGAACAGCGACAGGTCTTCGGAGAACCCGTCGGACGCGCCGTTGTAGCCTACGGAGGCTTCCCCCTGCACCGGCTTGGTCCCGCCCTTCTTGGTGATGATGTTCACCACGCCGCCGATGGCGTCGGAGCCGTACAGCACCGAAGCGGGCCCCTTGATCACCTCGATCCGCTCGATCCGGGAGGGCGCGATGAGCAGCGCCGCGCCGGACATGGATTTGTGCTCCGAAATCTTCTGCCCGTCGACGAGGACCAGCGTGCGGAACGCGTCCTCACCGCGGACGGACACGCGCTTCAGCCCCTGCGAACCGTCGTTCTCGATCCGTACGCCGGGGACGTCCTCCAGCAGCTCGCCCACCGACCGAGCCGCGGATTTCTCCACATCCTTGCTCGTAAGCACCGTGACGCTCATGGGCACGTCGTGCAATTCCTTCTCCACCCTCGTGGCGGTCACGTACACATCGTCCGCCTTGACGGGCTCCTCCGCCGCGAACGCGGGAGCCCAAGCCGCCAGGCCCAGCGCCGTCAGCGGCAGGGCCAGCATCTTCCTCGCAAACATCAGACCTCCAAAGACCGCTTGAGATACTCAAGCAACAGTTGTGAAAGATTCACCTGCCAGAACTGCCCGGCGAGCGTGAGCACCACGGCGGCCCCGTCCCGTTCGACGAGTCCCGCGCGCTCCCACTGTTCGAGCACCGGCCTCCACAAGGTGCCCAGCGGGACGCCGTAGGCCGCTTCCAGACCCGACAGGTCCAGCCATCCCTGCTCCATCCCCTCGGCAACCGCCTTGAACAGCTTGCCCTGCGGGAACGGGCGGAACAACATCGCAATGGGCTTGCGTCCGGCCCGGACGTCTTCCTGCCACGCGCGGTAGTCCGACTGGTTCAGATAGAAGAACCCGTCCAGATTGCCGCCCGCGCCCGGACCGAACGCCAGACAGTGGGCGCGCCCCTTGACGTACAGGTTGTACAGATTGCGTTCCCGCGACGTCCGCGCCCAGTGGCTGATGGACAGGCGGCGGTAGAACGCCTTTTCCATCGCCTTGACCCCGGCGGCGAACATGGCCGACTGCATGGGGATGTCCGCCCCGGCGGGGAGCCGCCCGCTCTCGATGGCCTTGGCGAGCGGCGTATTCCGGTACACATTAAGCTGGTAGCAGTCCGCGCCGTCGAGTCGGAGGGACTGGGCCGTGGCGATGTCCGCCAGCCAGCGGTCCATCGTCTGCATGGGGAACCCGTAAATGAGGTCCACGATGACCGCGGCCTGATCGTAGCTCTGCAACAATTGAAGCTGCCGGATCAGCGTGTCGCGGTCGGACACCCGGCCCATCGCCTGCCGGATTTCCGTGTCGAAACTCTGCACCCCGAGGGAAAACCGGTTCGCGCCGCCCTCGAAGCAGGCTTCCATCTTCTCCGGCCCGAAATTCGACAGCCGCCCTTCCACCGTGATCTCGCAATCGTTGGCGAGCGGCAGCACGGCGCGGACTTCCTTCAGGATGCGGCGGATGTCGTCCGCCTCCAGCGCCGTGGGCGTGCCTCCGCCCATGTACACGGCATGCACCGGCCCGGCGTCCTGCCCCGCCTTCCCCCGCCACAACCGCAGCTCCTGAATGAGCGCGTCCGCATAGAGGCGGCTTTCGTCGCCGCGGTAGGCCTTGTTGTAGAACCCGCAGTACAGGCAATGCGTTTCGCAGAACGGCACATGGATGTAGGCCACGGACTTTCCGCGCCTCGGCTTCGCCAGCAGCGGTTCCAGCGTCGCGTCGAAATCGCGTTTCTCCACGCCCGAGCCGCCGAGGCCGGGATGCACGGCGATCTTGCCGTCAAACGCATGCGGCAACGGATCGACGCCCTCCTTGGCGAAATACCGCTCAAGCCCTTCGACCGGAGCGTACTGCCCTATCCGCTCCTGTTCGGACGAAAGGCTTTTTTCCAATCGCTCTTCATTCATGACCCCTCCGGAACCATTTGAAAGTGTATTCGATGGTATTAAGTTTTATCAATCAAACTTTGTGGCCGCAGATGTAACCAGTCCGGCCCGATCTGTCAACCGTTTTTTGCGATCAGGAAACGGAACGGCTCTTTTTTACAGGCTCTTTTGAAGCGGATCGCTCCGCGGAAAGACATTCGGGACAGACGCCGTACAGGTACAGACGGTGCTGCGTAGGAATGAAGCCGTACTTGCGGACAAGGCTTTCCTGCAAAACCTCGATGTCGGGATCGACAACCTCAAGGCTTCGCCCGCACCGCTCGCAGATGAGGTGATCGTGGTGCCAGTCGCGGGCCCGTTCGTAACGGACCACGCCGCCGCCGAAAGAAACCTCTCTGGCAAGCCCGGATTCGCATAACAGCTTCATGGTGCGGTATACCGTGGACTGCCCCACCGTGGGGTCTTCCGCGTGAACCCTGACGTACAGTTCCTCGATGGTCAGATGGCCGTCTTCTCTAAAAAAAAGAGAGGCGATGGCCCGCCGCTGCTGCGTGTGGTGACATCCCTTTCCCCGCAGAAAACGGCCGAACACGGCTTCCTGATCACGTTCCATCTTGCCGGACATGCTTCCCATCCTTGTCTGAACGGCTTTCCCGTCCTTTTGCGGCAAGGTTCCCCGCATACATTCGCCATGCGGGGAATCCCTGCCGTGGGCTCGCGCCGGATCAGCTTCTATTATATTTGATTTTCATTTTCAATATATGTATGATCAAAAATCATTTGGCGAGTTCCGCGAGGAAACGCTTGCCCCACTCTTCGACTTCAGCCTGATTGGCCGAGAGATCGCCGTCGAGCTTCAGCCCTTCCAGCACCTGCACGCCGCCCAGTTCGTGCAGACGGGCCTCAATGACGTCCACCGCACCGCAGAAATGCTCGAACCCGCTGTCTCCGGAGGCGAAGCAGGCGGTCTTCACGCCCTTGACGCCGATCCGATCAAACGCCTCGAACAGCGGCTCAAAATCCGTCTGCAATTCCACTTCGTCGGTCCCCCACGCGGAGCAGCCGAACAGCACGGCGTCCCGGCCCTCGCACAGGCCGTCGGGCGTCGCGGCGGCGGCGTCCTCAACCTCGACCTCGTGACCGGCCGCCCTGAACTGCTCGCCGAGCGCCTCGGCGACGCCCGCCGTATTGCCGGTCGTGGACCCGTAGACAAGAAGAATACGACTCATGAAAAGGCTCCTGATGGGTTAGTGTTCGTGGTCGTGATGCGCATGACTACCGTGGCACGCGCAATGGGCGCACGTGCCGCAACAGCCTTCCTTCTTTTTCTTTTGCGGCACGACGAGCACCCGGCTCCCGGAGGGCGCGATGCGAAATCCCTTTTCGCCCTTGAAGAAAAGCTGGGACGCGGGAACCGGCGTCTGGCACAGCCGGGCCTGCAGCACCTTGCTGCCGAACGGCATCACCTCGCGGACGCCCGCCGTATCCACGAACACCCTGCCGCCGCTGCGGTATTCCCGCAGGAACAGGTTCAACAGCTCGTGGGCGGAATTGCCGTCGAAAACGCCGAGCATCCGAACGTGCAGGTTGTCGTTGTTGTGCCGGAACAGCATCTGGAAATCCGCGCTCATGCCGATTCTCCTTCGGTCGCGCCTCCCAGAAGCCGCGAGATGGTGCTCAGGCTTCCGTTAGGCAGCATATAAAATGTTTTCTTATGTTTTTTCGCCAAATTCTTTACTTTGATGCAGGCTCCGTGGCTGTTGCAATTCACGGGGCACAGGATGATGTCGGCCCGCCTGAGGCTCCGCTCAAGCTGGCGGGCGCCGCTCTGAAGCGAGCCGTTGTGGTAGTCGAGAACGCCGCCCCCGCCTTCGATGAATTCGCGGTACAGCGGTTCCATCCGCTCGACGCCGCCGACGATGAGAACCCGTTTCCGGCACAAATCAAAGGAAGGACAGCTCTCGTCGCAGGCCCGATCGCAACAGCTTCCCGAATCCATGAGTAGCCCGTCGTCAAAAGACGCTCTGTTCTGCTTGAGCAGCGACTGCACCAGTTCCTGTTGGGCGGCGAACCGTTTGCTTATGGTTTCGAGGGAATCCCGGAGCGTCGCGTTTTCGGCTTCCAGCTCGGGGCCCCTGAGCTCCCACAGCGCGGGCGAGGCCTCGTAGAACGCTTCGAGATCGGCCCGCAGACGGTTCCGTTCATCCCGAAGGGCAACGTTTTCCTGCGCCTGAATCCGTCTGGCCTCTTCAAGCCGGCTCATCTCGTCCCGGAGGGACGTT
The DNA here is from genome assembly GCA_902373525.1 of uncultured Bilophila sp. Taxonomy (GTDB): domain Bacteria; phylum Desulfobacterota; class Desulfovibrionia; order Desulfovibrionales; family Desulfovibrionaceae; genus Bilophila. The sequence goes on along the minus strand of CABKMN010000022.1, from coordinate 1,804 downwards.
TCCCTTTCCTTCAACGTCCGGATGCGGTTGGCCTGCTGCGCGTTCTTCCGCTCCAGCTCCGCAAGGCGTTGCCGCAGAAGCATCCGCTCCTCTGCGGCGCCGTGCATCGTCATATGGACCGCGCTGTACAGCGTGCGCCGGGCATCGTCCGAAAGATCGCCCCGCGTGGCGGCGGCCCAGAGGAACGCGGCATACTGCCCGTCGGCAAAAGCCGTTTTCCATCGGGCGAGGAAGGTTTCTTCGTCCACCTCCCGCAGGGGAGCCGCTTCGCGCTCATACTTGCGGCGGAGCAACTGGCTCACCTTCCGCGAAAGGGGGTTTTCCGTGGAGGCGGCATTGACGAACAGTTCGTGAAGTTCAAAGGGCGTCGGCTCCACCGGCGGCAGCGACATCGTTTTCAGCAGCCGCTTCTGCTCGGTGAAGGTCAGACCGATACCGACAAGCGGACACCTGAACAGTTCGTCCGCTTCCCAGATACCGTGAACGCCCCGCGCTGCGGGCGACGCCAGACGCGACACAATGCATTCTTTCTGTTCCTGATGCAGGCAACACATGGCTTTACTCCGTTCTGTTGGGATTCGTTGTGCCGTATATGAAAATGAAAGTCAAGATCAATAATACGATTTTTTGTCCCCCTTTTCTCCGGCCTCGGCGGACCGCCCCGCCGCTCCCACCGGCAACCCGCCGAAAAAAGAGCTTTCCACTTGTCTCCTCCTCCGCTTGGCGGCATACTTTACGCAAAAGCCGCTCCCGGCGTCCCTGTAAGGAGAGTCCATCATGCCGTACATCATCGCCGTCGATCTCGGGGGCACCAACTGCCGGTTTGCCGGTTTTACGCTGGAAAACGGCGTCCTCGCCCTGCACCGGGCGGAACGCCGCGCAACGGCGACGCTCCCGGACACCGACGCCCTGCTCGCCGCCTGCGAAACGCTTCTGGAACGCCGTCCCGCGACCGCCGACGCGTTCGTGCTCGGCATGGCCGGTCCCGTTTCCGGCGGCCTGAAAGCCCGGCTGACCAACGCGCCCCTTGAAGTGGACCTCTCCCGCGCGCGGGAACGCTACGGCCTCCGCGCCTGTCGGCTGGTGAACGATTTCATGGCCGAAGCCTGCGCCTGCCTGACGCGCGTGGGCGAGGAGGCCCCCTGCATCCTGCCCTCCTCGGAAGCCTCCCCGACCGGCCCCATCGGCATTATCGGCGCGGGCACGGGATTGGGCACGGCTTCTCTGATCCGGGATAGCCGAAACGTCTGGATGCCGCTTCCCGCCGAAGGGGGACACGTCGCCTTCCCCTTCGCAGGCAGGGAGGAGGCCGCCTTTGAAGCCTTCGCCGCCGGATCGCTTGGCCTGACCTATCTACGGGGTGACGACGTGCTGACCGGGCGCGGGCTGTGTCTGCTCCACCGTTTTCTCACCGGCGAGCGCCGGGAGGCGCACGAAATCGCCGCCGAAGCCCTTGTTTCGGAAACGGAGACGCTGCGTTGGTACGCCCGGTTCTACGGGCGGGCCTGCCGGAACTGGGCGTTGTCCACGCTGTGCACGGGCGGCTTGTTCGTCACCGGCGGCATCGCCATGCGGAATCCGCTGGTGGTCGGTTGCGACGCGTTCCGGGAATCCTTCTACGATTCGCCCCACAGCGCCCTGCTCCGCCGGATTCCGGTACGCCGCTACGCCGATCTCGCCAGCGGCCTCTGGGGTTCCGCATGGATAGGGGCACGGATGCTTGAGGAATGACGGAGAGGGGAGCATGCGGGGGAGGGGAGAGGGGACCCTTCTGGAGAAGGGTCCCCTCTCCCCTCCCCCACAC
>CABKMN010000021.1 GCA_902373525.1 uncultured Bilophila sp. | reverse complement strand
TCCCCGTTCCGTCCCTCTCCCCGTCCGCCCCCCCCCAGCGGCGGCCTCTCGGAATGCGCCGGTCTCATCTGTTGTCAGCCCCGCGCTTTTGCGATACATGAAGTATCTGCCCTCCTCCCGTTGCGCCGGACGGCGTCCGTTCCCGGATCGCATCCCGCGCCCCCACCATTCAGCCCCTCCCCGCATGAAAAACTTCCTGCTCCTGAAAATCAGCGCGCTCATCACGGGCATCATCGTCGTCGGCTTCGTCTGCATCACGCTGATCAACGAGAGCACCTACGGCGAAGTCATCCGGGACGACATCCGCAACATTTCGCGCCTGACCTCGCTGAACATCTACGCGAAGATCGACAACGAGCTGACGAAACCCATCTTCGTCTCCCTGACGATGGCCAACGACAGCTTCCTCAAGGGCTGGCTGCGCGAGGAGGGGACCCCGGAGGGCCGGGTGGAGCGCCTCCGGTGCTACCTGCGCGACCTTGAGCGGAAATACGGCTACAACTCCGTGTTCCTCATCTCGGCGAAGACCAATTATTACTACCATTACAAGGGAATACACAAGCGCATCAGCCCGGACAACGCCCACGACGTCTGGTACTACAACTTCCTGAAGACGGGGAAGCCCTACGCCCTCGACGTGGACACCGACGAGGCCGACCACAACATCCTGACGGTGTTCGTGGACTGCCGGATCGAGGACGAAAACGGCGAACTCATGGGCGTCGTAGGCGTCGGCGTCAAGATGGACACGCTGCAACAGCTCCTCGAACGGTTCGAGAAGGAGTTCTCCCTCACCGCCTTTCTGGTGGATACGCGGGGCGAGGTGCAGGTCCACACCGACGACGCCAACATCCGGCGAAAAAGCCTCTTCGATCTGCTGCCGGTGGAGCCCATGCGGGAAACCATCTTCAACAGGGCGAAGATGGAAAGCGTCTGGTACCGCTACGACGACCGGGAAAACTGCCTCGTCACCCGCTACATCCCCGATCTCCACTGGTATCTGATCGTGGAGAAGGACACCTCGATCATCAAGCGGTCCTTCCTGTCGCAGCTCTGGAAGGACATCATCGTCGTCAGCGTCATCATCCTGCTGATCATCATCCTCATCGCCATGATCATCGTGCGCTACAACCGGCGCATGACCCGGCTGGCCACCACGGACGACCTCACCGGGCTCATCAACCGGGAGCGTTTCAACGCGATCCTGAACCGGAAAAAAGGGGAAAGCCCCGTCGTGTTCATGTTCGACGTGGACAACTTCAAGAGCATCAACGACACCCACGGCCACCTGCGCGGCAACGAAGTGCTGGCCGACGTGGCCCGCAAGGCGCGGGACATCGTGGGCGACGCCGGGACCGTGGCCCGCTGGGGCGGGGACGAGTTCATCGGCCTCATCGACCGGGACGCCGACGCGGAGGCCCTCCTCTCCGGCCTGCTCTCGGCAATACGCGACAGAGAGAACGGCATCACCATCAGCCTCGGCGCGACCCGCACCCGGCCCGACGACACGCTGGACGCCATCCTCATGCGCGCGGACGACGCCATGTACGCCTCAAAGTCCGGGGGACGCGACCGCCTGACGTTCGTCGGATAGCCATGTGGGGAAGCGGCCTCTTCTGGAGAAGGGGACCCTCTCCCTCCTAAGACCGCCGACCGTATCGAATCCCTCCGAGAGGACTTTGCCGACGGCGCAAGGCGGGGCGGAATGACGTTGCTGGAAGGCGCTGGAGCAGCTCAACCTACGGTTTTCCAATCACACAAGTTGCGGCACGCCCGCTTCGGCACGAGCTCGGGTACGAGGCACGGAAACGGCGTACGGGGTGTCAGGGCATGCCGCTTCGACACTTGGCAGAGGAACTTGCGTGCCTCGCGGCGACCGCCTGCTCGGGCGGACGGCAGGGCCTTTCAACGTAAAAGGGCTCTAGGCGGAGATTGCGGGGCGACGCTCCGCCCGCAAGAATGCGCCGCGGGCGTCGGACCTCCGCCGGTACGGGCATTGCCGGGCCGCTTGCGATAACGGATTTCCAATTGCCGCCGTGAAGAACGGCGTCTCGGACACGGGCAGGCAAATCCGCCGGCGGGGCTTCCTTTGCTGCAATCGCTGCGCCCTCTCAACGGGCCGACGCCTACGAAAAACGGCGGGGAATCGGATTCCCCGCCGTTTTCCGTTCAGCGACAAAGAGGGAAAAACGTCAGGCAGGCGAAACCGGACGGGACGCGCGCCAGTGCCGGTAGCACAAGAAGGCGTTGACGGCGAGGAAAGGCGGGCTGAACGGCCAGCCGCCCACGACGCCGAAGAGCGAGGTCGACAGCATGCCCGTCCCCAGCACTTCGCCCGCCCCCTTGCCGGTGAGCAATCCCGCGACGATGCCCGAGAGGAACATGCCCGCGACCGGGATCAGCAGTGTGGCGAGCAGGCCGATCAGCGCGGCCCGCAGGCCGTTCCGCTGCCGGGCCGCCCGCCGGAACCCCGCCGGAAGGATGACGAGGCAGGCGAGGCTCAGGCAGACGTTCCAGAAACCGAAGCTCCCGTCGGTGAGCAGGATGAGGTTTCCCAACGCCAGATTCAGGATCAGAGCGGCCAGCACCCTTCCGCTGGGAAGCGCGTTCTTCATGCGTCCTCCGGTTTCGGCGCGCCCCGGATGCGGCGCGGGCGAGGTTTGCGCGGCCATACCGAATCCGGGACCGCGTCCGCCGCCGGAGCGGGCCTTGCCGCAGCGCGTTGCCGGACGCCGTCCGAAGGACTTCGGTGCGGAAAGGCCGGATGCGTCCCGGAAAAGGCGTCCGTTCCCGGATAGGCCGGATCGGTGCGGGCGGATTCGGGATGCCGCAAGAGCTGACGGCGGCCTATTGTTTGGCGGAAAGCAGCGGGCGGAACGCGGAAAGGAGCGGCTTCTTCGGTTCCTGTTTTTCCTCACCGAGTTCGCGCTTGAGGGCGCGGGCGAGCTGGTCGGGGCAGGAGGTGGGCTTGTTGCCGCAGCGGATGCCCTCCAGTTTGGCGATCACGTCCCGGGCGGGGAGCCCTTCCACGAGACGGGAGACGGCTTCGAGGTTGCCGGGACAGCCCCCGGCGAAACGGATTCCGGTCACGCGGCCATCGTCGGTGACGTTGTACTGGAGCGAACTGGAGCAAACGCCCGTAAGCGGTAGGATAGGCATCGGATTTCCTTTACTGAGGCAAAAACGTTGAGGAAAGCGGGGAAATGTCCCCGGTGGGCCGCCCTTTTCCTGAGCGACGCCCGCGACAAAGCGCTCCGCGAACGGCAACCCGGCGGAGAAAAGACGCCTCCCCGGCGAAAGGCCGGAAACGCGCCGCAAAAGGAGGGGATCAGGACTTAATCGTCGTCGTCATCGTGATCGTCGTCGCGATGATGCCGGGAGGAACGCCGGTCGTACGACCGGTCGTCGTCGCGGTCCCAGTCCTGCTGATACCAACTGGAACGGTACTGTCGGGGCTGCACGATGCGTCCGAGCGAAGTTCCGACCTTGTCCAGAGACTCGACCAGATCGCCCAGATTGTCGAACGCTTCGGAAGCGTCCTCCAGCGGATCGGCATACGCGGGGCACGCGGCATGCAACATTCCGAGGACAGCCAGAACGGGAAGCAGCTTCACGACCACGGCAGACTCCTTGTTTATGCAACAACACGTTGGAATATTTCTTTTTATATATTCCCGACCTTCAGCGGACGACAGCATTTTTCAAGTCATAATGTTTATCGCCCACCTTGGCAAGCCCGCCGGGGCCGGGCGGCCGCCGCGAAGGGCTGACGCCTCGCCCCCCTTCCCGTCAGCCCCGTCCGCTCGGGAGGGGCCGTCTCTCCGGCCCGGAGCTGCGGGACGCCGCGCCCGCACCTCCCGCGTCTCCGGCACCGAAAAGGCGGCCTTCCGTACTTCATCCGTACCCGCTTCGCAGGTTCCGCGCCCGCATTATCACGTCCGTTGCAAGGCGCGGGGCTTGACCCCGAGCCGATTTTGCAGGAACACAATGGAGTGGTTTCCGGCTCCGTCAGAGAAACGGATCGGGTTTCATGTGCGGCAGGCGAGGCGCCGGAGCAGCCGTTTCCCGGCCCGCAGAACAGCGGGCATGTTCCTAAACGGCGCTTCGGCAGACGCCGTCAGCACCCGGATTCCGTGACCGGGCCCCGTTTTCCTCCGCAAGCCAAGATTGAGGTACTCAAGTATGGCGCACCATTACAGCAATTCCCTGTACGACCGTCTCGCGGATCGCCTGAACCGGTTCCCGCAGGGCGCTCCGCTCTCCAAGAGCCTGTTCGAGATTTTGAAAATCCTTTTTACGGAAAGGGAAGCCGGTCTGGTGGCGCAACTGCCCATCAAACCGTTCACCGTGGACCGGGCGGCGGAGATATGGAAGCTCGACCCGGTGACGACGCGGAACATGCTGGAGGACCTTGCGGGCCGCGCCATGCTGCTCGACATCGAGCAGAACGGCGAACAACTGTTCTGCCTGCCGCCGCCGATGGCGGGCTTTTTCGAGTTTTCCATGATGCGGGTGCGCGGCGACGTGAACCAGAAGGCGCTGGCGGAGCTGTATTACCAATACCTCAATGTTGAAGAGGAGTTCGTCAAGGCGCTGTTCGTGGAGAACGGGACCCCGCTCGGCCGCATCTTCGTGCAGGAGGCCGCGTTGCCGCAGGACGGCAAGCTGGAGGTCCTCGACTACGAGCGCGCCTCGCACATCATCAACACGGCCTCGCACATCGGCATCAGCATGTGCTACTGCCGCCACAAGATGCAGCATCTGGGCCGGGCCTGCGACGCGCCGACGGACATCTGCATGACCTTCAACACGTCGGCGCGCTCGCTCATCAAGTACGGCCACGCCCGGCAGGTGGACGCCGCCGAATGCCTCGACCTGCTCGCCACGGCGCAGGGGCACAATCTGGTCCAGTTCGGGGAAAACACCCGCGAGGGCGTGAATTTCATCTGCAACTGCTGCGGCTGCTGCTGCGAGGCCCTGCTCGCGGTCAAGCGGTTCGCCATCGCGCGGACCATCCATTCCAACTTCATCGCGCACGCGGGCGACGAGTGCCGGGGCTGCGGCAAGTGCGAAAAAAGCTGTCCCGTGAACGCCATCAGCATGCGGGACGGCCCGGCGGGCAAACGCTTCGCCTTCATCGATCCCGAACGCTGCATCGGCTGCGGCGTGTGCGTGCGCTCCTGCGCCTTCACCCAGATCAGGCTGGAGGCCCGCCCCGAACGCGCCATCACTCCCCTGAACACCGTAAACCGCGTGGTCGCGATGGCCGCCGAACGCGGCATGCTCGGAGAGCTCATCGCGGACAACGACGCGATGGGCAACCACCGGATCATGGCCGCCGTCATCGGCGCGATCATGAAGCTCCCCGGCGCCCCCCGCGCCCTCGCCGTCGCCCAGCTCAAGTCCCGCTATCTGGAAAACCTCATCGGGAAGATGGGATAGCCCCGACAGGGGGGCGGCAAGCCCGTGTTCCCGTCGCGGGGCGGGCGCTGGTGCCGCCGGACGCTCTGGAAACGCCCCTCGCCGGTCCGCGCCGGGAGGGGCGGCATCCCCGCTCCCGGCGGGGTTCAGGACGTCCCCCGGTAGCGGGCGATCTTGCGGGCCGCCGTGGGCTGGCTGATGCCGAGCGCCTTGGCGACGCCGGTGGTCGTGCCGCACGCCTTGTAGGCTTCCAGAACCATATGCCGTTCCAGCGCCTCCAGCGCGGCGGGCAGGTTGTTCCCGGCGGACGGCGGCGGACGCCGGAACAGGTGTTCGGGCAGTTCCCCCGTTTCGATCACGGTGTCGGCGGAGACGATCACCAGCCGCTCGATGACGTTGCGCAATTCCCGGATGTTCCCCGGCCACGAGTAGGCCGCGAACTGCCGCCGCACGCCTTCGGAAAGAGTCTTCGCGGTCCCGTACTTGACGTTCATCTCCTCCAGAATGCCCAGACTGAGCGGCACGATTTCCTCTCGTCGCTCGCGCAGGGGCGGAATCCGCAGCGGCAGGACGTTGAGCCGGAAAAACAGGTCGCTGCGGAAACGCTTCTTCTCGACCAGCGCCTCCAAGTCCTGATTCGTCGCCGCCACCAGCCGGAAGTCGATGGAAACCGGCTTCACCCCGCCCAGCTTGACGATCTGTTTTTCCTGTATCACCTGCAACAGCTTGGCCTGAAGCCGCAGCGGCAGTTCCCCGATTTCGTCGAGGAACAGCGTGCCCTTGTCCGCCAGCGCGATGCGGCCTTCCTTGCCCTTGTGGCTGGCCCCGGTGAACGCCCCGGCCTCGTAGCCGAACAGTTCCGACTCCAGCAGCGGGGCCGGGATGCCCGCACAGTTGATCTCCACCAGCGGGCCTTCCGCGCGGTCGCTGAGGTGGTGCACCAGCCGGGCGACCACATTCTTGCCCACCCCCGACTCGCCGGTGATGAGCACCGTCGTGTCCACTCTGGCGAGCTTTTCCAGCGTCGCCGCAATGGCCCGCATGGTCCCGCCGGACGCGTGCGCGCTTGGGGGCGTCTCCGGGGTCGGGGACACCAGCGCGTTGATCTTCTGATATTCCTCGTGGAGCTGGCGGGAATAGCGCATGTCCACGCTGTAGCTCACCACAAACGACACGTCCCCGTCGTCGCCGTAGATCGGCACGCCGGTGACGATGTTGTACCGCCCCGAGCGCGTCACCTCGGTGAGCGTGACCACCCGCCGCGTCTTGAGCACGAGGGCCGCCACGGACGGCGAAAACACCCGCTCGGCCTCCAGCTCGTAGGTCGTCCTCCCGATGATCCGGTCGCGGCTCACGCCGTAGGTGCGCTCGAAACAACTGCTCACCCAACGCATGACCCCGTTGTGGTCGACGATGGCCACGTTGTCGTGGATGGCTTCGATGACGGAAAACAGCTCCTCCGTGCTCGGCTGGGCGACGTCGAACGGCGGCATGGCGAAACCTCCTTCGGTGGTATTCATATCTGAATAGGCTATTCACGACTGAATAACAAGGCCCGGCGGCGGGACTTTTCTTTCTTTTTCTGTTATATCAACAAGATAAAGATTATTCTATACCCGATCTTCCGTCCTTTCGCCCGTTGCGGGAGTGCGGGGCTATTCAACGGTGAATACCCTGCCGCCGGGCCGAAAAGGAGAAAACCTTTGATTTCAACATAGTTACTGTTGGCACATGTCTTGCTTAAAAGGAAACGTCACCCTTCATCCGCAAGACAAGGAGCATCATCATGGGCATCCCCGTCAACTCGCTGGCCTCCCCCCGGTTCTGCGGCGTCCGAACCTTCCAGCGCCTGCCGTTCTCCCGAGACTGCTCGGGCAACGATTTCGCCGTGCTGGGCGTCCCCTTCGATACGGGCACCTCGTACAGGCCGGGATGCCGTTTCGGCCCGGCGGCCATCCGGGACGCCTCCAGCATCCTGAAGTCCTACCACAGCGTGCTCGACGTGGACATTTTCGAGCACTGCCAAGGCGTGGACGCGGGCGACATCGACATCATCCCCGGCTATCTGGAGGAATCCTTCGCGCGCATCGAAACCGGCGTCGCGGACGTGCTGGCGGCGGGCGCGGTCCCGGTGATCATGGGCGGCGACCACTCCATCACCCTGCCCGAACTGCGCGCCGTGGCGAAGCGGCACGGCCCGGTCGCCCTGCTCCACTTCGACGCCCACTCCGACACCGGGGACGACTTTTTCGGCAAGCCGTACAACCACGGCACGACCTTCCACTGGGCCGTCGAAGAGGGGCTGATCCTGCCCGAACAAAGCACGCAGGCGGGCATCCGGGGGCCGTTGTATTCCCGCTCCAGCCTCGACTACGCCAAGGAAAAGGGCCTGCGGGTGATCGGCGGCTGGGAGCTGCACGACATCGGCACGGCGGAAGCCATCCGCATCATGCGCGAGCGCGTGCGGCCCGGCACCCCGGTCTTCGTGACCTTCGACATCGACTTCCTCGACGCCGCCTACGCGCCGGGGACCGGGACGCCGGAAATCGGCGGCTTCACCACCCACGAAGCCCTCAAGCTCTTGCAGGGGGTCTGCGTCGGACAGCGCCTCGTCGGCATGGACCTCGTGGAAGTGCTCCCGGACACCGATCCGGCGGGCATCACCTCCTTCGCCGCCGCCGGGCTCATGCACGCGTTTCTGGCCTGCCTCGCCGCCAACAAGCGGCACCTGTAACCCGAAAGGAGCACATCATGCGTCTCAACAAGCTGCTTTCCGGCCTCGTGGCCGTCCTGCTGGCCCTTTCCCTGTGCGGCGCGGCTTCCGCCGCCGGACTCACCAAGGTCCGCACGGCGTGGATGGACTCCTATGAAACCTTCGCCATCTGGTACGCGAAGGAAAAGGGCTGGGACAAGGAAGCCGGTCTGGACATCGACATCCTGTTCTTCGACTCCGGCATGGCGATCCTCAACGCCCTCCCGGCGGGCGAATGGCAGTTCGCCTGTCTCGGCGGGGTGCCCGCGATGATGGGCAACCTGCGCTACGGCACCAGCGTCATCGGCGTGGGCACCGACGAATCCGCCTGCGTCGCCGTGCTGGCCCGGCCCGACAACCCCGTCTTCAAGACCAAGGGCTTCAATCCCGCATACCCCGGCGTGTTCGGACGGCCCGAAGACGTGCGCGGCAAGACCATCCTGTGCACCACGGTTTCCTCGGCCCACTTCGCCCTCACCGCGTGGCTCGACGCCCTCGGCGTGAAGTCCACGGAGGTCACCGTCAAGAACATGGACCAGCCGCAGGCGCTCGGCGCGTTCGACAACGGCATCGGCGACTTCGTGGCCCTGTGGGCGCCGCACATGTACGCCGGGACCGACAAGGGCTGGAAGGTCGCGAGCAACGCCGCCCTGTGCGGCAAGGGCACCCCGCTGGTGCTCGTGGCCGACACCAAGTACGCCGAAGCGCACCCCGACGTCGCCGCCGCGTTCCTGTCCGTCTACCTGCGCGGGGTCGAGCACCTGCGGACCGCAGGCATCGACGAGCTGATCCCCGAATACCAGCAGTTCTTCTTCGACTGGGCCGGAAAGAGCTACTCCAAGGAACTCGCCCGGCTGGACCTCGAATCGCATCCGGTATGGAACCTCAAGGGACAGCTCGGCCTCTTCGACGCCTCCAAGGGCATGAGCACCGTCCAGACGTGGCAGGCCGACACCGCCCGCTTCTTCGCCTCCATCGGCAGCATCACTCCCGACGAGCTGCGTAAGGTCGAAAAGGCCGCCTACGTCACCGACGCCTACCTCAGACTGGTCAGGCAGCCCTAACGGATCGTCCTGAAAAAGCCCCTGCCCGTGCGCCCCCCTCCATCCATAAAGATGGAGGGGGGCGCTCCGCATGACGGGAGCGCGCACTCCGGGGCGTACGCACGGGGCCGTTCCCGCGGTCTTCGTCTCCCGAAGTGCCGAGATTCGGGCCGCCCGCCGTTCCCGCAGGCGCACGGCGTCTTCTCCAGCCTCAGGGGCGGCTCGTCCCGCTCCCGCCGTTCCCGCAGCGTACAGAGTCTTCTTTTGCCGCGTCCGGACGGTTTCTCCCTTGGTCGTTCCCGCAGGCACGCGGCGTCTCCACTACGTATCTTTTTAAAGGTGCAGGGCTTTAAGCCGTTCCCGCAGGCGTGCGGCGTCTCCCTCCGCCGAAACGCCCCGGTTCTGCCGGAACAAGCCGTTCCCGCAGACGTCCCGCGTCTCCCCGTCACAGCGTCCGTCTCTTCAGGGCTGCTCCGCCCATTCCCGCAGGCGGGCGGCGTCTTTCAGAACCGGACGGCAGCAACCCGCCCCTGCGCGTTTCCACAGGCTGCGGCGTGTTCGGGGAATGGGCGGGAAATGGTTGCGGAAATGAGGGCCGAACCAATTGCGTACCATGCGCGGGTTCCGCGGAACAAAAACGATCCCCGACGCCGCGCGGGGGGACGGGAGAATGCGCCCAATTTCCCGTCCCATCCGTTTTCCGCATCCGGGGAAATCATACCAATCGGAGAACGCCCGCCAAGCCTTTCTTTTTAAACAAGCTGTATTTTCTGGATGATAGTCCCAAAACGCGTCCGAAAAACGGCGATTGGTCCGCCAAATGGTCTGATTTGGCCCTCTCCTTGCAAGACCATCCGCATCGTGCGGAAGCAGGAACCGAGAACGTCATCAGGCCCCTTCTTGCAGGTTTCAGGCGATTGCACAAAAACATAACATACTGTTTTTCTTTATGTATAAAAAGAATCAAAAAAGTGGTTGTGATTGGCGTAAAATGGTTGACAAGAAAAACACAAACGGCCATATTGGCCTTACCAATTCAACCCGAAAGGAACCCCTCATGCCCAAGACCGAAGCCGCCGCAACCGCCGCACGTCCCCTTCGGAGCTACCAGAAGCTCTCGGAACGCCTCCGGCAGTTCATGGCCGACGGGCACTTCCGCGACGGCGACAGGCTGCCCCCGGAACGCGCGCTCGCCGAGTCCTTCGGCGTTTCCCGCAGCAGCGTCCGCGAAGCCATCCGCACGCTGGCGGAAAAGGGGCTCCTCGAAAGCCGCCACGGCGACGGCACCTACGTCCGGGTGCCGGATATGGAGCCGCTGCGCGACGCCATCATCGAAGCCGTACACTCCGAGGGCGTGCTGTTCGACGAAGTGACCGAATTCCGGCGCATCGTGGAACCCGCCATAGCCGAACTCGCCGCCCTGCGGCGCACCCCCGGCCAGCTCGACCGGCTCAAGATCATCGCCTGCGACCAGCAGCGGCGCGTCCTCCTCGGCGAGGACGACGGCGATCTCGACGCCCGGTTCCACCAGCAGCTCGCGGAATGCGCGGGCAACCGGCTCCTCGCCGAAACCACCGCCCGGCTCAACGCCCTGTACGCCGGAGGGCGCACGCCCGAACTGCGCGACGCGGCGTGGCGGCGGTTCTCCGTATCCTCCCACCTGCGGATCATCGACGCGCTCGAACGCCGGTCGCCCGAAGAGGCCCGCAAGGCCGCCGAAGACCACCTCGATCACGTCGTCCAAAAACACCTTTTCGCCACTGCGAGGGATTAACATGCTGCTTTCCATTCTCGTCTACTGCGTTCTCGGAGCCGTCGCCGGCGTCCTCGCCGGACTGCTCGGCGTGGGCGGGGGCATCGTCATCGTACCTATGCTCGTCTTCGCGTTCAAATGGCAGGGGGTCCCGCAGGACCTCATCATGCTCATGGCCCTCGGCACCTCGATGGGCAGCATCGTGTTCACCTCCATCTCCAGCTCCCTCGCCCACAGCCGCAACAAGAACGTCAACTGGGGCGTCGTGCGGTCCATCGCCCCCGGCATCGTGGCGGGCACGTTCTGCGGGTCGTTCGTGGCGTCGCACCTGCCCACGCGCTTCCTCCAACTGTTCTTCGTGGCCTTCCTCGCCTTCGTGGTCACGCAGATGATCAGCGGCAGGAAGCCCAAGCCCTCCCGCCACCTCCCCGGCACGGCGGGCATGAGCGCGGCGGGCGGCGTCATCGGCGTGGTGTCGAGCCTCGTGGGCATCGGCGGGGGCACGCTCTCCGTCCCCTTCCTGCTCTGGAACAACGTGGACATGCGCAAGGCCATCGGCACCTCCGCCGCCATCGGCTTCCCCATCGCCGCCGCGGGCTGCCTCGGCTATCTGATCAACGGCTGGAGCGATCCCCGGCTGCTGCCCTACTCGCTCGGCTACCTCTACCTGCCCGCGCTTCTCGGCATCGTGGCGGTGAGCATGTTCACCGCGCCCCTCGGCGCGCGGCTGGCCCAGACCCTGCCCGTCCCCAAGCTCAAGAAGTGCTTCGCCGTCCTGCTCATCGTGGTCGGCGTCCGGATGCTCGTCAACGCCCTGTAGGCGGAAACCCAATCAAAGAGGAACGTGTCATGAAGAGTCCTACCGACGTCATCAGCGGAATCGTCCTGCTCGGCCTGTGCGGGATCGGAGCATGGAGCGTGAGCGGCCTTCCCGAAGCCGGAATGGAACAGCTCGGCCCCGGCGCCTTCCCCAAAATGATCCTCGTGCCGCTGGTCATCCTGAGCCTCATCCTGATCGTGCAGGGATTCCGCAGGGCCCCGTTGAAGTCCTACTGGCCCGAAGCCAAGGTCTTCAAGAAGATACTTCTCTTCATCGGGCTGTTCTACCTCTACCTGATCACCCTCACCGAACTCGGCGACCTGTTCCTCAACATGGACAACCCGCCCTTCACCGCCAACGGCGCGTTCAGCATCAGCACGGCGCTGTTCCTGCTCATCGCCCTGCCGCTGCTCGGACGGCGCAAGATCGTGGAAATCGTGGCCGTGGCGGGCATCACCACGGGCGTGCTGGTGGGCGTCTTCGCCGGATTCTTCCAGGTCCTGCTGCCCTGACCCGACGGACGCCGGGAGAGCGGGGGCTCTTGCCGGACATCCTCCGGCCCGGGGTGGGCCGGATTGCTGCAAACTTTTTGGAGGGGATATGTTCGCGAATATTTTTGACGGCATCATGAACGCCATTTCGATGGGTTCCCTGCTCGCCAACCTCATGGGCGTCGTACTCGGGATCATCTTCGGCGCGCTTCCCGGCCTGACCGCCGCGATGGGCGTGGCCCTGCTCATTCCGCTGACCTTCGGCATGGCCCCGGTGGAGGCGTTCTCGGCCCTGCTCGGCATGTATGTGGGCGCCATCTACGGCGGGTGCATCACCGCCATCCTCGTCGGCACGCCCGGCACCGTCTCCGCCGCCGCCACCATGCTCGAAGGCCCGGCCCTGACCGCACGCGGCGAATCCCGGCGGGCGCTGGACATGGCGACGTGGGCGTCGTTCATCGGCGGCACGCTCAGCGCGCTGGCGCTCGTCTCCGTGGCCCCGCTGCTCGCCAAGGCCGCCATGACCTTCGGCGCGCCGGAATATTTCGCGGTCGCCGTGTTCGGCCTCACCGTGGTCGCCTCGCTCTCGTCCGGGCATGTGGTCAAGGGGCTCATCGCCGCGCTGGTCGGCCTGTTCCTCGCCACCATCGGCATCGACCCCGTGACCGGCGACATGCGCAACACCTTCGACAACCCCAACCTGTTCAACGGCCTGTCGCTGGTGCCCGTGCTGGTGGGCCTGTTCGCGGTGTCGCAGGTGCTCGTGACCATCGAAGACGTCGTCCGGGGCGTGTCGCTCAAGGAAGGCACCGTATCCAAGCGCGGCCTCTCGCTCAGGGACCTCACCTCCAACGCCGTCAACTTCGTCCGCTCGTCCGTCTTCGGGACGCTCATCGGGATCATCCCGGCCACGGGCGTCTCGGCGGCCTCCTTCCTCGCCTACTCGGAAGCGAAGCGTTTCTCCAAGACCCCGGAAATGTACGGCAAGGGCTGCCTCGAAGGCATCGCCGCCACCGAATCCTCCAACAACGCGGTCTGCGGCGGGGCGCTCATTCCTCTGCTCACCCTCGGCGTGCCCGGCGACATCATCACCGCCATCATGCTCGGCGCGCTCATGATTCAGGGCCTCACCCCCGGCCCCCTGCTGTTCGTGGAACATCCGGTGACGGTGTACGGCATCTTCGCCGCCTTCATCATCGCCAACGCCCTGATGCTGGTCTGCGGGCTCATCGCGGTGCGCGGCGCGGGCAAGATCATCGCCATCCCCGGCGCGGTCCTCATGCCCATCGTGATCACCCTGTGCGTGGTCGGCGGCTACGCGGTGAACAACTCCACCTTCGACCTGCTCATCGTCGCCATCTTCGGCACGGTCGGCTACCTGATGATCAAGTGCGACTTCCCGCAGCCGCCCCTGCTGCTCGCCATGATCCTCGAACCCATCGCGGAGGCCAACTTCCGCCGCGCCCTGAGCATCTCCCAGAACGACTACAGCATCTTCTACACGAGCCCGGTGGCCTGCATCATCCTCGGCGTCAGCCTGCTCGTGCTGCTCAAGCCCTTCTTCGACGACTTCCGCGCCAGCCGCAAGGCCGCCGCGTAACCTCAAAGGAGCCCGAAAATGGAACTCGCGCAGTGGAAAGAACGGATTGACGGCTGGTTCGCCGACAAGGAACCCGAAATGCTCGCCCTGCTGGAGCGGCTGGTGAACATGGATTCCTTCACCAGCGACGGCGACGACGTGAACCGCGTCGGCGAAGCGATAGCCGAGTGGATGCGGAACGCCGGATTCCATACGGCGAAGATCGCCAAGGCGCCCGTCCCCGCCGACGAACCGTGGATGGCCGCGCTCGGCAACGTGTTCACGGCCCGCACCCATCCCGCCGAAGCCGGACCCGGCATCGTCTTCCTCGCGCACATGGACACCGTGTTCCCCGCCGGGACCGCGGCGGCCCGACCCTTCCGCCTCGACCGCGCCGCCGACCGCGCCACCGGACCCGGCGTCACCGACATGAAGGCCGGGCTCGTCCAGAACATGTTCGTGGCCCGCGCCCTCAAGGAACTCGGCCTGATCCGCGTGCCCATGACCCTGACCTTCTCGCCGGACGAGGAGCTGGGCTCCCCCTCCACCACGCCCGTCCTCGGCGAACAGCTCAACGGGGCCGTCGCGGCCATCTGTTCCGAACCCGGCTACGCCGACGGCGGCGTGACCCTCGAACGCAAGGGCTCGGGGCACATGCTCCTCGAAATCAGGGGCAAGGCCGCCCACGCGGGCCGCTGCTACGAGGACGGCGCGTCCGCCATCCTCGAACTCGCCCACAAGGTGCTCGCCTTCGACCGCTACGTCGACCTGCCCAACGAAACCACGGTCAACACCGGCCTCGTCAGCGGCGGCACCTCCGCGAACTCCGTGGCCCCGTGGGCCTCGGCCCGCATCCACATCACCTTCAAGACGCTGGAAACCGGGCGCAGGCTCGCGGAGGCCCTGCGCGCCGAAGCCGCGAAGGCCGTCATCCCCGGCACCTCGTCGCACCTGAGCGGCGGTGTGCGCCTGCCCCCGCTGGTCCCCACCGCCGACGTGCTGCGCTTCTACGAGCTCATCAGGCGCGCGGGCGACCTCATCGGCTACCCGGTCCGCTCCGAACGCTCCAAGGGCACCGCGGAATCCGGCTACACCTCCAGCGTGCTCGGCGTCCCGTCCGTGTGCAGCATGGGCCCCGAAGGCTCCAACCTGCACTCCGCCGACGAATACATGGTCCCCTCCACCTTCGTCCCGCGCTGCAAGCTCGCGGCCCTCGCCGCGCTTCAGGCCGCCGAAACCTTCAGCCCCGCCCCGAGGGTGGAACTCTAGGAGGACCGCGGAGGCCCCTGCCACAGGCCCGTCCGCCGAAGCGCCCCTTCGGAAGAAGCCCCGGCCTCCGCCGTTCCGCGCCGAAAGACCGGTCCGTTTTCCCGGCCATCCGGGTCAACCGTCAACCCCTTACGCTTCAAGGAAACCGCCATGAAGAAGATTCTGACCTGCGCCCTGCTCGCCTGCGCCCTGCTGTTCTCCGGCACGCCCAACGCCTCCGCCGCCTACCCCGACCGTCCGGTCACCATCATCATCCCGTTCGGCCCCGGCGGCGCGGTGGACATCGCCGCGCGCATCCTCGCCGAATATTTCCAGACCAAGCACAACATCACCCTGAACATCGTGTGCAAGGGCGGCGGCGCGGGCGCTCCGGCCATGCTCGACGTGGCCAAGGCCCGCCCGGACGGCTACACCTTCGGCTTCCCGGCCATCGCCACCTTCTCCACCACCCCGCAGATCAAGAACACCGGCTACTCCCTGAAGGACTTCCGCGCCGTGGCGCAGGTCACCGTCATGTGGCTGAGCCTCGCCGTCAACAGCGACTCCGGCATCAAGGACATCAAGGGCCTCATGGAAGCCGCCAAGGCCAATCCCGGCAAGGTCAACTTCGCCACCCACGGCGCGCTCTCCACGCAGCGCCTGTTCATGGCCCGGCTGCTCAACGCCTTCCCGGACGTGAACCTGCCCCACGTCGGCTACACCAGCGGACATGAAGTCTCCACCGCCCTGCTCGGCCGCCACATCACCAGCGCCTTCGGCGTGACCACCAACCAGAAGCCCTATGTGGACTCCGGCGACTTCACCATGATCGGCGTGTCCAGCCCGCAGCGTCTGCCCGACTTCCCCGACGTGCCCACCTTCGCGGAACAGATCGGCGACGAATACACCTTCGCCTCCTCCCACGGCCTCGTCGCCCCCAAGCGCGTGCCCAACGACCGCATCGAAACCATGCAGAACCTGCTCAAGGAAGCCCTCGCCGATCCCGACGTGCAGGCCAAGTTCGCCAAGGCCGGGCTGACCACCGACTACCTGCCCGCCGACCAGTTCCAGACCGCCGTCAACGACATGTGGAAGACCATCGGCGACATCATGAAGGAAAACAAGTTCAACTAAACGCGGCGGCCCCCGCACGGGGGCCACGCACCCCGGAGAAGCTATGGGATTCACAAGAACTCTCGCAGGCGTCTGCATGGCGGCCCTGCTCTGCGCCTCCGCCGCCGGGGCGGAACCCGTCCCCATGAAGACCGCATGGCTCGGCGAGCACGAAACCTTCGCCGTCTGGTACGCCAAAGAAAAGGGCTGGGACAAGGAAGCCGGGCTGGACCTCTCCATGCTCCGCTTCGACTCGGGAAAGACCATCGTCGAGGGCGTCCTCGCCTACGACTGGGCCGTGGCCGGATGCGGGGCCGTCCCCGCCCTGACCGCCGCCCTGAGCGACCGCATCGACATCATCGCCGTCGCCAACGACGAGTCCGCCGCCAACGCCCTGTACGTGCGCGCCGACAGCCCGATCCTCGCCGCGGAGGGGGCCAACCCGGCCTATCCCGCCGTGCGCGGCGACAGGGAAAGCGTCAGGGGCAGGGAAATCCTCTGCCCCAAGGGGACCTCCGCGCACTACATGACCGCCATGTGGCTCAAGGCCCTCGGCCTCACCGAACAGGACGTCCGCCTCAAGGACATGACCGCCACGCAGGCGCTCGGCGCGTTCGCCGGGGGCCTCGGCGACGCCGCGGCCCTGTGGGCCCCGCTCACCTACGACGCCGACGCCAAGGGCTTCAAGCCCGCCGCCCTGTCCCGCGACTGCGGCGTCTCCCAGCCCGTGCTCATCGTCGCCAACCATGACTACGCCGTGAAACACCCCGACCGGATCGAGGCCTTCCTCAAGGTGTACCTGCGCGCCGTCGCCGCCCTGCGCGAAACCCCGCCCGAAGCCCTCGCCCCGGACTACATCCGCTTCTACGAAAGCTGGACGGGCCGCAGGCTCACCCCCGAGCTCGCCGTGCAGGACCTCCGCAACCATCCCGTGTTCACCCTCGACGAACAGCTCGCCCTGTTCGACGACGCGGACGGGAAGGGACAGCTCCGCACATGGCTCGCCGACATCGCCGCCTTCTTCGACGGCATCGGCATGGTGCGGCAGGAAGACCGCGCCCGCCTCGAACGCATGAACGCCGTCACCGACGTCTACCTCAAGGCCCTGCGCTGACCGCCTCCGGGCGCAGGCCGCCCGCCGACGCCTCAAACTCGGCCACCGGCCCCTGCAGGCCCGTTCCGCAGGGGCCGCCGGGCCTCACCGGGAGGCTTTCCCCTCCCATTCACCGGCCCCGCGCCGGTTGCAAGGAGCATCTCCCATGCCGCTGACGGAATGGAAACGCGAACTGGACACGCTGCTGGACGGGCAGGAAGCCGACATGCTGGCCCTGCTGGAAACGCTGGTGGGCATCGACTCCCCCACCGCCGACGCGGCGGGCGTAAACCGCGTCGGCGAAACGCTCACCGGCTGGCTGGCCCAAGAGGGCTTCGCCACCTTCCGGCTGCCCAAACCGGCGATCCCCGAGGACGAACCGTGGCAGGCCGATCTCGGCGACGTCTTCATGGCCCGCACCCACGACGCCGCCCACGGACCGGGCATCGGCTTCATCGGGCACATGGACACGGTCTTCCCCACGGGCACGGCGGCCTCCCGCCCCTTCCGCCTCGACCGCGCCGCCGACCGCGTCACCGGGCCGGGCGTCGCGGACATGAAGGCCGGGCTCGTCGCCAATCTCTTCGCCGCCCGCGCGCTCAGGCGCATGGGCTTCGACTGCCCCATGACCCTGATGTTCTCCGCCGACGAGGAACTCGGCTCCCCCACCTCCTCCAAGGCGCTCGCGGCGCAGCTTCCGGGCGCGCGGGCGGTCATCTGCGCCGAACCCGGCGGGGTCGGGCAGGTCGTCACCGTCTCCCGCAAGGGCTCCGGGCACATGCACCTCAAGATCGCGGGCAAGGCCGCCCATGCCGGACGCTGCTACGCGGACGGCGCCTCCGCCATCCTCGAACTCGCCCACAAGACCCTCGCCATCAACGATTTTCTGGACCTTTCCCGCGGCCTGACCGTCAACACCGGCCTCGTGTCCGGCGGCACCTCCGCGAACTCCGTGGCCCCGTGGGCCGAATCCCGCATCCACCTGACCTACCGCTCCCTTGAGGACGGCAAGCGCGTGGTCGCGGGCATCCGGGACGCGGCGGCCCGCACCTTCGTCCCCGGCACCACGGCGACGGTCAGCGGCGGCCTGCGCCTCTACCCGCTGGAACGCACGCCCGAAGGCGACCGGCTGTTCGAGCTCGTGCGCGAAGGAGGCCGCGCCCTCGGCATGGACATCACCGGGCAGCACTACGAAAGCGCCGCCGAATCCGGCTTCTGCTCCAGCGAACTCGGCATCCCCACCATCTGCTGCATGGGCCCGGAAGGCGACAACATCCACTCCGTGGACGAATTCATGATTCCCTCCACCCTCGTCCCCCGCTGCAAGCTCATCGCTCTGACCGCCCTTCAGGCGGCGCGGGCCTTCGCCTGATCGTTCCTCCTCCCCCCCAAAAAACGGCCTCCCTCCCGCGCAAACCGGGAAGGAGGCCGTTTCGATCCGCCGTCCGCATCCCGACGGCGACGAGGCTCCGCCGAAAGAACGGAAGCCGTACGGAGTCGGCCCGGCGCGCAGGATCGCGGCGTGAGCGACCGCTCCCGCACGCCGGACGCGCGCCGTCGCCTCCCGCCCTCCGCACGGCGAGGTCCTCTACGGATGGGGACGGGGTACGACCGCCCCCGCCGTACGGGGAGGCCATTGTTATCCCGCACGTTGCCGCAGAGCCGTGCGTCTCCCGCCCCGCCGTCGGGGAGGTCCTGTCCGCTCCGCTGCCGCTGCCATGCCCGGTTGCGCGCCGCCCCGCCGCCGGGGAGGCCCTCTCCCCGCCCGGCCTTCCCTCCCTTGTGATATTCTTGACATACGCTCGCCGAAGGAATAAGGCATATGCCGAAAACAGTTGCGGGAGACGTGCCCTGCTCCGGGCGCGGCATCCCGAACCTCCACACAGGGGAGGGATCATGCCAAGGCCCAGAAAATGGAAACGCGTCTGTTGCCTGCCCCGAAACACGCTGTTCGGCCCCCTGAGCCTCGGGGGGACGGAGGACGGTTCCATCGTCATGTCGGTCGAGGAATACGAAACCATCCGGCTCATCGACCTTGAGGGGCTGAATCAGGAGACGTGCGCGGAACGCATGCACGTCGCGCGGAGCACGGCGCAGGCCATGTACCGCAACGCGCGCCGCAAGCTGGCGGACTGCCTCGTCAACAGCAGACGTCTGATCATCGAAGGCGGAGACTATAAGGTATGCGACGCGCGGGAACTGCCCTGCGCCTGCCCCCGCTGCCGCCGGTTCTCCGCCCAACCCGCCGCCGCAGGCGAAACCACACACGATACGCCATGAACGAAACCATCTACTCCATCACCTCCGCCATCGAGGAAGGCCGCTCATGGGGCCACAGCGACGCGGAGATCGCCAGATACGTCTATGAAAAGCATATCCAGCCCCTCGAACGGAAGCTGGCGGAGACGCCCGAGCTCAAGGCCGCGTTTCTGGAAGGCTTCATGCTGACCCGCGAGGGCCGGAACGGGCAAAACCCCTTCGGCGGGAGCTACGAGGAGGCGTGGAAGGTCATCGGATCGCACGCCTCCGTGAGCGAACAGGCTCTTGAGGCGGTCCGCGCCCCCTTCGATCCCGAGGAACGCTAGGTTCCCGATGCGGCCCCGTCGCCGCGAAACCAAGGAAGAGACCATGAGCACAGTTTACAAACATGTATACGGTCCGGTGCCGTCCCGGCGTCTGGGCCGTTCCCTCGGCGTGGACGCCCTGACCTTCAAGTCCTGTTCCTTCGACTGCGTGTACTGCCAGCTCGGGCGGACGACCAACCACACCGTGGAGCGCCGGGAATACGTGCCCACGGCGGAGATTCTCGACGAGCTGCGGCGCAAGCTGGCGGAGAACGACCGGCCCGAGTACATCAGTTTCGCGGGTTCGGGCGAGCCGACCCTGCACTCGGGGCTCGGGGAGATCATCCGGGGCATCAAGGCCATGACGGACGTGCCGGTGGTGGTCTTCACCAACGGTTCCCTGCTCTGGAAGCCCGAAGTCCGGGCCGATCTCCGGGCCGCCGACGTGGTGATCCCCTCGCTGGACGGCGGGGACGCGGCCCTGCTCGACAAGGTGAACCGCCCGGAGCCCTCTCTCTCCTTCGACCGCATCGTCGAGGGGCTGGTCGCCTTCCGGGACGAGTTCCCGGGCCGGCTCTGGCTTGAGGTGATGCTCCTCGGCGGCGTCAGCGACGACGACGCCTCGGTGGACGCCATTGCGCGCATCGCGGAGCGCATCCGCCCGGACAAGGTGCAGATCAACAGCGTCTGCCGTCCTCCGGCGGAATCGTGGGCGCTGCCCGTATCGGCCTCCCGCCTGCTGGAAATCCGGGAACGTTTCGCCCTGCCCAACGTGGAGATCATCGCGGAGCATCTGGACGACATGGCGCACACGGCCTTCCGCACGCAGATCAGGGAGGAGGACATCCTCGCCCTGATCGAGCGCCGCCCCTGTACCGCCGCCGGAGTCGCCGCCGGTCTGAACATCCACGTCACCGAGGCCCTCAAGCACCTCGAAATGCTCGTCGCAGACGGCAAGGCCGTCACCCAGCTCACCGACGGGCAGGTTTTTTACTCGGCCTGTGAGTTGAGGGAAGAAGGAAAGTAGGAAGATTGGGGAGAGAAGATTGGGGAGGGGGAGAGGGGACCTTTCTGGAGAAAGGTCCCCTCTCCCCCTCCCCAAACCCCTCCCCTCTCCTTTCAAAGACTTTCACAAACGGGACGGTTCTTGTGCGGGGCGACGCGCCGCCCGAACCTTGTCGCAGGTTTCCCGGCGGCCCTTTTCATGTCTCCGCCGATTTCCCGGCCCCCTCCGAGTGCCGCGCCATGAGCACAGAGCTTTTCCACGTCGCCGCAGATTTTCCCGCTGCGCCGCCGGAAGAGCCGATCCGCAAGTACCCTTTTCCTCTCTCCACGGATTTCCCTTCTTCCCCATTGACCGTCAAAAAGCCCTTCCCCACGTCTTTGCACGCTTCCCGTGAAAAGAACCTCGGCGTCTCCCGAATCCGCAACGGGGCACGGCTGACGGCCTTGGGACGACAAGAAAGGGTTCCGTGTCCGGTGAAAGCCGGATGCGGAACCCTTTCTTGTCGTTTCGAGGGGGTCTGGGGGGAATCATTCCCCCCAGCCGCCGGAGGCGTCGTCTTTTTCCTCTACCTTCCCACGCGCTTGGCGTGGCGGGCGAGGATTTCGTCGTAACGAGCCTTGAAGGCCGCGGGATCGGCGAGCTCGAACCCGGACTGCACCGGCTGGAACACGAAGAGCGCCTGCGACGCCTTGCCGTTGGACCAGCGGATGGGGGCCATGCTCCACTCCATATTCTGGGCGGAGGCCAGACGGCCGTTCACCTGCGCGGGCGTCCACTGCGCTTGCAGATTCATCACCGAGGCCATGCGGACGAAGTCGTACCCAATCCCTTCCCAGAAATCGGGAACGCCCTTGCCCGCCTCGGCCATCGCCCGGACGAGCGCGCCCGCCGCCGGAGAGGACGAGGTGGGGTTCCACGCGCCGGGGAAAATCGCCAGATCGAGATTCGCCACGTTGACGCTCGAACGGTTGGAAAGCCCCTGCTCCCAGAGGGAAGTGCCCATCAGCACGAGGCGATCCTCACCCTGATAGAACAGGAACGGCACCAGCAGTTCAAGATTCTTCCAGCTGTCCGGGATGAAGGCCGCCTGAAACGTGGAGGTCGGGACCGGCGTCTTGCCGCGCATGGTGCCGCCCACGAACTCGCGCATCACGTCGCTCCAGCCCGAGGTGTCCCCGGCCTGATAGGTCGTGATCTTGGCCGCCGTGCCCCCGGCGCGTACGGACTTCAGGAACATGTCGGCCATGCGCCGCCCGTAGTTGTCCGACGGCGCGAGCACGCCGTAGCTGGAAATGCCGAGCTTGCGGGTGAAACCGAGCACCGCGTCGATCTGGTCCTGCGGGCTGGAGAAGAAACGCCACGCCACCGTGCCTTCGTCGTTCCCCTCAAGGCTGGACAGGAAGGCGAAGAAGGCGCGGGAGGCCTGAAGATTGCGCGCCTTGAGCGCGGTATAGCGATCCGCGCGCAGCGGCCCGCCCACCATCACGCACTGCGGCGGCATCTGGGACAGCTTGTCCAGCCAGTCGGAAGCCTCCGTGTCCACCAGCCGGACGTCCATCGAAATCCCGGAACGGGAAAGCTCGCTCTGCGCCGCCGTCGCGCCGGAGGCGATCTTGTTGCCGAAAGGTCCGTATGCGCCGCTCAGGGGCAGGGCCAGCGCCACGCACCCGGAGCTGAGCGACGGCTGCGACGTCCCGGACGCTCCCATCCGGCTCTGGATTTCCCGCCACGCGGGGGTAGCTTCCGCGCCGGGCGCAAGGTCCTTCCAGAATTTCAGGGCGTTCTGCGCGCCCTGCACGTTGCCGCTGGCCAGCGCGGCGCGCGCCACCCGTTCCCACGCCAGAGCGCGCTGCGTGACGGGCAGCGCCGCATCGCGGGCGACGACGTTATACAGGCGCTCGGCTTCGGCGTAGTTGCCCGCCTGCCACGCGGCGTCGGCCTGACTCGGGAGCGGCCGCCCGCTCACGGCATGGCCGGACTGGGACGGGCTTCCTCCGCCGGTAACGAAAACGGTACGGCCGCACCCGGCGAGCAGCAGAAGACCCGCCAATGCGATCAGAGCGCCTGCCCGCGCAGGCCGTTTCAGACAACCGTTCATGATTTCCCCCAAAGGTATGGTTCCATCCGCGTGCGGGACCGCACCGGAAACGAATGCGCCCCGGAAACGCCGGAGGCATCCCGAAAGGCGTGCGTGATCACTGCGAAACGCCTCAAAGCTATCGTATGGCGCAAGCCGAGGCAAGCCCGTTCGCCCTGCCGAAGCGGCCGCTCCGGGCCGAGGTGTTCCGGGCCGCCGACGAGCCGGGGCCGTTTCCCGGACGACGGGGTTCCCGTCAGGAAGCGGATGATCCAGACCAGTTGCCCCTGACGGCGGGAACGGAACAAAAGAAGGAAAACGTCCGTACCCTGGGCGGTGCGTTTGTCCCTGCCGGAGGGGCGGAACCGCACCGGCCATTTGACCGGCGTTCACGGCAAGGGTACAAGGCAGGGAACCCCTTCCGCAACCTTTCGCACCGTCTCATGGAGCGTTTATGAATCTCGTTGAACTCATCGCCAGCCATCCCGTTCCGGCCACCCGCTTCGAGCGTCCCTACGTCATCGCCGAAGCCGGAGTGAACCACGAAGGCAGCATGGACATCGCCCGCCGCCTCATCGACGAAGCCGCCCTCGGCGGCGCGGACGCCATCAAGTTCCAGACCTACAAGGCGGGCACCCTCGCCTCCAAGCACTCCCCGGCCTACTGGGACACCACCAAGGAACCCACCCCGAGCCAGTACGAACTGTTCAAAAAGCACGATTCCTTCTGGAAGGGCGAGTTCGAATCCCTGAAAAAGCACTGCGATCAGGCCGGGATCGCCTTCATGTCCACGCCGTTCGACGTGGAATCCGCCCGCTTCCTCAACGACATGATGGACGTCTTCAAGATTTCCTCCTCGGACATCACGAACCGGCCCTTCATCGAATTCATGTGCGATTTCAACAAGCCGATCATCCTGTCCACCGGCGCGTCCGGCCTTGCCGAAATCGCCGAGGCCGTGAGCTGGATCGAAGCCAAGGGCAACCCGCTGGCCCTGCTGCACTGCGTGCTGAACTACCCCACGATGGACGAAAACGCCGCGCTCGGCATGATCCCGGCGCTCGTCCGCCACTTCCCGCAGCACGTGATCGGCTATTCCGATCACACCCTGCCCAACGATATGAAGGTGCTTGAAGTCGCCACCCTGCTCGGCGCGCGGATTCTTGAAAAGCATTTCAGCCACGACAAGACCCTGCCCGGCAACGACCATTACCACGCGATGGAGTACAAGGACCTCCAGTTGTTCCGCAAGAACTTCGAACGGACCCTGTCCATGATCGGGGAAATGAAGATCGAGGCGCTGGCCTCCGAGGACCCCGCCCGCCGGAACGCGCGCCGCTCCCTCGTCGCCAACCGCGACATTCCCGCCGGAAAGGTCATCGACAAGGACGATCTTACGTGGAAGCGCCCCGCCGGAGGCATCAGCCCCCGCAACTACTACGACGTGCTCGGCATGGTCGCCCGCGCCGACATTGAGGAGGACACCGTCCTCCAGTGGTCCCATCTGGAATAGCGACGGACGCCGGGGGAGGGGCTTTCCCTTCCCCGCACCCGCCGGACCCCGCCTTTCCCGGACGCGCGTGAGGAGGCCGGGGAAACGCGCGCGGCGCTCTTCCGTCGTCATCGCCCGGAACCGTCCGCAAAGACTATCATTGAGCATCCGTCCGTTGTGCTCCATTTCCATAAGAACGGCCCGCCCTTCCGGCCAGACGCCCCGCAACGGGAGGAAGGCCGTATCGGCAGGTCCGGGAAAGGAGGGTTCTTTCCTCTCCCGGCGTTCCGCAACCTTTCTTCACAAGGAAATGTCATGAAAAAGATGCTGATGGCCGTCGCCTGCGCGATGCTGCTGAGTCCCGCGTACGCGAACGCGTCGTGGTTCGGATCGGACGGTCCCAAGGACACGGACGAGATCACCCCGTTGCAGTATTCCGCCCTGCTCGGCCTGCGGGACATCGACCCGGTGATGTTCCGCTCGAAACTGCTGCCCCTCATCGACGAAGCCATGAAGGACGGCAAGATCACCGTGGGCGAATGCAAGGAAATCGAAAAGGCCGCCGGAAACGTGGCTCCCGCGTTCTACAAGGCCGCGCGCACGCCGAGCTTTCAGGAAAGCCTGACCGAAACCATGGACAAGGCCAAGGCCGGCGGCAAGGATTTGGGCGCGAAACTTGAGGACACCCTCAACAACCAGCTCCCCCAGCTTTTCGACGACGCCATCGATCTCTTCCGGGATCAGATGAAGCAGTACAACAAGGAAAAACCAGAAGCGCCCACGTCCCTGTAACGCCCGCGGCGCGGAAAGAGGCACCCCTGTGACCACCTCACCCATCACGACGCTGATTCTTGGTACAGCCCCGGAAAACGCGACCCCGGCCGACTTCGTGCTGGCCGGGCCGTGGTGCACGGCTCCCGCCTCCGCCGAAGAGGCCGGATTCGACATGCCTTCGGAACCGCTGGCCGATCCCGATCGGCTGGAAACCGCCGCCCGGCAGGCCCGCCAGCTCGTCACGCAGCTCGCCCCGCGCCTCCGGGACGCCCTGAACGAGCGTTACGGCACGCAGCACGACGACCGCTATTGGGATTTCGTGCTGGCCCCGTGGCTCGTGCGCATCTCGGAGACCCTGATCGACCGCCTGCACCGCGCCGCCGGGATTCTGGACGCCTTCGGCGGCAGAACGCTCACCGTCCCCCTCCTGCCGGAAGCCTCGACGTTCACGTTCGCGGACACGCAGGACTTCATCATGGGCGGCATCCTGAATCCGCAATGGAACCACTGGCTGTTCTCCCGCCTGCTCAGACGGCGCTGGCCCGCCGGATGGACCGCCGAGGAGCTGCCTCCCGTACGGCGCGACGCCTCCCCCCGCAAACCGGAAGGCGCCTTGCGGCGTCTGGCCCGCAGCGTCGTGTTCAGTCTGCCCTTTCCGCGCATCAAGGGATTCGGCCTCAAACAGTCGCTCGACCTGTCCCTCGTGCTCATGCTCAACCGGGACCGCCGCGACGACACGA
Source organism: uncultured Bilophila sp. (assembly GCA_902373525.1). Lineage (GTDB taxonomy): Bacteria > Desulfobacterota > Desulfovibrionia > Desulfovibrionales > Desulfovibrionaceae > Bilophila. The sequence continues at coordinate 8,476 of CABKMN010000021.1, read as the reverse complement.
TCCCTCTCCGGCTGCTCGGGGAACCGTCCGCGCCGCCCCTGCCCCTCGGCTTTACCGAGGACGAGGCCTTCGACTTCGCCGCATCCCTGCTGCCCGAATCCCTGTGCAAGGCGTCCATTCCCCTTTCCCTCGGGCACGAGCGGGCGCGCATCCGTTCCCGCGTGGTCAGCGTCGCGGCCTGCGAGGACGACGCCTACCGTATCGAAATGGCCCTGCACCGGGGGCGCGGCTGCCGGATGATCTTCATCCAGCACGGCGGGGAATACGGCTACGTCAAAACGTCCGTGGCCTATCCCCTTGTGGAGTATTGCCAGCACCGCTTCATCACATGGGGCTGGAAACGCCACGGCGCGATGCCCGGCAACTTCCTGCCGCTGCCGCATCCGCAGCTCGCCGCCCTGCGCGGCAGGCACCGCGAATCCTCGCCCACGCTGCTGTTCGTGGGTACGGAAATGGCCCTGCTGCCCTACACGCTCAAATCCATGTTGCGGGGACGCCAGCAGTTCGCCTACCGCGAGGACAAGGCCCGCTTCATGGCCGCCCTGCCCGACGCGATCCGCACGCAGGCCCAGTACCGGCCCTATTTCGACGTGCCCTCGTCGCTTGAGGATGCGCCGTGGATGCTGCGCCGGTTCCCCGACATCATCCGCTGCGCCGGGCCGCTCGAACCGCACATGCTCGGGTGCCGCCTGCTGGTGCTCGATCACGCCGGGACCACGCTGGCGCAGGCCCTTGCGGCGGACATTCCCTTCCTGCTCTACTGGAATCCCGAAACCGCGAGCTTCACGCCCGAGGCCCTGCCGCTGCTCGACAAGCTCCGCGAGGCGGGCATCCTGCACGACACCCCGGAATCCGCCGCCGCCAAGGCCGCCGAAGTCTGGGACGACGTTCCCGGCTGGTGGGGCTCCGTCCGTGCCGCCTGCAAGCCGTGGGCCTCGCAGCACGCCCTCACCAACAACGACGACGTACCGCACGTCTGGAAGCTGATTTTGAAGGATATTTAAAGTTGGAAGGGAAGGGGAACCTTTCTCCAGAAAGGTCCCCTTCCCCAAACTCCACCCCCATCCCTCCCAAAACTTTCGTCCTTATCGAATCCCTGACGTACGCCTTTCCGTACAACCGACGACACAGGCCGCCCAAACGTTGTTCAGGCGGCCTGTTTTCAGGAACGTTCGTTCCGGTGAAAGAGCTCCTTCCGTTCCTGCCCGTCCGTTAAAAGCCGATGGTCCGGCTTTCGCCCCATGCGATCGCGGGGCGCTTGGGATCGGCGTTCCAGAGCACTTCGCGCACGGTCATCTTCCGGGCCTCGGTATCAAGGCTTACCAACTGGAACGAGAGGCGCGTTTCGTCCTTGCCGGACTCGTTGCCCTTCATGGGGGAGTCCACCCGGAACACGGGCACGGCGATGTCGTTGTCCGGTCCGCCCCATGTGTAGAATTCGTTGTAGTTCTCGTTGCCGTGGAAATACGCGACGATGGCGGGGTGTTTCTTGAGGAACGCCGCCAGTTCGCGGTGTTCCCTGACGGGGATTTCCTTGGACGAGGCGACGCTGGACACGTCGGAAACCAGATTCTCGAACCCGTCCTTCGCGTTGATGTCCCCGGAGCCGTTGGGATTGAGGAGGTGCTTGGCCTCAATGTCCGGCTGGTCGTGGGTGAACAGCAGCACCGGCTCCCCGGAAGGTACCTCGGACAACTGGCCTTCGAGCCATGTCCGGGCCGCGCCGTCGGGCCACATCTGCACGAAAAGCAGGCGCACGCCGCCGTATTCGCGGTTCAGAAAGACCTTGTCCCGCTTCACGTCGAACGTTTCGGGCGTCAGCGAGGCCTTGTTCGCACGGTTGTACATGGCGAGCAGCGAACCGTTGTCCTGCGCCGGAGTCATCGCCTTGTAGAAGCCCACGGCGTTGGTCACGTCATGGTTGCCGGGGACGGCCAGCACGTCGGCCTTCTCTCCCGCACGGTTTGTGATCGAAACGCCGTTGACGTACTGCTTCTCGAACAGACTCCAGCACTCCGTGGCCGAGGGAATCAGGCGCTCGTCGGTGCCTTCCATGCGGTTGGCGATGTCCCCGGTGGAAATCACCGCGTCGGCCCACAGCACGGGCTGACCGGCCCGGACGCCGCCGTCCTCGGGAAGCGTGCTCCCCGGCAGCGCGTTGATGGCCTGCACCATCGCCGCATTGACCTCACGCGAGGAAACCTTGTCCAGCCCCCGGAACGCCTTGCGGGTGATCCCGTAATGCTGGTCGGACGTGTACACCAGTTGAACCCATTCGGCCCGTGCGGGCGCAAGCAGACTCAGCAGCAGAAACAGGGCGACCGCAACGCTCAGGATGCCCTTGTTCACCAGCCTGCCGGAAACGCGATACCTCATTGTACTCTCCCTAAAAAAGTTGGCCTGTCGTCAGAGACAGGCCAACCGATACGCCGCTTCCGTGACGTTCCGGCGAACGGATACGCACGGTTTCGTGAAGAGACAAAAAACGTCCCCGTCCGGGCGGGGGAGAACGTCATTCCGCCCTGTAGCCCTGAGCCTCCGCAAGGCCGAGAATCGTATTGGCGTAGATGTCGATGCGGTTGTAGCTCTTGATCACCTTCTGCTTCTGGGCGCGGGTGGCGGCCTTGTTCCAGCCGTGCTTCGCGAGATAATTGGACAGGCTCGACACGGCGTCGGGCACGGTGAACAGGTTGACCACGCCGTCCCCGTTGCCGTCGGCCCCGTAATGGCCGATGTTGGTGGGCATGAACTGGCACAGCCCGATGGCCCCGTAGATCGACCCCGGCATGACCAGCGGGTCCTCCCCGGACGAACGGAGGTTTTTCAGCAGGGCGACGAGTTCCTTGTAGGCCCAGTCCGAACGCTGCTCCATGCGGGTCTGAATCCACCCGAGCCGGTCCGGGGCCGTGGCGCCGGGGAGCTGCGCCACGTAGCCGGAAATGGCTTCGGGACGGCGTGAGGAGGCCATGCTCGCCAGCGTGTAAAACGCCTTTTCCTTGCCCAGAAACGTCCCCAGACGGGTTTCCACGAACAGGAGCGAAACGGCGATCTGGCGGGGCACGCCGAACGTGCGCTCGGCGTAGTCGAACGCGGCCTTGTTGGCCTCAAGGAACGCCCGGCATTTTTCCACGTTTTCCGGCGTGATCACGCCGGGGTACACCAGCGGCTTCGGCTTGCCCGGTTTCGTCGGCTTCACGGGCCTTGTCGGCTTCGGGGCGAAGGCGCGGGTGTACAGTTCCTTGATCTTGCGACCCATCGGGTCCTGCGACGGCATGCCCATCGAGGCGAACAGCACCGGCAAGTCCGGCCCGTCCAGCCCGTCCGAGCGCAGACGCTGGTACAGCGGCACCCACTGCGCCGGGATCGTCCCGGTGGTGTAGCCGCCCTGATAGGACGGAAACCGGGGAGCCTGCCGCGTCGGCTGCCCCGCGTCCGGCTGGGCGTACACGATCCGGTTCTGCCCGCATCCCGAAGCCGCCAAGGCCAACAAAAGCAAAACGGCGCACAGGCCGCGCCGCATCACTGAGGTATTCAAAAACTCGTCTCCTGTCGTTGAAGATCGGGGAAGGGGGCTTTCTGAAGAAAGCCCCCTTCCTCAAATCTGCCGGTGCGGCCCGCACCCATCCGCGTTTCCCCCGGCCGAATCCCCGTCCTCCGTATTCCCGGGTGCCTTTTCCGACTGCGGAACAAGCGGCGAACGGGGATTCGATGCGGTCAACGTCTTGCGGGTGGGGCGGGGAAGGACGCCTTTTGCCGAAAGCGTCCTCCCCCGGTTTTCTTTTTGTCCTATACGTTCTGCAATACCCACGACACCCTGCCGAGGATACGCTCCGGGCAATCCTGCGGAAGCAGGGCCACGCCGGGGTGGGCGGGCTGCTCCGTCCGGAGGATGAACCGGTCCTGATCGCCGTCGAGAAACAGGCGCTTGAGCGCCACGCCCTCGTGCGGCATGAATACGGCGTAGATTTCGCCGGAAATGGGATGCGTGCGCGACGTGTCCACCCCGACATGGGCTCCCCGGCGGATCAGCGGGGCGAAGGAGTCCGACTCGATGCGGAACACCAGCGTCTGCGCGTTGACGTAGGCCTGCGGCAAGGCGATCTTGCCGGAAGTCTGCAACTCGGGAGCGGGCTGCCCCTCTTCATAGGCGCACTCGGTGGAGTACACCTTGACCAGGCTGCTGATGGCGTTGGGGTCCGCGTAGTGGGCGGGTTCCTCATGGAACCCTTCCGGCGGCCCTTCGACCGGCGTGTACACCTGATCGATCTTGAGAAACATGGGGCCCGTGCCGCTCTTGATCCAGTCCGGGTTGAGCCCGAACTTCTCGAACAGCTTCATATACCAGTCGGAAGGAATCGAATTCCGACGTTTCGCGTCCGAAATGCTCGACTGCCGGATTTCAAGCACGGCCGCCAGTTCCGTCTGGGTTCTGGCATTCGTCGCACAACGGATGCGGTCATACACTTCCTGAAAAAACGTCATTGAAGTAACTCCATACCCCCGGGGTTATCTGATGGGGGCGAGGAAAGGATCATCATTGGTAATCACGATGCGGGTATTTTGCTCGAAGCTCTTCTTGAGCGCTTCAAGCCCGCGCTGAAACTTGTAAAAGTTCGGATCGCGGGAAAAAGCTTCCGCAAAGACCCGTGCTGCCGTAGCGTCGCCCTCACCGCGAATGACGGATGAACGGCGATTTGCCTCTGCCAATATGACGGCCCGTTCCCTGTCTGCATCGGAACGGAGTTTGGTCGCTTCTTCGACACCTTCGGACCGGTACTGCTTGGCCTGACGCTCGCGCTCGGCCCGCATTCTTCCGAAAATGGCCCGCTGGTTCTCGGCGGGCAGGTCGGTGCGCTTGATGCGCACGTCGACCACTTCAATACCGTATTCCTTCATGATGTCGGAAGCGCGGCGGGTCACGTCGGCCATGATGCCGCTGCGTTTGCTCGAGACGACCTCGGTCAGGCTGTGCCGACCAACCTGGGCGCGCAACTGAGAATAGACGACGTCGTCAAGACGGGCCTGAGCCCCCGGAATCGTGCGCACCGATCTGTAGAACTGCAAGGGATCGATGATCCGCCATCGAGCGTAGTTATCGAGAACTATGGTCTTTTTGTCGCTGGTCAAGGCCTCTGCGGCCCTGGCTTCATAATCTAATACGCGGGCGTCGAAACGGACCACGGTTTGAATGAGCGGAATCTTGAAGTGCAGGCCGGGGCCGTACACCCTGTCCACGGGATCGCCGAGCTGAATGACCAGCGCCTTTTCGGTCTGGTTGACCACGAAGACGCATTGCGAACCGATCAGCACCAGCACGATGACGAGTCCGATCAGAAAGGGAAAACGCTTTTCCATCAGTTGTTCCCCCTCGGGCTGCTCAGGGTTGCTTCCGTATGCCGGGGCTCGGAAGAGGATTGCGGGACGATCTTCGCGGCGGACGGCGCGGACTGCATGAGCGGCAGCAACGGCAGCGCACGGTCGGCGGCGTCCTTGGGGAGAATGAGCTTGTCCATGCCGGGACGGCTGAGAATGTCTTCCATGGCTTCAAGATACAAACGCTGCTCCGTGACGTCCCTGGCCTGCTCGTACTCCTTGAGGAGCGCGAGGAAGCGGGTGGCTTCGCCCTCGGCATTGCGGATGCGGGTTTCCTTATAGGCCTGCGCCTTGTTCTCCACCTCGGCGGCGAGACCGCGCGCCTTGGGGATGAGTTCGTTGCGGTAGGCCTCGGCTTCGTTGATGATGCGGCTCTTGTCCTCGCGGGCGCTGGCCACGTCCTTGAAGGCGTCGCTGACTTCCTTGGGCGGATGCACGTCCTGAAGCTGGACCGCGATGACGCGCACGCCGACCTTGTAGCGGTCGAGGATTTCCTGCAACAGCTGCGTGGCCTCGGTCTGGATTTGCAGCTTGCCGTCGGTCAGGGCCGAATCGATGAGGCTGTTGCCGATGACTTCGCGCATGGCGGCTTCGGCGGCGTTCTTGACCACGGCGGCCTGATTCGTCACATTGAACAGGTATTCCACCGGGTTCTTGATCTGGTACTGCACGCTGAACTGCACGTTGACGATGTTCTCGTCGCCCGTGAGCATGGAGGCCTCTTCGGGCAGGGAACGGTTCGCGCCCTGCTGGAACGTCCGCCCCTGCGCGACGGACCGGAACCCGACCTCAACGCGCTGAACCTGCGTGACCTTGGGCTTGTAGACGGTTTCTATGGGGAAAGGCAGGGCATAATGCGGCCCGGCTCCGACCGTACGCACGTACTTGCCGAAACGCAGGACCACGCCCTCCTCATCGGGATTGACGATATAGATGCCGGAAAGCAGCCATACGCCGACCAGCGCGAGGAGAATCCACTTCACCTTGCCGCCGGAAGGCGTGGAGAGATGGGGCAGTCGCTTGAAGGCGTCGGACAACTTGTCGTAATCCGGCCCCTTTCCGCCGCCGTCATAGGACGGCTCCTGATCTCTGTTGTTGCCGTTATTGCCGTTGTTGTCGGTATTGTTACCCCAGTTCTGCCTCTGCCGCTTCTCTTGGAGCTTGTCCCAGTCCCAGTTCATCAAGGTTCCTTATTATGGCCAGAAAAACTCCTCCGTGCCGGAACACGCGAGGGACTCCGGCACGACCGGGCATCGCTAGCTCCCTTCGGAGGGGGGCAAATCCACCCTTCCGGACGGAAACCGACTACGCGCGGCCGTCGTTCAGGAATGGATTCAGAGTATCCAAAATATAGGGCATTCAGCACAGGCGGTCAAGTTCACTTAGTTTTTTTCTTGTAAAAGCACCACGTTCCCGACATAGGCTCTCCTGTGGACGGAAACGGACGCAATGCCCCGGCGCCACTCTGCGAAAGCGCCCCTCCTTCTCATTTGCGGACGGGGGCGGGGTCTGCTATAATTGTTTATGACGGTAAAAACGTCTTATACTTCTTATCGGCGCTCCGCTCCGGCAGTTCTTGTACGGCCGCGCACGAGCGCACAGCATCGCGGAACGCGTCCGCAGGCACCGCTGTTTCCGTTTGCGGGCATGCACCGGACGCCACCGCATTCGGAGGAAGAATGAACGCAGGCAACGTATTTCGCGCCTATGATATTCGTGGTGTCGTCGACAAGGACTTCAACGCCGAATGGGTAACCCGCCTCGGGAAAGCCTGCGGCACGTATCTGGGCGGAAGAGGCATCCACAGCGCGGTCATCGGCTACGATTGCCGCCACTCCTCGCCCGCCTACCACGACGCCGTCGTGGAAGGGCTCCTGTCCACCGGCGTGGACGTGGTCAGCATCGGCATGGTGCCCACCCCGGCGCTCTATTTCGCGGTCAAGCACCTCAACCGGCAGGGCGGCATCATGATCACCGCCAGCCACAACCCGCCGGAATACAACGGGTTCAAGGTCTGGGCCGGACAGTCCACCATCCACGGCGAAGAAATCCAGAAAATCCGCGCCCTCTTCGAGGAAGGCTCGTTCGCCAAGGGTTCCGGGACGGCCTCCCGCCTCGACATCATCCCCACCTACAAGGAAGACATCCTCGGGCGCTTCAAACTGGCCCGCCCGGTCAAGGTGGTGCTCGACGGCGGCAACGGCGCGGGCGGCGAAATCTGCGCCGACATCCTCACCAAGCTCGGCGCGACGGTCGTTCCCATGTTCTGCGAGCCGGACGGCGACTTCCCCAACCATCACCCCGATCCGGTGGTGGAAGCCAACATGGAGGCGCTCAAGGCGCGCGTGAAGGCGGAGAAGGCCGACCTCGGCATCGGCCTTGACGGCGACGCGGACCGTCTCGGCATCGTCGATCCCGAAGGACGTCTGCTCTTCGGGGACGAGGTGCTCTCGCTCTACGCCCGCGAGCTGCTGACCCGCAAGCCCGGTTCCACGGTCATCGCGGACGTGAAGTGCTCCAGCCGCCTCTTCGCCGACATCAAGGCGCACGGCGGGACCCCCATGATGTGGACCACCGGCCATTCCATCATCAAGGCCAAGATGCAGGAAGTCGGTTCGCCGCTGGCGGGCGAGATGTCCGGGCACATGTTCTTTGCGGACAAGTGGTACGGCTTCGACGACGCGATCTACGGTTCCGCCCGGTTCGTGTCCCTCTTCGCCGCGCAGGACAAGCCCATGACCGATCTTCCCGGCTGGCCGCCGTCCTTCGCCACCCGCGAAATCAACATCCCCTGCCCCGACGCCGCGAAGTTCGCCGTGGTCGAGAAGGTGAAGGCCCATTTCCGCGCCCTCTACGACACCATCGAGCTCGACGGCGCGCGCGTGAACTTCCCCCACGGCTGGGGGCTCGTCCGCGCGTCCAACACCCAGCCCGTCCTCGTCACCCGTTTTGAGGCCGACAGCGCCGAAGCCCTCGCCGCCATCCGCAAGGAGATGGAGACGCCGCTGAAGCGGTGGATTGAGGAAGCCGAGGCGAAATAAAAAGATTGGAGGGGGGAAGGGGGACCTTTCTGGAGAAAGGTCCCCCTTCCCCCCTCCAAACC
>CABKMN010000020.1 GCA_902373525.1 uncultured Bilophila sp. | reverse complement strand
CGCCGAGGAACGTTCCGATGCCGGGCACAACGGAACCGATGGCCGCGCCGAGCCCGCCGCCGATGCCGGACCCCGTGCTGACGCCCCTGTTTCCGGGGAACAGCAACGAACCCGCGAGGGAACCGAGCCCAAAGCCCGCTCCGGCCGCGCCGAGCGTACCGAGCAAGGTGCCCGTAGGCAGTGTTCCGGCCATGCCGGGAATGGCGTTGACGGCCTGTCCCGCCGTCGCCAGCGTGCCGGAGGATGCAAAGGCGGACGGGAGAAGACTCGCCCCCCACCCGTTAATGGTGTTCGATATGCCGGACAGAAGCCCGCCGGACGTCCACGAGTTCGTGAGAACGCTGGAAAACGGGATGTTCCCCATCAGCCCACCCGTGCCTCCGGCCTCGCCCGTGCCGAGCATGCCCGACACCACGCCCGCGATCTTCACGGTGATGGGGCGGGTGATCGCCATGTGCATAAGGTCGGCAAGGAAGGATGCGAACACGGAACGGAACGAAGAAAGGGACACCTTGCCCGTCTCGATCATCTGTTCCCACGCTGATTTCCAGCCGGAATCCATGCCGGAATAAAGGCCGCTAAAAGCCTCTTCCGCCCCCTTCGCCGCGTCGGTCGCATCGGTCGCATCGGCCCGGTACTGGAGGAACGCCCGTTGCGCGCCGTCCGTCCAATCGTGGGAGGCTTGAAGCTCTTTCAGCTCACGCCACTGATTGATGTACTCGTCGGGAATACCGAGGAGTCGAAGCTGCTTAACCTGCCCCTCGATCATTTCACTCTGGTACTTGAGCGAAAGGCCATACTGACCGGTTATCTCTTCGAGCTCTTTGTAAAACTCGTAACGATCTTTTGCGAGGTCGGCGAGGCGCTTCTCCTCCTTTTCCTGCGCCTGACGCAGCGAAAGATCGCGCTGGAGCGCGGCTTCCGTGAGCTTCTGGTTCTTGAGCTCCTCGGCCTGCATCTTTGTGATGCCTTTTTTGCGGGCGTACTTGTCCGCCTCTTCATTGATCTTGGCGTAGGCCGCCTCATAGTCGGCAAAAATTTTCGACCGTTCACGCGAAAAGATGTCGCCCGGCTTGGTGGCAAGCTGGGCTTGAAGCGAACGGATGGATGCCTCGGTCTGCTCAACTTCCGACTTGTACGACGCAGCGTTGTTCTCCATCCGGTTATACGCGGAAGTGTGATCCTTCTCGGCTTCGCGCAATGCCTTTCTGTACGCCTCCGTCGCCTTCGACTCGGCGTCATACTGCTTTTGCAGGCGGAAAGCCGTATTGAGGTTCTTTTCCTGTTCAGCAGTCAGGCTTCCGATCGTGATGCCAAGTTCCTTGAGGGCCATGCCGAAGCCCTTGGATGAATAGGCATCCTGAGCCCGCTTGACGGCGTCCGGGGAAAAGCCGGAAAGGATGTCGGACAGCTTCGAGCCTTTCATGCCGAGGCGTTCCGACTGAAACGCACGAATACCCTTTTCGAGGGCGGCGATACCTTTGATCGCGTCGGCAACGTTGATGGTCCATCCGGTGGAAAGGGAAGCCTTTGCCTCATCGCCCGTGGCAATAAGTTCTTTCAGGGCGTTGATGACGATGACAAATTCTCCGCCCGCAACCTTTCCGGCCTTCTCGGCCTGCGTGAACCATTCGAGGATGGAAGCCGCGAGCTTTGCCGCGCTGTCGGACGTCGTTCCGAGCTTGTCGATCTCAAGGATGAGTTTCGAAACGTCACCTTGCCCGGTGCGGATTGCCGTCAAAAGCTCAATGGTCTTTTCCTTTATTTTGGCAACGGCTTCGTCGGAATCGCCGCCGAGGCCGATCATTTCAAGCCAGCCTTTGCCTGTTGCAAGGGACTGCATTTCCTGCAATGCCCGCGCCTGATCTTCGATGGCCTGCGAAACGGAGAGCTTTTTCTGTGATTCCGAAAGCTGCTCCGTGCCGTTTTTGGCGTCGTTCGCAGCCTGTGCCTGCTTTTTGAGCGCGGCGGCAATGTCGGAACTGACGGAAGCATAGCGCCTGCCGATATCTTCACCGCTATCCTGCTCTGAGGTGACGGAACCTATCGCGACGGCAACCAGCCCCAACGCTGCGGCAACCGGCCCGGCGGCGGTAGCGACGCTGGCAAAACTTACGGCACCGGCCACGGCCTTGAGCGTCTGAAAAACAGTCACAAGGACGGAGACTGACTTGATGAAAGCGTATACCCCGGCGGCCCATTTCGCCCATTCAAGGGCCTTGCTGATGACGGTGGCGACGGTTTCACCGTTGTCCGCAATCGTCTTCAATCCCCCGGAAAGGGTGCCGAACACGTCGGCGACGTCGCCGGAATCGAGCACGGCGGCCTTCAGCCGCGTCCATTCCGTCGAAAGGCGGTTAAGCTGGCCTTGCAGTCCGTATGCTGCGGCTTCGGCGGCGGCTCCAAAGTCCTGCTGCATGACTTTGGCGAGCTTCGGCAACAGCTCTTCGGCGGTGAGCTTGCCATCGGCCATGAATTTGTCGAGCTGGGCCGTGGTCATGCCCATCGCTTTGGCCGCAAGCTGGAACGCGCCGGGGAGACGCTCGCCAAGCTGCCCGCGCAGTTCTTCGGCCTGCACCTTGCCTTTCGAGATCATCTGGCCGAGGGCGAGGAAAACGCCGTGCATGTCGTCGGTGGACAGGGCGAGCGCGGCCCCGGCTGACGAAACGGCCTCAAAGATACCGTTCAGGTCCTTCTCAAGGGAGGTGCCCTTTCCGGCGGCAAAGAAGGTTTTGGCGGCCTCGGCGGTCGACTGGAATTGCAGCCCGAGGCGGTTGCTCACGTCGTAGAGGTAGGAAAGCTGCTGACTGGCGGCGGACGAGGAGCCCGTGATCGTCGTGTAGGCTTTCGAGAGGCGGTCGGCTTGGAGCGCCGCGTCGAGGCAGGCTTTGCCGCCGAAAGCCACGGCGGCGGCCCATGCGAGCATGGCGGCTTTTGACAAACCGAGGCCGTTCGACAGTGTCGCCAGCGCCCCGCGCGTGTCGCCAAGCTCGGCCCGGAATTTGGCAAGCTGAAGTGTGGAAAGGTTGGCATCCTGTGCAAGCTGCTGGAAGGCGCGCTCACGCTCAACCTGTTGCATGGCTTTTGCCAGCTTTTGCGCGTGAAGGCTTGACGTATTCAGCTTGACGCCCATTGCACCAAGGTCAGTGGTCAGCTTGTCGAATTTGGCGGTGCTGGCGAACTTCGAGACGGAGCCGAGCCCTTCGGCGGCTTTCTTCGCCGACGCGCCGACGCCGGAGAACTTTTGCGACGCGGCTCCGGCGGCCTGCCCGGCGGCACCAAGGCCGGCACCGGCGGCTTTCACTGCTGCCCCAAGCTGCTCAAGCCCCTGCGCGGCAACCCCGGCGGGTTGTGCCGTCCCGCCGAGGTCTGTGCTGATCTTCTTCAGGGAAGCGTCGACGTCGGCAAGATCGCGGGCGGCTTTTTGCGTGCCGTCCGTGCGTACTTCGATTCCTACCGTCGTCGTGTTGCCTGTCATTGCTTGCTCTTGCTTTTGTTGTGTCTTTCCGATTCGTTGGCATGGGCGGACAGAAAGACCGCATCCATACTGCGGATCGTCAAAACTTCATATGGTGAGAGAGGTGTGGACGTGAGACATACCCATGCTTCGATGTCCGACCACGAAAGTGCCGTCGGGCCGAAGCCCGAATTGATGCGCCCGGATGAAAGCTCTTGGAAAAAATTCCAGAGATACAATCCTTCATCGGGGATAAGAGGGTCTTCATCGTCAAGGGCAAACTCCGGATAGCCGAGTTCTTCCGGCGTCTTCCCGAGCTGTCTCGCGGCTTCGAGTATGTGATCGCGCTGTGACGCGCCGCCCGCGTCCATCATGATCCGGGATACCCAAACCCGGACGGCTTCGCACAGCGCCCCGGTCAGTCCTGCAAATAAGCCGAGCGGTCGCTGACGAACTGGTCAACTTGCTCACGCAGCCACGGGAACCGGGTGTACAGCATGATCGCGTTGTCGCGGCTGCACGGAAGAGGCGCGCCGTCAACGACGACCCCCTTCCAGTCGAGCGTGCAGGCTGCGAGCACCTCGACACTTTCGGCATCGAGCTTTTCAGGATCGAACCCCTTGTTGCGGAACCCCTTCATACTGCTCAAGCGGCGCTTGGCGATCGTGGCCGTGGCCTTGCGGTGAATGGCGGAATCGGCACCGGCAAGAGTGATGAAGACGCCCACGCCGTCGCCGGTGACGGGATCAAGCACTTCGAGCTCGGCCCCTTCTTCGGCCTTTTGGGCGACGTCGCGGGTGGTGAAGTCAAAGGGGACGGCAAGGGCGGTTTCCGTAGCTTTGGTCATGGCTCTATCCTTATATATAGATGAAGGTTTACACGCCGGGTTCGGCGGGCACGGTGCGGGTGATCTGAAAATTGGTGCCGAGGGTCGCGTCAAGCGCGGCGGACCACGGAACCGACAGTGTGATCGGGCCTTCGGACTGCACTGCGTCGTCAGCGCCGGTCAACGTGATGGAAGGAATAAGGAACGTGTACGAATACTCGCCGCGCTCAAGGGTGAATTCCAGTTTTACACGGGAATCGTTGATGAAAAGCTCGGGAAGGTTCCCGTCGACGTAGAACGCCGAAAGCGTCCCGGTAAGCGTGCTCCGGCCCCAGCTCACGGCCTTCGCCGAACGGTCGAAAATCGCGTACTGCGGCTCGATCCCGTTGGCGAGTGTCAAATCAATGCCGGTCACGACGGCGATCGCCTGATTGTCGATCTTGAGTGAGCCCTTGAAGCTGTCGAAAGGTTCGGCTTCGCCTGCCGGTAGTGGAGGAGGCTGCAAGAGGCGTGGTGCCACGCTCGCCGGAAAGCCCGATAATGGAGAGCGTGCCGGAAAGCATTTCATTGGGCTTCACCGAAAGCGAAAGCTGATTGACGAAACAGCCGGTATATGTGGCGTACTGGCCGATATTGGCAAACGCCCGCTCAAACGTGAACGCATGAACCGCGACACCTGCTTTCAGGACGTTTTCCGTCTAGTTTCCGGCAAGGGCCGCTTCGAGAAACGGGTCATATTCCTTGGCCCCGAACTCGAACGCGATGTCCCCGGCGATCTTGTCGACGCCGGTGCGGTGGAAGGGAATCTGACGATCAGGGCGCAGGGCGTTCCTCGGCTTCAAGGCCGGGCTGATCGCGCTGCGCCTCGGTTTCTCACTGTTCCTTTCAGCGTGGAAATCGATGAACAGCTTGCGACAACCCCTGCGGAAGAATTGCTTGCCCTTGAAGTCCTTCAGCCTCAAAACATCAGGGATACCTTGCACGCCTATCAGATGGCGAAACGCTGCAACGTGAAAAGAGTCATGGCCGAAGCCGTCAAATGGGGAACCAGAGGAGCAAGAATCAATTCCATTTCCCCCGGCATTGTGGTGACGCCGCTGGCTCTTGATGAATTCAATGGTCCGCGAGGCGATTTTTACAAGAATATGTTTGCCAAGTGCCCGGCAGGACGTCCCGGAACAGCCGATGAAATTGCCAATGTCGCGGAGTTGCTTATGAGTGATAAAGGCGCATTCATCACCGGAGCGGACTTTTTAATCGATGGTGGCGCTACGGCATCTTATTTCTATGGACCGTTGAGGCCAGAAAAATAAACCATAAATGCAGAGGAGGCTATTTCTCTAAAAACAGGTATTTCTTGCATAGATATAATAATATTTACAATATGTTATATATCCATGTAATTCCGCTTCAATCCTCTTACATGTTTTGAGAGCTATTTATACATGTGCAAAAAGCGTGAGACATGCCCCCGTGTTTCACGCTTTTTTCATAGCCATGAGCCTTTCTGCATAGTTTCGCCACTGCTCACCATAATTTCTCCATGCTAAAGGATCAATAGGGCTTTTTTATTTCCCCTATATTCTAAGGAGTAATTATGGCATGGCAGCTATCCAAGAAGCAACGGAAGATCATTGAATGCATAGCAGAAGGTATGTCTCCCAAAAAATTGCCGATACGTTATCAATTGATCGAAAAACGATTTATCGGTATCTTGTTAATATCAGAAAGTCGCTTGAAGTTCATAACAGTATTGAAATATTATATCTTATAACTAACAAAATAAAATTCAAACCACAGAATATCAAATTAACACCAAGAGGAAAAGAGGTTTTTCAATTTATTCTTAAGGGATTAAGCGACAGAGAGATAGGAGAATGTCTTAACATAAATTACAGTGGAGTGCGAAGACACAAAGAAAAAATGCTGTTTGCTAGCGAATATGAATCTATATTGGAACTTATTTCAAAGTATTATACAAACTGTACCGGAGAAAGTTCTGACTAGCAGGAATAAGTTATGGAAATTGAAGGCCGCACCATCATACGTTCTGCGCCGGAAGAGCTGCTTTCGCTTATTACTGAGGCCATCCGCGCCGCTGCGTGTGCAAAAACGGTATATTCTACTGAAATATCAGGTAAAAAGCTACTTGCCCCGAAAGATGTGAAAAGAGTGTTCGGCATCCGCCAGAAGACGCTCGCCTACTGGCGTCAGGAATGTATCGGCCCGGCGTATTCCCGGTGGGTGTCTTCAGGGGCTGCGCCTTGAGACTGGAGAGCAGATTCGGGGTCAGTTCGACAACCGGCAGAGCGTGAATTTTGTTCTTGAGGTGGGCGCTGTATTGACTGTAGTGCTGGTCAACGTACTTCCCTTCGCTCCTGCCCCATTCAAGATAGGCATCCACCAAGTCCCCGATGGTGACTTTATCCCGCTCAATGGGGTTGACGCCAGTAGCCTCAAACTCGGCAAGGAACTTTGCCCACTCCTTCCTGGCTGTAGCCGGACGGATGCCCTTGCTGTGCCTGCCGACGGTTTTCCAGTGCCCTTTACCCCGTGGTCTGCGTACCAGAAGCAGTAGATTTTGTCGTACTCTCCGGTGCGCGGATCGCGCTTGGCGGACTGACGGAAGAAGATGCCCTCGAACTTGGTTTTTATGTATTTTTCAATTTCGCTATTTATATGAACAGGTTATAGGATACGACAAAAGAAGGCTAGATGCTTATCCAAAACTTATCCAAAATAGATTTTCAGGATAAAATTTTTGACGATAATATATTGAATTTACTAATTATTCATCTATTACCATTGGTAATAGATGACCGAGAGACTGTAACGACGGATTTTCTTTGGTGTTTTTTAGATGTGGAAGGCGTTCGGGATCGGCGTCGTCCGGGTGTGTTCCCGTTTTTCCTTCTTGTATCCTCCCTTTTTGTTGAAGCAGACCGTTTCTATAGTTCGGACCTTCCTTTTCTGCTTAACCGCTCTCCGACCATGTTCCGCACAGGATCGAAGAGCGGTTTTTCATGCGCACGCCTTTCCCCATCCCAATCATGCGCAACGGCGGTCCGTGCCTCCGCACGCCGTTCCGCCCCCTTGTTTGCCGATCGGGAGTTTCCCTGTTCGCACCGGTCATCAAGCCGTCCCCGGAACAGGCCCTGCGCCGGAAGCCGGAACGATCTGCAATGCCGTCTCACATGGTTGCAGGGGCGCAGGGCCGTTACGGTGCGGTGCTCTTTTTCGGGACGAAAAACCCTTCCGCATAGGCCCCTTCATGGGTCAGCAGGTGTATTTTCTTGGCGATCCCTCCGGCATAGCCGGTCAGGCTTCCGGTAGCTCCGACTACGCGATGGCAGGGGATGATGACGGAGATGGGGTTATGACCAACCGCCCCTCCCACCGCTTGCGAGGACATGCTGTCCTTGCCGTAGGCCGCCGCGATTTGCCGGGCGATCTGCCCGTAGGTCGTCACTTCGCCATAGGGAATCCGGCAAAGCCTTTCCCATACGGCCTTCCTGAAGGCACTTCCCGCCGGCGCGAGCTTCAATTCCGCTATGCGCGGTTTTTCCCCGGCAAAATAGCGGTCAAGCCAGTCCTTAGCCTGAAGCAGCACCGGGAAATCGTCCTGTTCCCGGTGCCCGCCGTGCAGGGAATCGCCAAAATACTTCTGGCCTTCCAGCCAGAGCCCGACGAGGGCGTCACCATCCGCCGCAAGCAGCATGCGTCCTATCGGGCTCTCGTAATACGCCGTAACGATCATTGGTTTCCCTCCATCAGCAATCCCATTGAACGTTCCTCAAGGCAACGTGCCTTTCGTCCTTCATGGCGACGCCTTCCGCTTCCAGCAGCAGCCGCTGTTCCGGCCATCCGGGCACGAGCCGTCCCGCATGGTTGACGACCCTGTGGCACGGGTATTCTCCATAATACTCGGACATACTGAGAACTTTTCCCACAAGCCGGGCGTTTTTGTCTCTGCCGATCAGTCTGGCAATCTGCCCGTACGTCGCGACGCGCCCTTCCGGTATTTCCTCGACGACGGAGAGGATTTCATAAATCAAATCCTCCTGTAATACGGGCTTCTTCCCGCTACGGGATCGCCTCCCCGGCAGGGACGAACAGGTTTCCCATCCCACCTTCACACTCCAGCACGTTGCGTCTCCACGCGCCCGCATC
Source organism: uncultured Bilophila sp. (assembly GCA_902373525.1). GTDB lineage: Bacteria > Desulfobacterota > Desulfovibrionia > Desulfovibrionales > Desulfovibrionaceae > Bilophila. Next base: position 26,867 of record CABKMN010000020.1, on the reverse strand, counting down.
CCCGGTCAGGCTTCCGCTTGTTCCGGCAACACGATGGCGGGAAACGGTACTCGAAACGGCGTTGCGCCCAGCCGCACCGCCGGCGGCCTGCGCCGGCACCCGGGACGGGCCGCGTTCCTCAGCCTTGCCTTTCTTCATATTCGCGTGTTTTCCCTAGTGAATCCGCAGCCGCCCCCAGACGGAAAGACGGCCCCGGATGTTCCCCCTCCCTTTCGACACCCGCTCCCTTTTCGAGACAGTATCGCGTGATCCCCTGAAAGCGCCAGCCCCTTTCGGACCTGTTCAAGGCGAAAAGGTCTTGAAGGGAGCCCCGCCGTCTCCGGCGCGCGGGCTTTTCCCTCACGAAACGGGTTTCTGCCCCTGTTTTCGATAAACAAAAAAAGACCGTAATAACTGATTATTACAAGATATCCCCAGATACGGCGAAGAGCCTCCTCTCAAACGGAGGGCAAGAAAAACGAATAAGATATATCTTTATAACATACTATAGTTCAATGTTTTTTCTACATATACACCCCCTGTTCACCGCTTTTCTGTGAATATCTTCTCAAAAAACACTGGACAGCCTGCCGACGATCGGATAAATCTTGCTCAACAGATATATCTATAGCGAGACGACACGCAAGGACGCGGCCCGGAAAAAGCCAAGGGCGCTCCGCATTTCCGCTCCGTTCCGGACGGGAACAGACGGCATATCACAAAAGCAATCTTTTCGCACACAGAGTCCTACAGTTGATAACATGTTGTATCTTATTGGTTGTCAAGATGAAAGAGCATCCCAAACGACTGTTCATTCCGGGGATGCGGAGACCGTGAAAAATTTTTGTTGATGAATATCAACAAAATACAACCAGATACGGATCAGGTTTTGGAACTGGCCTTTCGACGCAAACGGTTCGGAAGATATATATCGTACGGCAAATATATCTTTCCTCCGCCGGAAGGCGAACCGCCCCACCATAACCCCTTTTCGCAGCAAGGAGCGCTCAATGCACGGCAACATTCTGATCCAAGAGGTCCTGAAGGGTCACCCCGTCGAACGGACTCCGTGGGTTCCCTACACCGGTTCCCAGATTGCCAACCTCAAGGGCTATACCGCGCAGGAGATGTTTCAGGACGCGGACAAGCTGTTCGAATGCTGCCTTGAGGCGGAGGCCCAGTATTCGCCCGACGGCATGACGCCCATGTTCGACCTTCAGGTCGAGGCGGAAATCCTCGGCTGCGATCTCACATGGTACGACAACACCCCGCCCACGGTCTGCACGCATCCCCTGAGCGGCGAGCTGGTCATTCCCACCAAGCGCATCGGAAAGGACGAAGGGCGCATCCCGCTCATCCTCGACGTCATGCGGCGCTTCAAGGCGGCCAAGCCGGACATCGCCATGTACGGTCTCGTGTGCGGCCCGTTCACGCTCGCCTCGCACCTGCGCGGGACCGACATCTTCATGGACATGTACGACAACGAGGACGGGGTCAAGGCGCTCGTGAACTACTGCGAGGACGTCGTCCGTCAGGTCGCCGGGTACTACATCGAGGCGGGCTGCGACGTCATCGCCGCCGTGGACCCGCTCGTTTCCCAGATTTCGCCGGACATGTTCGAAACGTTCCTGAGCGAGCCCTACTCGAAGTTCTTCGCCTCCATGCGCGAACGGAACGTCCCGTCCTCCTTCTTCGTCTGCGGGGACGCCACCAAGAACATCGAGCCGATGTGCCTCACCCGGCCCGACTGCATCGCCATCGACGAAAACGTGGACATCGTGGAGGCCAAGAAGATCACCGACGCCCACGGCATCACCATCTCCGGCAACCTGCAACTGACCATCACCATGCTGCTCGGCACCCAGCAGGACAACCAGAAGGCCGCCATCGAACTCATGGACAAGATGGGCACGACGCGCTTCATCCTCGCTCCCGGCTGCGACGTCCCCTTCGACGCGCCCGCCGCGAACCTCGTGGGCGTCGGGCAGGCCGTCCACAACGCCGAGGCCGTCCGCAAGGCGCTCGAAAACTACGTCGCCAAGGACAATCTGCCCGAAATCGAAATGCCCGATTACGCAAACCTCGATCACGTGCTGATCGAAGCGGTGACGATAGATTCGAAGACCTGCGCCGCCTGCGGCTACATGGTCGCCACCGCCAACGACGCGGCGAAGCCCTACGGCGACAAGGTCGTCGTGGTCGAACGCTCGATCATGAACCCCGAAAGCCTCACCTTCATGACCAAGGTCGGCCTCACCAATCTGCCCTCGTTGCTCATCAACGGCGAGATCAGGCACATTTCCCTGATCCCCACCGTCGAAAAGCTCCGCGAGGAAATCGAAGAGGCACTGAAGGGCTGACGCTTTCCGCGGCCCGGAACCCCTTTCGGCAACGACGCCACCCGGCGGGATCAGAATCATGCGCAAGGAACTCATCATTCTTTCCGGTTTTCTCGGCAGCGGCAAGACGACGTTCCTGCGGTCGCTTCTCCGGCGATACGCGGATCGCAGGATAGCCGTTCTGCTGAACGACTTCGGGGACGTCCCCGTGGACGGCACCGTCCTTCGGAAGGGAGGCGTCGAAAACGGCGTCGTCGTGGAAATCGGCGGAGGCTCCGTCTTCTGTTCCTGCCTGCGCGAACCGTTCGTCAAGGCGCTCATGGAACTGTCGCGGCGGGACGAGGACCTCGTCATCGTCGAGGCGTCCGGCATGTCCGATCCCGCCTCGGTGGACAGGCTGCTGGCCCTTTCGGGGTTGTCCGACCGTTTCGACCACACCGCCACCATCTGCCTGTTCGACCCGATCAAGAGCCTCAAGCTGGCGCATGTGCTGGAGGTCATCCCCCGCCAGCTCGCCTCGGCCAGCGTCGTCGTCCTCACCAAGGCCGACATGACCGGCCCGGAAGAGCGCGAGGCGGCCCGGGCCTACATCCGCAGTCGGGAACCCGATGTGCCCATTCTGGAAAGCCGGAACGGCGAGCCCGAGGGTACGGACCGCCCGGCGAGGGGGCTTCCCGCCTTCGCCTTCGGCTTCAACACGCCCGACAACAGGCCGGACTGCCTTTCGCTGGCCTCCGTCCCGACCGATGCGGAAACCCTGCTCGGCGTCCTGCGTGCCGACCGGAACGTGCTGCGCGTCAAGGGGTACGTCCGGGCCCGGAACGGTATCCTGTTCGTCTCGGATACGGGAAAGGGGTTTGAAACGGAACCGAGCGAAGCCGCTCCGACCCCTCTCATGATCATCTGCATGCGGGGAACGGCCGATTCCGTCAGGGCCGCCCTGCGCACGGCGGGCATCGAATGCCCGCACAACCTCAACACCCTTTAAAGGAGCCTGTCATGAGCGCGATCCTCCAGGAAATTTCCGAAAAGCTGCAAAAAGGCAAGATGAAGGAAGTCGCCGAACTGGTGAAGCAGGCCGTCGCCGACGGCATCGCCCCCCTGACCATTCTCAACGAAGGCCTGATGCCCGGCATGGACATCATCGGCGAACGCTTCAAGAAGAACGACATCTTCATCCCCGAAGTCCTCATCGCGGCCCGCGCCATGGCCGCCGGGACCGACGTGCTGCGTCCCCTGCTCGTGGGCGAGCAGATGGAGGAAAAGGGAACCGTGGTCATCGGGACGATCAAGGACGACCTGCACGACATCGGCAAGAACCTCGTCCGCATGATGATGGAATCCAAGGGCCTCAACGTCATCGACCTCGGCAACAGCGTTCCCCCCGCAAAGTACGTCGACGCCGCCATCAAGCACAACGCCGACATCATCGCCTGTTCCGCCCTGCTCACCACCACGATGGTCCACATCAAGGACGTGGTGAAGGGCGTGGCCGAAAGCCCGCTCGCCGGGAAGGTCAAGATCATGATCGGCGGCGCGCCCGTCAACGAAGCCTTCCGGGAATCCATCGGGGCCGACTACTATACCCCCGATGCCTCCACCGCCGCCGAAAAGGCCCTCGAAATCTGCGCCGCGGCCCGCGCCTAGCGCGCCGCAACCGACGGGAAGAAGGTCCGCGCCTTCTTCCCCCAACCTGAGGAAACGGCCATGCATCTCATCGCCTGCGAAGTCTTCCGCCCCGAACTGGAACGTCTGCTCGCCGCCGGGAACGGCGCGTGCGACGTGACCTATCTCGAACAGGGGCTTCACGAGACGCCGGATTCGCTCCGCCGGAAGGTGCAGGAAACGGTGGACGGGCTCGAAGCCCAAGGCGCGGAGCGCATCCTCCTCGCGTACGGGCTGTGCGGGCGCGGGCTCGCCGGGGTCACGCCCCGGACGTCCGTCCTGATCCTGCCCCGGACGCACGACTGCATCCCGGTTCTGCTCGGCACGTCGCAGGCGCGGGCCAACGAATGCACCCTCGGCGGCAGCACCTACTGGCTCTCGCCGGGCTGGCTCAACTATCCCCAGACGCTGTTCTTCCGCAAGCGCGAAGAACGGTACCGGGACTACGAGGCGCGTTTCGGGGCCGAGGCCGCCGCCTACCTGATCGAGACGGAAGCCTCGTGGCTGAAGAACTACACCAACGTCTGCCTGATCCGCTGGCCGGGCTGGGAAAACGATGCGGAACTGCTCGAAACGTCCGAGGCCGTCGCGCGGGACGCCGGGCTGCCGTTCCGGGTCCTGCCCGGAAAACCGGATATGCTTCAGGCGCTGCTTGAAGGCGGCGAGGATTCCCGTTTCCTCCATGTGAGGCCGGGCTACACCATCGATCTTGACGGGAACGGCGCCATCGCCGCCGTGCGGGTGTCATCATGAGCGTTTCGATTGTCGTGCGCCATCAGGGAAAGGAGCTGACGCTGCACGCCGAGCCCGGCGCGCCGGTGGCCCCACTGTTGCGCGAAAAGGGTCTGCTCTCCCTCCCCTGCGGCGTGGGCAAGTGCGGCAAGTGCGTCATCTCCGCCGACACGGAACCCTGCGCCGAGGAGCGCGCCCTGCTGGGCGAGCGGGGCATCGCCGCCGGACTGCGGCTCGCCTGCCATACCCGCGCGGCGGAAGGGCTGATCATCGAAATCCCCGAGGCGCAGGCCCTGCGGGTGCTGACCCGGTTCTCCCGCTCGGACTACCCGTTCCGGCCTCTGGTCGAACGCCGGGCCTTCAAGACGGCGGAACCGTCCCTCGGCGATCAGCGCAGCGATCTCCAGCGCCTGCTGGACGCCTGCGGGGCGCGGCGACACGACCTGCCCCTCGACGCGCTGGCGGCGCTTCCCGCGTTCCTGCGGGAACATCCCGCCGGGTTCGGGCTGTTCCACGGGGATGCGCTCGTCGGCTACACGGCTTCGGAAAGGCCGCTCGCCTGCATCGTGGACATCGGCACGACGACGCTCGCCGCCCTGCTGGTGGACCTCGCCGGGCGGCGCGTCGTGGCCGTACGGGGCGAGCGGAACGCGCAGTCACCCTACGGGGCAGACGTCATCAGCCGCATCCGGCACCAGACCGAATGGGAACAGGAAGGCCGCAAGGGAGAAAACCCGCTGCGCCGCGCCGTGACGGAACAAATCGACGGCCTGTTGCGGGCCCTGCTCGACGAGGCCGGAGCCACGGAAGTGGACATGCTCGCCCTTGCGGGCAACACGACCATGATGCACCTGCTGTGCGGGCTTCCGGCGGAACACATCGGCAAGGCTCCCTTCATTCCCGCAACGCTCGAAGCCATGCGCCTGCCCGCGAGCGCCCTCGGCCTGCGCTCGACCGCGCCCGCGTTTCTGCTTCCGGGGATTTCCTCCTATATCGGCGCGGACATCGTGGCGTCGCTGCTCGCGGCGGACGCCCACAGGGAACAGCCGCCCTTCCTGCTGGTCGATCTCGGCACCAACGCCGAAACCGTCCTGTACGCCGACGGCGTCTTCTATGCCTGCTCCGCCGCCGCCGGGCCGTGCTTCGAGGGCGCGACCCTGTCCTGCGGCATGGCCGGGCAGGCCGGAGCCATCGACGCCGTGTTCCCCGACCCCGAAACGGGGCTGCGCTTCACCACGCTGGGCGACGCCCCGGCCCGCGGCCTGTGCGGATCGGGCGTGCTGGACGCCGTTTCCCTGCTCCTCGAAACCGGCCTCATGGACGAGACGGGGCGGCTGGAAGCGGACGGCTCCCCGCTCGGGCGGCGGATCACGGACGACGCGCTCCGCCTGACCGATACGGTCCGGCTCACGCAGCGGGACATCCGGGAAGTGCAGCTCGCCAAGGCCGCCGTGCGCGCGGGGATCGACATTTTGCTCCGGGAAGCCGGGCTGTCCGCCGGGGACGTGTCCCGCTTCTACCTCGCGGGAGGCTTCGGCTCCGCCCTGAAACCGGAGAGCGCGGTGCGGGTCGGCCTGATCCCGGAGGAACTCGGGGAGAGGGTCCGGGTCCTCGGCAACGCCGCCGGATTCGGCGCGCTGCGGTACGTGACCGAGAAGGACGCCGTCGCGGGCGCCCTGTCCGTCATCCGCCGCACCCGCTACATCGAACTTTCCGCCCACGCGGGCTTCACCGACGCCTATGTGGAGCGGATGCTGTTTCCCGAACGGGAATAGCCGAAAGGACGTTCCCGTTCGGAACGACTGTTTCGCCTCGGCACATTGGGCGTCCGGGAAACAGCACGGCAGAGGCGGACGGTCTTCGACCGTCCCGAACGAATCTCAGCAAACCTTTTTCAAGAGAGGCTTGTTATGAAGAGATGGGCACATTCCAGTCTTATGGGGGGCGTCGGCGTCGGCCTGAACTTCCTCCGCGAACGGGACTGCGAAAAAATCCATGAAGCATCGGTTGAAGTGCTGCACGACCGGGGAGCCTACTTCGGCTCGGAAAAAGCCCGTGAAGTGCTGCGCGACAACGGTTGCTGGGAAGACGACGACGGCTGTACGCATTTCCCGCGCACGCTTGTGGAAAGCGCGCTGGAAGCGGTTCCCGCCGAGTTCGTCCACCACGGCAGGACGCCGGACGACGACATCCACATGGCGCAGGATCAGGTGTACGCCTCCAACTTCGGCGAAGGCATCTGCATCCATGATCTCGAAACCGGGGAACGCCGCCCCACCGTCAAGCAGGACGCCGTGGACATTCTCCGCGTGGTCGACGCGCTGGACAACATCCACATCTACAACCGCGCCATCGGCCCGCAGGACGTCCCCTCACAGTCCGCGTCCATGCACAACGCGGAAGTGGCCTTCTGCTACACCAGCAAGCCCATGCATCTGGTGTCCGGCAGCCCCTTCCAGACCAGAAAGATGATCAAGATGGCGGAGATCGCCGCCGGGGGCAAGGAAGAGCTGAAACGCCGTCCCCGCACGGCCTTCAACCACACCACGATCAGCCCGCTGCGCGTTTCCGAGGAAGCGTGCGAAAACGCCATGATCGTGGCCGAAGCCGGGCTGCCCAACCACATTCTGGTCATGGTGCAGCAGGGCGCGACCTCGCCCATCAGCTACGCGGGAAGCGTGGCCGTCCACAACGCCGACTTTCTGGCGTTCAACACGCTGTTGCAGTGCGTCAACAAGGGCAACCCCACCCTGTACGGCGCTTCCGCCTGCGTCATGGACATGAAGAAGGGCCTTTCCCTCGTCGCGGCTCCCGAAGTGTTCGTCCTCAACGCCGCCATGGCGCGGATGTCGAAATACTACAACATCCCCAGCTACATCGCCGGTGGATAGACGGACAGCAAGTGCAACGACGTGCAGGCCGGCGCCGAACGCGCGCTCAACCGCCTGATGACCGCTCTGGCAGGTGCCAGTGTTCTTTTCGGTCAGGGCATGCTTGAGACGGGCATTACGTTCGACATCCCGACCCTGCTCGTGGACGACGAAATCATTGATTATGTGCTGCGGATGCTGGCCGGCTTCAAGGTTGACGCCACGACCCTGTCCACAGACCTTATCAAGGAAATCGGTCCCTTTGGCACCTACCTCGCCGAGATGGACACCTTCGAACATCTGGGCGATCTCAGCACCTACAACCTCATGAACCGCCAGAACTACGACATGTGGGTCGGTTCCGGCAAGCCCGACCTGTACGAACAGGCCCGCGAACGCGCCAAGGGCATTCTGGCCACCCACAAGCAGAAGAACCCGCTCTCCCCCGCTCAGGTCAAGGCCATCCGCGACGTCCTCGTGGACGCCGAAGGCGAACTCGGCCTTGAGGACTTCTGGAAGGGCAAGGAAGACAAGCGGTTCATCGACAACGATCTCTACTAGGTTCAGCCGTGGGGAGGAGGCGACTCCTCCCCGCCTTGTTCCGCGGCGGACGGTTCCGCCGCCCCGTCTTCCGTCCGCAAACGGAAGGCGGCCCGCTCATCCCCGGGACATCGCCCGAAGCGCCGCCCCGAGCATTGCGGGAGCGTACGCGCAGACCGGCGCTTGGCTCTCCGGGCCCTTTTTCAGCGCAACGGATGCCGATGCCCCGCTTGTCTTCTCCCGCAACGCTCCGCCGCCCCGGCTTTTCCGCTCCCAAACGGATGCCGGGCACAAGCCCCATCCGCCCTCTCTGTCCGCACACGACTGGCGCCGCCCCGCCGCTTTTCCGGCAGGGCTTTTCCTGCGGAAAGCCCGCGCGGAAACGCTGGACAAAAAACACCATCTGATATATGAGATAACCACAAACACCGTGAGAGACGACATCTGACGCTGCGGCGTCTCTCGCCGTTATTCTTCTGTGATACACTGTGTTATTGGCGAAAAGGCTCTTTCTTCATGCTTTACGGGGAGAGAAGAGAAACAGCATCTGATATTTCTCATTCTCTTCGTGAGAAAAAGAACAACAGGCGAAACCGCGCCGGAAAAGTCCCCCTGAGGACCCGCCCCGGCCACCGGCGCGTTACCGGCCTTCGGCCAAGGAAACGGGCCGCTCCAAGGCGGGTCCCCGGCCCCGCCGGACGCCCCCCTTCCCCTGAAAAGGGCAGTACAGTCAGCAAGGATTTTGCGATGAAAACCGGAATATTGTACGGCGTAGGCATCGGCCCCGGCGATCCCCAGTACCTCACCCTGCGGGCGGCGGACGTCCTGCGCTCGGCGGACGTGATCTTTACCGTCATCTCGCGGAACGCCTCGTCCAGCGTTTCCCGCAGCGTGGTGGAATCCCTCCGCCCGCGCGGCGAAATCCGCCTTCAGACGTTCAGCATGTCCCGCGACAGGGCCGTCCGCGAGGCGCAGGTGCGGGACAACGCCGAGGCCATCATCGGGGAGCTGCGCGCGGGGCGGGACTGCGCCTTCGCCACGCTGGGCGACGCCATGACCTACAGCACCTTCGGCTACGTCCTCGAAATCATCCGCGCGGCCATCCCCGATCTGAAACTGGAAATCGTGCCCGGCATCACCTCTTTCGCCACCCTGACGGCGAAGGGGCAACGCGTACTCGTCGAAAACGGCGAACAACTGCGGGTCATCCCCTGTTTTCGTTCGGACATGGCGGAATCGCTGGACTTTCCCAAAGGTTCCACGACCGTCCTGCTCAAGACCTACCGGAGCCGCGAGGCGCTCCTCGCACGCCTGCGCCGCGAAGAAGGGCTCGACGTCCTCTACGGCGAACAGCTCGGCATGGACGGGCAGCTCCTGCTGTCCGATCTCGACGCCATCGCGGAGAGGCCGGAAGAATACCTCTCCCTGATCATGGTCAAAAAGCAATGAAGCCCAAGCGCAGCCCTCTGCCGCCCTGGAAGCGTCCCAGCCGGGTGGCGTGGCTCGTTCTGGCGGTGGCCGGAGCCTGCTGGCTGGCCCTGCACATGCCGGACTCCCGCCCCGCCCCCCGTACGGAACGGGCCGGATGCGGGATCACGGTCCCCACGGCGGAAAACGCGGCTCCAAACGTCCGCAGGGCGCCCGCCGGTTCCGGCGCGCCGGTCGAAACCGGCCATGCGCGGCGTCCCGCCCCGGATCACCCCGTGGAGAAGCTCGCGGCCAAGGCGAAGACCTTCGGACGGCTGTTCGGCATCGTGGGCGTCGCCGCGTTCCTCGGGGGGCTGGTGGAGGCCCGCCGGTGGTATCTGGTGCTGGCGCGGAGCATGGGCACGCTCATCCGCCTGTCCCGGCTGCCCGAAATCGTGGGACTGGCCATGCCCACGGCCCTCTGCTCCAACGCCGCCGCCAACGGCATTCTGGTGAGCAGCCACGCCGAAGGGGAAATCAGCACCTCGGCCCTCGTCGCCGGGGGCATGGCGAACAGCTATCTGGCCTATGTTTCGCACTCCATTCGGATCATGTACCCCGTGATCGGAGCCGTCGGCATCCCCGGCGCGCTGTACTTCACGACGCAGTTTCTGGGCGGCCTGCTGGTGCTCTTCGGCGTCCTGCTGTGGCACCGCCGGCGGGTCGGCGCAGACGGACCGGCACGGGAAGCGCGGACTGTTCCCCGCGCGCAGACGGCCCCGCTTCCGTGGCCCCGTGCGCTGGCCAAGGCGGTCGAACGCTCCTGCACGCTGCTTTTCCGCATGGCGTGCATCACGCTTCCGCTCATGCTCGGCATCGAGTGGCTGCTGAAAAGCGGCGCGTTCACGTTCTGGGAACAGGCCGTTCCCGAACGGATCAACCGGTTTTTCCCCGCCGAACTGCTCTCCATCGTGGCGGCCCAGATGGGCGGGCTGGTGCAGTCCTCCGCCGTCGCGGCCAACCTGCGGGCCGACGGGCTGATCGACGGCACGCAAATCCTGCTGGCCATGCTGGTCGGCAGCGCCGTGGGGAACCCCTTCCGCACGCTGCGGCGGAACCTGCCCTCCGCTCTGGGCATTTTCCCCGTCCCGACGGCCCTGACCATCGTCGTCACAATGCAGCTTGCGCGGCTTATGGTTACGCTCTGCGCCATCGGCATCGTCGTGGCGTACATGCACTGCACGTTCCGCTAACCCGAATCCGGCCCGGACAGCGAAGGAGGATCAGCATGGGCATCCGATGGGACCCGCGCGGCGCGGACGCCGAAAACGAACGCTCCCGCGCCAGCGGACGGGAGAAAGTCCTTCGCGGCGGATGGCGGTTTTTGAGAAAGGGCCCCGCCCTCGGCATGCCCGCAGGGTTCGTCAACACCGTGAAATCCAAAGGACGGCTCGCCGGGTGCCCCGCGTCCGGCGTCCGGATCGCGGGACGCCGCGGCGGCAGTGCGCCCGCCGCGCTCCACGCGATCATGCGATACGCCTGAGGCACCGGCATCTTCGGGGAGGCCGAACATGAAACCGACGGAAGCCAAGCTGCGCTGGGGATTCTCCACGGGAGCGTGCGCCGCCGCGCTGGCCTCGGCGGCGTGGCTCCGCCTGCACGGAACGACGCCCCGCGAAATCACGGTACGTTTTCTCGACGGCGTGGAGCGCGTACTGCCGCTGCTGGAACCGTGCGAGGGGCGCATGGCCGCCATCCGCAAGGACGGGGGAGACGATCCCGACTGTACCCATCAGGCCGTCCTGTTCGCCAACCTGCGCCCCTGCCATGCCGTCGAGCGCCGCCCCGAGGACTACCGGCTTCTCGTCGGCGGGGGCGTGGTCATCCTGCGCGGCGCGGAGGGGGTCGGGCTGTGTACGCGCCCCGGCCTCGACTGCGAACAGGGGAAATGGGCCATCAATACCGGTCCGCGCCGGATGATCGCGGAAAACCTCCGCCGCCTCGGCCTGAATACGGGCTGCTGGCTGCTGGAAATCGGCGTGGAGAACGGCGGGGAACTCGCCCGGCGGACGCTCAACCCGCGCCTCGGCGTCGTCGGCGGCATCTCCCTGCTCGGGACGACCGGGCTTGTCCGACCCTACAGCCACGAAGCCTACATCGAGACGATCCGCATCTGCGTGCGCGCCCACCGCCTCGCCGGCGGCACCGTCATGGTGTTCTGCACCGGAGGCCGCACCCGTGCGGGCGCGGGGCGGCGGCTGCCCGAACTCCCGGAAACCGCGTTCGTCTGCATCGGCGACTTCATCGCGGAAAGCCTCGCCACCGCCCGCGCGTTCGGCATGCGGGAAATCATCGTGGCCTGCATGCCGGGAAAATTGTGCAAATACGCAGCCGGATGCGGCAACACCCATGCCCGCAAGGCCAGTCAGGACATGGAACCGCTCAAGAGGGCCGTCCGGCGGGCGCTTCCCGACGCGCCCGTGCTGCACGCCACGCTCGAACGGAGCGTTTCGGTGCGCGAGGCGCTGCTCTCCATCCCCGAGGCGATCCGGCTTCCCCTGTTGCGCAGGCTGGCCCGCACCGCGCTGGACCGGTTCGCCGCGCGCTGCGGCGACGCCGTCGCCCTGAAACTGTTTGTCTTCGACTTTGAAGGCCGTTTCCTTTTGGGAACGGGCCGCGCGCGCCGCCCGCATCCCGGAGCCGCCCCTCCCCCCGTCCCGCCGCCTTTCCCGCCCCCGGACGCGGAACGCCTCACCGACGACAAGGACGCCGTCGGACCCACCTATTTCGTGGACGCACGGCGGGAAGACGCGCCGCAAACGGAACAGGCCGCTTCTCCGGCAGGGACGCCTCCGGAAGGCGGGGCACGCCTTGGCGGCACCCCCTCCGGCGCATCCCCGCCCGAGCCCCCACGGGGGTAGAGGCTCCCGAACAGTGACGCCGTTCTCCAGAGCATGGAGGGAGTCCCTCTCGGACGGGTAGGAACCCCCTGTACATGCAGGACGCCGACGCACAAGGATCAGGAGTCCCCTCGGATAAGCAGGGGCCCCGCCGTGGGCAGAGGACGCCCGCAACGACCCAGCCGCCCGGCATCCCGCCGTTTCCCGAGGGGGACAACGCACGACGGCGCGGCCCGCAAGAATTTCATGACGGACATTTCACACTTCAGGAGGCTTTCATGAACCGGTTGACGATTCCCGAGTATTCCGAAGAAGCGGCGGCCGCCGCCCAGCGGCGCCTCGACGCCCTCGCCAAGGTCCCCGGCAGCCTCGGGCGGCTTGAGGAACTTGCCGTCAGGCTGGCGGGCATCACGGGCGACGCCGCGCCCCTGTTTCCGAACAAGGAGGCCGTGCTGTTCGCCGCCGACCACGACATCGCCCTCAAGGGCGTCAGCGCGACCGGACAGGAGGTGACGGAAATACAGGTCCGCAACTTCCTCAAGGGCGGCGGCACCATCAACGCCTTCTGCCGTAACGCGGGCGCGCGCCTTACCGTCGTGGACGTGGGCGTCAAGCACGATCTGGACGACGCCGAGGGGCTTGTGGACCGCAAGGTGGTCCACGCCGCCCGCGATTTCAGCGAAGGCCCGGCCATGACCCGCGAGGAGGCGCTCGCCTGCCTTCAGGTCGGCATCGACATGGCCCGCGAAAAGGCGGCGCAGGGCGCGAACCTTCTCGCCGCCGGGGAAATGGGCATCGGCAACACCTCCCCCTCTTCGGCCATCACCGCCGTCGTGACCGGGGCGTCCGTGGAAGAGGTGACCGGCATAGGCTCGGCCATCGCCCCCGAACGGGTCCGCCGCAAGGCGGAGCTCATCCGGCGCGGCATCGAGCTGAACGCGCCCGATCCCACGGACGCGCTGGATATTCTCGCCAAGGTCGGCGGACCGGAGCTCGCCGCCATGAGCGGGCTCATGCTCGGGGGCGCGTCCCTTCGGATTCCCGTGGTCGTGGACGGCTTCATCGCCGGAGCCGCGGCGGCCATCGCCATCGGGCTCCATCCCGGCGTCCGCACCATGCTCGTCGGCTCCCACTCCTCCTTTGAACCGGGGCACCGCATCCTCATGCGCCATCTCGGCATTCCCACCTACATCGACTTCGGGCTCCGGCTCGGAGAAGGCACGGGCGCGGTGCTGCTTTTCCCGCTGATCGACGCCGCCGTGCGGATTCTGCACGAAATGCGGACGCTGCGGGAACTGGACATCAGACGATGAAGCTCCGCGCCGCTCTCGGCTTCTTCACGCGGCTGCCCATCGGCTCCGCGCCGCTGCCGCCGACCTTCCGGGGCGTGATCGTCTGGCTGCCCGCCGTCGGCCTGATCGTGGGGGCGGTCGTCGCCGCCGCCGTAAAGATCGCGGGCCTGTTTCTGCCCGCTGCGCTCTGCGGCGTCATCGGCTGCCTGACGTGGGTCGCCGTCACCGGCGGGCTGCACCTCGACGGCGTGGCGGACTGCGGGGACGGGCTGATCGTGGAGGCCACCCGCGAACGCCGCCTCGAAATCATGAAGGATTCGCGCCTCGGAACCTTCGGGGGAACCGCGCTGTTCTTCGTCCTCGCGTTCAAGATCGGCGCGTTGACCGGACTGGCGGGGACGACCCCGGACTTCGTCCCGCTGCTGCTTGGCTGCTGCCTTGCCGGGTGCGTGGCGCGCTGCATGGTGTTCGTCGCCATGCGCGTGCCCACGGCCCGGCCCGGCGGACTCGGGGAAGCCCTGCACGAAGGCGTCACCGCCCGGCACGAGACCATCGCCCTCGGCCTCGCCGTCGCCGTCGCCGCCCTCAACAGCATGCGCGGCCTGCTGGCGCTGGGAGCCGCCGCGCTGGTCGGTCTCTTCCTGCTCTCGGCGGCCCGCAAACGCCTCGGCGGCGTGACCGGCGACGTGTTCGGCTGCCTCGTCGAACTGACGGAATGCGCCGTCCTCACGGTCTGCTGCGTCACAGGGTAGCGCGCACCTGTTTGAAAAGCGGCAGAGCATGGGCACGGGCGCAGGGTACGCGCCCGGCCCCGACGTTCGCCGGGCCGCCTTTCCCGCGAGGGCTCGACAACCGGAAAACATTGCGAAAAGGGAACGCAAAGGGGCATCCCCGCGTTCCCTTTCCGTTCTCCGCGCTCCGGCCACCCCGCTCCGCCGCCGATGCGCCCCACAACCGGGGCCGACCGTTCCGCCGAAACCGCGCCGGAAGCCCGCCCGCGACAGGCCGGCTTACTGCTCCGCCTCCGCGTCGTTCCGCCGTACGCGCTCTCGTTTCCATAGGCCTGCGGCGTCCTGTGGTTTCGGCACCGAACCACATGTCCGAATCGGCCCGTTTCCGTGTGTCTGCGGCCTCCTGAACCTTTCCGCACGGGCGCGCGTCGCCTCTCTCCCGACCCGTCGCCTCAGCCCCGCCACCATCCTGACAGCCCCGCAAGGTACCCGTCCCCGGATCGACGGATTCCGCACTCGCCCGGAATCTTCCGCGGGGCCGACGGGGAACGCCGCACGGGCCGTCCGGCTCTGGCCCGCGAAGACCACACGGTCCCCTGCGCGCCTCCCGCTTAGCTCCGGTATGCCCTACCGTCCCTTTGGACGGCCCCCTACGCCGCACCCTTGCGATCAGCCCGCATCAGCCGGTCCCCGCACTCAAACGAAACGGCGGCTGACGGATGTCCGCCGGGGCTTCCTTCCGATCCGTACACAATAGCGCAACCCCTTTGAAAAGAAGAGGATCAGCGAACGCCTCCCGGCATCCAGATATTTCTTCAAAGCCCTCCGAGCGCGGAACGGGGCACGCCCCCCGAACGTCCGTACAGGACGTCCCCATTTTTTCTTTCAGAAAACAAGCCTGTTACCGATTGATCCTTTTTTCATAAAAAAGGCTTGACATTATTTTTTCGATCCTGATATATCTATATTCATCAAAACACATGTAGTTTTGAATAGTTATACTTTTTATAACTATTCAAACCGGTTCAAGGCGAAAACCGCCTCGTACGCCTCAGGAAAACCATGCTGATTCATTGTGTAAAGAATACCTTGCAAGGTTTTATTCCCGAGATGGAAACAATGACGTTTCCTCTCAAACTCGGATATTGATGTATCAGAAAGGACCGTCTTTTTTCTCTTAAATACCATAACATAACGAGTTCATTATGAATATGAAAAGGTTCCTGTCCTTTTTCCTTGTGACGTGTCTTGTGTCCGCCGGTTCCGCTTTCGCCGCCCAGCCGAGCCTGACCCTGAAAGTCGCCGCCGGTGACCCGGAAGACTCGGAAATGGGCGTCGCCGGGCGCAGCTTCAAGCAGTACGTCGAAGAAAAGACCAAGGGCGACGTTCAGGTACAGTGCTTCTACAGCGGCGCGCTCGGCGACGAGAGCGAATGCCTCCGCAACGTGCAGAAGGGCACCCTCCCCCTGGCGATGGCCGGCATCGCCAACCTTGTGCCCTTCGAAAAGAAACTCGGGCTGCTGACCCTTCCCTATCTGTTCGCCGACCTTGACGAAGTCGTGACCGGAACCAACGGCGCCCCCGCCGAACTGCTCAACAGCTACGCCACCAAGTCCGGCTTCCGCGTGCTGGCGTGGGTCTATACGGACTTCCGGTACATTTCCAACTCCAAGCACCCGATCACCAAAATGTCCGACATGCAGGACCTGAAATTCCGCGTGCCGCAGAGCGCGGTCCTGATCGCCGCCTACAAGGCCTTCGGCGGCAGCCCGACCCCCATCTCGTGGGCCGAGACGTTCACCGCGCTCCAGCAGGGCGTCGTAGACGGCCAGTGCTACGGCTACATCGGCTTCAAGGCCAACAAGTTCAACGAAGCCAATCAGAAATACCTCACCGAAGTGCATTACACCTACCAGCTCCAGCCGCTGGTCATCAGCGAGCGCGTCTTCAGGAAGATGAAGCCCGAACTCCAGAAGCTGATGGTCGAAGCCGGCAAGCACGCGCAGGAACAGGTGCTCCAGTACCAGATTTCTCAGGCCGACGCCGCGAAGAAGGACCTCATCGCCGCCGGGCTGAAGGTTTCCCAGCTTGAAGACGAAGAGCTGTGGAAGAAGGCCGCCATAGAAAAGGTCTGGCCCGAAATGGCCGACTTCATAGGCGGAAAGAAGGTCATCAACGACTACCTGAAGGCCTGCGGCAAGCCCGCCTGGAACTAGTTCCCCTGAAAACAAGGGCCGGGAAACACGCTTTCCCGGCCTTTGCCGTTCCCACGACCGGCGGTCGACGCGCCGATCCGGGCAATGTTCCGTTCAGGAGGGTTCAGGATTGGGGGAAGGCCGCCGCGAGAAGCATCACGGCCGTCCCGAGCTGGAGCGGATCGTGCCAGACGCAGGCGTCCTGCGGGGCGTGCCGTTCCCACGGACAGGGGACGCACGGCGCGGCGACGCAGGCTCCGGGAGTCAGGCGATCCAGCGGGAAACAGACGTCGGTCGGCGCGGCGTCCAGCAGGCAGGCGAAAGGCGGAAAGTCCGGCAGTTCCGGCGGCGCGCAGGCCCGGCAGTTCGGAATGGCCCGCCCGGCGGCGTCCGCCTTGCGCGGATCAAGGTCGCACAGGACGACCGCATACCCGGCCTCCGCCAGCGTGTGCGCGCCGCTCCGGCCCACGGGTCCGGCTCCGAGCACCAGCGCGCGCTTTTCCAGTCCCTTCCGTTCCGCCATCCGGGCAAGCGCCGAGGCGAAGCCCCGCCCGGTGGCCCACCCGTTTTCTCCCTGCGCGCCGTTGCGGACGTTTTCCGCCAGATAGGTGTCGTCGTCGGCCCAGAGGAACAGATCGCACGAGCCGCCCCGCGCGGCGCGAAACCCCGCCTCGTCGCACGGGAGCAGTTCCGGGACGAACCCGAGGTGTCCGGCTATGGATACGAGAGACTCGGCGAACCCGCCGATCAACCCCTCCCCGGAGGAAACCGGGATCGCCCCCACCCGGAGCGGAGCGATCTCCCGGCGCACCTTGTCGGGATCGAGCCCCAGCGCCCGCGCCGACAGGTCGAGCAGGCCCAGCCCGGTCAGGGACGCCAGACGCCTTTCGTACTCCGGCCACGTCGCGGCCAGTCCGCCGATGTCCTCTTCCTTCAATCGAGTCATGCGTCCCCTCCCGAGGCAGACGTCCCGGAAACGCCCAGTTCCCGCAGGCAGCGGCCGCGCCGCGCCTCCACATCCTCGGCGGTCGTTCCGGTAAAAAGCAGCGTCGCAACCCAGTCCCCGCCGTCAGGATCGCCCCCGACGAGCGCCTCGTCGGCCCCGTGCCAATCGCGCAGCGGGACGAGCGGGCCGTGCCCGGACATGACGTGCTCGCCGGGAAAATGAAATGCGCCGTTATGGAAGGCGATATGCTCGTAACGGGCATGGCGCGGCACCCGGAAGCCGGGCTGCGGCGTCAGCGGCAGGAAGCAGGATACGAGGTGTTCCGCAAGGTTGACGCCCGAGGAAAGCCACACCGCCGTTGGCGTCTGGCTGGGGAAACGGGCGTCGATTTCCAGAACGCGTATGCCGTCCTCGCCCAGAATCACTTCGAGGTCCATCAGCCCGTGCAGTTCCAGCGCCTCCGCGAGCCGCACCAGTTCGGTTTCCATCCGTGCGACGACGGCGGAAGGCGCGCAGGCCGGAGCGAGCACGGCCCGGCAGTCGAAAACGGCGTCCATGAGGAGTTCGGTCGTCTGAAAGGTCCTGTACCGTCCCGGCGTGCCGCAGATTTCCAGAGAAAAGGAAGGGCCGGGACAATACGACTCCAGAATCCACCCCGCGCTCCCTTCGGGAAGATAGGCGTTCAGCGCCGCCTCGTCCGGCAGCAGGCGGACGCCGCGGCTTCCGCTCCCCCCGGAAGGCTTGGCGATGAGCGGAAACGCCGGACGGTCCCCGGCGGGCCGGGGAATGGGCGTGCCGCAGCGCAGAAACAGCTCACGGCTCCGCAGCTTGGAAGCGGTGACGGCGTAGGCCCGCGCGTCAAAGGCGAAGGGCACGCCGCGCCGGGCGCAGGCCCGTTCGAGCGCGGCGAGCGCGGGGCCGTTTTCCAGCGCGGGAATGACGACGGCCGTTTCCGCCATCCGGTCCATGACCTCGCGGGTCGGCCCGTCGTCCGCCGCGAGCGCCGTGGCGTCATACCGGAGGAACGCGTCCGCAAGACGCAGGGCCGGAGGCGCGGAACGGCTGTCCACCAGCAACGTTTCCCAGCCCGCCTTGCGCGCCAGCCAGCACAGTTCGACCCCCTGCAAGCCTCCGCCGACGATGGTCACCCGCATGATCGCCTCCCGCGCCGATTTCCCGGACGGGCTAGCGCGTTTGCCGCGCCGCCACCCAAGCCTTGTAGTCGTCCGCCGATGCCGGAGCCAGACCGCAGCGTTCCAGCTCTTCCACAACGGCGGCGACGCTGCGGCGCTCGTTTTCAATGTCCAAATCTCTGGACGCCACACCGGCAAGCCCGCAGCCCGAGGGGACGATGGACGTCACCACGTTGGCCCCCGCCCGGAGGCGCATCCGCAGCCCTTCGAGGCCGTCCACATCCAGCGAGGCGGGGATCAGGCGGTCCGGCATGGTGAGGCGCATCGCCGCGATGCCGAGCAGTTCGTGCTCCCGCCGCGCCTCAAGCGTCTCCCCCGCCGAGGACGGAAACGTCGATTCGTGCGGCACGTAGCTCATGGCCCGGACCTGCCCCAGCCGTTCACGGGACATGGACAGGATCGATTCCGCCAGCGCCTCCACGGTTTCCCCGGCACCGGTCAGCAGCCCGTCTTCCGCGAGAAGCCCGGCTTCCGCCGCATCCCGACGCGTCCGCATCCGGCAATCGTAATCCTGCTCTATCCGCAGCCTGCCGAACAGAGCGCGATCATGCGTCTCCTGATAGCAGGCGTACCAGTCCGCGCCCGCCCGACGCAACGCGCGCAACTGGTCCGAACCAAGGACGCCGGGGGAAACCATGACGGGAAGCCCCGTCGTCTCCTTCAAGGCCGAAACCAGCTCCAACAGCCGATGAAAGCCCGCCGGTTCGACGAAATACGGGTCTTCGCCCAACGTCAGGTCCAGCAGGTGTACGCCGTCCGCGGCGAGCCGCCCGCCCGCCTCAAGCATTTCGTCCAGACGCTTCCTGTACCGGTCTATCGCCGTATTGCTTCTCCGATACTGGCAGAAGGTGCAGTCGTTGCGGCAATGGGTGCTCAAATAGAGGAAGCCGTACAGGAAGATGCGGTTGCCGAACGCCCGCCGTCTCGCTTCCCGCGCCGCGGCGAAAAGGCGTTCGCGCGCCTCGCCCCCGGCGGTGAGAAAAGCCATGAGTTCTTCTTTGGAAAACATCGCGTTCCCTTCATCAAGGCTCATACGCGGAGCCGGATTCCGTCGAGATAGGAAAGGCTCGGGCCGACCTTGGCTATGTTGCGTTCCCCGGAGACGGCCATGGAAAGCCGTTCCAGACCAAACCCGACGCCCACCCAGTTTTCCATGATGCCCCATGCGGCATCCAGAGGATGGGGTCCAAGGGCCGAAGACGCGAGTTCCATGCCGTTCTTGTCCACGAAGTCGGAGGTTTCGCCGTACACCGTCGAATCCTCGTCCGTCATGCGCCAGCCGGAAACCCCGACCGCGTCCAGCACGAGCGTCCCCAGTTCCCGAAGGCGCGCCGTGAGATCGGTCCCTTCCGGCAACCCCATCTCCACAAGGTTGAGCATGGTGAATTCGTTGGCGTGGCGCTGCCCCTGCGTTTCCCGCCGGAAGCACGGGCCGATTTCGAAAAGCCGGATCGGGCGCGGGCGCAGGCGTCCGATTTCGCGCATGTATTCATAGAGATGCGGCGCGAGCATGGGACGCAGGCACCGCTTGGCGTCGAGCCAGAAGACCTGTTTCTCCATGATGGAGCCCTCAAAGACCCCCATCTTTTCCAGACGCGCCCGGGAGAGGATGATCGGCGTGCGGACTTGCAGGAACCCGGCCTCCCGCAGCGCGGCGGAAAGGCGTTCCTCAAGCTCCAGCAGCAGCGGACGCCGGGGGCCTTCACAAAACCGTTCAAGCCGTTGCACCTGTTCCGCCGCAAGGCCGGACTCCAGCCGCTGATAGGCGCGGTTCCGCTCCTTCTCTCCGGGGAAATCGGCCTGCAACATCTCGTCGGTCGCCCCCAACGCCCCCAGACGCCGTTCCTGTTCTTCACTGAACCTCATTTGTCCGCTTCCTTGCTGGGCCTGTCTTACAGGCGGCTTCATCCGCCGGCGGCCCCTTGCGGGGGCGCGTCGGCTCCGTCGACTCCCGATCCCGCGCCTCGGCGCGCGGCTACCCCGTGGGGTCCGCCTGCGGGAGCACCGCCCCGGACTTCTTGCGGAACACGGTTCCCTGATATTTCTTGAGTTTCCACTCGGGAACGGCGCAAACGGGACAGGGGTCCGCCACGATCTTGTTGCGGAGCCAGCGGCTGGCTCTGGAGGTGCGGGAGTCGCGCACCGTGAAGGTCTTCCCGCAGTGCGTGGTGATGACGGCGAAATCACCGGCGATGTCGATGCTGCGGATGCCGTGCAGGATGCCCTTTCTCGAAGGCCAGAGCTTCATTTTGCCTATCAGGGCAAACAGATACTGGTGCTTGCGGTAGGTGCGCTGCTTCGGAGCCGGGCGTGAGGATTCGGTCATGGCGCTCTCGCTTTCGGGCCATCGGCGGGCGATGCCGCGAAGGTGGCGGGGTGTCCGGGAGTTTCACCCGGCTACAGGGGTTTAGAGTCCCTGCGATCCATTCGATCCACACCCCTCATGATATATAAACAGCCGTACCGGAAAGAGGGATCAAACGCCTATGAACAGATGCAACATATCTGTTCTATTGACTATAGCCACAATTTCCGAACGCGCTTCAACCATACAGAAAAACGCCTTCGCTGTCTATAGATATATCAGAATTTTTCTTCGGCGCAACGCCGCTCCGTTTCCGCAGAGCGGGAACGACGGGGCCGCGTCCGCTTCATCGTTCGTTTTGCCAACGCGGCCAAGGTGTTGGATGCGCGAGGAAAGGAAGCTCAGGCCGCCGAGAAACGGTCCGGCAGCGTCTTGCCCGCCGCTCTGGGCGCGGCCCTGCGCCGGTTGCCGACCGGACCGGAGTACAGGAAGCGGAGGGGCGACCAGCGCTCGAACCGGAGGATGCTCGCGGCGGCGACGCAGTTCCCCATCTTGAGCGATTCCACGATGCGCTGGTGGTCGGTCATGGCGGCGTGCGCCTGTTCGCGTGAGAGGGGGTGTTCGGGCATCATGTTCAACCGGCGGCGCAGGCGGGAAGCCAGCTCCTGCAACAACGGGTTGCCGGAGATGCGGAACAGCATGTCGTGGAACCGGTCGTTTTCGGCCCGATATTCCGGGAGCCGGTCGGGCAGCAGGGTTTCCTGCCGCGCCAACGACTCCTCAAGCTCGCGGACCATGCGGGCGGTCAGCTTGTGAAACGAGGATTGCAGGGATTCCGATTCCAGCGTGCCGATGATCTGGCAGGCGCTCTTGACAAAGGCGTCGGTGAGCGGCGTAATGAATACGCCCCGGCGCGGTTCGATGGTGACGAAGCCCTCGGCTTCCAGCCGGATCAGCGCATCCCGAAGCGGAGTGCGGCTGACGCCGAGCCGTTCGCACAACGCATCCTGATCCAGCGGTTCGCCGTCCCGGATGCGCCCCGCGCAAAGCGATTCCTCAAGGTGGCGGTATACCCGCTCCCGCAGGGAGTCCGCGCCGTCCCCCACATGTCCGACCGATTGCGTGCTCATGCCAAACCTCCTGTCCATGCCGCGTGGACAACGGTTAAAGGAATGGGGTCGGGCTGGCTTCCCGGCTCAAGGTTCCCCCTCTTCCGCGCCTTCCCACGGCGGAACCGCAGTGGCGTATGCGGAATCGTCCCCTTTCACGGTTGCGGGCCAGCGTCGGTTTCCAACCGAACTTTCCAATTCTTCCGGCGCACACGCCGGACACCCGAATCCCACCGCCGAGCGCGGCTCAATCTCTTTACCCCACTCGGCAAATACGGTACTGTTTCTTGGTCCTTATATATCAAAGGACGTTTCGTTACGCAAGCGCGTCCGACGCAGACAGGGAACGCCCGACGCCATGCGACATTTTTATAGTGAAATATATAATGATTACATGAAACGCCTCATGTCTTGAAAACGGATGGCCCCCTTTGCCTCCGGCCTTCATATATATGAGAGCATCAAAAAACGCATCCGCACCGTCTCGGGCACGCCCCAACGGCGAAGCCCGGTGCGGACCGCCGGGGCGAAACGCCTCCGAGAAACCGGCATCGCCCGGCCGGACGCGGACGGAAGGGGCACGGAAAGGCCCGCGGGGCTCTGCGGGATTCCCCATACAGGACATGATCCCAACTTCTTATCGACGTGAGCGCATATGAAGAAAAAAATGACGGAAGACAAAAACGACGGCAAGCAGGATTCACTGCGCGAACGCGTGTACCAGTACCTCAAGGACGCCATGAGTTCCGGCGTGCTCTCCTACGGCGAATTTCTCGATCAGGATCAAATCTGCGAACGGCTCGAAGTCAGCAAGACGCCCCTGCGCGACGCGCTGATCCGGCTGGAGGCGGAGGGGTTCGTCACCATCCTCCCGCGCAAGGGCGTCCACATCAATCCGATCACGCCGGATTTCATCAAGAGCGCGTACCAGATCATCGGCTCCATCGAAGCGGACTGCATCAACGAAGTGTTCCACAAGCTGACGGCCTACCATGTGCGGCAGTTCGAAGCCTCGAACGAACGCCAGTGGGAATTGCTGCGTCAGAACAATTATATGGAATACTACGACGAGAACATCCGCTTCCACGGCATCTTCCTGTCGCTGTCCGCGAACACGCTTCTCGAACAGACGCTGATCCCGCTGCGCCGCCGCCTCTACGACTTCCCCAGACGCGAGTATTCGTATGAGTGGGAATCCATGAACCTCAACACGCACCAGCGGTTCATCGACTCCGTGCGCCTCGGCAACCGCGAGGCCGCCATCAGCATTTTCCGGACCGAGCACTGGTCGTACGAAATCCATAAGAAATATTTCAGGCAGTATTACAGCTTCGACGTGAAGCCGCCTCAGGGCCGCGCGCGCTGACGGGGAGCCCTACTCAAAGGCTCCACCGGCACGTACGCGGAACAGGAACACGCCGAATCCCCGGCCTTGTTCCCGGTTGTGTTCACCGCATCTGGGTACGGAAACTCATGCCCCCGGATACCTTCCGGCGCACGTTTCCCTGTACGCCGCCCCGGTCCCGGATGCGGCTCTTGCGCGGAAGGCGGCCCCGGAAGAAGGCGGTGCTCCCGCCGCAAGGCGTTCCCCGGCCAGCCGTACCGGACCTCCCTGCGTGCGAGTCCGGGGAGGGTACGGCATCCGCTGCGGACCGCACAATCGGACCTCCATACGCGGGGGTCCGGCTTTGTCGCGCCGGTCGAACGGCGGAAAGGGGCTCGGCTCTCGCAACCGGCGATTCGGTTTCGGCGGCATTGGACGAGTTTCCCCGCTCAGGCCCGGTCTTTCCTTTCGCTCCTCGCCAAAGAAGGGATTCTTCATCGTTCCGCTAAAAAGGGAACCCTAGTCAAAATCCCCCGGCAAAGCCGGGGGATTGAAACGCGGTGACCGCTCAAAGCGGTTTTTGCTATTCGCCTACGGCGAATTACAGCAGCTTAAGCTGCTCCACTCTCCTGTCTTCCTTTTCCTGATTTCGTATGTAGAGCCGAATTTCCCACTCTCCCGTTATTTTACGAACTTTTCCAAAGCGCCTCGCGATTTCAATGGCACTTTTCCCCTCCAGATAGCCTACTATCTCCGAGACGCTATATTTGGGTGAAATCGACAACAGCATATGCACATGCTCCCTGCATAAGTGCCCCTCCAAGATGGTGCAGCCACGGCGATTCGCCAGTTCTCGAAACAAATTCACCAGTTCTTGCCGAAGATTACCATACAAAATCTTTTTTCTGTATTTGGGAATCCAAACAACGTGATACCTGCACTCCCAGACTATATGATTTAACCTTTGTAATTGCTTCATAAAAAGCCTCCTTGTTCCGCGTTGAGCGGTTCGGACAAGGAGGTTTGCTGTTTTAGGGAATTGTCAAACTTCAGGAGCCCCCCGGCTTAGCCGGGGGATCACGTCAAGGATTCGGCCTGGGCCAAAGGCGGGGACGTGGTCGCCTGGTCGTCGGGCGTGGACGAGACGCTCCAAAAGCTGTGCGATGACGCGGGGGTGACGCTGGCACGCATGGAGGACGGCTTCATCCGCTCCATCGGTCTGGGTTCCGACTTCAACTGGCCCTACTCGCTGGTGGTGGACAGAAAAGGCATCTACTACGATCCCTCGCGGCCCAGCGAACTGGAAGACATCCTCAACGCCATGCCGGAACACCCCGACCACGCCGCCCTCTTGAAACGGGCCGCCGCGCTGCGGGACCTGATCCTGCAACACGGCCTGACCAAATACAATACGGGAACCGCCCCCGTCCCTGATCTCCCCAAAGGGAAAACCATCATTCTCGTGCCGGGGCAGGTTGAGGACGACGCTTCCGTACGCTCCGGCGGCTTCGGCATGGGCAACATGGACCTGCTGCGAGCCGTGCGTGAAGCCCGGCCCGACGCCTTCATCCTCTACAAGCCGCACCCGGATGTGGAGAGCGGCAACCGGCAGGGCTCGCTTCCCGACACGGCGGCATTGGGCTGCGCGGATGGCATCCTGCGCGACGTCTCTATGGGGAGCCTGCTGCAAGCCGTGGACGAAGTGCACACTCTGACCTCCCAAACCGGATTTGAGGCGCTGTTGCGCGGGATCACGGTGTTCACCTACGGCGGGCCGTTCTACGCGGGCTGGGGGCTGACGCACGACCGGCAAACCTTTCCCCGCCGCCGGGCACGCCTGCGTCTGGATGAACTGACGGCGGGAACCCTGCTGCTCTACCCGACCTATTATGACTGGCAGACGGGCAACTTCTGCCGGGCGGAAGACGCCTGCCGCCGCCTGCTCCAGCCGGGGGGGCAGATGCGAGGCCGCGTCTGGGCACGATTCATCACCGCCGCGCGCGGGTTCCTGCGGGGAATGGGGCGATGAGAACCCATCTTTTTCTTCAGGGCCCGCACGGCCCGTTTTTTCGGCGGCTCGGACGGGCCCTGACCCGACGCGGGGACAGGGTGATCCGCGTCAACGCCTGCGGGGGCGACATGGTGGACTGGCTTCTGCCCCACACGCGGCTGTTCCGCGCGAAAGCCACGATCTGGAGCGGCTGGATTGCCCGGATCATGGATGAGGGGCGGGTGACGGACCTTCATGTCTTCGGGGACTGGCGGCCCCTGCACAGGGAGGCCGTGCTGCTGGCGAACCTCCGGGGCATCCGGGTCTGGGCCTATGAGGAAGGCTATTTGCGTCCGGATTACATCACGCTGGAGGAAGGCGGGGTAAACGGCCTCTCCTCTTTGCCGAACACGCGGGAAGGCATGGCGGAACTGGCCGCGCGCTGCCCGGATACGCCCGTCCCCCACAAGGTGGGCAATCCCCAGACGACCAAAACATGGCGGGCCATCGGCCACTATGCGGGTACGATCTTCCTCTGGCCGCTTTTCCGACACTTTCGGACGCACCGCCCGCAAAGCGCGAGCCGCGAAGTCTGGGGCTGGTTCCTGCGCGTCCTGAGCCGTCCCGGACGCCTGAAACGCTCCGCAAAAGCCCTGCGTGAAGCCTACCGCGCCCACGCTCCATACTTTTTCTTTCCTCTCCAGCTCGACGCCGACTCTCAGGTACGGCGCTATTCGCCGTACAGCGGCATGAAGGAGGCCATCGCCTGCGTGCTCACGTCGTTCGCCCAGCGCGCTCCGGCAAAGACCCATCTCATCATCCGCAATCATCCTCTGGACAACGGGCTCATCCACTACGCGGACTTCATCGCCTCGTTCGCGGCGGCGTGCGGCATCAGCGACAGGGTCCATTTCGTCGAGGGCGGCAAGGGACGCCAGATGCTGGAAAAAAGCGCGGGAGTGGTGGTGCTCAACAGCACGATGGGCATTTCGGCCCTGTCACAAGGGAAGCCGGTCTACTGCGTGGGGACGTCCATATACGCCATGCCCGGCCTTGCCGTGTGCAAAACGGAAATGCCGCTGGGGGACTTCTGGAACGCTCCGCGCGGGCCGGAAGACGCGGCTCTGGCGGATTTCCAACGGGTCCTGAAGGCCCGCGCTCTGGTCAACGGGAACTTTTATACCGCCGAGGGCATCCGCACCGCCGTCGACGGCGTCCTGACGAGACTGGACGCCCGGCGGCATGATCCGACGGCATGATTTCCCCGTGCCTCCTCTCCCCCGCCCCTCAACCCGCCTCGACGGTTGCCTCGCTCCGCACGCGGCCCCCTTCTCCCCACTGAAAAGCCCC
>CABKMN010000019.1 GCA_902373525.1 uncultured Bilophila sp. | reverse complement strand
TCCCCAAACCCCATCCCCTCCTCTTCCAAAGACGTTCATAAACGGGGCGGACGGCGGACGCGGCGGCGCGAAGGGTTGGACCTTGGCGGAAGTTTCCCGGAGGCGCGTTTTGGGGTCTTCCTGTTTTTTTGAGACAACCCTGTAACGGGTACGGCTGACGTCGACGGGACGTCCGAGACACGAAACGGTTCCGAATCGGCTTGCGCCGGTTCGGAACCGTTTCGTGTCTCGGACATTGCGCCGGGGTCTGGGGGGCGGCTCGCCCCCCAGACAGGGTCAAGGGGCGGTAGCCCCTTGCCGCCGGAGGCATGCCTTTAAATAACCTTGTTCAGAGCATATTCGAGAATGCCCTCGGCCCCGGCGGCGCGGAGCTGGGGGATAAGATCGCGGACGATGCCGGTGCTGACCACGGTTTCGAGGGAGAGCCATTCGCCGTTCTGGAGCGGGGCGACGGTGGGTGAGTTCAGGGAGGGGAGCAGGGCGAGGATGGCGTCCAGCTTCGCGGCGGGAGCGTTCATCTTGAGGCAGACGAGCGACTCGGCGCGGAGGGCCCCCTGAAGGAGCAGATCGATCTGCTCGATCTTGCGGCGCTTTTCCGGGTCCTGCATGGCGGCGGCGTTGGCGATGAGCACGGTGTTGGTCACCAGCACCTCGTCGATGACGCGCAGGTTGTGGGCGCGGATGGTGGTCTCCGTCTCCGTCACTTCCACGATGGCGTCGGCGAGGCCCTCGACCACCTTGGCTTCGGTCGCGCCCCAAGAGTAGTTGATGTTCACCGGGATGTCGCGTTCCTTGAAGTACTCGGTGCACACGCCCATGAGCTCGGTGGCGACGCGCTTTCCGGCGAGGTCCTCGGGCTTGTGGTAGGGCGAGTCCTCGGCCACGGCGAGCACCCAGCGGGCGGGCTTGTTGGACACCTTGGAATAGATGAGATCGGACACGACCACCACGTCGGCCTTGGTTTCCCGCACCCAGTCCTTGCCGGTCAGGCCGAGGTCGAGCACGCCGTCCTGAATGTACAGCGGGATTTCCTGCACGCGGCAGAGCCGGGCCGTGATCTCGGGATCGTTGATGTCGGGGAAGTAGTTGCGGGGATGCTTGCGGACCTTCCATCCGGCACGGTCAAACAGATCGATGGTCGTATCTTCCAGAGAGCCTTTGGGAAGGCCGAGCTTGAGCAGGGGATTAGCCATTGTACACCTCTTTGGGGTCGAAGACGAGTTCGGAGCAGCGCTCCACCTTGCCGTCGCGGAGTTCGCGGGAGAAACAGCTGCGGTATCCTTCATGGCAGGCCGCGCCGCCGATCTGTTCGATGAGCAGCACCACGGCGTCACTGTCGCAATCCAGCCGGATGGACTTGATCTTCTGCACATGCCCCGAGGTGCCGCCCTTATGCCACAGGCAGTTGCGGCTGCGGCTGTAGTAGTGGGCCTCGCCCGTTTCGAGGGTTTTCTCCCAGGCTTCGGGATTCATCCAGGCCAGCATAAGCACATCAAGGGTTTCCGCATCCTGCGCGACGGCAGCGATGAGGCCCCCAGATTTGCTGAAGTCCGGCGTAAAAGCAAGTGACGATTCCATGAAGTCTCCTTGGCGTTGGTATGGTTTTCAAACGCAAAACGCCACGGACTCCGAAGAGGCCGTGGCGCTTACGTACGCTTGCATTAATGGAGCAGGCCGCAGTCGTTGAGCGTCTGGGTCAGCTTTTCGAGATTGCCCGGCATGAGCGGGACCATGGGCAGGCGGAATTCGAGATCGAGCTTCCGCATCATGCACACGGCGGTCTTCACCGGGATGGGGTTGGTTTCGAGGAACATGGCCCGGTTGATCGGCATGAGCGCGAAGTGCAGACGGCGGGCTTCGTCGAGGTTCCCGGCGAGCGTGGCCTTGCACAGCTCGGCCATCATCTTGGGCGCGACGTTCGCGGTGACGGAGATGACGCCGCAGCCGCCCACGGCGATGTGGGGCAGCACGGTGAAGTCGTCGCCCGAAAGGATTTGGAAGCCTTCGGGGCACTGTTCCACGAGGTCGGAAACCTGAATGAGGTTCGCGGTGGCTTCCTTGATGCCGACGACGTCGGGAACGTCGCGGGCGATGCGGGCCACGGTCGGGGGCAGCATGTTGCAGCCGGTGCGGCCGGGCACGTTGTACAGGATGACGGGCATGGACACTTCGGAACAGATGGTCTTGAAGTGCTGGTACAGGCCTTCCTGCGTGGGCTTGTTGTAGTAGGGCGTGATGTGCAGGGCGGCGTCGGCGCCGACCTTTTTGGCGAACTGGGTCAGGGGGATGGCTTCGCGGGTGTTGTTGGAGCCCGCTCCGGCGATGACGGGAACGCGTTTGTTGACCTGCTCCACGCAGATGCGGATGGCGGCTTCGTGTTCCTCGTGGGACATCGTGGCGGATTCGCCGGTGGTGCCGCAGGGCACGAGGCCGTCGATGCCCTGTTCGATCTGCCATTCGATGAATTCGCGGTAGGCTTCCTCATCGATCTTGCCGTTCTTGAACGGCGTCACCAGAGCGGTGAACGCACCGTGAAAACGTCCGGTAGTCATAAAAATCCCCTTTCAATACAGTGATGGGTCATGACCTTAGCGCAAAGCGCGGAGGCAGTAAAGCGGGCGAAAATGTTTCCCCGTCGGGACGCCCGTCCTTTTCGCTGACGGCGGTTTCAAACGTTTTTCCGAAAGACGGACTCGGGGAACGGTCCTCCGCGCCTCCGTTCGCAAACGCCTTCGGAGGAGGGGACCGGGGAGGAAATGAGGAAGCCTTTGAAGAAAGGCTTCCTCATTCTCCACTTCGTCTTTTCATTACAGCAACAGCATTTCGTCCAGCGAAGCGCCGGCGGGTACGGTGGGGTAGACGTTTTCGTCGCGCTCCACCCGTACGTCGATGATGGCGGTGTTGGGGCTGGCGAACGCGGTGCGCAGCGTGGATTCAAGGTCTTCCGGTCTGGTGACGCGGTAGCCTTCGGCCCCGTAGGCCTCGGCGAGCTTCACGAAGTCGGGCTGATCCGGAATGTCCACGGCGTTGAGTCGGCCTCCGTAGAAAAGCTGCTGAAGCTGGCGGACCATGCCCAGACAGCCGTTGTTCAGAAGCAGGACCTTGACCGGGAGCTTGTTGCTGACGGCGGTGATCAGTTCCTGAAGGTTCATCTGGAA
Organism: uncultured Bilophila sp.; assembly: GCA_902373525.1. Classification (GTDB taxonomy): domain Bacteria; phylum Desulfobacterota; class Desulfovibrionia; order Desulfovibrionales; family Desulfovibrionaceae; genus Bilophila. The sequence continues at coordinate 32,279 of CABKMN010000019.1, read as the reverse complement.
GGAACCGTCGCCGGACACGTCGATGACCAGCTTGTTCGGATAGGCGAACTGCGCGCCGATGGCGGCGGGGAAGCCGTAGCCCATCGTCCCGAGGCCGCCCGAGGTGATCAGCGTGCGCGGTTCGGTAAAGGTATAGAGCTGCGCGGCCCACATCTGATGCTGGCCCACTTCCGTGGTCAGGATGGCCTTGCCCTCGGTGAGCTTGTCCACCACGCGGATGACTTCCTGCGGCTTGATCACGTCGGGGGCGGGCGTCCAGGTGATGGGCTGCTCCTGCTTCCACGCGCCGACCTGTTCCTGCCACGGCGCGAAGCGTTCCTTCCACGGGAGCGGCTCGCGGGCGGCGATGTGTTCGCGGATGGCGACCAGCGAGTTGCGGCAGTCGCCCACCACGGGAATGCGCACGTTGACGTTCTTGTGGATGGACGTGGGGTCGATGTCGATGTGGACGATGGTGGCCTTGGGCGCAAACGAGGAGAGGCGTCCGGTCACGCGGTCGTCGAAGCGCACGCCCACGGCGATCAGGAGATCGGCGTTGCTGACGGCCTTGTTGGCGGCGTAGGTGCCGTGCATGCCGAGCATGCCGAGCCACTGCGGATGATCGCAGGGGAACGCGCCGAGGCCCATCAGGGAACAGGTCACCGGGATGTGCAGGTTGTTGGCGAGGTTGCGGAATTCTTCGCTGGCGTTGGACATGATCACGCCGCCGCCGCCGAACAGCAGGGGCCGTTCCGCCTTGTACAGGGCGTCCACGACCTTGCGTATCTGGGCGTAATTGGGGCGGTAGGTCGGGTTGTAGCTGCGCAGGCTGACGTCTTCGGGCCACACGAACTCGGTGGAGGTCTGGAGCACGTTCTTGGGCAGGTCCACGAGCACGGGACCGGGACGCCCGGAGCGCGCCAGATAGAACGCCTGCCGCACGACCTTGGCGAGGTCCTTTACGTCCTTCACCATATAGTTGTGTTTGGTGCAGGGGCGGGTGATGCCCGCGATGTCCACCTCCTGGAACGCGTCGTTGCCGATGAGGCCGGTGGGCACCTGTCCGGTGAAGATCACCAGCGGGATGGAGTCGCAGTAGGCCGTGGCGATGCCGGTCACGGTGTTGGTCGCGCCGGGGCCGGAGGTCGCCATGCACACGCCGACCTTGCCCGTGGCGCGGGCGTAGCCGTCGGCGGCGTGTACGGCGGCCTGTTCATGCCGTACCAGAACATGCCGTAGCTCATCGCCGTACTGGGGCAGCTCATCATAGATGTCCAGTACGGACCCTCCGGGATACCCGAAGATGATGTTGACGCCTTCGCGAATCAGACACTCGATGAGAATTCTGGCACCGTTCAACTGCATGGAAACAGACTCCGTGGTACGAGGTGAAAAGAAAACTCCGTCTGTTGTGTATAGCCGCGAGGCTGTTCGAGGTCCAGCCCTTTGGAAGGCTTTTCCCTAACCCTTTTTTTCACTTGAGTCTGAAGCATGGGGGCGTCCGGAGGAGGGCGAGCCGCCCGCACCGGAGGCCCGGAGGGAGGAGGAACCGGTCGAAGCGCCGGGAGCGGCGGCGTTGTTGCGGGCGCAGAGGCGGATGGCGTGCCCCTCCGTCGCGAGTTCCCCGACGGAAAGCCCGGCGGCCTTGCAGAGCGTATTCAGGTGCGTGACCCGGATCGTCAGCCCGTGGACCGCGCCGCACAGGCTGGCGTCCGTCCGGGCGGGGGCGGGCTGCCACAGGTAGAGGACGCCGCTCGGGGCAAGGTGCCTGCTCAGCCAGCGCACGACGTGCAGCGGCTTGGCGAGTTCGTCGAGCGGGCGGGTGACGGCGATCAGGTCGTAGCGCCGGGCGATGTCCGCCTCCCGGTAGTCGCCGTTATGGGCGGCGCGCAGGAAATCCTTGCGGATAAGCTCCATGAACGCGTCGCCGGATTCGGTGGCCGACAGGTCCCAGCGCGGACGCAGGGCGTGGAAGGCTTCCAGAAACGCGCCGTCGCCTGCTTCGAAATGCAGCAGGGAACCGGTTTCGGGCAGGGAGAGCAGAGCGTGCAGGGCTTCGACGGCCTGACGGGGGCGCTCGTCTTGAGGGGCGAAGAAGGCGGACGCCCTGCGGTCCAGCGTCCTGATGCCGTTGAGCAGCGCGCCGAACCGGAAGGCCGTTCCGGAAAGGATGCCGGAGCAGACGGCGTACGCGGTTTCCAGACCGGGATGCGAGGGCTTGTCCGGGGACAGGCCGGTACGGTTGAGGCAGGCGACTTCCGTAGGGTGAGGCATGGTGACTCCTGTGCTGTTGACGTTCGCGCCCCGGAGGGCGCGTCCCGTTCCGCGCGGGCGGCGCGGCGGGTTGTGCGGCGAGAAAAGCATGGAGCGTGCCAGCGTGCCCCTCCGGGATGATCTGAGAACGTAATTAATTGAATACAAATCGTTTTTGTAAGAAAACGACGAAGTCCCCTCCGCATCGGCGGCGGCGTTCGGTTCCGTCAGCCTTTGCGGATTGCAATGCCGTCCGTGCACAATGAAAGGTTCCGTCATGGAATCGGATTGATGCGCCCTCACCGTATGAGGGTCGCTCCTTTTCAATGGGGTCCTGCCGACGGACTCCAAGACGAAGGCGGTCTTTTCGGTTTCCGCAACCCCAAGGGGCGTCGTTTGCCGGGTCAGAGCCGAAAGAAAAAGGCCGATGCGACGCACCGGCCTTTTCGGGAGCGGGAATACGCGGCGAACCGCCCGCCTAGTCGAACTTTTTATTGTTGAACAGCAGGTATTTTGACACGTTGTAGAAGTCCTGCGCGTACCGGCGCATGTGGTCGGCGCGTTCCGGGTCGCTGTCGATCAGGTCTTCAAGCACGGGCGCGTCCATCTTGTACAGGTGTTCGCCGTTTTCGCGGATGTAGCAGTAGCCGTTTTCGACGAGGCGCACCGTGGATTCCGAATCACCGCCGAGGAACTGCATTTCGTCGCGTTTCGTATCCGGATCGAGCAGGTTCCGCCCCAGCGCGTTGTAGCGGTAGGGAATCCCGGCGAGGGAGGCCAGCGTGGGGAAGATGTCCGGCTGGCCGCAGGGGCGGGGATCGACGCCGGGCGTGAGCTTGCCCTCGGCGACGAGGCCGGGGGCGTAGATCAGCATGGGCGTATGGTTGCTCTGGAGACGGCAGCCGAGATAGCCGGGAGGCATGTTGAGCGAGGTGTCGTTGAGGCCGTGATCACCGAAGATGGCGAACACGGTGTTCTGGAACCACGGCTGCTTCCGGGCGATCTTGAAGAACTCCCCGAGCGCGTGGTCGGAAAAGCGCAGCGAGTTGTATTCGTCGGCTCCGGTGAACCCGTAGTTCTTGATGATGGCCTCGGAGGGGTGTTTGATCTCGAAACCGGCGTTGTCCTCGGGGATGGTGTAGGGCCGGTGGAAGCCCGCCGTCTGGATGACCGCCACGAAGGGCTTCGGAGAGGCCGTAAGCGCGTCCGCCGCCTCGCGGAACAGGTCGAGGTCGGAGAGGCCCCACACGTCGGTGTTCGGAGCCTTCCACGAGCCTTCCTCAAGCAGGTGCAGCCCCTCGACGTTGTGGGAGAGGAAGCCCCGGATGTTGGCCCAGCTCGCGCTGCCGCCGATCATGTAGTATTTGGCGTACCCCTTGAATTCGTTCATCATAAGGTTCTGGTCCACCAGCGCCTGATTGCGGGAGCTGGTGCCGCCCGAGCGGTTCACGTCCGGGATGCCGGTCATGGTGGTGAAGATGGCGCGGGCCGTGGTCCGGGTGGGCGCGAAGAACAGCGGGTAGTACAGCGAATCCTTGGCGAGGGCCGCGAGGTTCGGGGTGGTGTCCTCGGGGGTGCCGGTCAGGTTGGGGGAGAAGGACGTGCGGGGCCACGTCAGGGATTCCATGATGATGACCACCACGTTGAGGGGCTTCGCCTGCTCGGCGGCGGGCGTGCCCGGCACCGTGCGGAGGAAGTTCAGCTTCCCGGGATCGGGGTTGGGCACGCGGAGCCACGACGCGACGCGGGGGTAGCTTTCCCGTGCGGCCTCGACGTTCGGGGGGACGCCCTGCGCGGCCTTGGCGGTGTCGTAGAGGTTCTGGACGGGGTTCAGGGCGAGGATGGCGATGTTCTTGTCCACGCTGAAAAAGGCGTTGCTCCAGCGCAGGGGGAAGAGGTTGGCGCTGATCTGTCCGTAGCCGAGCAGGAACAGAGCCACGAAGGTGAAGACGCTCCAGCCCGTGCGCCGTTTCCAGCCGAGGCGCGGGGTGGCTTGATGCCGGGCCAGCGTTTTGGAGAAGAACAGGGCGTACAGCGCCGTTGCCGCCGCCAGTCCGAGCGCGATCCAGACTACGGGATAGCTTTCCCAGATCATCGACCGGGCGATTTCGGGGTCGCCCGTGAGTTCGAACAGCGTGGCGTCCACCCGCGTGTGCATGTAGAAGAACCAGCCGAAGTCGATGATGTAGACGAGCGCCATTGCGGCGAAGGCCAGCATGTACAGCAGGTCGATCAGCCTTCGGAACGGGCGGCTTTGCGTCAGCAGCCGCTCCAGAGGAGGAATGCCGAGGATGAGCGCCACGGGGATCAGCCCGAGCACGGTCAGGCGGATGTCGAACTTGACCCCGATGTACAGGGCTTTCAGGACGTCGGAGGCGGGATTGTTCGGGATGACCTCCGGCCAGAGGAGGCCGAGCATGGCTCCTCGCGCCAGCACGAGCACCAGCAGCGTACCGAGGAACAGGACGCCGATGGTACGGAGGAACGGGGGGATAACGGTGTTGTTTCTTTTCATTCCCCCTCTATAGGCCGTGCGCGGGAGAATGTGAAGAGGGCGGGAAGGGAGGAAATACGAGAGGATGGGAGCGCAAAGGGAAAGGGGATGGGCTTTCCGAAGAAAGGCCCCCTCCAAACCTCCCCTCTTCCCCCAAAGACTTTCGACGCTGTCGAATCCCCGTTCCGAGGGCGGGATATGGGGAGAGAGGCCGTTGTGCGGCGGGTCTGCTGGAGAAGGCGGAAGCCGTTGCGGGGCGGGGATGAGGAGGGGGTTTCCCCGTATGCGGGGAGGCAAGAGCAGGAGCGCGGCAAGGCGGCGCGGCGTGAGGGGCTTTTCCCTGTATGCGGGGAGGCAAGACCACCCCGGACGGCGGAACCCTCTTTGCTGATCGGCTTTCCCCGTATGCGGAGAGGCAAGACGCAGGGCAACCCCACCAAGGAAGCGAGGCTTTTTCCGTATGCGGAGGGGTCCGACTCCCCCCACATGTTGGGGGCCGTGTACACGCTTTTCCGTAGGCTCTGTCATAGTATGTGGTTGTTTCATCTTCACAGCAGGGTGAAAATATGACCTTTTTCTCCAGTTCTCCCCTTGGCGGAATCCATGCTTGGGGCATTTTATTGGTTATTCCTTTGGCATTTCAAGGAATAAAGCATCAACCCTTTTCTATGACACAGCCTTTCCGTATGCGGAGGGGGCTGGCCCTGACGGCCATCATCGCCGCCGCGATCCTCTCGTTTTTCCCCGTATGCGGGGCCCGGCGGCTACCGCAATCCGCCCGTGGGAGCCCTTTCTTCACATGCGGGGAGGTGCCCGACAACACGCTGTCGCAGCACACGAAAGAAGAGGTTCTTTTTCCGTATGCGGGGAGGTGCCTCCCGTCCGGTTTCGCGGGATTGGCTTTCGTGCGACGGCGTTGGGGAGGGCGGTTCAGCGTCGTTTTTGCAGCAGGCGGAGGATGTGTCTGTCTCCGAGAAGGAGGGCGAGGGCGTAGGCGGCGGCTCCGGCGGGCACGGCAAGCGCAAGCCGGGTGAGGGGCGCGGCGTCCGCAACCCACCGGACGATGCCGGAAGCGACGCCGAAGGTCAGGGCGGTCCCGGCGAGCTGCGTGAGCAGGGAACGGATTGGGAGGCGCAGGGGGACGCTTCGGCGGACGCCGAGCCAAAGCAGGGCCGCATTGCACCAGAGGCCGATGGAGACGCCGAGCGGCGGTCCCCATGCTCCCAAGCGTACCGTCAGGGCGTAGCCTGCGGCAAGGGAGACCGCCAGCGCCACGGCGGCGGCCCGGATCGGCGCGCCGTTTTCCAGCGCGTGTGAGGCGGCGAGCAGAGGCCGGGAAAGCGCGTACGCGGGCAGGCCGGGCGCATACGCGCACAGGGCCAGCGCCGTGGCGGAAACCGCGTCGCCGTCGAACGCGCCGTGACCGAGCACCACGGCCACCAGCGGAGCCGATACCGCCGCCAGCCCCGCCGCCGCGGGCAGGTTCAGCCCCAGCGACAGCAGCAGCGCCCGCCGGACTTCGGCAGCGAAGGCGGACGGGACGGAGGCTGTTGGCGAAGGGGTGAGGGAACCTTTCTGAAGCAAGGCTTCCCTATCCTCTTCTCCAAACGCCCTTCCTTTGTCTTCACAGGACGTTTGCGGGCGGGCGTCGGGCGTTGCCCGTGCGTCGCGGCGGACCGCTGGGGAAGAGGACGTTTTTTCACCGGAAGGGGATACGGTATCGGGGAGGGTTGAGGGAAACGAGGGCGTCGGCAGCGGCGTTTTGTCCCTGTGGGCGGGGAAAGCGGAAGGTGGAGCCGCGTCGTCGTGCGGGGCGGCGTTTCGGGCGGTTTGCGAAGAACGGGAGAGCCCCTCGGATGATGCCAGTTCGGCGAGACGGGGGGCGGCGGCCATGCCCACGGCGGCCCCGAGCACGCCGAGGGGAAATTCGAGGAGGCGTTCGGCATAGAACAGCGAGGCCATGCGGCCTTCGGGAAGCAGGGACGCCAGCGCGGACGCGCCGAGGAAGGCGATCTGGGGCATGGCCGCGCCGAGGATGCCCGCAGGGACACGGCGCAGGACGTCCCTTGCCGTCTGGGTGAGTTCCCGTTTCGCGTGGCTCTCCTCGCGTTGCAGCCGCCGTACCGCCGGAATCTGGACGAACCATTGCAGCAGCCCGCCGCAGAGGACGCCGCAGGCGACGAGCACGCCGGGCCGCAGGTCCGGTCTGCATGCGGCGACGAGCGCAAACCCGATGACGCTCAGGTTGAACAGAGCGGGCGTCAGGGAAGGCAGGAGAAAGCGTTGCCGGCTGTGCAGGGCCGCCATGCAGCCCGCCGCCAGCATGATGCTCCAGACGTAGGGGGCGCAGATGCGAAACAGCGTCGCGGCCTCGGCGAGGACCTCCGGCCGTCCCGCCAGCCCCGGCGCGGAGAGGCGCATGATCGGTTCGGCGCCGATCAGAAAGAGCGCCGCCGGCAGAGCGGCCCACAGGGCGAGTTTGCGCGTCGCCGCCAGCGCAAGCCGACACCCGGAACCGCCCCGCAGACGTTCCCGCGTGCAGGCCGCCGTCAGCGACAGCGACAGCGTGCCTTCCCCGAACAGCCGCCGCGCCATGTACGGAATCCGCAGGGCCGCCGTCAGCGCGTCCGCCGTTCCCGAACCGCCGAGCAGCCACGCGATGCTCGCGTCGCGCACGAAGCCCAGAAGCCGCGAAGCCAGCGTCCCCGCACCGACGATCAGCGCGTTGCGGAACGAATTCGGAGTATCGGGGGAAGGGACATCCTCTTGAAAAAGGCTTGTTCCTTCCTTCAAGCTCCCATCCTTTCCCAAAACGTTTGGCTGGCGGGTCGTCTGCACGGCTGTTTTCTCCGAAAGCGGAACGGCTTTGGCTTTCACGACGGAACGCCCCGCCCAGCGGAAAACGGGGAACGTTCCTGATGAGGGACTGGGTAGGGACGAAAGTCTTTGGAGGGTGGAGGGGGACGTTTGAGGGGAGAGGCGGGAACCTTTCTTCAGAAAGGTTCCCGCCTCCACCCTTCAAGTCCTTACACCTCGTACAACGCTTCATACCGCCGCTTGTACTCGGCCCAACGGCCTTCGCGGATGGCGGTGCGCGCGCCGCGCACGGTGTCGAGGAAATAGGTCAGGTTGTGGATGGAGTTGAGCCGGAAGGACAGCAGCTCCTGCGACACGTACAGGTGGCGCAGATAGGCGCGGGAGAAGGTCCGGCAGGTGTAGCAGTTGCAGGCCGGGTCCAGCGGGCCGTCGTCCTCGGCGAACTCGCGGCGCTTGATGTTCAGCTTGCCGAGCGAGGTGTACAGGGTGCCGTTGCGCGCGTTGCGGGTGGGCAGCACGCAGTCGAACATGTCCACCCCGGCGTCGATGCCCTTGATGATGTCCAGCGGCGTGCCAACGCCCATGAGGTAGCGCGGCTTCTCCGCAGGTAGGATGGGCGCCGTGTGGTAGAGCATGTCCATCATGACGTCCTTGCTTTCGCCCACGGACAGACCTCCGATGGCGTACCCCTCGAAATCGAGATCGATGAGCTGGCGCGCCGACTCCGAGCGCAGGTCCTTGAACATGCCGCCCTGTACGATGCCGAACAGCAGGTTGCCCGCCGTCCCCTTGGGGTAGGCGTCGCGGCAGCGCTTCGCCCAGCGGGTGGTCATGGTCAGGGAACGGGCCGTGTACGTGTGGTCCGCCCCGGCGGGTACGCATTCGTCGAGCACCATCATGATGTCCGAATTCAGGTTGCGCTGGATGGCGACCACCTTTTCGGGCGTGAACAGGTGCTTCGAGCCGTCGAGGTGCGAACGGAAGGTGACGCCTTCCTCCTTGATGGTCCGCAGCGTGGACAGGCTGAACACCTGAAAGCCGCCGCTGTCCGTCAGGATGGGCTTGTCCCACGCGTTGAAGCCGTGCAGACCGCCGCGTCGCGCCACCAGCTCGTCGCCGGGCCGCAGATACAGATGGTAGGTGTTGCCGAGGATGATCTCCGCGCCCATCGCATGGAGATCGTCGGGGGCGATGGCTTTCACGCTGCCCACCGTGCCGACGGGCATGAAGATGGGCGTGTTCACCGGGCCGTGGGCCGTCTGGAGGACGCCGGTACGGGCCGCGCCGTCCGTGGCGTGTATCTGAAAAGTTCCGGGTGTGTTCATTCGGTCAGTCTATCGGGAAGAGGACGGCTTGGGAAGACTCCGGGAAGCGGCGCGCCGTTCGAGGTCGTGGAGCCTGTTCCGGGTCATCCGTGAAACGGGGTGGAAAAACGCCTTGATGCGCCGCCGCAGGGTGTGGAACGCGCTGGTCTTGTCCACGTCCGGCTCGGCGTTTCGCCCGTTTCTCTATCAGAATCCGTCGTTGAAGGGAATGATGGGGGAAGCGAGGAAGGGGCAGACATTGGAGGGAAAAAGGAAGGGAATTCCCACCTTTTCCCCTTTAGGCTCCCGGCATGTTTTCCTCTTTGAACCTCCCTCGGCGTTTCCGAATTCCGAACGGAAGGGTACGCCTGACGGCCTCGGGACGAAAAGAAGCGGTTCCGTGTCCGGCGCAAGCCGGATGCGGAACCGCTTCTTTTCGTTTCGAGGGGGTCTGGGGGAATCATTCCCCCCAGCCGCCGGAGGCATTTGTCTTCTATGAGTCGAGGTCGGCGATGATCGGGTTGCCGTCGAGCTCGTCGAGGAAGCGGTCGGGGCGCTCCTTCTGATCGGGCACGACGATTTCCTGATCCACGTACTCGCGGTAGCCCGTCCCGGCGGGGATGAGGCGGCCGACGATGACGTTTTCCTTAAGCCCGCGCAGGTAGTCCATCTTGCCCTTGAGGGCGGCCTCGGTGAGCACCTTGGTGGTTTCCTGGAAGGAGGCCGCCGAGATGAAGGACGAGGTGGTCAGGGACGCCTGCGTGATGCCGAGCACCAGCGGTTCGGCGGTGGCGGGGGCGCGGCCCTCGGACATCGCCTTCTGGTTTTCGGCCTTGAACTCGGCCTTGTCGACCTGTTCGCCCACGAGGAAGCTCGTCCCGCCCGGATCGGTGACGGTAACCTTGCGGAGCATCTGGCGCACGATGACTTCGATGTGCTTGTCGTCGATGCCCACGCCCTGGAACCGGTACACTTCCTGAATTTCGTCCACAAGGTAGGCCGCGAGGAACTTCTCGCCCTTGGTCCGCAGGATGTCGTGCAGCTCGGGGTTGCCTTCGGTCAGCAGGTCGCCGCATTCGACGAAGTCGCCGTCGGACACGGTGATGTGCTTGCCCTTGGGCACCAGGTATTCCTTGGATTCGCCCACTTCGGGGGTGACGATGAGCTTGCGCTTGCCCTTGGCTTCGCCCGCGAAGGAAACGGTGCCCGCGATTTCGGAAACCACGGCCATGTCCTTCGGCTTGCGGACTTCGAAGAGCTCGGCGACTCGCGGAAGACCACCCACGATGTCTCGGGTCTTGGAGGTTTCACGAGGCTTACGGGCGATGACGTCGCCCGCGAACACCTGCTCGCCGTCCTTGACCATGATGATGGCCCCGACGGGGAGGCTGTAGACCGCAGGCATCTGGCTCGCGCCGCGCAGCATCGGTTCGCCGCTTTCATCGCAGACCGACACGGACGGGCGGAAGCTCGTGGTGCGGTATTCGATGATGGTCATGGACGCCTGGTGCGTGGCTTCGTCCAGCTTTTCCTGATAGGTCTTGCCGTCCACGAGGTCCGTAAACTTGATGAAGCCTTCCACTTCCGAAACGAAGGGTTCGTTGAACGGGTCCCATTCGGCGAGGAGCTGGCCGTTGCTGACGGACTGCCCGTCCGTGACGTGCAGGCGCGCGCCGTTCGGCAGGGTGTAGCGTTCGACTTCGCGGCCTTGTTCGTCGATGATGGCGATTTGCCCGCTCTTGCCGAGCACCTGCGAAACGCCTTCGCGGTTCTTGATCTCCTTCACGCGGGTCAGGACCACGCGCCCGTCATGCTGCGCCTCGAAGCTCGAACGTTCGATTTCCTTGGACGCCGTACCGCCGATGTGGAAGGTACGCATGGTGAGCTGGGTGCCGGGTTCGCCGATGGACTGCGCCGCGATGATGCCGACCGTTTCGCCGATGTTGACGAGGTGGCGGCGGGCAAGGTCGCGCCCGTAGCACAGGGAGCAGATGCCGCGTTCGGACTGGCAGGTCAGGGCGGAACGGATCATCACCGAGTTGACGCCGCGTTCGTCGAGGTCCTTGGCGACGGCTTCGTCGATGAGCGTGTTTTCCGGATAGAGCAGATCGCCCGACGCCGGATCGTACACCGGGTAGAGCAGCACGCGGCCGAGCGCGCGCTCGGACAGCTTCTGCTTGACTTCGCCGCCGTCCTTGATGGCCCGGATTTCGATGCCGTCGACGGTGCCGCAGTCGTGTTCGGAGACGATGACGTCCTGCACCACGTCCACGAGGCGGCGGGTCAGGTACCCGGAGTTCGCCGTTTTGAGGGCGGTGTCCGCGAGACCCTTACGGGCGCCGTGGGTGGAGGTGAAGTACTGGAGCACCGTGAGGCCTTCGCGGAAGCTCGCGGTGATCGGGGTTTCGATGATTTCGCCGGAAGGCTTGGCCATCAGGCCGCGCATGCCGGCGAGCTGACGCATCTGGTCGGCGTTGCCTCGGGCGCCCGAGTTGGACATCATGAAGATCGGGTTGAAGCTGAGGTTGGCTTCCTGCTTGCCGGTCTTGGGGTCGGTCAGGATATCCGTGGAAATTTCCTTGTTCATTTCCGCGGACACGTCCTGCGTGGCCTTCGTCCAGACGTCGACGACCTTGTTGTATTTTTCCGTACGGGTGATGATACCGTCGCGGTACTGGCTTTCGATGTTGTCCACTTCGGCGGTGGCGGCGTCGATGATCCGCTTCTTGGAGTCGGGGATCAGCATGTCCTTCACGCCGATACTGATGCCGGAACGGGTCGCGTATTCGTACCCGATGGCCTTGATGCGGTCGCAGAGGATGACGCAGGCCTTGACCCCGGCGTCGCGGTAGGCGCTGTCCACCAGCTTGGCGATGTTCTTCTTCGTCAATTCCTTGTTGACGTTTTCGAACTTGATGCCGGCGGGCAGGCCGCGCCACACGAGGATGCGGCCGGGGGTGGTGTTGGCGATCTTGCCGTCTTCCATGCGCACCTTGATGCGGGCGTGCATGCTGACCTGATCGGCGTCAAGGGCGGCCTCCACTTCCCACGGGGCGCAGAAGACCATGCCTTCGCCCTTTTCGAAGGAACGTTCCAGGGTCATGTAGTACAGACCGAGGACCATGTCCTGCGAAGGCACGATGACGGGCGAGCCGTTGGCGGGCGACAGGATGTTGTTGGTGCTCATCATGAGCACGCGGCATTCGATCTGCGCTTCCACGGACAGGGGGATGTGCACGGCCATCTGGTCGCCGTCGAAGTCCGCGTTGTAGGCTGAGCAGACGAGCGGGTGGAGCTGGATGGCCTTGCCTTCCACGAGCAGGGGCTCGAAGGCCTGAATGCCGAGACGGTGCAGCGTAGGGGCGCGGTTCAGCAGAACCGGGTATTCCTTGACCACGTCGGCGAGGATGTCCCACACGACCAGCTCTTCGCGCTCCACCATCTTCTTCGCGCTCTTGATGGTGGAGGCGTGGCCTCTTTTTTCAAGTTCGGAATAGATGAAGGGCTTGAAGAGTTCGAGGGCCATCTTCTTGGGCAGGCCGCACTGATGGAGCTTCAGGTACGGGCCCACGACGATGACGGAACGGCCGGAGTAGTCCACGCGCTTGCCGAGCAGGTTCTGACGGAAGCGGCCCTGCTTGCCCTTGATCATGTCGGAGAGGGACTTCAGGGGACGTCCGTTGGTGCCCGCGATGGCGCGACCGCGGCGGCCGTTGTCGAACAGCGCGTCCACGGCTTCCTGGAGCATGCGCTTTTCGTTGCGGATGATGATGTCGGGGGCTCCGAGCTCCATCAGGCGCTTCAGACGGTTGTTGCGGTTGATGACGCGGCGGTAGAGGTCGTTCAGGTCGGAGGTGGCGAAACGGCCGCCGTCGAGCGGAACGAGGGGACGCAGTTCCGGCGGAATGACCGGGATGACTTCGAGGATCATCCATTCGGGGCGGTTGCCGGATTCGAGGAACGCTTCCACGACCTTGAGGCGCTTGGTGAGCTTCTTTTTCTTGGTCTGGGACTTGGTGGTCTGGGATTCCTCGCGGAGCATGACCTTGAGTTCCTCAAGGTTCAGCTCTTCGAGCAGGCCGCGGATGGATTCCGCGCCCATGCCCACGGTGAGGGCGTCCTCGCCGAAATGGTCGATGATCTGGAGGTACTGGTCCTCGGAGATGACCTGCATCTTCTGGAGGTTGGTGCTGCCCGGATCGAGCACGATGTACGAGTCGAAATAGAGCACCTTTTCCAGATCGGCCATGGTCATGTCGAGCAGGGTGCCGATCTTGGAGGGCAGGGTCTTGAGGAACCAGATGTGGGCGACGGGCGCGGCCAGTTCGATGTGGCCCATGCGCTCGCGGCGCACCTTGGAGGCGATGACTTCAACGCCGCACTTTTCGCAGACGATGCCGCGGTGCTTCATGCGCTTGTATTTGCCGCAGTTGCACTCGTAGTCCTTCACGGGGCCGAAGATTTTGGCGCAGAACAGGCCGTCGCGTTCGGGCTTGAACGTACGGTAGTTGATGGTCTCGGGCTTCTTGACTTCGCCGTAGGACCATTCGCGGATGTTCTCCGGCGAGGCGATGGAAATCTGAATGGCTTTCAGATTGCGGATTTGGCTCGCGTTGGCGTTCGCCGAGCTGCGAACCGAGAACAGATCGTCAAGGCTCATATATATGTACTCCCTTTTGTGGGCCGGTCCGGGAAAAGTCGCCTTTTCCGAATCCCGCCCCCATCCCCTCGGGGCCGTTGCCGCAAGGGTTGGACGAAATGAAGGGTCACGTAACTGGGGAGGGTCCTCCGTCTCCTCCCCGCGTCTTCCGTGCCGGGGAACCCGTTGCGGAAGACGCGGGGAAAGAGGAGGGGGGAAGGGAAAGAACGTCCTCGGGGGACCCTCTCCCTCCCCACAGGATTATTCGTCAGCCGAATCCTGCTGTTGCAGGTACTGCTGTTGTTCTTCTTCGGCGAAACCGACGCGCTTGGGCTTCTTCTTGCCTTCCTCCTGATGGAGGGTGACGTTGAGGCCGAGGGACATGAGTTCCTTGACCAGAACGTTGAAGGACTCGGGGAGCCCCGCTTCGAGGAAGTTGTCGCCCTTGACGATCTTCTCGTACATCTTCACGCGTCCCGTCACGTCGTCCGACTTGACGGTGAGGAATTCCTGCAACAGGTAGGAAGCGCCGTAGGCTTCGAGCGCCCACACTTCCATTTCCCCGAGACGCTGGCCGCCGAACTGCGCCTTGCCGCCCAGCGGCTGCTGGGTGACGAGGGAGTAGGGGCCGGTGGAACGGGCATGGATTTTTTCGTCAACGAGGTGGTGCAGCTTCAGGTAGTACATGACGCCGGTGGTCACGCGGTTCTTCAGCTTTTCACCCGTACGTCCGTCGTAGAGGACGGACTTGCCGTCGTCGGCGAGGCCGGCGCGGGACAGCCAGTTCCAGATTTCCGATTCGTCGGCGCCGTCGAACACCGGGGTGTAGGTGATGATGCCGTTGCGCAGTTTCAGGACGGACTTGCGGAACGCCTCGTCATCCATCGCGTCCACTTCGGCGGAGATTTCCGGTGAAGCGAAGATGTCCTTCACTTCCTCGCGCACGGTCTGGAGGGCGGTGCCCTTGTCGACCATCTCGGCGAGCTGGCGGCCCAGTTCGCGGGCGGCCCAGCCGAGGTGCACTTCCATGATCTGGCCGATGTTCATACGCGAAGGCACGCCGAGCGGGTTCAGCACGATGTCCACGGGGCGGCCGTCGGCGAAGAAGGGCATGTCCTCTTCCGGCAGAATGCGGGAGACGACACCCTTGTTCCCGTGACGGCCCGCCATCTTGTCGCCCACGGACAGCTTACGCTTGATGGCGATGTGAACCTTCACCATCTTGATCACGCCGGGGGGCAGGTCGTCCCCTTCCGTGACCTTTTCGCGCTTGGAGTCGTAGATCGACTTGATGTATTCGAGCTGGTGCTCGTACTGCTCGATGGCCTGGGCGACGGTTTCGTTGACTTCCTTGCTCTGGAACAGATCGATCAGCTTCTTGACCGGCAGATCGTTGAGGAGCGTTTCGGTCATCGCGGCGCCGGCTTCGGCCAGCACGTCGCCCTTCTTGTCGCCAAGGAGGGTCATGGCGATCTGCTTGCCGTCGACGACGGGGAGCAGCTTCTCACGGGTCCGGCGGGTAATGGCGCGGACGTGATCCTGTTCCTTGGCGTCGAGGCGGCTGATCTCGTAGTCTTCGATGTTCTTGGTGCGTTCGTCCTTTTCGCCGGAGCGACGGTTGAACACCTTCACGTCGATGACCGTACCCTCGACTCCCGGCGGGACCTTGAGGGACGTGTTCTTCACGTCGCGGGCCTTGTCGCCGAAGATGGCGCGCAGGAGCTTTTCTTCGGGGGTGAGCTGCGTTTCGCCCTTGGGCGTGATTTTGCCGACGAGGATGTCCTCGGGCTTCACGGGCGCGCCGATGCGGATGATGCCGCTCTCGTCGAGGTTGCGCAGCATTTCTTCGCCCACGTTGGGAATGTCGCGGGTGATTTCTTCCGGTCCGAGCTTGGTGTCGCGCGCGACCACTTCGAATTCCTCGATGTGGACGGACGTGTAGATGTCTTCCTTGACCACGCGCTCGGAGATGAGCACGGAGTCTTCGTAGTTGTAGCCGCACCAGGGCATGAAGGCGATGAGCATGTTCTTGCCGAGCGCGAGGCCGCCGTCATGAATGGCGGGGCCGTCGGCGAGCACGTCGCCCTTCTTGACCACCTGTCCGGGCACGCAGGAAGGCACCTGCCCGAAGCAGGAGTTCTGGTTGGACTTGTGGAACTTCAGCAGATCGTACGCGCGCACGCCGCCCATGTTGGGGTAGAGCGCGGGATCGTCGTAGGCCACGATGATCCGGTTGGCGTCGGCGTAGTGGACCACGCCGGAGCCTTCCGCGAGGATGCACGCGCCGGAGTCGCGGGCCACGTCCACTTCCATGCCGGTGCCCACGAGGGGGCGTTCGGAACGGAGCAGGGGCACGGCCTGACGCTGCATGTTCGAACCCATGAGCGCGCGGTTGGCGTCGTCGTGTTCGAGGAACGGGATCAGCGCGGCGGAGATGGACACCATCTGGCTCGGCGAAATGTCCATGAGGGTGACTTCCTCACGGGCGGCCATGAGCACGTCGTCGCCCACGCGGGCGGTGACGTAGTCGTCCACGAGACGGCGGTTTTCGTCCACGGCGGCGTTGGCCTGCGCGATGACGTGGCCCGTTTCGCGGGAGGCGTCGAGGTGCACGAACTCGTCGGTCATGTAGCCGTCGCGGATGACGCGGTACGGCGTTTCGATGAAGCCGTAGTCGTTCACCTTGGCGTAGGTCGTCAGGGAGACGATCAGGCCGATGTTCGGGCCTTCGGGCGTTTCGATGGGGCAGATGCGGCCGTAGTGCGACACATGGACGTCTCGGACTTCGAACCCGGCGCGTTCGCGGGTCAGGCCGCCGGGACCCAGAGCGGAAAGGCGGCGCTTGTGCGTCACTTCCGACAGGGAGTTGGTCTGGTCCATGAACTGCGACAGCTGCGAGGTGCCGAAGAATTCCTTGAGCACGGCGGCGACGGGCTTCGGATTGATCAGGTCGTGGGGCATGAGCGTGGCCACTTCCTGAATGCTCATCCGTTCCTTGATCGCGCGTTCCATGCGCACGAGGCCGATGCGGTACTGGTTTTCGACCAGTTCGCCCACGAGGCGGACGCGGCGGTTGCCGAGGTGGTCGATGTCGTCGGCCGGGCCGTGGCTGTCCTTCAACTGGACGAGCACCTTGATGGCGTCGAGGATGTCGTCGTCGGCGAGGGTGCGCAGGTCGGCGTGGTCGGTCTTGTCCAGACGCTGGTTGAGCTTGTAGCGGCCCACGGGCGACAGGTCGTAGTAGTCGCCGTTGCGGAACAGGTTGTCGAAGAACGACGCGGCGATTTCCGGGGTCGGCGGGGAGCTCGGACGCAGACGGCGATAGATTTCCTCCTGCGCCTTTTCCATGGTGGGCGTCTTGTCCTGCACCAGGGTGTCGCGAATGGAGGAAGAGGTGTCGGTGCCGCGGGTATGCAGCGCGACGAGGCTCGTGAGCCCCGCCTCGCGGCAGGCGTCGATGAGCCCGGCGGTGATTTCGTCGGCGGCTTCGGCGAGGATTTCACCGGTGGCGTTGTCGACGAGGTCCTCGGCGAGGAACAGGCCGAGCGGCGTTTCGGGAGCCACTTCGATCTTGTCGATCCCGGCGGCTTCCATCTGGCGCCACGCGCGCTTGGTGATGGGCTTTCCGGCCTTCACCAGCACGTTGCCTTCCTTGTCGACGATGTCGGCGAAGGCGGCTTCCTTGCGGTGCAGCTTGGGATTGAAGCGCCAGGAGACCCGGCCGTCGTCCTCAAGCTCGTAGATTTCCTTCTCGTAGAAGCAGTCGAGGATTTCGGTCTTGCTCATGCCCATGGCCTTGAGCAGGATCGTGGCGGGCATCTTGCGGCGCCGGTCGATGCGGACGTACAGGATGTCCTTGTGGTCGAAGTCGAAGTCGAGCCACGAGCCGCGCATGGGGATCACGCGGCAGGAGTAGAGCACCTTGCGGCTGGTGTGCGTCTTGCCGCCGTCGTGCTCGAAGATGATGCCGGGCGAGCGCTGGAGCTGGTTGACGATGACGCGCTCGGTTCCGTTGATGATGAAGGTTCCCTTTTCGGTCATCAGGGGCAGGGTTCCAAAATAGATATCCTGTTCCTTGATATCGCGAACGGTGCGGGCTTCGGTCTCGTCGTCCACGTCATAGACGACGAGGCGGACCTTGATGCGCACCGGGGATTCATAGGTAAGACCCTTGGAGATGCATTCCGCCTGATCGTACTTGGGCTCGCCGATTTCGTAGCTGACGAATTCGAGGCTGGCGGTACGGTTGAAGTCTTCGATTGGGAAGACAGAACGGAAGACCCCTTCCAGACCTTCATCGGGGAGACGTTCTATCCGTCCCTCCTGCATGAATTTCCGGTAGGAGTCCACCTGCAGGTTGAGCAGGTGGGGAATCTCCACCTCAACCTTGATCTTGCCAAATTGTTTGGTAAGCTGACCCATCATTTCACCTCTGAGAAGGTTGGTCGGCAAAAGCCGGAGCGTGCCCGGGTTGCGCGCTCTCGGAATCATTCATGTATAAAAAACGCAACAAGGTCGACAACATAGTTACCCTCCAGAAACTCCGGAGGGCTGTTGTCGACTGATGATACCCGCGTTGGTGCAGAAAATTGGAACAGATACCACCCCTAGTACGTGTCGCGTGAATTCGAAAAGATAAGAAGAAATCGCAACAAAGGCAAGTTTTTTTTCTTTATAAAGCAAAAAATCTTCGTTTGGGGCATGGTTTTTGAATAGTGGAAAGGCTGTGAACGCACTGGCGGGGATGTTTGGGGAGAAAGCAGCCCCTTCCCCGGATTTTCTCCGCTCCGCCTTCAGGGAGATTGGGACCCTTCCCCGCCGTCGGGTCCGAAGGCCTGCATCCCCTTTCCGATGCGCTGAAGGCCGCACCGACAGCCCGTATACCCGCGAGTACGGAGGAACGTTTTTTCTCAACATCACCTCCCACGTTACACCCTATACCTGTCGGGAACGGGCCGTCCGTCGAATACACTTGGCAGACCCCGGCTCCTCAGGAGCTACAGAGGGGCGCTCCAGGGAGAACGGTCCCGAATCCGGTGGTACCCCACGGGCACGCCATTCCAGGAACGGTTTCAGGGTTCCCGCGTCCTGATGCGCCAAGGCAAGGTCCGTATTCGAAAAAACGGCTGAGAATGTCATCATTGCGGATGTGGTGCTCTCCGCCGTAACTTTTGGCGCATCCCGTCCTTCAAAGAATCCGTTGGAGGATACGCAGGCGGAGCAACCGTGCTCCTGATATGCAAGGCCGCACGCGGGATGGGGGCCCGGAAAGCCTTTCCGTCACGAGTGCGATTCCGGTTTGCCAAAAGGCTGTTTTCTTCATAAGAGGAAAGGGAATGTTCAGAGCAGGAGGCCTCTGCCGAGGCCCCGAAGTCTAAACGGGAGACGGCGGGCGGAAGCCCTTCTCCCTCTTGGTCCCGTAACGTTCCTGAGCGGTCGGAGAGGTGCGTATGGACGGTCCGTTTATCGTTTTTTTCCTTACCTTGGGCCTGCCTCTCGTCTGCGGAGCCTGTATCGGCACCGCATACGGGGGACGTGCCGGAAGGGGATTGGGGCTCGGCGCTCTTGGGCTCGGGCTTGCCGGTCTGCTCTGCGGGGCGTTGGCCTTTGTGGCCTGCCGTGACGGCTACGGGTTGTTCGCCTGGGCGCTTCTGATGCTGCTGGCCGGGGGCGTTGCCTGCTTCGGCGGGGCGTGCTGGCTGGCGGCGCGGCGTCGGAAGGGCGGGGAAGAGCGGCCAATACAGGACTGGTGGCAACGCTGAGCCGCTCGCCGTTTCCTTCCTTCCCTCCTTCCGAGTCTCAAACGGCCTCGGTTCTATTCCGCTGCGAAATCGCCATTCCTTGAAGGGGCGAAACGCTCGGGGATTCGATGCGGCGAATGAACGGAGGCTGAGAAAGGCGCGTACCGCTTGGAGGAGGAAGCCTTGCTGCAAGAAGGTCCTCCCTTCTCCGATCCCCACAAAAAAAGGCGGTACGGGAAAACCCGCACCGCCTTTGAAAGCGCGTATAAAGTGAACTTACTTCACTTCAACTTCAGCGCCGGCTTCCACCAGCTGCTTCTTGGCTTCTTCGGCTTCTTCCTTGGACACGGCTTCCTTCAGGGTGGAGGGAGCGCCGTCAACCTTGTCCTTGGCTTCCTTCAGGCCGAGGCCGGTCAGAGCGCGGACGACCTTGATGACGCCGATCTTGTTGGCGCCAGCGGCCTTCAGGATCACGTCGAATTCGGTCTTTTCTTCAGCCGGAGCAGCGGCTTCGGCGGGAGCGGCCACCATCATGGCGGCGGCGGGAGCGGCAGCGGACACGCCGAACTTTTCTTCGAGTTCCTTGATGAATTCGGAGAGTTCGAGGACGGTCATGTTGGCGATAAATTCAACGACTTCTTCTTTGGTAACGGCCATGGGATTGCTCCTTTGAGACTTTGGCTTGGGTGTTTAACGGGTTGCCTAGGCAGCCTTTTTCTCTTCGATCGCCTTGAGGGCGTACATAAGAGGACGAACCATGTTGGCAAACAGGGAGACGAAATTGGTAGGCACGGCGTTCATGGTGCCGAGGACCTGACCAAGGAGTTCCTGCTTTCCGGGCAGCTTGGCGAGCGCTTCCACCTGAGTGGCGGAGAGCACCTTGCCTTCGAGGCTGGCGTGACGAACAGTAAACAGCTTGCTGGTCTTGGCGAACTCGGAAACAGCCTTGGCGACCGCCACCGGATCCTGAGTGGCCAGGGCGATGCCGCAGTTTTCCTTGAACATGTCCTTGACGGAATCATGCATACCATCGGTGAGGGCGATGCGGGCCAACGTGTTCTTGACGACGAGATACTCGCCGCCGCACTCATAGAGTTTCGCACGGAGCCGCGTCAGCTCTTCCACCGTCATCCCCTTGAAATCTGTCACTACCACAAAAGAGGCAGCGTCGGCTTTCGCCTTAATCTGCGCAATCAGGGCAGCTTTTTCAGACTTGTTCACGTGAATCTCCTTCACGTTAGGGGTTGCTTGAAGGCTCCGAAGGAACCTTCGCAGTGGAAAGCCGAGCCAAAGAAAGCGTCTGAGCAGGCATTATTGAGGGTTTCCCCGCCTGCCGTCTTCGACTCGAATTCCCAATCCATTGCCAAAAACGGCCCTCGCGGACCGTTTTTGTTCTCAAAGGGGGTTAGCCTTCGATGAACTTCTTAACCAGAGCCATATCCACCTTGAAGCCGGGGCCCATGGTGGTGGAAACGGCCATGTTTTTCATGTAGGTGCCCTTGGCGGCGGAAGGCTTCAGGCGGTTGACGGTTTCGACGAGAGCCTTGAGGTTGTCAAGAATCTTGGCGGGACCGAAGGAAACCTTGCCAAGGGGAGCGTGGAGCACGCCAGCCTTGTCGACCTTGAAGTCGACGCGTCCGGCCTTGAGTTCCTTGACGGCGTTGGCGACGTCGAAGGTCACGGTGCCGGTCTTGGCGTTGGGCATCAGACCGCGGGGGCCGAGCACGCGACCGACCTGACCGACGAGGGCCATGACGTCGGGAGTGGCGACGGCGGCGTCGAAGTCCAGCCAGCCTTCCTTGATCTTGGCGACGAGTTCTTCAGCGCCGGCGATGTCGGCTCCGGCTTCGCGAGCCTCGGCTTCCTTTTCGCCCTTGCAGAACACGGCCACGCGAACGGTCTTGCCCAGGCCATGAGGCAGGGAGACGGCGCCGCGCACCATCTGGTCGGAATATTTGGGGTCAACGCCGAGGCCGATGGCCACGTCCACAGTTTCATCAAACTTGGCGAAAGCGGCGCCGAGAGACTTTTCTACGGCTTCTTCCACCGAAAAGCGCTGGGAGAGGTCGAGGCCGTCCACCGCTTTGCGATATTTTTTCCCGAAGGGCATTGCTCTATCCTTTCAAAAGCTGGTCTTCCAACATCTCCTGCCGAATCCTTGATGCAAGGAGGGGCAGTACGACTGACGCGGTGGAGATCCTTACTTGATCTCGATGCCCATGCTGCGGGCGGTACCCATGATGGACTTGACGGCGGCTTCCATGTTGTTGGCGTTGAGATCGGGGAGCTTCAGCTTGGCGATCTCTTCCACCTGCTGCATGGAAATGCTGCCCACCTTGGTACGGTTGGGTTCGCCCGAACCCTTTTCCACCTTGGCCGCTTTCATCACCAGCACGGCGGCCGGCGGGGTCTTGGTGATAAAGGTGAAGGAACGGTCAGCGAAGGCGGTGATGACCACGGGAATGATCATGCCCTTCTGTTCCATGGTACGGGCGTTGAACTCCTTGCAGAACTGCATGATGTTCAGGCCGTGCTGACCGAGGGCGGGACCTACTGGCGGTGAGGGGTTCGCAGCGCCAGCGGGAATCTGCAACTTGATTTTGGCAACTTCTTTCTTGGCCATTGTCTTTCAACCTCTATTAATACGGCACATGCGGCCGCAGACTGCAAGCGATCGTTAACCCTTGGAGACCTGGATGAAGTCCAGTTCCACGGGCGTCTGTCTGCCGAAGATGGACACGGACACCCGAAGCTTGCCCTTGTCGTAGTTCACGTCTTCAACAACGCCGTTGAAGCCGCCGAAAGGCCCGTCGATGACGCGGACGTCGTCGCCCCGTTCGAAGCTGAACTTGGGACGGGGTTGTTCCTGGCGGGTTTCCATGAGGGAAAGGATGCGGGCCGCTTCCTCGTCCTTCATGGGAGCAGGGCGGTTTTTGCCGCCCACGAATCCCGTCACCTTGGGAATGCTCTGCACAAGGTGCCAGGAATAGTCGGTCATGGTCATGCGAAGCATGATGTAGCCGGGGTAAAACTTGCGCGTGGTGGTGCGTTTGGCACCGCCCTTACCCAGTTCGATCACCTTTTCGGTGGGGACCACAACCTCGTGGATGAGGCCGTTGTCCTGGGCATTGCGCATCATTTCCTTGATGGTGGCCTCGACCCGCTGCTCAAAACCGGAGTAGGTGTGGACAATGTACCAGCGGGATTTGCCGGTATCCTGATTGCCCGCGCTGAGTTCGGTCTGGACGGTGGAAGCCGCCAAAATATCCTGCGCGGTCAGTTCGGACTGCGTGGACTGTTCTTCTGCTTGGGACTGTTGGGCAGACGATTCGACCGCCCCGGAGGACGCGTTGGTTTCTTCGATCATGGTCCCCTCCACTAGGCTGCGAGAATGAAGGAGATGAGTTTGGAGAGCCCCAGATCGACAACGCCGAGGAAGATCGCCATGACAACGACGAAGGCCAACACCACCAGACTGGTCGTACGGGTTTCCTTGGCGGTGGGCCAGGTCACCTTGCGGAGTTCAGTCCTGGACAGCTCAAGATAATTCTTGAAGTCTTTCACCTTGGCCGTGAGGCCTTCGGATTTTTCATCCTGTGCTGTCGTCGGTTTCTTGGTCATGATACGTTCCTGCAGAAATGAAAATGGCAGGGCAGGAGGGATTCGAACCCCCAACATGCGGTTTTGGAGACCGCCGCTCTAGCCGTTAGAGCTACTGCCCTGCGTTTATGAAGTCACTACCGGGTTTCGCGGTGAACCGTGTGAGTCCTGCACCAGGGGCAGTACTTTTTCAGTTCGACGCGACCGGTCGTGTTCTTCTTGTTCTTGACCGTGGCGTAATTGCGGCGCTTGCATTCGGTGCAAGCGAGCAGGATGTTGACGCGCATGTCTTTACTCCACGATTTCCGTCACAACGCCGGCGCCGACGGTACGGCCGCCTTCGCGGATAGCGAAGCGGAGGCCCTTTTCCATGGCGATGGCGTGAATGAGTTCGACATTGAAGGTAGCGTTATCGCCGGGCATAACCATTTCCACACCTTCCTCAAGGGCGATCACGCCGGTGATGTCGGTGGTACGGAAATAGAACTGGGGACGATAGCCGGTGAAGAACGGGGTGTGACGACCGCCTTCTTCCTTGGACAGAACGTACACTTCAGCCTTGAACTTCTTGTGAGGCGTGATGGTCTTGGGAGCGGCGAGAACCTGGCCGCGTTCCACTTCGTCACGCTTCGTACCGCGGAGCAGGGCGCCGATGTTGTCGCCGGCCTGGCCCTGATCGAGCAGCTTGCGGAACATTTCAACGCCGGTGACGGTGGTCTTCACGGTGGGACGGATACCCACGATTTCGACTTCTTCGCCGACCTTGATGACGCCGCGTTCCACACGACCGGTGACCACGGTGCCGCGGCCGGAGATGGAGAACACGTCTTCGATGGGCATCAGGAAGGGCTTGTCGGTTTCGCGGACCGGGTCCGGGAAGTAGCTGTCGCAAGCGGCGAGCAGTTCAAGCACGCACTGGGCGTCGGGAGCGTCGGCGCTGTCGGATTCCAGAGCCTTGAGGGCGGAACCGCGGACAACCGGGATTTCGTCGCCGGGATAGCCGTAGGTGGTGAGGAGTTCGCGAACTTCCATTTCCACCAGTTCGAGCAGTTCGGGGTCGTCGACCAGGTCGCACTTGTTCATGAACACGACGAGGTGAGGCACGCCGACCTGACGGGCGAGCAGGATGTGCTCACGGGTCTGGGGCATGGGACCGTCGGTGGCGGCAACCACGATGATCGCGCCGTCCATCTGAGCGGCACCGGTGATCATGTTCTTGATGTAGTCGGCGTGACCGGGGCAGTCCACATGAGCGTAGTGACGGTTGTCGGTTTCGTATTCGACGTGGGAAGTGGAAATGGTGATGCCACGTTCCTTTTCTTCCGGAGCCTTGTCGATTTCGTCGTACGCGATGAACTTACCGCCCTGCTTCAGAGCAGCGACTTTGGTGATGGCGGCGGTCAGAGTGGTCTTGCCGTGGTCGATGTGACCGACGGTACCAATGTTCATATGAGGCTTGGTACGCGTAAATTTTTCTTTACCCATGACGG
Source organism: uncultured Bilophila sp. (assembly GCA_902373525.1). Lineage (GTDB taxonomy): Bacteria > Desulfobacterota > Desulfovibrionia > Desulfovibrionales > Desulfovibrionaceae > Bilophila. Next base: position 7,962 of record CABKMN010000019.1, on the reverse strand, counting down.
TCTCCCTTCTTGGTTGCAAAAGATAACGGATTTTATGGGGACAGAGCCTATGGCGTCGCAAGACCATCCATACACATGCCGTCAATCCGGCAGTGCTCTGGCATCCCGATACGTTAAGGCACGGCGATAATGGGGAGAATAAGGGATAAGGCAGGTGTGGAGCGGGAAACGAGACTCGAACTCGCAACCCTCAGCTTGGAAGGCTGATGCTCTAGCCATTGAGCTATTCCCGCCTGTATGCCGTAGTCCCCTGACAGGATTGGGGCCTGTCTCCTACAGCCGTGTCAGCTTTCTCAAATCTGGTGGAGGGGGGAGGATTTGAACCTCCGAAGTCTCACGACGACAGATTTACAGTCTGTTCCCTTTGGCCACTCGGGAACCCCTCCACTCTGAGAACCAAAACAGGGCCATGCAATCTGTTTTGGTTGATGCGTGCGGAATCGCTTCCGCTGTGCTCCACCGGCGAACCGGAAGCCTTGCGGCTTGATGGAGCTGGTGATGGGACTCGAACCCGCAACCTGCTGATTACAAATCAGCTGCTCTGCCAGTTGAGCTACACCAGCAACAGGGATTAGCTCTTACACAATCCGATTCGGTTTGGCAAGCGAAAAATGCCCCTGTCGCAAAAATAATCGGAAAACGGGCGTGTCGGCCTGTCTGCCGTTATCTGGGCAACCCCGCAAATCCGACAAGCGGATTCGGGCGCGGGCCGTTTCCGAACCCGCGACCGAATCTATAGGGCGGTTTTGAAATTAAGGCAAGACTTTTATCGTGTACGCCGAGGCCGGATCAAGGTACTTTTTGACGATTTCTCTGAGTTGTTCGGGGGTTACGTTTTTACTCTTTTCTATCTGATCTTTGGTGAAGGAGAGCGGATAGCCTTCCATCATGAGGGCCGCGGCCTCGCCGGAGCGGCTGCCGAGGCTCTGCATGTTGCGGTAGTAGTCGCCTTCGAGCTGGTTTTTGCCGCGGTTGACGTCTTCCGCCGGAAGGAGGTTCTCGTGGAGATCATTGATGATCCGTTTGAAGCCCTCTTCCGCCTGCGCCATCTTGCCGGGTTCGGTGCCGATGTAGAAGACCATATACCCGTTTTCGGCGTTCTGGCGGTTGAAGACCGTGACGGTGTAGCCGAGGCCCTGTTTGTCGCGCAGATCACGGAACAGGGGGCCGCCCATGCCGCCGAGCGAGGCTTCGAGCAGGTCGAGCGCGGGCGTGTCCGGGCTGGCTTCGGGCGCGGTCTTGAAGATCAGCATCAGGTGCGCCTGATTGCGGCCCGGCATGGGGATGTCGAGTTCGGGCTTCGTGCCCCACGCGGGCACGGGCACGTCGACCTTGCCCGCATCAGGAGCGGGCAGGCTTTTGGCGAAGGCCAGCACCGCGTCGCGGTCGAAGTCGCCCGCCACGGCGAGCACCCACGGACGGGCCTTCTGGCGATCCCAGAAGGCGCGGAGCCGCGCGTCGTCGTATTTCCGCACGTTCTCAATGGCTCCGAGCTGGAGGTAGCCGTACACGCTGTCCGGGAACAGGAAGGGCGGCAGCTTGCGGAAGGCCAGTCCGAGGGGCTGGTCCTCGCGGGATTTGATCGCCGCGATCTGATCCTTGATGCCGCGCGCGGTTTCGTCCTTGCTGAACGCGGGCGAGGCGATCACCTCGCCGAGCAGCCCGAACAGGTCCTCATTGAAGCGCGCGGGCGTGGAAAGGTGCACCGAGAAGGTCTTGCGCCCGGACGAGGCCGCGAGGCCCGCCGCGCGGTCCGCGAGGAACGCCTGCATTTCGGTGGCGCCGCGCTTGGCCGTGCCCTTGGTCAGCACGTTGGAGGCCAGGGCGGACAGTCCCTGCTCGGTCGGCTGCAACAGCGCGTCGCCGCCTGAGAAGGTGAGGTTCGCGGACACGTAGGGCAGGGTCTTGTCCGGGATGAGGACCACGGTGCGGCCCTTGCCGATTTCGATCACCTCGGTCTTGCCCGCCTGCGCGGACGCCGTGGCGGTCGTCTTGGCCCCGGCCTTCCATTCCTTGTCGAGGATGGCCTGCATGTCGGGCAGATTGACGTCCTTGGGGGTCATGATCACGGTGGTCAGGCGTTCGGGACGGACCCACGTGGCGAGGGCTTCCTTCAGCATGCCGTTGTCCACGTTGCGGAGCGCTTCGATGGCGTTGCGTTCGCCCTGATCGCCGCCCTGGAAGAACTGGAAGTAGCCGATCTTGGAGGCCAGACCGGCGAGCGTTTCCTTGGAGCGGTACAGATCGTCCTCAAGGTTCAGCTTGGCGCGCTCCAACGCTTCTCTGGTGAACTTCGAGGCGTCCAGCGTGGCGAAATCCTTGGTCAGCGCGGTCCAGAACGGGACCACCTTGTCGGCGTCGAGTTCCGCCGAAACCACGAACGCGCCGATACGCTCGAAGCCCGCGTTGGAAACGCTGATGCTGTCCACGAGCTGACGGTCGTATTTATAGGTCCGGTAGAACAGACTGGTGCGGTCGCCGCCGAGCAGGTAGGCCAGCACGTCCAGCGTGGCGGACTGGTAGCTCGACGAGCCGGGCACGGGCAACGCCGCGGCGAGATAGACCTTGTTCCACGGGCCGGGGTTCACCACCATCCGGGGCGCGTCGGCCAGCGGAAGCCGGTCGGCCTCGTAGGGCATGACTTCCTTGAGCGGCGAGGTGTTCTTGTAGGGAGTGAACAGGCGTTCCGCCTCGGCGAGGACTTCGGCGGGTTCGACGTTGCCCACGACCACCAGCAGCATGTTCTGGGGCTGGTAGTACTTGGCGATGTAGTCGCGCAGGTTCTGCACGGTCAGGGCGCGGATGGTCTTTTCGAAACCGATGATGGGCCGGTCGTAGGGCGTGCCCTTCAGGGTGTCGGAAAGCAGGGTCTTGAACATCCGGCCGCCGGGATCGTCCTCGCCGCGCTGGAGTTCGGCGACGATGACGTTCTTTTCGGACTCCAGCTCCTTGGGATCGAGGGTGGGGTGGAAGGCCATGTCGCGCACCACGTCCATGCCGAGCTTCCAGTGCCGGGCGGGCATGTCGGTGATGTATACGGTGTAGTCGTAACTGGTGGCGGCGTTCAGATAACCTCCCGCGGATTCCACTTCCTGGCTGATCGCGCTCTTGGGGCGGCTGTCCGTGCCCTTGAACACCATGTGTTCCAACACGTGGCTGATGCCCGCCTGATCCGGCGTTTCGTATGCGGAACCGGCATGCACGTAGAGCCGGGTGGAGACGAGGGGGAACCGGGTGTCTTTCAGGATGAGGACGGAAAGCCCGTTGGGCAGCCGGGTGACCTGCTCCTCTTTCCCGGAAAGCGGGTCGGGGATGACCGGGACGATGTCGGACGCGGTCCCCGGAGCGGAGGGCGTCGCGGCCATCGCGGCTCCCGCTCCCAGAAGAAAGGTCATGAAGGCTCCTGTCAGCAGTTTTTTGAGTGAAGGCATGGGCAACTCCTTTCCGGGCGGCTTCCCGAAGCGGAAGCGCCGCGCGTCTCCCCGGAAGGGCCGCGCGCCGGATTGCTTGCATTTCCCCGGAAAGTAAGGCCGGAGCGGTGAGAAGGCAAGGCCGCGCACTGCCTCGGGATGATTTATCATACGCGGTGAGCGCTTGCGAAGAACGGCTTCCTGCGGCACAATGCCGCGGATAGCGGAATGTATCCCCTTAGCTGCCGCCCCGCGTCGGCGTCGGCGGCATTTTCAACGAGGAGTCTTGAGTGTCCATCATTACCCAGAACGCGGCCCTTCAGGGCCTGCTCGCCGCGCACCTGCCCGCGCTGGCCGAGCACGAGGGACTGACGCCGGAAGCCATCGCTTCGGCCATCGAAGCGGGAACCATGGTCCTGCTCGGCAATCCCAACCACCCGAACGTCAGGCCCATTCTCGTCGGCCAGCCGAGCCGGGTGAAGGTCAACGCCAACATCGGCACCTCTCCCTTCCAGAACCACCCCGGCTGTGAAATGCGCAAGCTCGAAGTCGCCCAGCAGGCCGGAGCCGATACCGTCATGGACCTGTCCATCGCCGGAGACCTCGTGTCCATCCGCAAGGAAATGCTCTCCCGCACGCCCCTGCCGCTCGGCACCGTGCCGCTGTATTCCGTGGCCCAGCGCTACATCGACAAGGACATCGATCCCGCCGACATCGATCCCGAGGAACTGTTCGCGGAAGTCGAGATGCAGGCGGAGCAGGGCGTGGACTTCATGACCCTGCACTGCGGCCTCACCCGCCGGGGCGCCGAATGGGCCGCCCGGGGCGAACGCGCGCTCGGCATCGTATCGCGCGGCGGGTCCATCCTCGCCCGCTGGATGCTCAAGAACGACAAGGAAAATCCGCTGCTGACCGGCTATGACCGCCTGCTCGAACTGGCCCGCAAGTACAACGTGACCCTGTCGCTCGGCGACGGCCTGCGTCCCGGCGCGGGCTGCGACGCGGGCGACGCCGCGCAGTGGGAAGAGGTCATGACCCTCGGCGCGCTCGCCAAGCGCGGCCTCGAATACGGCGTGCAGTGCATGATCGAAGGCCCCGGCCATGTGCCCATGAGCGAAGTCGAGGCCCAGATCATCGGCATCAAGAAGCTGACGCACGGTGCGCCGCTCTACGTGCTCGGACCGCTGACCATCGACTCCTCGCCGGGGTACGACCACATCGCCGGAGCCATCGGCGGCGCGATGGCGGTACGCGCGGGCGTGGACTTCCTGTGCTACCTGACCCCCGCCGAACACCTGACGCTGCCCGACATGGACGACGTCCGGCAGGGCATCATGGCCTCCCGCGTGGCGGCGCAGGCCGGTGAAGTCGCCCTCGGCCGCCCCCATGCCCTCGCCCGCGAAGCCAAAATGGCCAAGGCCCGCATGGCCCTCGACTGGGACGGCATGCGCGAGGCCGCCATCGATCCGGTGATCCTCGACAAGCGCCGCGAACCGCACAAGCATGAGGAAGCCTGCGCCATGTGCGGCAATTTCTGCGCCGTGAAGATGCTCCGGGACGCCAAGAAGATGTAGGCGGACGTTCGTTCGTCTACGCGGGGAGGCTTTGCCTCCCCGTTTTGTTTTTGGGGGGGAAAGCTCAGGCGCGGGCGTCCGGTTCGTCGGACCGTTCCGCCCGTTCCCCCGCCCGGCGTTCTCGGGTACGCTCCGTTTTGCCCAGTGCGTGAAGCCCGCCGAGCATGTACGTCAGCATGTCCTCAAGCAGCCCCTCCGCGTCGGAGGCGCTGCCGGGGAGGATGACGGTACGCAGTTTTTCCGGAAAGAGGATGAACCCCATGCAGGGCATGACCACGAAGGCCGTGGCCCGCCGCACCGTTTCGGAATCCGGCGGGAGGCCGGTGACGGCGCACACCAGTTCCCGGAGCTTGCGGGACTTGGGGAGGGCCGTCGTTCTGATGAATCTGGGCACGAACGGCGACGGCGAGGCCAGCTCGCGCAGAAAAATCCTGATTCCCCACAGTTCGGGCGCGTTCATCGCGGTGCGGATGATGTGCCCGAGGAACACGCGCAGCTTGTCCTCGGGGGACGCGTCGGAGGCGACGATGTCGTTCAGGTCCTCCAGACTCAGCATTTGCCGGTGCGCTTCGACCAGCACCTCCTCGTACAGCCCCTCCTTGCCGCCGAAATAATAATTCACGGCGGCATTGTTTGTTCCGGCGCGTTCGCATATCTCCTTGCTGGTGGCTTCGCCGAATCCGCGTTCGGCAAAGACTTTCCCGGCGGCGTCGAGGACGACCGCCCGGGTCGAACGTCCGTCGCGGCGTTGTGCGCGCTTGAGGCGGGGAGAGGGTACGGTTGGGTTGGTCATATCCCGTATGTAGGAAAAGACGGATAATAAGTCAAATCAGGAATTGAAATTTTGATTTGACTTAGCGGGAGGCTTTGCCGTATTCTTTCATACGGGGCGGATTGTTAGATGTCCGTCCCCGAACGCCGTTTTCGGGCCGCTCAGCCTGCGGCATCCCCTTTTGTCTGACTCTTCATGTCGGAGGCATCCATGTTGAAGCGCATCATCCTGAGTCTCGTCGTCATCGCCTGCGTCGCCGGAGGCGTCTGGTGGCTGTACGAGGGGAAACGGCAGCCTTCGGAGCTGCTGACGCTGTACGGCAACGTGGACATCCGGCAGGTGGAGGTCGGTTTCCGGGTGGGCGGGCGCATCACCGAGCTTTTCAAGGAAGAAGGCGATACGGTGAAGACCGGGGAACGCCTCGCGCGTCTCGACGCCAAGCCCTACGAGGACGTGTTCAATCGGGCGGCGGCGCAACTTTCCATGCAGGAAATCGAGCTGGCGAAGATGATCGCGGGCTACCGCACCGAAGACATCGAACAGGCCCGCGCCACGCTGAACGGCGCGCAGGCCGTGTACGCCAACGCGGCGAGCAACCTGCGGCGTCTTGAGCGGCTGCGGCGGCAGAGCGCCGTGGCCCAGAAGGACCTTGACGACGCCCGCGCTTCCTACGGGGACGCGCTGTCCCGCCGCAACGCCGCCCGCGAACAGTTGCAGCTTATGGAAAGCGGCTACCGCACCGAAGACGTCGAACGCCAGAAGGCCGCCGTGGAGGCCGCCCGCGCCGAACTCGCCGGAGCGACCACGAATTTGCAGGATACCGAACTGTTCGCCCCGCAGGACGGCGTGGTCCTCACCCGCGTGCATGAAATCGGGGCCGTGGTGCAGGGCGGGCAGACCATCTACGCCGTGACCCTGAACAATCCCGTGTGGATACGCGCCTACGTCACGCAGCCGAACCTCGGCAACATCCGTCCGGGGCAGGAGGTGCTCCTGTCCATCGACGCCACGCCGGGCAAGACGTACCGGGGCCGGATCGGGTTCATTTCCCCGACCGCCGAATTCACGCCCAAGACCGTGGAAACCAAGGAAGTGCGCAACGATCTGGTGTTCCGTTTCCGCGTCGTCGCCGAAGACCCCGACAACGTGATGCGGCAGGGCATGCCCGTCACCGTGACGCTCCGCAAGGACGGGGGCAGGCCGTGAGCGCGTCCCCGGAGGCGGTCATCCGGCTTCAGGGCGTTTCCAAGGTGTTCCCGGACGTGCCGCCGGACACGCCTCCCGCGCTGGACGCGCTGACGGCGGACGTGCCCTCCGGTCAGGTCGTGGGGCTCGTCGGTCCCGATGCGGCGGGCAAGACCACGCTCATGCGTCTGCTCGCCGGGCTTCTGCTGCCGACCTCGGGCACCGTGGAGGTGCTTGGCCGTGCGCCGGGAAGCCCCGCCGATACGGCGGGCATCCTGCACGACGTCGGGTACATGCCGCAGCGCTTCGGCCTTTACGAAGACCTTTCCGTCATCGACAATCTGCATTTGCACGCCGAACTGCGCGGTCTTGAGGAGCCCGACCGTTCGGCCATGTTCGAGAAGCTGCTGACGTTCACCTCGCTCAAGCCGTTTACGGAACGGCTGGCGGGCAAGCTGTCGGGCGGCATGAAGCAGAAGCTCGGCCTCGCCTGCGCGCTGCTGACCACGCCGCGCCTGCTCCTGCTCGACGAGCCGGGAGTGGGCGTCGACCCGCTGTCCCGGCGCGAGCTGTGGAAGATGGTGTCCGATCTCGCCGTAGGCGGCATGTCGGTGCTCTGGTCCACGGCCTACATGGACGAGGCGGAGCGGTGCGCCCACGTGCTCATGCTGGAGCAGGGGAGGCTTGTGTATCAGGGGCCTCCCGCCGGATTTACCGGGCGCGTGGCGAAGCGGGTCTTCGCCTTCACGCCGCCGCCCGGCGAGGCGCGCCGGATGCTGGCGCGCTGGCAGCAGGAGCCGGACATCCGCGACGCGCTCATTCAGGGCAGCCACATCCGGGTGGTCTTCCGCGATCCGCACGACGGGCCGTTCACCCGCTCCGGGGTGGACCTGCGACCCGCCGTTCCGCGCCTTGAGGACGCCTACATCGACGCCGTGGGCGGCATGGACCGGCGGCCCTCGCCGTTTTTGCCGGAAAGCGAGAGAGGGGGCGGAGAACCGGGGGAGGGAAGGGGATAACC
>CABKMN010000018.1 GCA_902373525.1 uncultured Bilophila sp. | reverse complement strand
GGATGGGGGTCCGGGGGAAGGGAGGGAGAAACTTTCTCCAGAAAGTTTCTCCCTCCCTTCCCCCGTTTTTCTTCGCCTACAGCGTCAAACCGCGATCCATGCGGGCGAGGGTTTCGTCCTTGCCAATGGCGAGCATGAACTCGGGCAGGCCGGGGCCGCCGATCACACCGGTGATCGCCACGCGCACGGGCTGGGCCACCATCTTGAACTTCACGCCGAGGCTTTCCACGTAGGCATGGATCACCCCTTCGATGCTCTCCTTGTCGAAGACCGGCAACGCCGCGAGACGGTCGCGCACGACCTTCACATGCTCCTTGCCCTCGTCGGTAAGCCACTTGGCGACGCCCGCCTCGTCATAGGGCAGGTCCGCCGTCTTGTAGAGCAACTGCGCGATGCCGTCGGCCAGCTCGATAAGATTCTTGGCCCGTTCGCGATACAACGGCACCAGCGGCTCGACCACGGCTTCGACGGCGTCGGTGAAGCCCTTCTGCCGAATGAAGGGCAGGACGAGACGGGCCAGCTCGTCGAGCGGCGTTTCGCGCAGATAGTGGGCGTTGAACCACAGGAGCTTGTCCGGGTCGAACGCGGAGGCCGAGCTGTTCAGGTTCTTGCCGTCGAACAGTTCGACCAGCTCCCGCATGGAGAACAGCTCCTGATCGCCGTGCGACCAGCCGAGACGGACAAGGCAGTTCACCAGCGCGTGCGGCAACAGGCCGTCGTTCTGGTATTCCACCACCGAGCGGGCACCGTGGCGCTTGGAAAGTTTCTGACGGTCCTTACCGAGGATCATGGGCACATGGCCGAATACGGGCAGGTCCCAGCCGAGCGCCTGATAGATGAGAATCTGCTTCGGCGTGTTGGACACATGGTCGTCGCCGCGGATGACGTGGGTGATGCCCATGTCGTGGTCGTCGACCACCACCGCCATGTTGTAGGTGGGCATGCCGTCGCTGCGGCGCAGGATCATGTCGTCGAGTTCGGACACGTCCGTGGCGATGTGGCCCTTCACCATGTCGTCGAAAACCACGCGGCCTTCGGTGGGTACCTTGAGACGCACGACGCGGCCCGGCGCGGCTTCCAGATGCCGTTCGCGGCAGCGTCCGTCGTAGCGGGGCTTTTCGCCCTTGGCACGGGCGGTTTCGCGCATGGCCTCCACTTCCTCGGGCGTGCAGGAGCACCAATAGGCGTGCCCGGTTTCGAGGAGCTTGTCGATGACTTCGTTGTAGCGGTCGGTGCGCTGGGTCTGGTAGGTCAGCTCACCGTCCCAGTCCAGCCCAAGCCAGCGCATGGACGCCAGAATGGCGTCCGTGTATTCCTGCTTCGAGCGTTCGGTATCCGTGTCTTCGATGCGCAGGCGGAATTCGCCGCCGTAATGACGGGCAAGAAGCCAACAGAACAGCGCGGTGCGCGCGCCGCCGATATGCAGATGCCCGGTCGGGCTGGGCGCGAACCGGGTGATGATTTTGGACATGAAAAACTCCTGAAAGCGATTCAGCGTTGAGGGTTACGTTCCGCCTGCCAGAGCAGTTCGACGGCCCCGGTCTTGGCGTCCTTGCGCGGAGACGAGGGGCGGCGGCAGGCGACCAGCGCCCCGGAGGGTATGGCATCGGCCGCGGGGATGATGGCGAATCCCTCCTCCGTACAGGCGTAGCGGGCGTTGCCCATGCCGGGAACGGGGAAGGCGTCGGAAAGGATGCGGCCGACGACCCCGGCGGGGTCCATCGTCGGGAAAAGCGCCGTCTTTTCAGCGGGAACGGCATTAGGCCGCAACTGCATGAACGACAGACTGAGAGAATCCTTGGGCAGACGCGCGTGGCGGGCGAGATCGGCCAGCCATGCGGGAGCCTGCGCGTACAGCGTGGCGTGGCACCAGCGCCGCGTTTCCAGAATCGGGCACGGTCCGAGGTGCGGACACGGCGCGACGGGCACGAGCCCCTCCTCCATCGCCGTCTCCCGGAGCTTCGCGGTCAGCGTGCCGCCGAGCCGCGTACCCGGCTCCACGAACAGGGCCGTACCTTCGGGATGGAGCGTCCGCTCCACGGCGAGCGCGAGATCGGCCATACGGTCGTCGAGGCTGACGCCCGGCTTGTCCTTCAATTCGTTCAACACGTTGCCCGCCATGAGCAGATGCGGGGCGCGCAATTCGCGGAACGACTGGATCAGCGGCGAGCGCACCAGACGGATCGTCCAGTTGAGCGGTTCGCCGCACAGCTTCGCCATGTGTTCGAGGAGGCTCCGGCCCAGTTCCATGGGGCGGGGCACCGTGTCCACGCACACCAGCGTCAGCGGCAAAGCCCGCCAGTCGGGGCGCGACAGCCACAGGGCCAGCGGCAGGGTCAGCGGGCCGCTGCCGAGATCGACGATTGTTACCGGATGGTCAGCATCACAGACGGGCGCGGGCAGGTCCAGTCCCGGCAGGAGGCCGGAAAGCCGCACCAGATTCCACGGCATGAAATAGCGCAGGTACGCGGACACGTAACGCGGCGCGCTCCAGTAGGAGCGCCCCAGCCCCGCCCGCTCGTAGGTGAGCATGGCGGACAGATCGCGGATGGCTTCCGGCAGATCGGCCCGGTGGTTGCGGGACAGCGGCATGACCGCGTCGAGCGCCTGCGGGAGCTTGGCCAGCGCGTCCCGGCAGAAGGCGGACGACGGCGCGAACAGCGGGCGGTATAGCGGATGCCCGGACACCGTTTTGAGCGCTTCGGGCGCGGGGGGTCGTTCGACGGAACGGGCCGGTTGGACGAGCGCGCGCTCCTGAACGGGGCGGCGTTCGCCGGGCCTGCCGAAAGGCTTCTGTCCGGGACGGCGATCCCGTTGGCCCGCCTGACGTTTTTCCGCCGGGCCACGGGACGGGGAACGCGGGGCCCCCTTTTCGGAAGTCCCCGCGTTGCTTCTGCGTTTAGGGGATGATGGCTGACTCACGATGCCGCACGCGCCTCAAGAGCCGCCACGGCGGGCAAGGTCTTGCCTTCGAGCACTTCGAGGAACGCGCCGCCCGCGGTGGAGATGTAGTCCACCTGACTGGCGTAGCCGTACTTTTCGAGGGCCGCGATGCTGTCGCCGCCGCCGGTGACCGTGTAGGCGGACGTTTCCGCGACGGCCTTGGCGATGGCTTCGGTGCCCTTGCCGAACTGATCGATTTCAAACGCGCCCACGGGGCCGTTCCAGACCACGGTTCCGGCTTCGGCGATGAGCTGGGCGTACCGGGCGGCGGTATCCGGCCCGATGTCGAGGATCATGTCGTCGGGGCGCACGTCCTCCACCTTGAGCACGGTGGCGGGAGCGTGTTCGTCCAGCGAAGGGCCGACCACCACGTCCACGGGCAACGGAATGGCCGCGCCGCGTTCCTTGGCCTCGGCCATGATCGCGGCGGCGGAAGCCACCAGATCGTCTTCGCAAAGAGACTTGCCCACTTCAAACCCGGCGGCCTTCAGGAAGGTGTTGGCGATGCCGCCGCCCACGATGAGCTTGTCCACGCGCTTGGAGAGGTTGTTCAGCACTTCCAGCTTGGTGGACACCTTGGAACCGCCGATGATCGCCAGCAGCGGGTGCTTGGGCGCGTGCAGGATGCGGGTCACGGCTTCAAGTTCGGCGGCCATGAGCAGGCCCACACACGCCGTCTTGGCGAAGCGGATGGCCCCTTCGGTGGAAGCCTGCGCGCGGTGCGCCGTGGCGAAGGCGTCCATGACGTAGATGTCTCCGAGGGCGGCCAGCTTGCGGGCCAGCTCCTCGTTGTTCTTCTTCTCGCCCTTGTTGAAACGCACGTTCTCGCAGAGCACGCATTCGCCGGGCTTCACTTCGACGCCGTCCAGATAATCGGCGACGAGCCGGACCGGCACGCCGAGCAGTTCCTCAAGCCGCTTCGCCACCGGAGCGAGCGAGGCTTCCTCGGAAAAAACGCCCTCTTCGGGGCGGCCCAGATGCGAAAGCACGATCAGGCCCGCGCCCTTTTCCAGCGCCAGCTTCAGGGACGGAATCGCCGCGCGGATGCGCTTGTCGCTGGTGATCTTCCCTTCCTTGACCGGGACGTTGAGGTCTTCGCGGAAGACGACGGTCTTCCCCCGCATGTCAAGGTCGGACATAAGACGTACGTTCATCGTTGCTCCTCCTGAAAAAGAGGTTGGGTACAGGTTTGGATAGGGAGGCAATGCCACAAAACGCGGTTTCTTGCAAACGGGAGGCGCTTATCCGAAAACCATATGCCGCATGTACAGTTCCGTGAAGCCGGGCCGGGCCGTCAGGTCCACCAGCCCGCAGCGGGCGCTCCACCGCGTCAGCCGTTCCCGGAGTTCGGGCCGCTCCAGCAGGAGCGCGGCTCCGCGCAGGGAGGTGTTGCCCGCCGCCACCGTCCGCGCCCGCAGCCCCTGCGGCAAAAAACCCAAATTTTCCAACGCCCCGCCGGGAACGTATTCGCCGAGCGCCCCGCCGAGCGCGACCCGCGCCAGCGACCGGCTCTCCAGCCCGGCCGCGTCGAGCAGGCTCTCCAACGCCAGCGAGAACGCGGCCTTGACCTTGAGGATTTCCTCCACGTCGGCCCCGGCCAGCGCCATGCCGCCGGGCAGGGGCAGGCTCCAACCCGAGGCCCCCCGCTCCACCGAACGGACCAGCCGGGCCGCCAGCGGCGATGTGGGGCGCTCCTGAAGCCGCCCCGTGGCGTCGAGGAAACCGGCCCGCAACAGCACGTCGATCAGGGACAGATACCCCGTGCCGCATATTCGGATCGGAGCCCCGCCGCCGATGACCGAGGCGGACAGGCCGAGCGGCCCCAGCGTGAACGCGGAAACGCTGCCCGTATCCGCAACCCCGCCGTAACGCAGGCCGATGCCCTCAAGGGACGGCCCGAGCGGCACGCTGGCGACGAACGAGCGTTCCGCGTCCAGCGCCAGCACGAACTCGCCGTTCGTCCCCAGATCGGCGAGCACGAAGGGAAAAACCGGCGTTTCGCCGTACAGCAGCGCCGCCATGCCCGCACTGATGTCCCCGCCTACGAACGGCGCGGGCTGCGGCGGTATCCACGCCGGAGGCAGTCCGGGCCATGTTACCGTCCGCCCACCGGCTTCGGGCAGGCGGTACGGCGCGGCGGCGAGCCCGGAGACGTCCTCGTCGAGCAGAATGGCGGTCATGGCGGTGTTGCCCGCGACGCACAGTTCCTCGACCGGGACGCCGAAGCCGGAAACGAGCCGGTGGAGCAGCCGAAGAACAAGCCCTTGCAGGCGTCGCCGTCCCTCCGGGGTCCGGGCGGCGGCGAGACGCGACACCACGTCGCTCCCCGCGCCCATCTGCGGATTGAGGGACTGGCCCGACGCGGCGTCCGCCCCCGCGCCGTCGAGGAGCCGCCAGTGCACGGACGTGGTGCCGACATCCACCGCCAGCCGGAACGGGCCGCCGTCCGCGGCGAACACGTTCCGCTTCCGGTTCTCGGAAGGCGGCGGGGGCAGTTCGACGACCATGCCGGGCGCGGGCCGGTGGCGACAGGCCAGCCGCCAGCCGTCGCGGACCGCGTCAGCCCCGAGGATCGCGGCGTCGGCCCCGCAGGGTTCCGGAGTTCCCCTGCGGAAACGCACCCGGCAGGCCCCGCACCGTCCGAGCCCCGAACACAGGGCGGGCGGCGGCACTACGCCGGAAAGCCAAATGGCCCGGGCCAGCGTCTGCCCGTCGTCCTCAATCCCGATGCCGTGCTCCGCGCCAGAAGATTCGATGACCGTAACGACGCCGCTCATGCCGTCCGCTTCCGTTTCGCCGTGTGGACGGCGAGGGCCTGACAGCGCATCGCGCGGAGCCGCCTGCCGGACTCCCTGCCCCGGTTCCGCCATTCGGGGGGCAGCGACACGCCGAGCAGCACGCCGAGGTCTTCCTTTATAATGGGACGCAGCGAACGTCCGCTGTCCGCTTCCGCCAGCGTCCAGAACGGTCCGTCCAGCCCCGCGCCGTGGACCTGCATCAGGAGGTCGCACCGCGTCCCGGGCCGCAGCATTTCGTAGATGCCCGCCTTCATGTGCAGTTGTGAGGAAAGTACGCCCGCCGAGACGTAACGGGAAGGCATGGCGAGACGGGCCGCGAGGTTGGCCGCCGGTTCGACGCCGCGCTGTTCGTGTCCGTAATGGTGCGGCAGCAGCGCCGGGTCCGTGCCGATCTTGCCGAGATCGTGGCAGAGCGCCATCCACACGCACAGGGGATCGCCCGCCACCGCGTCCATCACGTCCATGAGGTGCGCCATCACCGAACCCGAGTGGTAGGCCAGCGGCCCCGCCGGAATGTTCATGGCGTCCTCCAGTTCCCGGAACCACGGGGACAGGCAGCCGCCGTCCGTCAGCACCGACAGCCAGCACGACGGTTTCGGGGAGGCCAGCGCCTTCATGAGCTCACGTTCGATGCGTTCGGCGGGGACGGCCTCCAGCAGACCGGATTCCGCCACCGCACGCATCTGCGCCACGGCCTCGGGATGCACCGTAAAGGACGGCAGTTCGCAGGCCATGCGGGCCAGCCGGAACACCCGGACCGGCTCGTCCCGAAAACTCGTCGGGGACGCCGGGCGCAGGACGCCATCCTTCAGATCGGACAGCGCGTCGGGATGGGCGTACACCCTGCCCTCACGGTCTTCGGCCAGCGCGTTGATGGTCAGATCGCGCCGCCGCAGGTCGTCTTCCAGCATGCCTTCCAGCGGCATGAATTCCCGTCCGCCCAGCAAAAAGACGGAAACGGTCTTCCCGACCTTGCGGGCCTCGGGATTCCGCTGTAAAAACGTACTCTCATCCGCATCAAACGCGAAATCATACTCCCGCGGCGTCCGCCCGAGCAGGCGGTCCCTGACGGCCCCACCCACCAGATAGACAGGTATCCGGCCCAGTTCCGGCCAATCTTCAATAGCCATGACACACGACTCCACGTTTCGTCTCTCCGGTACGCTGCGGCTTCTGCACGACGGCGTCGTTTCCGAAAGGCCTCCGCACGACCCAATCGCCGATCCTTTTCCGCCCGAACGCGCGGCGGCGTCCGCGCTCTGGGAGGGCCTGCCCGCCGTGCGGCTGACCCCGCCGCCGCAGAACGCGCCATGCCCCTATCTCGAACACGCCTTCACCGACGGGACGGACGGCGGCGAACCGGTGCGGCTGCCCGCGCCAGTGTACCTGTGCGGCCCGGCCACATCAAGTATGGATGTCGCCCGCAGGCTCGCGGCCTCCGGGCAGCTTCCCGTCTGGGGCAGCGTGCTGGCCCTCAGCCAGCGGAGCGGACGCGGCCAGCTCGGGCGGAACTGGGTTTCCCCCGAAGGCAACGTCTACGCGGCGCTGCGCCTGCCGGAAGTCCACCCGTTCACGGGAACCGCCGCCGCCCCCGCCGTGGGCGGCCTCATCGCCGAAGCCCTTTCCGGCATGGGCTTTCCCGTCCATATGAAGTGGCCCAACGACCTCCTCCAGCGCGCCGATCTCCGGGAAGGCTGGGCCAAGGTCGGGGGCATCCTGCTTGAAGAACGCCCCCTGCCCCGGCGCGAAGGCGCACCCGCCGAAAACTTCCTCATGGCGGGGATCGGCCTCAACCTCGTCTCTTCGCCGCCCGCGGACCTCATGCGGGCGCAGCGCGCCGTCCCTGCGGGGCGTCTGGCTTCCGCAACAAAATCCGGGGAGTGCCCGCATTCCGTTGCGGGACTGTGGATGCGACTTGTGAGCCGTATCTTTTTCTGTTATGTCGAAGAGATTGACGCCAAGGGAAACAACGCGTGGCGTTCACTCGCGGAACGCCACCTTGCCTTCCTTGGACAACCGGTCCTTCTGACGGACGGCCCCGACGAACGGGAACGCCACAGCGGCGTTCTTGAAGGGTTGGACGATTGCGGAGGCCTGCGCCTGCGCAACCGTGGGGAAACCGTCGGGTTTCTTTCCGGAAGCCTCCAGCTGGACCGCCCTCCCATGCAGCCGTGACGCAAAGCGCCATGCGCGGCGCCGGGAACGGCCTTCCGCAGCGATGCGGGGCCAATCGCAGGTGTCCCCGATGCCGTTTCGGGGTGGAACTCCTGAACAGGCCGGCGCGATGCGCCGGGTCTAAACATTTCTTTATCGAAAAGGTTGAAAGCATGGCCGCCAAGACGTTTGAACAGGTACTGGACGAAGTTCGGGGCAAGCCCATACTCGTAGCCAACCGGGGCATTCCGGCACGTCGAATCTGCCGGGCCATCCGTGAGCGCTTCGCCGCAGTGCCCGTAATGACCGCCACCGACATCGACAAGGCCGCACCGGCGGCTTCGGCCGCGCAGGAACTGCTCCTGCTCGGACCCGATCCCCGGGCCTATCTCGATCTCGATCTCATCATCGCCAAGGCGAAGCAGCGCGGCATCATCGCCATCCATCCCGGCTGGGGCTTCGCTTCGGAAGACGAACGCTTCCCCCAGAAGTGCGAAGAGGCGGGCATCACCTTCATCGGCTCCAAGGCCGATTCCATGAACCTGCTCGGCAACAAGGTGCAGGTCCGCAAGATCGCCAAGCGGCTCGGCATCCCCGTGGTGCCCGGCTCGGAAGGCGCGGTGGACGTCCCCGCGGCCCGGAAGGTCGTGGACGAAATCACCCTCCCGATCATGCTCAAGGCCGAAGGCGGCGGAGGCGGTCGCGGCATTTTCCTCGTTCGTGAAAAGAGCGAACTGGAAGATGCCTTTTTTAAGGCCTCCGCCATGGCGCAGGCGTCCTTCGGCAACCCGCGCCTGTATGTGGAAAAGTACCTCGAATCGGTGCGCCACATCGAAATTCAGGTCATCGCCGACCAGCACGGCAACGTGTTCGCCTTCGACGAACGCGACTGCTCCGTGCAGCGCAACCACCAGAAGCTCGTGGAAGTGACCCCGTCCCCGTGGTCCGGCATCACGCCCGAACTGCGCGAACGCCTCAAGGAATACTCCCGCATGCTGGTCCGCGAGGTGGGCTACTACTCCCTCGCCACCGTGGAATTCCTCGTCACCCCGCAGGGCGAACCCTTCCTCATCGAAGTGAACACCCGGCTTCAGGTGGAACACGGCATCACCGAAAGCCGCTACGGCGTCGACCTCGTCGAGGAACAGATCGCCGTGGCCTTCGGCTCGAAGCTCCGCCTGACCGACGAGAACACCAAGCCCTCCCACGTCGCCATGCAGGTCCGCATCAACTGCGAAGACCCGCAGAGCAACTTCGCCCCCAATTCCGGCCTGATCACCCGCTACGTGTCGCCCGGCGGCCCCGGCGTACGCATCGACTCCAACCTTTCCGCGGGCTACGAGTTCCCCCCGAACTACGACTCCGCCGGTTCGCTCCTCATCGCCTACGGTCGCGACTGGCAGAAGGTCCTCGGCATCATGGACCGCGCGCTGACCGAATACGTGGTCGGCGGCGTGAAGACCACGATCCCCTTCTTCCGTCAGGTCATCAAGCACCCGGCCTTCAAGGCGGGCCTGTTCGACACGGGCTTCATCCCGTCCGCGCCCGAACTCATGATGTACGCCGACCTCGCGCCGGAAAGCGAACGGCTGGCCAAGCTCATCGCCGAAATCTCCGCCAAGGGCTTCAACCCCCACGTACAGCTCGGCGAATACCGCTCGCACACCACGCCCCGCCTGCCCCGTCAGGAAATCGTGCTCCCGCCCATCTCGCCCAAGGTGCGCAAGGAACCGTCCCCCTACCCGCACGGCGACCGCATGGCCCTGCTCGACTATGTGCGCGGCAGCGGGCGCATCCACTTCACGGACACGACCACCCGCGACAGCACCCAGTCCAACAGCGGCAACCGCTTCCGCCTCGCCGAGGACCAGCTCGTCGGCCCCTATCTCGACAACTGCGGCTTCTTCTCCCTTGAGAGCGGCGGCGGCGCGCACTTCCACGTCGCCATGATGGCGAACATGACCTACCCCTTCTCGGAGGCGCAGGAGTGGAACAAGTTCGCCCCCAAGACCCTCAAGCAAATCCTCATCCGCTCCACCAACGTGCTCGGCTACAGCCCGCAGCCCAAAAACCTCATGCGGCTCACCGGCGAAATGATCTGCGACAACTTCCAGATCATCCGCTGCTTTGACTTCCTGAACCACATCGACAACATGCGGCCGTTCGCGGAAGTGGCCCTGAGCCGCCGGGACGTCGTCTTCGAACCCGCCGTCTCCATGTCGTGGGCCAAGGGCTTCACCGTCGATCACTACCTCGGCGTGGCCGAGAACGTCCTCGGCGTGTGCGGCGACGTGGCCGGCATGAGCGAAAAGGACGTCTCCCGCCACATCATCCTCGGCCTCAAGGACATGGCCGGCGTGTGCCCGCCCCGCTTCATCGGCGAAGTGGTCGCCGCCCTGCGCAAACGCTGGCCCGAACTCGTGCTCCACTACCACCGCCACATGACGGACGGCCTCTTCGTGCCTTCCGTGGGCGCGGCCGCCAAGGCCGGCGTGCAGATCGTGGACACCAACCTCGGCGCGTGCGTCCGCAGTTACGGTCAGGGCGACACCCTCGCCACCGCCGCCTACATGGAAGGCGAACTCGGGCTCGAAACCTCGCTGAACAAGGATATGGTCCGCGACGCCAACTTCGTGCTCAAGCAGGTCATCCCCTACTACGACCGCTACTGCGCCCCGTACTTCCAGGGCATCGACCACGACGTGACCGAACACGCCATGCCCGGCGGCGCGACCTCCTCCTCGCAGGAAGGCGCGCTCAAGCAGGGATACATCCACCTGCTGCCGTACATGCTCAAGTTCCTTGCCGGGACCCGCAAGATCGTCCGCTACCACGACGTGACCCCCGGTTCCCAGATCACCTGGAACACCGCCTTCCTCGCCGTGACCGGCGCCTACAAGCGCGGCGGCGAAGAAGAGGTCAAGTACCTGCTCGGCGTCCTCGACCGCGTCAACGACGTGCCGGAGGAGGAACTCAGCGAAGGGACCCGCGAGGCGCGTCTCGCCCTGTATCAGGACTGCAACGACGCGTTCCGCAACCTGCTTCTGGGCAAGTTCGGCAAGCTGCCTCTGGGCTTCCCGCCGGATTGGGTGTACGAGAGCGCATTCGGCAACGCCTGGAAACAGGCCATCGTCGACCGCACCACGCATTCCCCGCTGGAAAAGCTGACGGACATCGACATCGAGGCCGAACGCAAGGCGTTCCGCGACATCATCAAGCGCGAACCCTCCGAGGAAGAACTGGTCATGTACCTGAACCACCCCGGCGACGCGGTGAAGACGGTGCAATTCCGCGCCAAGTACGGCGACCCCAACCGCCTGCCGCTTCCGGTGTGGTTCGAGGGCTGCGCCGTCGGCGAGGAAATCAACTTTGTGGATTCGGCGGGCAAACCCCACCAGTTCCTGCTGGTGAGCATGTCCCCCGCCAACGACGCGGGCGAATCCGTCGTCCGCTACGTGCTTGACTCGGAAATCTTCAGTCAGCTCGTCAAGGTCGCTCCGCCCAAGAACGGCGGGGCCGGCGTCGTCTCCATGGCCGACCCCAACGACAAGTATCAGGTCGGCGCGCCGAGCAACGGCGACCTCTGGGTGATGTACGTCCATCCCGGCGACATCGTCGAAGAGGGTGAGGAACTGTTCAACGTGTCCATCATGAAACAGGAAAAGGCCGTTCTGGCCCCTGTGGCCGGCATCGTGAAGCGCGTGCTCAAGACCGCCGACTACAAGGAAACCCGAAAGATGGAAACGGTTCGCGAAGGCGAACTCATCGTGGAGCTGGGCCCGGTCCCGCGCCTGTGCACCAACGAGGCGTGCAGCCGTCCGCTGCCTCTGGACGACATCGAGTTCTGCCCCTATTGCGGAGAACGGCTCAGCCGTCTCGCCTAAGTCAACAGCTACGAAGAGAGCCTGGGAGGCAATTCTCATGACGAAAACCCCTTCCGCAACCAAAAACCGACAAAACGAGGTTCCGGTGGAAGACCTTCTTAAGCGCTTGGTTCTGACCGGCGCGGATATCGTGCGGATCGGCGAGGAAGCCGAACTGCTGGTGGGCGGCAAAAACTACAACACGGCCCTGATCAGCCGCGTTGAAGGCGTACGGATTCCCCAGTTCCGCGCCATTTCTTCCGTGGCGTTCCATATCGTTCTCGACGAATGCAAGGTTTGCGCGGCGCTGGTCCGCTCCATGGTCGACGACGCCTACGGCCGCATCGACTGGACGTCCGAAGAAGTCACCAAGGATCACGACTTCCTGCCCAAGTTCGTGCGCTCCGTCGCCGCGGACATCCGCAAGGCTTCCGAAGCCGACCCGGAACTGCCCCGCATCCGTCTGCGTACGTTCATCAACAACGTGGTCGACGGCTTCGCCTCTTCGCAGGAAGGCATCGACCAGCTCCGCAAACGCTCCGTCATGGTGCAGGCCGCCATTCTGGCCTGCCCCATCCCGGCCAAGGTGGATCAGGCCGTCCGCTCCGCCTACCGCGACATCTGCGCCGAAGCCGAAGAGGCCGACGTGCCGGTGGCCGTGCGTTCGTCCGCCGCGGGCGAGGACTCCCGCAAGAAAGCCTTCGCCGGCCTTCAGGACACCTTCCTGAACATGGTGGGCGAAGACGCCGTGGCGACCGCCTACATGTGGGACTGCGCCTCGGCCTACAACCTACGCTCCATGATCTACCGCCGCGAGGCCATCCTCGACGCCCTGACCCAGTCCGAAACCACCGGGCAGGAAGAGCTCGCCGCGCAGGCCAAGAAAGAATGGTCCATCGAGAACACATCCCTGTCCGTGTGCATCATGCGCATGATCAACCCGGTCGTGTCCGGTACGGCCTTCAGCGCCGACACCGCCACCGGATGCCGCGGCACGGTTCGCAAGGACCTCGTGAGCATCGACACCAGCTACGGCCTCGGCGAGGCCGTGGTGGGCGGTCGCGTGACCCCGGACAAGCTGTACGTCTACCAGAAGGACGACGGCAGCGAAGTCGTGGTCCGCTTCATGGGCAGCAAGACCATGAAGATCGTCTACGACGAAAACGGCGGCACCAAGGAAGTCCCCGTGCCGGAACGCGAGTGCATGCTGTGGGCGCTGACTCCCACGCAGGCCGAGCAGGTCGCCAAGGGCGTCCGCGCCGTGAGCAAGGCCTACGACGGCATGATCATGGACACCGAGTTCTGCATCGACTCCAAGGGCATGCTCTGGTTCGTGCAGGCGCGTCCCGAAACCCGCTGGAACGAAGAACTCGCCCTGCACCCGCACACCATCTTCATGCGCCGCCGCGAAGTGGAACCCAAGGCCGCCGCGTCCGCCGAAGTGTTGCTGACCGGTAACGGCGCGTCCCGAGGCGCCGGTCAGGGCAAGGTCCGCTTCCTCCGGTCCGCGCTGGAACTGAACCGCGTGGGCAAGGGCGAAATCCTCGCCGCCGAACGCACCGACCCGGACATGGTTCCCGGCATGCGCGTGGCCTCCGCCATTCTCGCCGACGTGGGCGGCGACACCAGCCACGCGGCCATCACCTCCCGCGAGCTCGGCATCGCCGCCGTCATCGGCATCCAG
Source organism: uncultured Bilophila sp. (assembly GCA_902373525.1). Taxonomy (GTDB): domain Bacteria; phylum Desulfobacterota; class Desulfovibrionia; order Desulfovibrionales; family Desulfovibrionaceae; genus Bilophila. The sequence goes on along the minus strand of CABKMN010000018.1, from coordinate 25,934 downwards.
AACCCCACCGCCCTTCAGGCTCTGGACGGTCTGGACGTCACCGTCGACGGCACCCGCGGACGCGTGTACCGCGGCCTGCTCCCGCTCCATGAAGTGGGCGGCGAAATGGACGTGGAAGCCCTGCCCAAGACGAAAACCCGCGTCGGCCTCGTGCTCGCGGACATCGGGCAGGCCCTGTTCCTGTCCCGCCTCCGCAACGTGTCCGACTTTGAAGTGGGCCTGCTGCGCGCCGAGTTCATGCTCGGCAACGTGGGCGTCCACCCCGCCGCGCTTGAAGCCTTCGACAACGGCGATCTGGAACGTCTGGTCCAGAAGAAGGTCGAAGAACTCGACTCCAAGCTCCGCAAGACCATCCGCGAACAGCTTGACGCCGGGCTGGTTTCGCTGGACCTCCGTCTCCGCGAACACGTGGGCAACATCACCGGTTTCGCCGAAGAACTGGAAAAGCTGGGCAAAAAGGACGACCTGCGCAACCCCGACGAAATCATGGCCGTGTACCGGCGCATGCGTGAAGTCGAAAAGCTGCTGGACGAGTACACCGAACGCGCCGCGCGCTTCTACAGCACGCTGGAAACGTCGGCAGACCTCGCCGAGCACGTCCGCCTCATCATGGGTTACGAAACCGAGCTGATGACGCTCACCGGCGATTCCCCCGAAGTGAAGGCGCGCCGCGCCGCCATCGACAAGGAAATCAGCGATCAGGTCAGCTACGCCGCCCTGAATCCGGCGGTGCAGGAAACCCTGCGCCAGATCACCGCGCTGCGCGAAGACGTGGGCGCCCGCTGCGGCCTCGCCAAGGAAATCGCCGCCCTGCGGTCCATCCCCGGCGAAATCGGCACGCTCATCCGGGCCCGCGGCCACAAGAACGGCCACGACCACTACGTGCAGACCCTGTCTCAGGGGCTGGCCCTGTTCGCGATGGCCTTCTACGGCAAGCCCATCGTCTACCGCACCACGGACTTCAAGACCAACGAATACCGCAACCTGCTCGGCGGCAACCTCTTTGAAGAGCATGAAGACAACCCGATGCTGGGTTACCGCGGCGTGTCCCGCGACATCCACGACTGGGAAATCGAAGCCTTCAAGCTGGCCCGCTCGGCCTACGGCGCGTACAACCTCCAGCTCATGCTGCCCTTCGTGCGCACCCTCGAACAGGCCCGCGCCATGCGCGGCTACCTCGACACCGTGCACAACCTGCGCAGCGGCGAGGACGGCCTCAAGATCATCCTCATGTCCGAACTGCCCTCCAACGCCATTCTGGCGCGGCAGTTCATTCAGGAGTTCGACGGCTTCTCCATCGGCTCCAACGACATGACGCAGATGGTGCTGGCGACCGACCGCGACAACAGCTCGCTCTCCCACATCTACGACGAGGAAGACCCCGCCGTGGTCTGGGCGATTCTGGTGACCATCTTCTCGGGCCAGAAGTACGGCAAGAAGGTGGGCTTCTGCGGTCAGGGCGTGGCGAACAGCGAAGTGCTCCGCGGCCTCGTGGCCATCAGCGGCATCACCTCCGCCTCGGTCGTGCCGGACACCTACTTCCGGACCAAGCAGGACTTCGCCGCCGTCGAGGCCCTGAACATCCCGGCTTCCGGCCTCGGCAAGTGGCTCGCCGAACAGCATCAGGCCAAGCTCGTCAAGCTGCTTGAAGCCAACGGCAAGGCCGACGTCGCCAAGATCGCGTCCGATCCCGCCAAGGTCCGCGCCTGGTACGACGCGGAAATCGCCCGCCTGCACGGCGAACTGCGCGACAGCCTCGGCGGAAGCCGCGAAGCCGCGGCCCGCAAGGCCCTCAAGACGTTCCGCGCCACCTTCCACAAGCCCGCCATCTACGCGGCGTGGAACTGGAGCGAAACCGTTGAGGACGCCCTGCATCAGGCCGGTTTCGCCTCGTTCGACGAGCAGGCCGCCGCGCTGATCGAACAGCGCAAGAAGCTGGCGTAAACGATACGCAGGGCGTCGCCCTGTTCATGCCGAGGCGACGCCTCGGACTCCGCCGGGCCGCCGCCCGGACTGCCCGGGGGGAATCATTCCCCCCGGACCCCCTCGGTTTCGGAGACTCGTCGGGGGATGATCCGCAGCCGGATTGTCCCCCGACGTTTTTTTACGGAAATTTTTGTACGGCGCTGTCAGAGAAACGAAAAGGACACCTCTATGGAACTCCCACGCAAGCAGACCCGGCAACTGAAGCTCGGCTCCGTCCGCATCGGCGGCGGCGCGCCCATTGTCGTCCAGAGCATGACGAACACCGATACGCGGGACGTGGAAGCCACCCTCGCCCAGATCGCGCGGCTGCACGCCGTCGGATGCGAAATCGTGCGCGTGGCCGTGCCCGACGAAACGGCGGCGCGGGCCTTGCGCGCCATCCGCGACGGCAGCCCCATCCCGGTCATCGCGGACATCCATTTCGATTACCGGCTGGCGATCATGGCGCTGGAAGCGGGGCTGGAGGGCCTGCGGATCAATCCCGGCAACATCGGGGAACGCAAGAACGTCGAAACGGTGGTGGACGCCGCCAAGGCGCGCGGCGCGGTGATCCGGGTCGGCGTGAACAGCGGCTCCGTGGAAAAACGCCTGCTGGACCAGTACGGCGGACCCACGCCCGAAGCGATGGTGGAAAGCGCGCTCGGGCACGTACGCATTCTGGAGGACCACGGTTTCTACGACACGAAGATTTCCATCAAGTCGTCGTCCGTGCTCAACACCATCGAATGTTACCGTTTGTTAGCGAAACGCTGCGACTATCCGCTGCACCTCGGCGTGACCGAAGCGGGCGGCGTCCTGCGCGGGGCGATCAAGTCGTCGGTCGGCATGGGCGTCCTGCTCAGCGAAGGCATCGGCGACACCCTGCGCGTCTCCCTGACCGCCGCCCCGGAGGAGGAAATGACCGTGGCGTGGGAACTGCTCCGGGCGCTCGGCCTACGCCGACGCGGTCCCGAGATCGTCTCCTGCCCGACCTGCGGACGGACCGAAATCGATCTCATCGGGCTCGCTCAGGAAGTGGAACGCCGCCTGCAAACCGAAACCGCCCCCATCAAGGTCGCGGTCATGGGCTGCGTGGTCAACGGCCCCGGCGAAGCGCGGGAAGCCGACCTCGGCATGGCCGGAGGCCGCGACAAGGGCATCATCTTCCGCAAGGGCGAAGTCATCCGCTCCGTGCGCGGGCAGGAATCTCTGCTCGCGGCGTTCATGGAGGAGCTGGACAAACTGCTGGCGGAACGCCGCAGCCTGTAAATCCCTTTCCCCCGATAGCGGATGAGGTTGCCTGCAATCGCTCCATCCCCCACAGCCCATACCCCAAAAGCGGGATTCCTCCAGCGCATGCTGAGGGAATCCCGCTTCTCCACTCGCCGTCATCGCCCCTCCCTTCGCCAAGCGGGGCGCTGCGGCCAAGAAGGGTTTTGAGGGCATCATGCCCCCCAAGCAGGTCCGGGCGGCAGCCAAGCCGCCGGAGGCGCACCCTCTCCGTTATTCCCCGCTTTCCACTTCAGACAGCACGGAAGGAAATTTCGCGCTCCCGAACGCCGCGTCGTAAAAGGCGAAACGGTTCTTGCCCTCTTCCTTGGCGGCGTAGAGCGCCTGATCGGCCCTGTCCATCAGCTCGCCGTACCGGCTCCCGTCCTTGGGGTACAACGCGATGCCGACGCTGCACGAGACCCCGCCGTGCGGGAGGGCTTCGCCGTATCTGGACTTGAACGCCGCGCAGATTTCCCCCGCCTTCCGGGAGACCGTCTCCACCGAACGGATATTCCGCAAAAAAACGATGAACTCGTCGCCGCCGACGCGTCCCACGATGTCCGTGGCCCGAACCCGGCGGCGGATTTCCCCGGCGATGTACCGCAGCACCTCGTCCCCGAACATATGGCCGAGCGTGTCGTTTACGATCTTGAAGTCGTCCACGTCGATGAACAGGAACGCCGCCCCCTCCTCGCCGGAGGAAAGCGCCTCCGCGACGCTTTCCTCGATCCGTTTGCGGTTGGCCAGCCCGGTCAGAGGATCGGTATTGGCCTGTTCACGCCAGCGGTTCGCCTCCGCCTTGCGCTCGTTGATGTTGGTCAGCTTGCCCAGATACCCGAGCCGCCCGATGCCGGATTCGGCGTCCCAAAGCCCGTTCACGTAAACCTCAAACCATTCGTACGCCCCGCTCGCCGTCTTGATCCGAAGCTCCATCCGACAGCGGGGTCGCTTGGGCGTGATCGCCGCGAGGCTGGCCAGAACGGTCCGCCGGTCGTCCCGATGGATCAGGTCCGAACGCAGGATCGCCCGCCGGGCGCGGGGGATGGAAATGTCCCTGCCGAACGCCTCGTACGACTTTTCCGAACTCTCCAGCGTGTCCGACTTGGCGTCGTAGTTGAAGATGATGTCTCCCGAAAGCTCGGACAGCACGCGGTACTTCTCGCGCTCCAGTTCGAGCAGCCACAGGGTCCGGGCCGAAAGCGCATCCTTCGGCACGGCGGGCTCCACGGGTCCGGGAATCCGTCCCGTTCTGGCGGGGGGTTCCGTCGCTCCGTGCTCCAGTTGCGAGGCGATGCTCAAAAAACTGGTCATGAGCTTGGGGTTGAAGACGCCGCATTCGCCGTTCACGATCATGGAAACGGCCTGTGCATGGGTATAGGCGGACTTGTACACGCGCTCGCTGGTCAGGGCGTCGTACACGTCGGCCAGCGAAACCACCTGCGCCCAGATCGGAATGCTGTTGCCCGCGAGGCCGTCCGGGTAGCCGCTTCCGTCCCACCGTTCGTGATGGGAGCGACAGATGTCATAACAGTAGCGGTAATATTCCTCTTCCTGCCCTTCGTTGATGCTTTGCAGGAATGCGCACCCCTTGAGGGAATGCGTCTTCATGATCTCGAATTCCTCGGGCGTCAGCTTCCCCGGCTTGTTCAGCACGGCGTCCGGAATGGCGATCTTGCCGATGTCGTGCATGGACGCGGCGCTGGCGATCTTCTCGATGACGCCGGGGGCGAGGGCGTATTCGGGGAACCGGGCGGAGAGGGATTCCAGCAGCAGCCGGGTCACTTCGCGGACCCGCCGGATGTGCTTCCCGGATTCGCAGCTCCGAAACTCGACCACGGTGCTCAGGGTGTCGATGATGAATTCGTTGATCCGGTTGAGCTTCTGCGCCTGCCTGTCGAGCGTCTCCACCTGCTTGAGCACCAGCGCCTCCAGATCGCGCTTGTGCAGGTACAGCTCGACGGTATTGGCGACGCGGCGCTTGACGATGTTCGGATTGAACGGCTTGTTGATGATGTCGGACACGCCGAGTTCGTATCCCCTGAGCAGGGCGTCGTCGGAGTTCTCGGACGTGATCAGGACGACGGGGATACGTTCCCGCCATTGACGGAGCGCCATGTTCCTGAGCATCTCGAACCCGTCCATGACCGGCATGATCACGTCCAGCAACACCACGAGCACGTCCTCGTGATGCTCCTCCAGCAGTTCCAGAGCCTGAAGGCCGTTTTCCGCCTCCAGAACCTCATACGCATCGTGGAACAGCTCGGCGAGGATCGCCCGGTTCAGTTCGACATCGTCAACGACGAGAATCTTTCTCTTTTCCATTATCCACCCTTGCCGTCGACCGTGAGCCTCCGGCAAGCCTCCCGTACAATAAGGCCGCACCCCTTCCGGATGCGGCCCTCACGTTCCAATCCGCAGTAAACAGGATAAGCTCTCAATATCTTTTTCTCATACCACCGAACCCCGTTTTCCGCAATTGGGAAGCGCAGCCGAGCGCACGTTTCCGGGCGAAACGTTCCGACAACGGCTTGACATGGCACAAGAAACGTATCCGAACGGAAAAACGCCCGGCGTCCGCATCCGCTTTGAGGGAAACGCGCGGAACGGACGGCGGGCCTTGCCCCGCCCATCCTTTTGGGCTACTTGAGGACGAAACGTCCCCCAATCGCCCGGCCGGGCCTCCGCCCCGCCCCGTCAACCCGTTCAGGACACATCATGATCGATTCCCACTTTGAAGAGAGGCTGCAAGCCGTCGGCGTCGATACCGCCACGGCGATCGCCCGTTTCGCGGGCAACGCCGCGCTGTATGCGAAATTCCTGTCCAAGTTCCCCCAAGACCCCAACTTCGCCGATCTGGAAAGCGCGCTGCACGAGCACGACGTCGAAAAGGCGATCCGGTGCGCGCATACCCTGAAGGGCGTTTGCGGGAATCTGGGCATGGACACCCTGTTCAGGGGCTTTTCCGAGATGGTCAGTCATCTCCGCGGCGACGAGTTCGAACGCGCCGAAACTCTGTTCCCCCGCATCGCCGAAAACTATGCCGCCGTCTGCACAGCCATCGCGGAAAGCTGATTCCGCCTCCCCCCTGTCGTCGGAACGCGGCATGAACCCGCTGTTCCTGAAGGCCCCGGACCTGACCGCCGAGCTGATGCGCGCGCACTACTGCGATCACGATCTGGAAAAGGTGCTCTCGCTCTTTCACACCGAACTCACCTGGCTCGGAGCCGGTGAGGAGCAGTACAGCCACGACTACGAGGGCATCAGAGATTTCTTCATCCGCACCTACGCGGAAAACGTCGTCCCCGACTGCGACATCACCGACGAGGAGTACCGGATCGCCTCATGGGACGAGCGCTCCTGCGTCGTCGCGGGCCGCTGCTGGATCGCCACCAAACCGGAGACCGGCTACATCCTCCGCGTCCACCAGCGGGTGACCATCGGCTACGCCCTCGTGGACGGCGAGCTGAAGGCCAACCTCATCCACATTTCCAATCCCTACGAGGAAATGAAGGACGATGAGGACTTCCCCACCCGGATCGGCAAGCAGAGCTACGACTATTTCCAGAACCTCCTCACGGAAAAGACCCGCCAGATCGACCATCTGAACCGGACTCTCAACTGCGGGCTCAAGGCCAACTGGGACGACGCATACTATTCCCTGTACTACGTCAACGAGGGGCTGTGCCGGATGCTCGGGTACACCGAGGCCGAGCTCATGGCCAAGTGCCGAGGCCGGATGACCGAACTCGTCTATCCGCCGGACCTTCCGCAGGCCCTGATCGACTGCGCGCACTGCTTCGCCAACTCCCTGACCTACTCCACCGAGTACCGCATGCAGCGCAAGGACGGTTCGCTCATCTGGGTGTGGGACACGGGCAGCAAGAGCAAGAACGAGGACGGCAGGACCGTCATCAACAGCGTCATTGTGGACATCACGGAACAGCGCCGCTCCCACGACACGATCCGGCAGCAGCAGACCTTCCTCCAGTCCCTCTACGACACCATGCCCTGCGGGCTGGTCCAGTATTCCCTCGGCGGCGTGTTCCTCAACGCCAACACCCACACCTTCGATCTGATCGGGTACACCGAAGAGCAGTTTCTGGCGGAAACCAGCGGTTCCATCATCAGCATCGTGCATCCCGAAGACACGGCGATGGTGGCCGAAAACATCGACCGGCTGATCCGGGACAGGCTTCCCATAAGCTACAACGTCCGCATCGTCCGGCGGGACGGCGACATCCGCTGGCTCTGCGCCAGCCTCAACATCATCGAGGACATGGACGGCGTGCCGGTCATTCAGGCCGCCTACTCCGACATTACCGAACTCCAGCGCGTGGAACGGGAACGCCAGTCCACCTACGCGAGCATCCCCGGCGGCGTCGCCAAATATCTGGTCGGGACCCGGATCACCCTGCTCGAAGCCAACGACAACTATTTCCAGATGGTGGGGGGCTCCCGCCGCGCGGACTGGATTCCCCTCGAATCCGTGTTCCCCTCCGACCGGCAAAGGTATCTGGCGGCGTTTCTGGAAGCCGCGAGCACGGCGGCGCCCGTGGATACGGAATACCGCTGTCGCCGCCTCGACAACGGCAATACCGTCTGGCTGCACCTCGTCGCCCGGCCCGTGGAAACGTTGCGCGGGGCCACGGTCTACCAGTGCGTGTTCATCGACATCACCAAGCAGAAGAACGCGCAGATGCAGCTCGACCGGGAACGCGACCGCTACCGCATCGTGATGGAAAACTCGGCGGACGTGATCTACGAGTACGACGCGCGGACCGACGCCATCATCTTTTACGAGAACGCCCGCAAGAACCAGGAAAGCGAGATCGTCAAGCACGTCGTCGAGCGCTTTTCCTCGACCATCCGCACGAAACAGCTCGTCCACCCCGACGACGAGGAGCAGGCGATCCGGCTGTTCACCGGCGCGCAGTCCGGGAACATCGAAGTGCGGATGCGCAATGTTCTGGAGGGCGGGCGGTTCGTATGGTGCCTGCTTCAGGGCCAGCCCGTCTACGAAAACGGCGGGATCGCCCGCGTGGTCGGCCTTGTCCGGGACATCACCGACACCAGACGCATCATGGAGGAAAAGGAACGCCTCCAGCGGATTTTCGATCTCGAACTGCGCCGCGACTACGAAAGCATCTGCCAGATAACCCCGTCCACCGGGGCCTACTTCATGTATACGCCCGCCGGGGTCCACTACCACGACGTCCCCGAACACGGGGACTTTGAACGGGAAATGGATCAGGCCGTCTTCCGCTTCGTCTACAGCGAGGACCGCGAGACCTGCCTCCGGGAGATGCGGATCGACAACATGCTCAGGACTCTCTCCGAAGAGAAGGAAGGCGTCTGCTACTACCGCGTCCACGACAAGAGCGCCCTGCGCTGGAAATGCGCCCGCTACACCTTTTTCGGGAACGACGGCTCCATCCTGCTCAACGTCCGGGACGTGCACGACATCCGCATGGCCCAGCAGAAGGAGGAAAACCGCTTCCGGGCCATCCTGCGGGAGACCTGCGAATACATCGTGGAAACGGACGTGGAGACCGGGAACTACAGCCTCCACCTTCCGGGCCGGACCAACCGCTATCCGCTCGACGCCTGCGCCGACTACGGCGAACTGGTCGCCCGCCATGCGGAACGCTACGTCGCGCCCGCCGATCGCCGGGCCTTCCTCGACGCCGTCTCGTTTCCGGCGGCCCTCGACCGGATGCGCCGGGAGGAAGACTGTTCGGTCAGGTATGCGGTGTCGGAAAACGGCGCGACGGCCTACAAGACGTGGAACATGTCCCTGTACCGCTACGACGACAACCGGGAGTACGTCCTCGCCTACATTCTGGACGTCACCCGGATCGTGCTGGAGCAGCAGGAAAAGGAACGGGAAGCGGAACGGAACCGGCGGATCATCAAGGACGCCCTCGTGGCCGCCGAACAGGCCAGCCGGGCCAAGTCCGACTTCCTGTCGCGGATGAGCCACGAAATCCGCACGCCCATGAACGCGATCATCGGCATGACCACCATCGCCGCCGCCTCGCTGGACAACAAGGCCAAGATGGCCGACTGCCTCGGCAAGATCGGCCTTTCCTCGCGCTACCTGCTCTCGCTGATCAACGACATTCTGGACATGTCGCGCATCGAAAGCGGCAAGGTCACCATCGTCAACGAGGAAATCGACTTCCGGTCCTTCGTGGAGGGCATCACCACGATCATCTACCCGCAGGCGCGGGACAAGAACATCGCCTTCGACCTGAGCATCGAGGGCGTGGTCGAGGAACGCTATCTCGGCGATCCCCTGCGGCTCAATCAGGTGCTCATCAACATCCTCTCCAACGCCCTGAAGTTCACCCCGCAATGGCATTCCGTGAGCCTCACCATCCGGGAAACGCGACGGGTGCGGGATCGCGCCTATCTGCGGTTCATCGTGCGGGACACCGGGATCGGCATGGAAAAGGAATTGCTGGAACGCATTTTCGAGCCGTTCGAGCAGGGAGACACCATCGCCCACCGCTTCGGGGGCTCGGGGCTCGGGCTCGCCATCAGCAACAACCTCGTTTCCCTGATGAACGGGCACATTTCGGTGACTTCGAAGCCCGGCTCGGGTTCGGAGTTCGTGGTGGAACTGCCGCTGACCGTGCTGCCGGGCGGCCAGCCCGCGTCCGAGGTCGTTCTCGACGATCTGCGCGCGCTGGTCGTGGACGACGATCCCGTGACCTGCGAGCACACGACCCTGATCCTCGAACGCATCGGCGTGAGCGCCGAATACGTGACCTCGGGGCGGGCCGCCATCGCCCGCATCCGGGCCGCCGTGCAGCGCGGGTCGGTCTACGACATCGCGCTGGTGGACTGGAAGATGCCGGAAATGGACGGCGTGGAAACGGCCCGCAACATCCGCCGCATCGTCGGCCCGGACACGCTGGTGATCATCATGTCCGCCTACGACTGGACGGAAATCGAAGCCGCCGCCCGCGCCGCCGGTGTGGATTTCTTCATTTCCAAGCCCATGTTCCAGTCCGCGGTGCAGGAGGTTCTGCTCAAGGCCACGCGCTGCCGGCACAGCCAGCCGCAGCGCGCCGTTGCGGAAGAGGATTTTTCCGGACGCCGCATCCTGCTGGTCGAGGACAACGAAATCAACATGGAAATCGCGCGCACGCTGCTCGAATTCCGCAACGCCGCCGTGGACGGGGCCGTCAACGGACAGGAAGCCGTGGACCGGTTCCGCGATTCGTCCGGAGGGTACTACGACGCCGTCCTCATGGACGTGCGGATGCCCGTCATGGACGGGTTGGAGGCCGCCCGCGCCATCCGTGCGCTGCCCCGCCCGGACGCCGCCACGGTGCCCATTCTCGCGATGACCGCCAACGCCTTCGCCGAGGACATCGAGAAATCCCGCAAGGCGGGCATGAACGAGCACCTCGCCAAGCCCATCGAAACGGAGACGCTCTACGCGCGTCTGGGACATTATTTCAGGAAAGCGGATCGGAAATAGCATTGGGGAGGGGAGAGGGAACCGTTCTGGAGACCGGTTCCCTCTCCCCCCACCTCTCTCCTTTCAAAGACTTTCGACCTTATCGAATCCCTCATGGTGACCCGTTCGGGGCATGGGGGATTCGCGTTTCGTTGTGGGAAGAAAAAAAGAAAGGTTGCGGTGGAATGCGTCGTGTGCGCGTGGAGAGGAAGACGGGATGGACAAAAAACGGAAGGCCGTTTCTCCCGAGGGAGGAATGGCCTTCGCGCGCGTTGCGGGAAACGGGATGGAGCTTTCCGGAGTCGGGAAGGCCGCTTGAAGAACGGGATACGGTCAGGACAGCAGCTTGCGCCCCAGTTCGCGGGCTTCTTCGAGGAGCTGCCTGTTGGCGAGGATCGCACCGGGTTCGAGGGCCGTTCCGTAGACCTGCCCTTTCAGCTCCATGCCGGTGTAGCGGCAGATGTCCTGAAAACAGCGGAGCGCGTTGACGCAGCCGGAAGCGAAGGGGTCTTCGTCCTCATAGGCCAGCGTCACGGCGAGCTTCTTGCCGGACAGTCCCCGCCTGCCGCCGTCCTTGCCGCCGAGGTCTACGGCGATGCAGCGGTCGATGAAGGTCTTGAGCTGGCCCGACATGTTGAAATAGTAGATGGGCGTCGCCAGCACCAGCGCATCGGCGGCGACGATCAGCGGGTAGAGGTCCGTCATGCCGTCGCGCTGCACGCAGCCCTTGTCGCTCCGCGCGCAGGCGAAACAGCCGTGGCAGCCGTTGATGTTCCGCTCCACAAGCCGGATGACGTCGGCCTTGCCGCCGTTCTCTTCCGCGCCTTCCAGCACGGCTTCGGCCAACAGGCTGGAATTGCTGTTCCGGCGCGGACTGCTCTGAATGCACAGGATGTTCTTTCCCATAGGACGCTCCTTTGCTGGGATGCAGACGATTCGTCAGGTATCGCATTACGCTAGGCTACGGAGCGGAAAAAGGCAACTGCCCGCAAACCTTTCTCAGCCCTTCTCGGAAAACGCCTCCGCAAGGCCGTCGAACATCGCCCGCGCCGCCTCGTCGAACGGCAGGCGTCCGGTTCCCGTACCCATGCCCGGAAAGGCCACGGACGCAACCCCACGTTCGCGCGCCGCACGGCAGGCGGCCCGGGTGGCCAGCAGCACCGGAGAACCGTCGCGCAGCCGGGACGGCGTCCGCATGGTGGGCGCGGAGATCAGCCACGGGATGCGCCCGTGCCCGGTGGGCACCACCAGCGCCTCCCCGACCGACAGCTCGCCCGACGGCAGCGTGCGGATGATCGCCTGCAAGCCCGCCTCCACCCCGCTCCCGAACACGCGCGTATACACGCCGTCCACCCCGCCGCGCATGAACCCGAACGAATTGGCGGGCGACACCACCGCATCCGCGTTCAGGCCCGTAATGTCGCCGGAAAGGATTTCGCACGTCGCCGCAAGTTCGGGGCGGCGGACGAGTTCCCGTTTCCATGCCTCACGCATGGAGGCGTTGATGTCGCACAACAAGCATTTCATGACGGTGCCTCCTGAAGGTTTGCGAATGAAAAAGGCCGCATCGAAGAAAACGGTTGAGGCGGCAGAGGCCGGAAAGCCGCCAGAAACGCTTCGGCAAGGTCCGGCGTCGTATGGCATGCGCGTTCAAGTATCGTAAAGAAGGATTGGAGACGACAAGCGGTTCCGTCAGAGCCTTCAACACGGCCATGAAGAACGGTTCCGGGGGCCGGGGAAAGATTTCCCCCGGCCTTCCGGGAACGGGCGGGCGCAACCGGCGCGCCGCAAAATGACTGGACAAAAAAGGCCCGAAAAGGGACCGGCGGTCGGCTAGAACACCTTCAGGCCGTTCAGCAGAATGATGACGATGAGGATGGGCGTGACGTACCGGCAGAGGAACAGCAGCGTCTTGGCGAAGGTGAGGTTGTTCAGGGCGCCGCCGTTGGTCAGGGCGTCCAGCGCGTCCTTGCGGTTCCAGACGTAGCCCACGAACAGGCTGAGGAGCAGGCCGTCCAGCGGCAGCATCAGGTTTGAGGACAGGAAATCGTACATGTCGAACAGCGACAGCCCGAACACCGTGGCGTCGGAAAGTACGCTGGTGGACAGGGTCGCGGGCGCGCCGAGCAGGATCAGCGCGAGGGTCATGAGCACGGTCGCGCGGGGACGGGAAATGTGGAACGTCTCGGAAAGCCACGCCACCGGGACTTCAAGCAGGGACAGCATGGCCCCCATCGACGCCACCGCCGACAGGACGAAAAACAGCGTGGTGAACAACTGACCGCCGGGCATGGAGGCGAACACCGCCGGAATGGTCAGGAACAGGAGGCTGGTGCCCGCCGTGGGTTCGAACCCGAAACTGAACACCGCCGGGAACACCGCGATGCCCGCCAGAATGGAAACCAGCAGGTCGCAGAGCATCACGCGGGTGGCGAGGAACGGCACGTGCGTGTCGGCCCGGAAATAGCTGCCGTAGGTGATCATGCAGCCGAACCCGATGGACATCTTGAAGAAGGCCAGCCCCATAGCCATAAGGATGACCGAACCGTCGATGCGCGAGAAATCGGGCATGAACAGGAAGCGCAACCCTTCCATCGCATTGGGCAGGGTCAGGCTCCGCGCGCAGACCACGAGCAGCAGCACGAACAGCAGGGGGATCAGGATGCGGGTGGCCTTTTCGATGCCCCCGGAAGCGCCCCGCAGGATCACGGACCCGGTCACCCCGAGCACGATCCACTGCCAGAACAGCGACTGCCACGGGCTTCCGAGCAGCGACTTGAAGGCCTCCTTCGCCACGGCGGGGTCCTGCGTGTTCACGCTCCCCATGATGGCCTTGGGGATGTAGGCGAAGACCCAGCCCGCCACGTCGGAATAAAAACTCAGGATGGTGATCGCGCCCGCGATGCCGAGGCCGCCGGTGACCCACCAGAAGCGTTTCGGGGTCAGCGACCTGAAGGCCCGGTAGGCGTTGGAGCGCGTCGAGCGCCCGATGAGCAGTTCCGCTATCATGAGCGGCAGCCCCACCACCAGCGTGGAAAGGATATACACGAGCAGGAAGGACGCGCCCCCGTGCTCGCCCGTCAATGCGGGGAATTTCCAGATGTTGCCCAGCCCGACCGACGAGCCGAGCGTCGCCGCCAGCATGCCGAGACGGGATGCAAAAAGATCGCGAGAGGAATCCGCCATGTTCTGCTCCGGTTTTGAAGAGTCCGCAGCGTCCCGACGGCGTCGCCCGGTGCGCGGATTTGAGGCCGTACAGATAGCACGCGGGCCGCATTGAGGCAAGAATCGGATGATTTTCGGCTTTTTTTCGGTTCTTGGGGAAAAACGCTCCCGGACGGCGCACCGTTTCCGCAAAAACGGCGTGCCCGGCCAAGCCGGATTCCGGCGGGGGATGCCTCCGCGCCGCGAAAACCCGCTTCTCACACCGTACGCTTCCACCCTTTTCTATGGTAACGGAAGGAAACCGCCTCGGCGCAGGGCGGAACCGAACCAACCGTCTCCCGCAGACACGCAAGGAGTGTTTCCCATGCAGACCCTTTCGCCTCAGGACGCCTTCGACCGCTTCATGCAGGGCGCGGTCCGGCTCATCGACATCCGCGAAACCGACGAATACGCCGAAATCGACATTCCCGGCTCGCATCTGATCCCCCTTTCGATCATCGCACGCCATCCGCTGAAGGACGCGGACGCCCCGGACAAGCCCATCGTCTTCTTCTGCCGTTCCGGAAACCGCACCGCCAAGGCCGAGGACCTGCTCGGCAAGCTCGCGGGCGGCGTGGACGCCTACAAGCTCGACGGCGGCATCCTCGCGTGGGAAAAGGCGGGCCTGCCCGTCGAGCGAGGCTCGTCCGCCATCCCCCTGTTCCGGCAGATACAGATCGCGGCGGGCTCGCTGGTGCTTCTCGGCACCATCGTCGGCTCCTTCTGGGCTCCCGCCCTCGGGCTGTCCGCCTTCGTCGGCGGCGGACTCGTCTTCGCCGGTCTCACCGGCTTCTGCGGGCTCGGCGTCCTGCTGGCGCGCATGCCGTGGAACCGCCGCTGACGCCCGCCCACGCAAAACGCCGTCCGTACCTCTGCGGGTGCGGACGGCGTCTGACGGCGTGATGAAGGCGGCGCGCTCCACCGGAACGCGACTACAGTTCCGAGTCCAGCGTGGCGAGCTGCGCCCTGAGTTCCAGCTTATGGGTGTAGAGGGACAGGAAATGCGACACATCCTCGGCTGCGGGAGCCTTCCCGGCAAGCTGGGCCGCGAGGATCGCCTGCGTGGAGCGGGTCATCTTCTCTTCGACCTCACGAATCTGGTTCAGCAGATTGGCCCGCTGTCTCGCGGTGGCGTAGGTCTTCTGGCGGCGTTCCGAGTCCAGAATGACCACGTTGTCCTCGACCCGTTTTCGTTCCTGTCCGAACGCCCGGACCAGTGGGGCGATGTGAACCAGATAGCCGTCCTCACCGAAAAACGTGTTCTCACGACCGTCTTCCCAGTAGATGACGCCCTGCCCCGCCGCCCATTCGATCTTGCGGATGGCCGGATCAAACATGGCCGGATCAAGCTCGAAGGCGAAGCCGTTGACGACCACGACATGTTCGCGCCCGTGAATGGTGATAATGTCCACTTGCTGCTCCCGATTTGCTTCTTCACCTCCGGCCTTTCGCACCGGAACACCCGTTCTTGTAGCAGTACGCTCCGGCCTTGCCAAGGTGTTCGGACATGAAAAAGCCGCCGGATTTCCGCTTTTTCCGGCCCGTCCGCGGCCTCCGCTTCCGGTGCGGGGCGTTCCTTTCCGGTTTTTCGGAAGGCTTTTCCTTGACACGCTCCGTTTCTGCGTTATGCTCATTTGAACAATACCCGGAGAAACGGATGCCAAGGCCACGAAACTGCCGCTACGTCGAACGGAAGCCCTGCGTGACGTATTTCAAGCCGCGCGGGATACCCATGACCGAACTCACTCAGGCCGTACTGACCGTGGAGGGCCTCGAAGCCCTGCGCCTCGCCGATCTGGAGGGGCTCACCACGGGCGAGGGAGCCGAACGGATGCGCGTCTCACGCCACACCTTCGGCCGCACGCTGGGCGAGGCCCGGCGCGCCGTGGCCGACGCGCTCGTCAACGGACGGGCGTTGTGCATTGAGGGCGGGACCTATGCGGTCCTGCCGCCCCAATCCGAGGCGGAAACGCCTCAAAAGGAGTTTCACATGCAGAAAATCGCCGTTTCCAGCGAAGGCCCTTCGCTTGATGATATGGTTGATCCGCGCTTCGGACGCGCGGGCGGGTTCGTGATCGTCAACCCCGAAACGATGGAAACCACCTACCTCGACAACGGCGCGTCCCAGACGATGGCGCAGGGCGCGGGCATCGAAACCGCCGAGCGCATGGCGGGCGCGGGCGTCGAGGCGGTCCTCAGCGGCTATGTGGGCCCCAAGGCCTTTGAAGCGCTTCAGGCCGCCGGGATCAAGGTCTGTCAGGACCTTGACGGCATGACCGTGCGCGAGGCCGTGGAAAAGTTCAAGAAGGGGGACGCGCCCTTTGCGGACGCGCCCAACAAGTAGGCCCGCCATGCGTATCGCCATCGCCAGCGGCAAGGGCGGCGCGGGCAAGACCACCGTCACCGCCTCGCTCGCCTCGGTCTGGGACCGTCCCTTCATCGCTGTGGACGCGGATGTGGAGGCCCCGAACCTCCACCTGTTCCTCCCGCCCGCCGTGGAACGTTCGGAAACCGTGGGGCTGGAAGTGCCCGTCCTCGATCCCGAACGCTGCACGCTGTGCGGAGCCTGCCGCGCCATCTGCCGGTACAAGGCCATCGCCCAGTTCGCTTCCCGCCTGACCCTGTTCCCCGACATGTGCCACGGCTGCGGCGGCTGTTTCGCCGTCTGCCCGACGCAGGCGCTCACGCCCGGCAGCCGCGAACTCGGCGTGCTGGACGCGGGCACGGTGCTGGAGGGCCGCGGGCGCTTCCTCATGGGGCGTTCGCGCATCGGCGAGGCCATGACCCCGCCGCTCCTGCGCGCCCTGCGGAAGCGGCTCGACGCCATGCTCGCAGACATTCCCGGCGACGCGCTCATCGACTCCCCTCCGGGCGTGAGTTGCCCCGCCATGACCGTGGGACTGGACGCCGACGCCGTTCTGCTGGTGGCCGAGCCCACGCCCTTCGGCTTCCACGACTTCCGGCTGGCGCATCAGGCCTTCCGGCAGCTCGGCAAGCCGGTCGCCGTGGTGATGAACCGCGCGGCCATGCCGGACAACGCCGAGGGCGACGAACGCCTGCGCGCCTATTGCGCGGAAAACGGCCTGCCCCTGCTGGGCGAACTGCCCTTTGATCGCGCCGCCGCCGAACACTACGCCAAGGGGCACCTCATCGCCTCCGCGTCGCCGGAGTGGCGGGCGCGGTTCGAAACCCTGCGCGCGGCGGTGCAGGCCTTCGCGGAAGGAGCCGGACATGCGTGAGATCGTCGTCATCAGCGGCAAGGGCGGCACGGGCAAGACCTCCGTTACCGCCTCCTTCGCCCATCTGGCCCAAAACAAGGTGGTCTGCGACCTCGACGTGGACGCCCCGGACCTGCACATCCTGCTTGATCCGCAGGTCCGCGCCAAAGAAGCCTTCGTTTCCGGCAACGAAGCGGTCATCGACCGCGACGCCTGCCGCCGCTGCGGCGTGTGCTTCACGCACTGCCGTTTCGACGCGGTGGAAAAGGACGGGGACGTCTACCGCATCGATCCCCTGCGCTGTGAAGGCTGCGGGGTCTGCGTGGCCCTCTGTCCCGCCAAGGCCATCGCCTTCCCGGAAAAGGAATGCGGCGAGTGGTACGTCAGCGACACCCGTTTCGGGCCGCTCGTCCACGCGCAGCTCTATCCCGGACAGGAAAACTCGGGCCGCCTCGTGACCCTGCTCAAACAGCGGGCCCGCGAACTCGCCAAGGAACGGGGGCTGGACCTCGTGCTCTGCGACGGTTCGCCGGGCGTGGGCTGCCCGGTCATCAGTTCGCTGTCCGGCGCACACCTTGCCGTGGCGGTCGTGGAGCCCACCCCGTCGGGACGCCACGACTTCGAACGCGTTGCGGCCCTGTGCGACCACTTCCGCATCCCCGTGGCCGTGCTCATCAACAAGGCCGACCTCAACGCGCGGGAAGTGGAGGCCATCACCGAACTGGCCCGTACCCGCAACTACACCGTCGTGGGGCAGTTGCCCTTTGATCCGGCGGTGACCGGCTCCATGATCCGGCGCAAGGCGCTCACCGAGACGGATTCGCCGCTCGCAAAAACGCTTGCCGACGTCTGGAGCCGCGTTCTCGAACATGCCAACGCACCCCGGAAACGCTGATCGCTCCGGCGGCGGCGTTTTACCCATACTTTAACCCAACAGGAGACTCTTCCAATGAGCACGATCACCCTCGCGATTCCTTCCGCGCTTCCCGGCGGCCTCGAAGCCGGCATGGGCATGCACTTCGGCCACTGCGACATCTACACCATCGTGAAGATCGAAGACGGCGAAATCAAATCCGTGGACACCCTGCCCAACGTGCCCCACCAGCAGGGCGGCTGCCTCGCCCCGGTGCAGCACCTCGCCTCCCACGGCGTGACCACGCTCCTCGCGGGCGGCATGGGCATGCGTCCGCTCATGGGCTTCCAGCAGGTCGGCGTCGCCGTCTACTACGCGGGCAACTTCCCCACCGTCGGTCAGGCCGTGCAGGCCTTCATCGAAGGCAAGCTCCCCGCCTTCTCCACCGAATTCACCTGCGGCAGCGGGCATCACTAGGAAATGAAGATTGGAGGTGGAGAGGACCCCTTTCTGGAGAAAGGGGTCCTCTCCACCTCCAAACCTCCCTCTCTCCTCCCAAAGACGTTCGACCTTATCGAATCCCTCTTCACGGGAGTGCGCGTAAGCGCGGAACGGTCCGTCGGCGATGCGGACCGTGCCCCGGCTGACCGGGAGTATCCCCGGGGGAAATCGGCGTTATCGGCATTTGCGACCGTATCTCCGGCGGGTCGGGAGTCTCCGCAGGCGTGGGAGTGTCCCTCTGATCATGCCGAGTCCGTCAATATCGTGGGTACGCGGGACAGCCTTTATCCCGGTGTGGCCGCATGGTGTGGCGATGCGCGGGAAAACGGAGCATGTCTCCGCCTGCGCCGCACCGTAAGGCCACGTTCGGCAAGGCGGCGTTCTCCGGCAACAGGTACAACCTTTTCCGGGCGGGGGCCATCCCGTACCGCCGACGTTCATCAGAAAGGAACCAACATGGAACTGCTTCTCATCACGCCCCGTCCCGAAGTCTGGAACGAATGCCTGCCGGTTCTGCAAAACGGGCATACGGTGCGGCAGGCCGCTTCGCTGGAGGACGCCAAACCGATCATCCGCGATACGCCTCCGGCCCTCGCCATCCTCGATCTCAACCTCGAAGACAAGGCACTCCGTCAGGCCGTCATCGACATCATGATGATCAACGCCAGCGTCCACACCGCCGTGGTCAGCGACATGGACCCCGACGAATTCCACGAGGCCACCGAGGGACTCGGCATCCTCATGCCCCTGCCTTCCTCGCCCAAAGCCTCCGACGCCGAAAACCTCCTCAAGGTCCTCTCCAGCGTCATGTAATCCCATCTTTTCCCTTTTCAAAAAAGCCGTTCCTCCCCGGAGGAGCGGCTTTCCCCTTTTCTCCCCCACCGGAAACAGCTTCAACCGTGCCAAACACATTTCCCTCCGCACAATCCCGTTCCCTATATCTCCCCCCCCCCAGCAGGGAAACGAAAATCCCCCATGCGCCGAAAGGCCGCCATGAGGGATTCGATACAGTCGAAAGTCTTTGGAAAGGGATGGATGGGTTTTGGGGAAGGGAGGGGAAACGTTTCTTCAGAAACGTTTCCCCTCCCTTCCCCAATCTTCAATCATACCGCAGCACGCTCATGCCCCGCAGACGCGACAGGATGAGGTTTTCGCTGCGCACGTTGGGAAGCTCGGCTCCGGGCTGGAGCGAGGTCACGACGGCGCGCCCGATGATGTGGCGGCCTTCCCGGCCTCCCTCGTCGGTGCGGATGCCCCACATGTTGTGGAACATGACCGGCTGCCCCTTGTAGGTGCCGACGTACAGGGTGATGTGCCCGCGCAGCCAGAGCAGCGTCGCAAAGGGCACGCCCTCGTCCTTGATCAGGCTTTCCTTACCCGCGGGCGAAGACTTCACGAACCCGACATACCGCCATGCCTTGGCCTGCGCCGCGGAATTGCGGGGCAGCCAGACTCCAAAAGGGATGAACAGGTCCCTCATCGCCAACGAACAGTCGCGGTTGAACAAAAAACCGCCCCAACCGTAGGGCTGGCCCATCATCCGGTTGCCGATCTCGGCCACCGCCTTCGCCGTCAGCGGAAGCGGCTTGCGCACGGCGTCGAGCGAGGACACCCGCACGGGCACCGTCACCGCGCGGCCCTGCGGATCGCGTACCGGGGCCATCAACGTCAGAGCGGAACCGGAAGACGACGACACGGGCAACATGGTGCCCAGATTCCCGGTGGTGACGTAGCGGCCCGCGCCGTCCAGCAACGGCACGTCGTCACGCACGACCACCGCATACCGGCCGTTCCGATACTGCGAACGGAAGGACGCATCCGTCACCGCCGTATCCGCCGTGGGCACCCAGCCGGACACGAGGCCCGTCTCCACGAACACCCACGCGCCGTCGGCGGAAGCGTGCACCACCAGCAGGGGCATGCCCACGGGCAGCGAGGAATAGAAAAACATGTCGAAAGGGTAGCCCTCACCGGCTTCGGAGGGGTTGCCGAAACGCGGTTTGTCCGTGGGCGCTTCGCGCAGGACCGTGGGGCGCACGGTGATCGCCTTGTCGAACCGGGACGGATAGGCTTCGCGCGCGGCGTTGGCCATCAGCCGGTCCCAGTTTTCCTGCGTCCACGGCTGGAGGTTTTCCGCCCATCCCCGCGCCTTGCCGCGCTTGTGCTGCCCGCCGAAAATGGCGAACGCCTCGGAGGCGGGCACGCTCGAACGCACGGCCTCCCACGGACCGAAAAACAGGCTGTCGAAACGGGCGTTCTGCCGGGCCTGCTCCGCCGCCGACATGAGCGGCCTGTCCGGGTTGTTTTCCCTGGCGTAGACCAGCAGGTCCTGCGGGAGCTTCCGCAGATCGGCGATGCTGCCTCTGGGCCCGGAAAAAGCGCCTTCGTCCGTCGGAGCGGCCTTCCCGCCGCCCCGCGTCCCGCCGCAGCCCGCCAGCGCGAGCGTGCAGCACAACGCCAGAATCAAAACCAGCCAGCGGCTCCCCGCCGCTCCAAAGGGGCCTTTCGCGTTCCGGGGGGAAGGCCCTTTCCCCCCGCGCCTGTCATACGGCGACGCTTCCCGCCGCCCGCCTTGGGCATCCGCAACGATCATAACTCTCAATCCTCGGTTTTCGGAGCCGCCGCGCCGGGTTGCGCCGCGCCCAGACGTCTGGCCAGCCATGTGTACCGCTTCTGCATGCGGTTGTTCTTGACGGCCATCGCCAGAGCCCTCGGTTCGCCCACCAGCACGACGAGGCGTTTGCCTCGCGTCACTCCCGTGTAGATAAGGTTCCGCTGCAACAGCATGTAATGCTGGGTCATGAGCGGAATGACGACGGCAGGATATTCCGATCCCTGTGATTTGTGAATGGAAATGGCGTAGGCCGCCACTATTTCGTCCAGTTCCTCCCAGTCGTACCCCACATACCGGTCATCATACCGAACAACAAGGCATTTTTCCTTCACGTCAACGCTGGAAACCCGCCCGATGTCGCCGTTGTAGACATCTTTCTCATAGTTGTTGCGAATTTGCATGACCTTATCCCCGAGCCGGTAAAGCCGTTCCCCGCGTTGCAGGGCCTCGCCTTCGGGATTCAGCGCCTGCTGGAGCCGAAGGTTGAGGTTCGCCGCGCCCACGGTGCCCTTGTGCATGGGCGAGAGCACCTGTATCTCGTCGAACGGGTCGAGCTGAAACCGGCGGGGGATGTGGTTCTTCACAAGGTCCACGATGACGTCCGCCGCCCGATCCGGGTCCGCCTGCCGCATGAAATAAAAATCGGAAAGACGATCCTTCGAGGATTCGAGACGCGGCAACTCGCCCCGGTTGATCAGATGGGCGTTGCACACGATTTCGCTTTCCGCCGCCTGCCGGAAGACTTCCACCAGCTCGACCACGGGGATGGCCCCGGAGGCGATCAGGTCCCCGAGCACGTTGCCCGGCCCCACCGAGGGCAACTGGTGGACGTCGCCAACAAACACGATGGTCGCGCCGAGCGGAGCCGCCTTGAGCAGATGATAGGCCAGCATGGTGTCCATCATGGACGCCTCGTCCACCACGAGCAGTCCGCAGGCCAGCGGGTTGTCCTCGTTGCGGGCGAAGCCGTCGTCCTTGGGCGTGTATTCGAGCAGGCGGTGGATGGTGCGGGCCTCGCGCCCGATGGCTTCGGACATGCGCTTGGCGGCCCGGCCCGTGGGCGCGGCAAGCAGGATTTTGGACTTGTTTCCCGAAAAGACCTTGATGATCGCGCTGAGGATGGTGGTCTTGCCCGTGCCGGGACCGCCGGTCAGGACCATGACCTTGGAGGTCGCCGCCGTGCGCACCGCCTCGACCTGTTCCTCCGCCAGCGTGATGCCGAGTTCGGACACCACCTTCTCCACCACCTCGTCGGGTTTGGGGAAACGCACCGACTTGGGCGAAGCGAGGATGCGGCGCAGGTAATAGGCGATCTTGGATTCGTAATGATGGAAGCGGGTCAGGTAGACGCCCACCTCGTCGTCGAGTTCCTCCAGCACCACGCGTTCCTCGCGGGCGAGGGAATCCACGGCCTCCTCCACGAACTCCGCAGCGATGCCGAGCTGGGCGCAGGTCTGCTCCACCAGCAGTCGGCGGGGATAGTAGACGTGCCCGTCGTCGATCTGCTTCATCAGCGTGTACAGCGTGCCCGCCTGAATCCGCAGGGGATGCTCGCTCTCGAAACCGAGCTTCGACGCCAGCGCGTCCGCCGTGAGAAAGCCGATGCCCCGGATGTCCATCGCCAGCCGGTAGGGGTTTTCCTGCACGATGGACAGCGCCTGTGGGCCGTAATGCTTGTAGATGCGTACGGCGAAGGACGCGCCGATGTCGTGCGGCTGGAGGAACTGGACCAGATTCCGCACGCCCTGATGTTCGGCCCAGCACTCGACGATGGTGACCAGCTTCTTTTCGGTGATGCCGGACACTTCCAGCAGGCGCTGCGGCTCCTCGTCGAAAATGCGGAGGGTGTCTTCCCCGAACGCTTTGACGATGCGCGCGGCGATGCTCTTGCCGATGCCCTTGATCAGCCCGGAGGCCAGATACATCTTGATGCCTTCGGTGGTGGCGGGGAGCAGGCTCTCGAAAGACTCCATCTGCACCTGCCTGCCGAACCGGGCGTTGTTCACCCACCGGCCCTTGATGCGCAGGGACGCGCCCGCCTGCGGACTGCCCATGTGCCCGACCACGGTGACGAGGTCCACCTCGTCCTTGCCCTCGGGCCTGACCCGGAACACGGTGTACCCGTTGTCCTCATTGTGGAAGACGACGCGCTCCAGCGTGCCCTGCAATTCCACGGCGTCGTTCAGGGAGGAAAGAGAAAGCTGCGGCATGCCCTACCCCATCCGACGCTGCGACAGCAGGGCGTCGGCCACGGTCAGGGCGGCCATCGCCTCCAGTACGGGATTGACGCGCGGGATGGCGCAGATGTCGTGCCGTCCGCCCACGCGCAGGGTCACGGCTTCGCCCTCGGCGTTGACGCTGCGCTGCTCCTTCGCGATGGAGGGGATGGGCTTGATCGCCGCGGTCATGATCAGCGTCTGCCCGGTGGAAATGCCGCCGAGGATGCCCCCGCAATGGTTGGAGGCGGGATTGCCCGGCGTCGAACCGGGGCCGGCGGGACGGTAGGCGTCGTTGTTCAGGCTGCCCCGGCTGCGGGCGGCGGCGAAGCCGTCCCCGATCTCCACGCCCTTGACCGCGCCTACGCTCATGAGCGCCTGCGCCAGTACGGCGTCCAGCCTGTCGAACACGGGTTCGCCCAAACCGGCGGGAACGCCCGTCACCTCCACGCGGACGATGCCGCCGAGGGTGTCTCCCTCGCCGCGCACCGCGCGCACCAGCTCCTCCCACGCATCCACGGCGGCGTCGCAGGGCGCGCAGTAGGGACGGGAAGCCGCTGCCGCCGCCTCTTCGGGCGTGAACGACGGCGCGGGCAGGCCGCCGATTTCCAGCGTATGCGAGCGCACGGCGATCCCTTCCGCCGCGAGCAGGGCGCGGGCGACGGCTCCGCCCGCCACGCGCGCGGCGGTTTCGCGGCCCGAGGAGCGCCCGCCGCCCCGGAAGTCGCGCACGCCGTACTTGGCGTCATAGGTCATGTCGGCATGGCCCGGACGCCACACCGCCGCCAGCGGGCCGTAGTCGCCGGAGCGCTGATTGGTGTTCTCGATGCTGAAACCGATGGGGGTTCCGGTGGTCACGCCGTTGAACACGCCGGAGAGCAGCCGGATCGCGTCCGGCTCCCTGCGCGTGGTCCCGGCGGTCCCGGAGCCGGGCCGCCGCCGGTCGAGTTCCTTCTGGATCAGCTCCTCGGAGAGCGCGAGGCCCGCCGGGCAGCCGTCCACCACTCCGCCGAGCGCGGGGCCGTGGGATTCCCCATAGGTGGTCAGACGAAAAAGGCGTCCGAAAGTGTTTCCGCTCATGAATCTGTATTCCTCCGTACGGCTCCATCAAAACACGATTCGTTTTCGGCGTCCAGCGGCGGTCGGGCGAATCCGCCACCCGTCCGCGTCCGACGCAACCGGCTTTCCCTTTACAGAAGCCGGGGTTCCCTACTATACACGAAGACGCCATGCTGCGGCCGGGCCTTTCCCCGCCGTCAAGGACTTCAGCCCCAAAGGACATCTGATGAATACGACCCTGACTCTCGGACTCGCCGGACTCGGAACCGTCGGCGGCGGACTTGTGCGTCTGCTGTCCGAAAACGCCGAAGAAATCCGCGCCCGCTCCGGTTGTGATTTCCGCCTGAAAACCGTTGCCGTCCGCAACCCGAACCGCAAACGCGATCTTCCGGAAGGGGTGGCGCTCACGACCGATCCCATGAGCCTCGCCGACGATCCGGACATCGACGTGATCATCGAGCTCATGGGCGGCATCGACGCGCCCAAACGGCTCATCACCCGCAGCCTCGAAAACGGCAAGCAGGTCATCACCGCCAACAAGGCCCTGCTCGCGGAAGAAGGCGCGGGGCTGTTCCGTCTGGCCGAGGAAAAGGGTTCCACCCTGCTCTACGAAGCCAGCGTCGCGGGCGGCATCCCCATTGTCCAGACCCTGAAGGAAAGCCTCACCGGCAACCGCATCACCTCACTTGAAGGCATCTTGAACGGGACGGGCAACTATATTCTTTCGGAAATGACCAGCAAGGGCGTCGACTTTGCCTCCGCGCTCTCCGAAGCGCAGGCCAAGGGCTACGCCGAGGCCGATCCCACGCTGGACATCGACGGCTTCGACACGGCGCACAAGCTCGTGCTACTGATCCGTCTGGCCTGGGGCGTAAACTATCCCTACACGGAAATGCCCATCGAAGGCATCCGCAATCTCGACAAGATGGACATCGATTTCGCCCGCGAGTTCGGCTACCGCATCAAACTGCTGGGCCGCGCCCGGATGCGCGACGGCAAGCTGGAGGCCGGGGTTTTCCCCACGCTGGTGAACCACACCTATCTGCTCGCCCGCGTGGGCGGCGCCTACAACGCCGTGCGTGTGGAAGGCAATGCGGTGGGTTCCCTCTTCCTGCACGGCCTCGGCGCGGGAAGCCTTCCCACGGCCAGCGCGGTGCTCGGGGACCTCATCTCCGTAGCCCGCGGCAACAACAAGCTGAACTCCGGCTTCGTGCAGCAGGTGCTTCCCCGCGCCGACATCCTGCCCCCGGAAGAGGCCCGCAGCACCTACTACATGCGCTTCATGGTCAAGGACGATCCCGGCGTGCTCCGTGACCTCTCCGGCGCGCTTTCCGATCAGGGCGTCAGCATCGCGCAGGCCATCCAGAAGGGCCAGAGCGAAGCCGGCGTGCCCCTCGTCTTCATGACCCACGAGGCTTCCGTCTCCGCCGTCCGCAAGGCCGTCGAGACCATGCGCAAGTCCGATTTCCTCCTCGCCCCCGCCATCTGTTACCGGGTGATGGGATAAGAAATGAAGATTGGGGAGGGGGAGGGGAACCTTTCTGGAGAAAGGTTCCCCTCCCCC
>CABKMN010000017.1 GCA_902373525.1 uncultured Bilophila sp. | reverse complement strand
CCCTCCAAACCTCCCCCACCCCTTTCAAAGACTTTCAACCTTATCGAATCCCTTTCCCCAGCCTTCCCTGCGGGCATCCTCCTTCCCCTCTCCAAAGCCCTCTCTTTCAAAAAAAGCCGGAACGGATTCAACGAATCCATTCCGGCTTTTTTAAGCGATGCGAACTCCCTCCCCACCAATCGAAAGGCTTGGGAGATGGAGGGGTGGGATTGGAGGAGGAAGACCCCTTCTGGAGAAGGGCTTTTTCCTCCTCCCCAATCCTTATGCTCTCTTAATCCATATTGATGACGGCAACCTTGCCGGATTCGGCGTGCAGCACGTGCACGGCGCAACCCAGTCACGGGTCAAAGGCGCGGATGAGCCGCGCGATGTTGACGGGATTCTCGATGTCCGGCACGGGCACGCCGATGAGGGCTTCCTCAAGCGCGCCGCGCATGCCGGTGTCGTTGCGGGGGGCGCAGTTCCAGAGCGTGGCGGACACGATCTGATAATTGGCGATCTTGCCGTTGCGAACCTTGGTGAAGTGCATCAGCGAGCCGCGGGGCGCTTCCGTGAAGCCGAAGCCTTCGGAGTCCTGCATCACCGGCGTGGAGAACGTTTCCTCGTCGGGATGCACTTCCTTGAGGAAACGCTCGATGACGTCGAGCATGAGATAGGTTTCTTCGGCGCGGGCGACGTGGCGACCGAGCAGCGAGAAGGCGAGGTCCTCGCCCATGTCGCGGAAGTTCTTCACATCGAGGCCGAAATATTCCTTGAACAGCTTCTGGCCGATGGGGGAAACCGACTTGTTGTTCACCCACATGCGGGCCAGCGGGCCCACTTCCATCGGCTTGCCGTTGTACAGCGGGGCCTTCACGAAGCTGTACGCGCCCTTCTTGTCCACTTCGAGCACGTTCTCGCCCTTGGTGAAGGGCTTGCCCGACGTTTCGTCCGCAAACCACGAATACTTGACGTCTTCGGTGACCTTCTTCACGTCGAAGGGCATGTCCTTGCCGTCCTGATACGCGCCCGGCTTGAACACGAAATCCTGATCCTTGTCGTCCAGCGGGAACACGCCCACGCACAGCGCGTTGCGGTAGCCCTGACCGAACGAGCCGAGGTCCTTGTACTGGCTGCCGATCAGGTAGACGACGGGCAGATACTTTTCCTCGACGAACTTGCGGACCTTCTTGAAGCGGGCCGCGTATTCCACCAGCTTTTCCTTGGTGGGGATTTCCGCCGCGCCGCCGGCGAGGATGCCGTGCACGTGGGGCATGCGGCCGCCGAAAAGGGCCACCATTTCATGACACACGGCGCGCACTTCCAGCGCCTCGACGTACTGGTCCACGCCCACGGCGTTGACGCTCGGGGGCAGGCGCAGGTCGGGCTTGGCGTAGCGGGGCATGAAGGGCGCGGTGTCCGGACCCTGAATGAAGTCCTGACCCGCCAGATGGTAAAAATGCAGGAGGTGGGACTGGAGATAGTTCGCGCCGAGAATCAGGTTGCGGGTGGCGCGACCGTTGCTCGGCACCTTGGTGCCGCTGGCCTTTTCAAGGGCGATGCTCGCGGCGGTGGCGTGGGCGGTGGGGCACACGCCGCAGATGCGCTGCACGATCTGTGCGGCGTCGCGCGGATGACGCCCGCGCAGGATGGTTTCAAAACCACGGTACATGCCGCCGGTCAGCTTCGCATCGACGACCTTGCCGTTTTCAACCACGACCTCGGCCTTGAGATGGCCTTCGATACGGGTCACCGGATCGATGGCAATCGTGGTTTTCGTCTGGGTAGCTTCTGCCATAAAAGTGGCTCCTCAAAAGCGCCGGAACGGCTTCCCGTCCGGGAGCAAATGGCCCGGTGGGGCCTAGTTCACGTAGAAGGGAGACTGCCCGTCGGGGAAGCTCGGAGAGGTGCAGCCGATACAGGTGGCGTTGTTGACGCACCAGTTGACGCCGTTGTTCCACTTGCGCTCGAAGGAGTCGCACGCGCTGCGGGGGCCCTTGCAGCCCACGCTGAACCGGCAGCCGTCCTTGTCGCTCATGGTCTTGACCATGTGACCGGCCTCGAACTCGCTGAGATGGGGGCAGTTCATATGCACGTTCTTATAGAACGCCTTGGGACGTCCGTTGGCGTCGAGCCCCTGCTTGACCAGCAGGTCCAGCGTGTTCGTGGCGAGCGCCTGAAGCCCGAGGCCGATGGTGCCCACGATCCAGTCGGGATGCGGCGGGCAGCCGGGAATGTTGATGACGGGCGCGGGGATGCCTTCCTTCTTGAGGAACGCGGAAACGCCCATCGCGCCGGTTTCGTTGCCGTTCCCGGCGGGAATGCCTCCGTAGGCGGCGCAGGTGCCCACGGCGAGCACGGCGGCGGCGTTGGCGGACAGCACCTTGGTCAGCTCGGTCATGGTCACTTCATGATGATTGGCTTCGGCCACCACGCAGCACTTGCCGTCATAGGCGACCGGAACCGCGCCTTCCACGGCGAAAATATACTTGCCCTTGAACTTCTCGGCGACGCTCATCATGTGCTCGTACGCGCCTTCGCCCTCGGCGGCCATCACGGTCGGGTGAAATTCGAGGCTGATGATCTTCAGCAGCACGTCCGCAATGCTCGGGTGCACGCTGTTGAGCAGCGTCACCGAGCAGCCGGTGCACCCCTGCCCCTGCACCCAGAAAACCGGCGGACGTTCGCCGGAAAGCGTCTGGGCGAAGGCCTCGTGGATGGCGGGGTGGAACATTTGGGAAACCCCAAAGCCGGCCACCGTGCCCGTACACAGTTTGACGAAGTCTCGTCTGGAAAGAGCCATTCCTGCCTCCTTGATAAAGGCATGTTATTATACAATACGGATAGCAAGATGCGGCGAGGCGGCGCTCCGAGGACGGACGGATCGCGGTCCGCAGCAAGAGATTATAATGGTAATATACAGAGCGGGGAATTGTGTCAATCAAAACAGGAGGAAACGTGACACTTTTTCTTTTTTCGTAACACATTGAAGAAGACGAATGTCAATCATTCCAATGAGGAAAGGGGATGCCTTGCCCGCGCCGCCGGAGGGAATCCGAACATCCGCGGGTTCCGCCCGGCTCAGGCCGCACGCCCGGAACGGCGGCGCGCGCTCCCGGAAAACCGCTCCCGGCTCATCGCGAAAATCGCGGTGGCCACGAACAGCGTACACAGCTCCGCAAGGGGGATCGCCGCGTAGACGCCCACGTTGCCGAACAGCCGGGGCAGCAGCCACAGAAACCCGATGGGGAACAGCAGGCTCCGCAGGGACGCCACCACGGCGGAAGCCCCCGCCATGTGCAGCGCGGTAAAGAAGCTCGCCAGCGCCATGTTCGCCCCGCTGAACAGGAACGCGGGCTTGAACCAGTCGATGAACTCCAGCGTCACCGTCACGACCTTGCCCTCACCGGGCAAAAAGATTTCCAACAGCAGTTCGGGATACAGGGCGAACGCGCCGAACAGCACCAGCCCGTTGCCGAACACAAGGCACAGGGCCAGCGCGAGGAACCGCCGGACGCGGACGAAGTTCCGGGCCCCGAAGTTCGCGCTCACCAGCGGGGACAGGGAGTCGCTGATGGCGTAGGCGACGGAGGAGCCGAACCACGCCGCGTAGTTGATGATGGTGAACGCCGCCACGCCGTAGGAGCCGACGCGGGCCAGCAGAATCCAGTTGATGAACATGATCACCAGCCCGATGGAGGCTTCGTTGATCAGCTCGGAAACCCCGTTCCAGCAGGCGAGCGCGACTTCCTTCCACGCCCCGAGCCTGCGGGTGAAGCGGCATTTGGCCCCGCGCGTGAAGAAGTGCAGGCACAGGATGCCCGTGGAGATCGTATAGGCGATGCCGGTCGCGTAGGCCGCGCCCTCCACGCCCATGCCGAACAGAGAAATGAAAACGGCGTCCAGAACGATGTTGATGAGCGCGCTCAGCATGAGGCCGCCCGAGGCCAACGCGGGCTTGCCGTCCACGCGGACGAAGTACGAGAGCGCCATCCCGCTGGGGATCATCGGCCCGAACAGCAGCAGGCCGCGCAGGTAGGTTTCGGCGGGGACGATCAGGGCCTCCTCCGCACCGAGAAAGGCGACCAGCTCCCGGCTGAACGCCAGCATGCCCGCCGCCGCAAGCGAGCTGACGGCGACCAGCCCGACGATGGTCTTGGTGAAGACGGCGGAAGCCGCCTCCGGCCTGCCTTCCCCGAGGTACTTCCCGGCGCGTACGGCCCCGCCCGAGGCGAACATGACGCTGATGCCGAGAAAGAACGAGTACAGCGGCATGACGAGGCTCAGAGCCGCCAGCGGCAAGGCCCCCACATATCGGCCCACAAAAAAGCCGTCCACCACCGCCGCCGAGGACTGGAACAGCATCGCCAGCGTCCACGGGATGCAGTACCGCAAAAACGTCCGCACGATCGGCCCGTGCAGCATGAGATCAAGTCCGTGCATGCGGCTCCTTGAAAACGTTTGGATCGGAAAGGGAACTCAGGCGATGCCGTAGCGCAGCAGGTACCAGAGTTTCTTGACGTACTCGGAAACGATATAGCCCGCTTCATAGACGCGGAAACGACCGTTGAACGTCCGCCCCGCCTGAACGGGATGCACGCCGAAGGTCACGCCCGGCCAGACCTCCCGGAACACGGCGAGCGCGCGCCCGGTGTGGTACCAGCTCGTCACCAGCATGACGGAGCGCGGAGCCGAGGCTTCCAGCGCCTTCCGGGTCATGACGGCGTTCTCGTAGGTGCTGCGCGATTCGGCTTCGAACGCGACGCCCGGCACGCCCGCCATCTCCAGCCGCCGGGCGATGAGCCCGCCGTCGCCGGAGCCGGTCACGAACACCCTCGGGGCCACGCCCCGATGGTACAGTTCCGCCGCGCCGACGACCCGCTGGCCCGATTCGCCGCCGAGCACCACGATGACGTCCGCATGCTCCAGCGGCACGTCAGCGTACAGCCACGCCCCGGCCCGCCAGATCAGCACCGCGCCGAGCAGCGACGCCGCCAGCGCCAGCTTGCCGATCGCCGCATACCGCTCCTGCGCCGTGTCGCGTCCGCGCGTCAGCCCGTTTTTTCCGAACATACGTCCCCGCATGTGCGACCGTCCTCTTCCCCGTCCGGCGTTTCGCGAACGCCGGATTCAGGGGCAAAAGACACGAACGGCCTTGAAGGGAAGGAGGAGCCCCGGAAAGGGGAGAACCGTTCCGGGGAACGGCCCCCATCCCGTCCGTTCAGCCCACATCCGCAGGACTAGTCCCCGGCCTTGAGCTGTTCCCAATACTTTTCGTACAGTTCGCGGGCCTTGCCCACGTTGGTGGTGACTTCGCCGGCGGCGACTTCCTTGGGATCAAGGATGATGACCTTGCTCTCGGCGTATTCCGGCTCAAGAATCTTCTCGGCGGCCTTGTTCGGCGTGGAATAGTTGAACTCCTCCACGCAGAGCTTGGCGACTTCGGGACGCATCAGATAGCTGATGAACTTGTAGGCGTTCTCCTTGTGCTCGGCTCCGGCGGGGATGGCGAAGTTGTCGAGCCAGATCAACAGCCCTTCCTCGGGCACGATGAATTCGAGGTCCGGGTTTTCCTGCATGGCGATGAAGGCGTCGCCGTTCCACGCCAGCCCGGCGACCACTTCCTCGCTGATGAAGGCCTGCTTGGTGGCGGTCACGTCGAACACGCGCACGGCGGGCTTCAGGGCCTTGAGCCACTCGTACGCGGCCTTGATCTCGTCGGGATTGGTGCTGTTGATGGAATAGCCGCAGGCCTTCAGAGCCACGCCGAAGGTATCCCGCAGGTCGTCGGAGAGGAGCACCTTGCCCTTGAATTCGGGACGGGCGAGGTCCTTCCAGCTCTTGACGGCGGAGACGTCCACGGCCTTCTTGTTCACGAGCAGCCCCACCGTGCCCCACATGTAGGGAACGGTCAGGGCGTTGCCCTTGTCGAAGGGCTGGTTCAGGGAGGCGGGATCAAGGTTGTCGAGCCCCGCGATCCTGCTCTTGTCGAGCGTGGCGAGCAGGTTGTCCTGCGCCATCACTTCCACGAAGTAGCCGGAAGGAATGACCAGATCATACCCCTTGCCGCCGAGCAGCTTGAGTTTCGCGTACATGGCCTCGTTGGATTCGTAGGTGGAGAGCACCACCTTGATGCCTGTCTCCTTCGTAAAGCCGTTGACGACCTCCTGAGGAATGTATTCCGACCAGCTGAACACGTTCAGTTCCTTCGCTTCGTCCGCAAAAGCCGGAGAAGCGCCGATCAGCAGCGCGACAAGCGCAACGAGGAGTTTTTTCACGCGAGTTCCTTATGAAATTGAAAGGTGTATGAAATGTGGGGGAGGGGAGAGGGAACCCTTCTGGAGAAGGGCTTCCCTCTCCCCTCCCCTGCGCCCCTCGCTCCCTCCGAAGACTTTCGTCTTTGAGGAACGGGCGACGAGGAGGCCGTTTCCGATATGATACGACGCTTTGGGCAAAAAGAACAGCCGCGCGGCGGAATTTCCGTCACGCGGCCTTTCCATCAAGACGTTTCCCGAACTCCCGCCGCGCAACCTCCCAACCGGTCAACGTTTTTGCGGGGGGGCCGGAAAAGGGAGCTTTTTGAAAAAGCGCCCTCCCCCGTGCCTTTCCTAAACCTTTTTCTTGGGCCGCGACAGGCAAAAGGCGAGGACGACGAGCGCGATGGTGACGCAGAACATGATCGCGGAGAGCGCGTTGATGTCCGGCTTCACGCCGAGACGCACCATCGAGTAGATGCGCAGGGGCAGGACCTCGAAGGTCGGCCCGGCGACGAAGAAACTGATCAGCACGTCGTCCATCGACAGCGTGAACGCCAGCAGCCACCCCGCGACCACGGCGGGCATGATCACCGGCAGGATCACATAGCGGAACGCCTGCGCCTCGGTCGCGCCGAGGTCGCGCGCCGCCTCCACCAGATGCTCGTCGAACTCCGCCAGCCGCGCCAGCACGGTCAGGGCCACGAAGGGCAGCCCGAGCGTCGTGTGCGCGACGAGCATGGACACGAACCCGAGCGGCAGCTTCACGCTGATGAAGAAAATCAGCAGCGAAATGCCCATGACCATCTCCGGCGATACCGTGAGGACGTACAGGGAGGCGTGCAGGAGCTGGCGGCCCGGGAAATCCGTCCGTTTGAGGCACAGGGCCGCGAGCACCCCAAGCAGCGTCGCCAGCGAAGCCGCCAGCGCGGCCACCGAAAGCGTGTTCACCACCGCGTCGATGAGCGCCGCGTTGCCGAAAAGCTGACCGTACCACTTGAGCGTGAAGCCCTTCCACGCCGACGTGTATTTCCCCGCGTTGAAGGAATAGACGATCACCACGAAAATGGGCAGAAACAGGAACGCATAGACGAGCCAGAGCCACAGATTGCCGAGTTTCCGCATCATGTTACGCCACCTCGTCCGTGCGGTCGCGGGCGACCTTCCTGTTGGCGATCCGGTACACCACGATGAGCAGGGCCAGCAGCAGGGTCAGAATGGTGCTCGCCGCCGCGCCCAGCGGCCAGTCGCGGGCCACCATGAACTGGTTCTTGATGAAGTTCCCGATAAGCATGCTCTTGGCCCCGCCGAGGATTTCGGGGATGTAAAACGCCCCGAGCGACGGCAGGAACACCAGCATGGAACCCGCGATGATGCCCGGCAGGGTCAGCGGCAGGGTCACGTGCCAGAACGACTGGAACCCGCTGGCCCCGAGGTCGCGCGCCGCGTCCAGAAGGCGGCTGTCCAGCTTCTCGATGGAGGCGTACAGCGGCAGCACCATGAACGGCAGGAACGTATACAGGATGCCCATGAACACCGCGAAATCGCCGTACATGAGCGAGATCGGCCTGTCCGTAATCCCGAGCCAGACCAGCAGCGTGCTGATCAGGCCGTTGGCCTTGAGGATCAGGATGAGGGCGTAGGTGCGGATGAGCGAGTTCGTCCAGAACGGAATGATGACCAGCAGGAGCAGCCACGGCTTCCATTTCGCGCCCGCCCGCGCGATGCGGTAGGCGAACGGATAGCCCACCAGCAGGCAGGCCAGCGTGCTCAAGAAGGCCAGCCACAGCGATTCCCAGAGGATTTTCAGGAAGGTGGGGTCCAAGAGGCGCAGATAGTTGTCCAGCGTGAACTGCGGGAGCACGAAATCCTGTTCCCCGCGCGTCAGCACGGTCACCACCAGCAGGCCGATGTTCGGCAACAGCGCGAACAGGCACAGCCACAACGCGGTGACGCCGATGGAAAAGCGGTTGAAAAAGGCTCTAGTCTGCTTCATACGGCAACACCACTTCCCAGCCGTCCACCCAGGTCACGGCAACGCGCTCGCCCCGGTTGTAGCTGATTTCCGCGTCGTCCTCGTTGAAGAACTCGGCGACGGAAAGGGTTTCGCCGTTGTCGAGGGCGATGGAAATGTCCACGGTCGCGCCCTTGTAGACGGTTTCCTCAATGCGCCCGGTCAGATACGGCCCCTCGGGCTGTTCGTCGTCGTGGGCGTAGACCCGGATGTCCTCGGGACGGAGCAGCACGTTGACCCGGTCGCCCGCCGCGAACGCCCGCGTGGTGCGCAGGGTGAACCGCCGCCCGCTGATGTCCGCGATGTACATGCCGTCGGCGGGCACGGACATGATTCTGGCGGGCAGGATGTTGATCTCGCCCACGAAGCGGGCCACATAGAGATTGGCGGGCTCCTCGTAGATTTCCTGCGGGGTGCCGGTCTGCTCGATGCGTCCCTGATTCATGACCACCACGCGGTCGGACATGGCGAACGCCTCTTCCTGATCGTGGGTCACGAAGACGAAGGTGATGCCGAGACGGCGCTGGAGGCGCTTGATTTCAAGCTGCATGGCCCGGCGGAGCTTGTAGTCGAGGGCGCTGAACGGCTCGTCGAGGAGCAGCACCAGCGGCTTGTTGACTACGGCGCGGGCGATGGCGACGCGCTGCTGCTGTCCGCCGGAAAGCTGATGCGGACGACGGTCCGCATACTGCTCCAGATGCACCATCCGCAGGGCTTCCATGACCCGCCCGTCGATTTCGCCCTTGGGACAGGACTGCATCCTGAGCCCGAAGGCCACGTTGTCGCGCACGCTCATGTGCGGGAACAGCGCGTAATTCTGGAAAACGGTGTTGACCTGACGACGCTCGGGCGGAACGTCGTTCATCCGCTGGCCGCCGATGAACACTTCCCCGGCATCCGGGGTTTCAAAGCCCGAAAGGATTCTGAGGATGGTCGTCTTGCCGCAGCCGGAAGGTCCAAGGAGGGTCAGAAACTCGCCGTTGCTGATGCTCAAGTCGATGCCGCCGAGCGCGCGAGTGTCCTCGAAAGATTTGTCCACGCCCCTCAATTCGATGATGTTGTCCTGTCCGGTCATGCTTTCCGACTGCCTCCGTTCTCTCACCGGCGGTCGACGGCTTCCGAAAACGACGCCGCAAAACGCCCTTCCGAATGCCCCGATCGATCCGCCCGTATTGCAGACTGTTGCGAAAAGGCCCCCTGTCCGGCGCATCCGGGGCGCCTGTTCCGGCACTTCCGAAGACAGTCTCCAGACCTTCTCTTTCACGCAACCTCTACATGAGGCGGGTCAAAGGGTCAAGAAAATCCCCAAGGCCGCTTTTTAGGATAACACATTGTTTCAACACAATTTATCACCTTATACCCCTGCCTTTTTCGCGGAAAGGGCAAAAAAACGCTTGTCATCCGTCCCGGTTCGGGCTAAGAAGGGCTTCTTCACGGGATGTGGCTCAGTCTGGTAGAGCGCTGCGTTCGGGACGCAGAGACCGCGCGTTCAAATCGCGCCATCCCGACCACTGAGGATTCAAGGGTTTGCTTCACGGCAAACCCTTTTTTCGTGCCGTACGCACGGCGCAAAAAAAGGAATCCTTCCAGCGAAGAATTCCCCTGCCGCGCGTTGACGGGACGGCTCAGGCCGCGGACACCGCCGGTTTCGGGGCCAGCGAATCCGCATGGACGGCCAGCCAGATGCACGGCGCGCTGGTGTAGACCACGCGGTGTTTCCTGTGTTTGGGCAGGAACAGCGTGTCGCCGCGCTTCAGCCCGACTTCATCGCCGTTCATGTAGCGCAGGCGGGCTTCCCCTTCGAGCACCACGACCCATTCGTCCAAATCCTGATCATACCATTCGCCCTCGGGCGTCACCTGCCCGTTGGACACGATGCGTTCCACGCGGACGCTTCCCGCGCCCATCGCCAGCGTTTCAAACAGTTCCGGCCCGTCCAGCGGGGGATACGCGTTTTCGTCAACAGCGAATACGTTGTGTTTTTCGTTCATGGTCATACCTCCACAGCACTCTATAAGCTCCCCGTGCCGGACTGTCCATGCCGGTATTTTTTTATCCTGCACCCCGACGCGGCACGCTCAGGCAAAAATCCCCCTTTCCCGGGCAAGGGCGGCCTCTGCCGAGAAAAAACGCCATGCGCCTGTTTCCGTCCCTTTCCGACCGGAACGCCTTTCCCGTGCGCTCAGTGGCGGAATCCGCCCTTCCCATCTCCGCACCGCTCCCCCAGCATCCCGGAGAACCGCCCGGATGCGCCGAACATCCGCCCGGCGGCTCACCGGTTCCGCCAGCATGCGCCCCGCGCTCTGGACACCGACATCCTCACGGCTCCCATCGCTAACGCCGTTGACATCTCATAGGCCCCCGCGTAGGCCTTTTAACATATGTAAATATCACATGTTATGAGAGGAGGAAAAACATGCGTTCCGTTTTCGCTCTCGCTCTGGCCGGACTCCTGTCGTTCGGGCTCTGCGCGCAGGCTCAGGCCGCCGACGTCACCCAGAAAGCCGGCAATGTTTCCATTGAGCTGCCCAACAACTGGCAGGTGCTTCCCAAAGCCATCATGCTAGAGGTCGCACAGGGCAATCCCGACATCATGCTGCTCGCGCAGGGCCCGGACAAGGGCTTTCCCAAACTGACCGTCCTCAAGAGCTCCGATCCGACCACCCAAGCCGAATTCGCCAAGATGGACGCCGACCAGATCGCCGGACTGTGCAAGAAGTTCAGCGGCAACACGGCGCAGCACCTCGGCAAGGTCGAAACCACCTGCGGCAGGGTCGAAAACAACGGCCTCAGCGCCCTTGACGTACAGATGACCATCCCCGCACAGGACAACCGCCCGGAACTCGTCAGCATCACGCGGCACTACCCCAACGGCGGCGAAGGCGCCACGGTCAGCGCCATGTTCCTCGAAAAGGACGCCGCGAAGTTCGAAGCCCAGACTAAAAAGGCCTGCGCTTCGCTGAAATTCATCCGACAGTAGAAACGAAGCCTCCGGCGGCAAGGGGCTCCCCCGTACACTACCTGAAAAACGAACCGGTTCCGTGTCCAGTATACTGGATGCGGAACCGGTTCGTTCTTCAGGCGTCCTGCCGACGTCAGGCGTTCCCCGTTTTTCGTTTGGGGAAATGCCGAAAACGCATTATGGGAAAGCTGTCGAGCCGTTGGAAAGGCACAACCGGGCCCCCCTTCACTTTCTCTTCATCTTCGCCCGGATGAACTCGATGACGACGGGAAGCACGGACACGACGATGATGCCGTAGATGACGATGCTGAAATTGTTCTTCACGACCGGAATGTTGCCGAGGAAATACCCGGCGGACACCAGACCGGCCACCCAGAGAATCGCCCCGGTGATGTTGAAGGACAGGAACTTGACCGGCGACATGAGCGCGACGCCCGCCACAAACGGCGCGAACGTCCGCACGACGGGGATGAACCGGGCCAGAATGATGGCCTTGCCGCCGTGTTTCTCATAAAAGGCGTGGGCTTTGAGCAAGTGCTGCTTGTTCAGGAACCGCGTCTCCCGGTTGAAGATGCTTGGTCCGACATGCCGCCCGATTTCGTAGTTCACGGCGTCCCCGAGCACCGCCGCACCCAACAGGACCAGCATGCACACGGGGTAGCTGAGGTGCCCCGCTCCGGCAACGGTTCCCGCCGCGAACAACAGCGAATCACCGGGCAAAAACGGCGTGACCACAAGGCCGGTCTCGCAAAAGACCACGATAAACAGGAAGAGATACAGCATGGCCCCGTATTCGGCGACGAGCGCGAACAGGTGCTGATCGATATGCAGGACAAAGGAGAGAGCCTGCTCCAAAAAAGAAAGGTCGGACATGATGGTTTCCCGTAAAAAGGATACAGGGTTCAAACGACTTGAAAAACGGGCACAGAATACGGGCAGGCAAGAAGAGAATCAAGCCCCGGGCCCCTCTCCCGTAAAGCCCTCGCCCATCCCGCCCGAAAGAACGGCTTTTTCCGGCACGCCCCTGAAAAAGGCTTGACTTTGAAGGGGGAACAAGCTATTGAATCTCCCTGTATTGACGTACCGTCAATCGCCAGCATAGCTCAGCTGGTAGAGCAACTGATTCGTAATCAGTAGGTCCACGGTTCAAATCCGCGTGCTGGCTCCAGAGAAATCAAGGGGTTACATCAAAAGATGTAACCCCTTTTTCTGTACTGTCCGCAAATTGTACGCAAACTGTCCGCACGAATACATACAACATATTTATTTAATTAAATAAACACTGTACGCAAACTGTCCGCATCACCCTTTTTCAGGGTGTCCGCAAAAAATCAGTAGATGCCTCCCCTTCCCTCCCCGCTTGTTTGAAAAAAAACGTTCTTCCCCTTCATAGTCAGCAGGTTACGCCGTCCCACCTTGCGCCAAGGCGAAAAGCACGGATGGCGTCCCCATGCTCTTTTCGGCAATCCATGCGGGAGCTACTATTTCCCCCTTCTTAGCTCCACGCCTTGCTTTCCGCCTGTCATGGCATCCCGGGGACATGGCATTGTTCAGACACTCAAAAAGTCCGAGGGCGGGGTGGATGAGTGCTTTTTCTTGGCGGGGCGCTCTCCGGACACAAAAAGGCGCGGATTGCTCCGCGCCTTCTCCTTTTTGGCCTCAGCTTGCCACTCGTTGGGCCGTAATCGCCGCATAATCCGGGGAAAGTTCGACTCCGATACACGTTCGGCCCGTATCCCGTGCCGCTTCAGCCGTACTCCCGCCGCCGATGAAGGGGTCCAGCACCGTCCCGCCTTCCGGGACCACTTCCATAAGTTCCCGCAGGAGCTCAACGGGCTTGCTCGTCAGGTGGTTCTTTTTCCGATGATCCACCGTATGCGAGTACAGCCCGGGCAGACACCGGGGCACCTTGTAGCCCAGCCGTCCCTTGCTGGCGAAGATCACAAACTCGGCCTCCCTGCGGAACTGCCCGCGCAGCGGCCGCCCGGTCCGCTTGTGCCAGACCACGACGCCCCGCCACGTCCAGCCCGCAGCTTGTACGGCGTCAGTCATGGCGGGAAGCTGCCGCCAGTCCGAAAACATGAGCAGGGGCGATCCGTCCCTGGCCACGCGCCAGCACTCGGCAAGCCACAGCGTAGCCC
Source organism: uncultured Bilophila sp. (assembly GCA_902373525.1). Taxonomy (GTDB): domain Bacteria; phylum Desulfobacterota; class Desulfovibrionia; order Desulfovibrionales; family Desulfovibrionaceae; genus Bilophila. Next base: position 28,787 of record CABKMN010000017.1, on the reverse strand, counting down.
ACATGATGAACGAGCGCTGATCCCGGTTGTCCCCGAACATCGGCGGGTATGTCTTCACTGTCCCGTTGTTCTGATACTTGACCGCGGGATCGGCTTGGCGGGCGGAAAGCATGAGCCCGCCGCTTGAATAGGGCGGATCGGTCATCACGGCATCCACGCAAAGAGGGGGAAGGGACTGCAAAACGGCCAACGCATCCCCTTGGTACAGGGTCAACGCGGGGCCTTCAAAAAAGGGCTTCATGAATCCTCTTGATGCGGAGCTCGCGGCCCTCTCGTCTGGCGCTCGAGGCGCTCAAGGGATTTTATATGTACGGGCGTTCCGGAACCGGAAGCCCTTCCGCCCGCATGATGCAAGCGGCTACGGCATACGCCTGTTGAGGTGTGATCGCGTTCCCAAGGGCTTTCAGCCTGCGCACCCACACCGGGACAAGCTCACGGGGAAGGGGCTTCACTTTTTCGGGTTCGTCCATCCTTTCGGGACTCCCATCATCCACTCGGCGAAGGACACATCCACCATATGTTTCCCGGATGGACGCACGGCGCGCCCGGTCAATCCGTACTCCCAACCAAGGAGCCACGCGCCAAGATTGGTCGCCTTCTCCCACGTCTCGACCGAGCGAAGATAAAACCCCATGCTCTGGGTCACGCCCATCACTGTGGGGGTAGGCAACAAGGAAAACCCTTTCCCGGCGATGCGGGGCGCCGACTGCGGCCGCGGGAAGCACTTCCCACTCCGCATCATACCCGACCGCGGCCATATCCTGCAGGACTGCCTCAACCCCTGCGGCGAGAAGCCCCGGCACGTTTTCAACGATGACATATCCCGGCCTGATTTCTTCAATGAGTCTCGCGTATTCATGCCACAACCCGCTCCGTTTTCCCGTGATGCCCTTTCTTTTCCCCGCTGCCGCCAGGCTCACGTCCTGGCACGGGAAGCCCCCGCACAATACATCGACCGGGGGCAGGTCCGCCCCCCCCTCAACTCCCGGACATCCTCAATATATGGGGATGCCCGGACACCTTCTACCGGAAGGTCATCACGCTTGAGGACGTGATCGCGGGCGGGTGCGACCTCTTCGATCTGGAAAGCCTCAAGCTCGAATACAGCGGCGACGAGTTCCGGAACCTGTTCCTGTGCGAGTTCGTGGACGACACGCAGTCCGTGTTCAGGCTGGCGGATTTGGAAACCTGCTAGGCGGACACGGACGCATGGCCGGACTTCAACCCCACGGCGGACCGCCCGCTCGGGAACCTGCCCGTGTGGGGCGGCTATGACCCCTCGCGCAGCCGGGACGACGCCTCTTTCGTCATCGTGGCCCCGCCGCTCAAAGAGGGCGGCGAGTACCGGGTGGTCGCCCGCTACAAGTGGCTGGACAAATCCTACATCTGGCAAGCCGAGCGCATCCGGGAATTGGTCGGGCGCTACAACTTCCGGCACATCGGGGTCGACGTCACCGGGCCGGGCATCGGGGTTTTCGAGCAGATACGCGCCTTCTTCCCGCTGGCGACGCCGATCAACTACTCCGTGCAGCTCAAGACCCAACTCGTGCTGAAGGCAAAGGAACTCATAGAGGCGCACCGCCTCAAGTGGGACGCGGGGCAGAACGACATTGCCCACGCCTTCCTCACCATCCGGCAGGGCGTCACGGACAGCGGGCAGATATCCTATTCGGCCTCCCGCACCAGCGCCACGGGGCACGCCGACGTCGCCTGGGCAATCATGCACGCGCTGGCGGCGGAGCCCATCGGCAAACCGAAGGGCGGCTGCGTCGTCTTCATCCAATAAGGGGAAAACATGGGAAAAAAGAAACCTGCGCCGCTGGCGTTCAGCTTCGGCGATCCGGAGCCCGTCCTGAGCGGGGCCGTGTATGAGTATCTGGGCGTCTGGCTCCTCGACAACGGTCGGTACTACGCAACCCCCGTCCCGTGGTCGGGGCTGGCGAGGCTTTTGCGGGCGAACGCCTACCACGGGCCGATCCTTGAGTTCAAAACGAACATGGCCATGCGCGGGTTCCGGGCGTCCGCAGCCCTCTCGCGCCGGGACATGCACGCCGTGGCCACGGACTATATGGTCTTCGCCAACGCCTATCTGCTCCTTTCGCGGAACTGGCTCGGGGAAGTGGCAAGAATGCAGCACCTGCCCGCGATCAACATGCGCCGGATGAAGGAGCCGGACAGATACGGGCTCCTGCTCCCTTCCGGGCAGTTCCACGAGTTCGAGCCGGGCGAGGTGCTGCACCTGAAAAACTATGACGTGAGCCAGACCATCTACGGTCTGCCGGGCTACCTCGGCGCGATCCAGTCCATGCTGCTCAACGAGGACGCTACTCTTTTCCGGCGGCGCTACTACAAGAACGGCGCGCATGTCGGGTATATCTTCTACTCTTCAAGCGCGCAGCTTGAGCAGGCGCAGCAGGACGCGATCAAGAACGCCATACAGAACGCCCGGGGCGTCGGCAACTTCCGGAACATGTTCCTGCACATCCCGAACGGCCGGGAAAAGGACGTGCAGATCGTCCCTGTGGGGGACTTCTCCACCAAGGACGAGCTCGAACGGATCAAGAGCATCAGCCGCGACGACATCATCGCCGCCCACCGCATCCCGCCCGCGATGGCCTCGATCATCCCGCAGAACATGACGGGGTTCGGGGACATCACCAAGATCGACGCCGTGTATTTCCGCAACGAGGTCATGCCGATCCGGGAAGTCCTGCTCGAGATCAACGAGGCGCTGCCGCCCGCCCTGCATATCGGGTTTACGGATACGCAAGGGGAAGAAAATCAGTAGCGAGTTAGGCAGAATCCCCCTATACTTACCAACGATTCAGGGGGAAATCATGAGAGTTTACTGTCCGGCATGTGGGCACATCTGCACCATTTCATCCCGCACGGAAATTTCAAATACCCTTTCACGGCTGTACTGCGTCTGCCTCAATCCTGAGTGCGCGCACAGCTTCGTCTCGACGCTGGCCTACAGCCACACGCTGTCGCCCTCCGCCTTTGACCTCCCGAAACCGATCCGGGAAAAGCTGAGGAAAACGAACTCACGAAAGCAGGTACAGCTCCTCTTTGAGGGCATGGCGTAGAGAACGGCCCCGCATCGGCATGGTGCGGGGCCGTTTTTTGTCAGCAGGAAGCGCCGTGGCGCTGGGCGTCATACGCCTGAGCAGCCGCCGCCATGAACCCCGAGCGGGTCATGCCGGAGCGCGCCGCCTTCGCGTCGATGCTTTCCAGAACGGACCTGGCGATGCTCAGGGAAATCTTGACCGGGGTCATATCCACGCTCGGGGCGGGGATGAGCTGATAGAGGATTTCCCCGGCGGCTTCTATCTCCAACTCGGCAAGCTCCTCTTCGATTCTGCGGCGGGCTTCTTCAAGTCCGCACGGTTCCGGCAAGGGTTTGCGGGCCTTGGCGTACTCTTCAACGGTCAGGGCCAGCGCTTCCGTCGCCATGTCCATGCACTCCCCAACGGATTCCCCCTGCGAGGCGACCTCCGGAAAATCAGGGCAGAAAATGGAAAACCAGTTTCCCCCGGCCGGGATGAACGCCGCATAATAATACTTTGCCATATATGTTCCTCCGGGGGGCTTTCGCCCCCCTGTTTTCATTTCTTGACGCCACCGTCTCTGAGGATTTTCTTGCTCAGGATTTCGTTGACTTCCTTATGCCTTGGAACCTCCGTCACGAGAACGCCGTCTTTGTACACCAGCGTATGCCGCCCGCCCTCGCGGAACTCGCATCCGGCCTTTGCCAACAGTCTCAGTATGTCGGCTCGTTTCATCTCACCTCCTGAAAAGTATAGTATGGATTTTTCTCCATACTGTCAATCCTGATATGGATTTTTCTCCATACTATCTTCTTCGCATTCCAGCTTCCCCGCGCACCGGGTCACGTTGTCGGCAATCAGGAGGAGAAGGGAAGACAAGCCGCCCCGCTCATCCCGGTACATCTCCGCCAGTTCGCGCAGCGATCCCGCGCTTTCGTACAATCCCGCGATCGGGTCAACATCTTCATTGTGCATAACCGCCCTCCTCTTCGCCGCACAGGGTCAGGGCCGCGCCCATGCGGGCCGCGTCGCCGGAACAATAGGACAACTCAAGGCTGACGGCGGAAAGCGCCTCAGCCGCCAGCGCGAGGCGGGCGGGGTCATGGGCCGCAAGCCCTCCCCGCAGGTTCGCCAAGGCCGCAACGCATGTCCCCCGCGTGTCCGCCAGATCGTCCAGAAGCCGCTCAAGGCCGCGTGCCGCCTCTTCCGGCGTCGCGTAGGCTCTGGGCTCGGGTGTCGTCCATGTATGGATCATGCCGCCGCCCTCCCACGGTTCAAGATGCGGCTGCACCATGCGAGGCCGCGATCCCAGTTCTCGGCAAGGGCTTCCGGCGACGGCGGGAAGGCGTCCATGCGGGGCTGCGGGACGGCAACGGAGACGGGCATTTCCGCCCTCTGTTCCGGGCCGGGACGCTTCCCCGTCTTCGCATTGGAAAGCCACGTCCGCAGGAACCGCCAGACGTTGCGGATCGGCGTGCGCTTTTCGGCTTGCCACTTACGGATGCGGGTTATCTCGGCCTGTACGTCAACGTCCGGGAAGTCGCGCTGCAGGTCTTCCAGCATCTCCACAGGGACAAAAAAGCCGTCCGTCCCGATCTGATCTTCTTTTTCCCTTTCCTGTTCCGATTCCCGAGAGCCTACCGATACCCTATCGGCTGGGCATGGCGCGGCCCCGAGCAGGTGGGGATAGAGGGCAAGGATCGCCTTGCGGATTTTCGCGGACTCGACCGCAGGGAACAGGGAACGGAGCGAGACGAGGATTTTGGGGCTGGTGCTGCACTGGTGGCGGATGAAGTGGCAGCCCCACACGGCGTCGCCGTCCGTGGCGATCTTGCCGCCACGCTCGAACGCGGCAAGGGCGGCGTCGACCGCCTCTTCCGTCAGCCCGGTGTCGTAGGCCATGCGACGGCGCGACACCGCCAGCAGCCCGAGGTTGTTGGTGTGGGGGCAGGAGAACAGATAGAGGTAAAGGAGCTTTTCGGGCGCGCTCAGGGTTTCGATGTACGGGTCGGACCAGAACGCCATGCGGATCGTGCGGTAGGTAGCCATTACGCCACCTCCAAGACCAGCTTGTTGCCAGCCAGCAACCACCACACGCGGCGGCACTGGAACGGCAATGGCAACTCTTGGAGCGCTTGCGCGGCGGCCTCTTCGCCGGAACGGATGAGCTTGAAAACGAGAAGGGACAAGGGGACGCGCCCGGCGCACCTGCCGGAGCGGGACAGAAAAACGGTTGCGGACATGGGAACCTCACGTGTTTAGGGGGTTGGGCGTTGAAAACAAAAAAGGCGGAACAACGCTCCCCGGTCACGTGAGACCGCCGGGGCCTCACGGACACCCGGACGTTGTTCCGCCAATATGTAACCGCAAACCTCGAATTTCTCCTAGGTTGCAATGGTGGCAGAAACAAAGAAAACCGACATTCTCGCCAGCTTGGGGCTGGTGAAGGCTCCGGCAAGCCTCACGTGTTTAGGGAAGGTCAGGGTAGGAGAAGAGGGGCCTAGGTGTCAAGCGGGGTATCAGGACTTCTTGTTGAAGGGGCCGTCTGTTCTATTGTACCAGTTATTTTGATCATCTGTTGCATCAATTTTATATAATTATCATTTACACGTTGTTTAATTTCTTCAGAATCAGAATATTTTTCATAAATACTATCAATCAATCTTTTACAATTTATCATACAATTATTAACCTCATTAATGTTAAATGGATTATTTTCTAATCCAACATGGAGATTAATTATATTTCCATGTATCAAAAATAGATTTCTATAAACATAACCATGTAAAATATCAATACTTTCCAGTTCAGATTTTATAATTCTACATATATTACCTATCTCAACAACAATTTCTTTTTCTTTATATGATACATTGCTATCTTGAATATATAAACATATATTCATAACATTGTTAATAAAAATATTAATTCTAGCGATATAATATACAGACAATATCTCTCTATCAATATATTGTTTATATGTAACAAGCCTAAAATAAAAATAAGATATTATATATCCTGTTGCAATAGCTATAATTACATTTATAAAAAAATCATAGTCATCACCTATCGCCACATGAATAATACAAACATAGAGAATAGCAACAATAGACCAATCTAACCTATTTTCAATTTTTTTATACTCAGGTGTATTTTTATAAAAAAAATAACTCTTCTCTAGTGGTTCCATTTCCTCTCCCCATGATCAAAGGGAGGGCCTGCACCCTCCCCTCCCTGATTTGGACTATTCCGCTGGCGTTATTGTGAGGTCAAAAAAACCTTCTTTTTCGGAGAAGCCTTTGTATCTGAAATGAGCTATTATTTCAGACAATTCCTTTCCTCTGTTCTCGGAAATCTTCTTCATGAATTGGCTCATCGGTTGATCCTGAATTGGGTGATCCATTTTTACTAGTGAGGGATCTACCTTGATCAACACAGCGAGCAAAAAGAGCGTAGCGGCCTGAGTGCCTTTTTCACGGGCAAGGCTGATACGGACGCTTGTTACCGTCCCACCTGCTTCTTCAAAGGTCATTGCTCCAACCGTTTTGCCCTTCTCTTCTATTTCGCAGGAATAGAAAGTCGATTTTTTGGCTTGCAGAATCTTTTTAGCTTTTAACTGAGACGACAAATCTTTTAGGTTGACGTTCACATCCGTCTGGAAGGTCAAGGCATCAATCCCCATATTGGGAGGAAGCGGTACTTCCTTCCCAGACTTTATGGCATTGTCGATCAGGTTAAAGTCAACCGATGGCGGAGCCTTCCGAATCTTTGGAGACATACCCATAGCCACGCCGTTGACGGCGTATACCTGCCCGTCCTTAATCCAGTAATAGCCGTTGCCGTCCACTATGACAGGCGTTCCGCCGTAAACTTCCGGCCCGGTGGAACAAGAGCCCATTTCTCCGGGATTCTTCATGGAGCCCTTGACGATGGCCACGACTTCGGAAGACGCGGACTTTGTGTCCGAACTCCCCTTGTTGCACGACTCCATCCAAACGGCAAAGGCTATGATCAGGATAATCATCAGAATACAGCCGTATCTGTTGTCTTTTTTATCCTGAATCTCCTTCTTGATGGCCTCATCCCGGACCTGCGGGGTGATGGGCTGGCCGCACTTAGGGCATGATTCCGCCTCAATAGAAATCTTTTTCTTGCACGCCGGACACTCAATCAGCTTTGCCATGTATTCCCACTTATGTGGCAATCTATGATCTGAATCCCCCCTTCTAATGCGGAATAAAACTCCTAGTCAACGAAAAGCCCCGGTCATGCGGGAACATGGCCGGGGCTCGTGATAATCGAATTTGCCTTTCTCAGTATTCACGGATAAGTTGCCGCTGTGGGCCAGTCTCCGAAAGGAGGTTGCGCTCATGGAGCAGTTCCTACTCGACGTTCTCGCCAACGTGTTGGCGGGCGTCATCGTGGTTCTCGTTGCCCCTTACCTCAAACGGTAGGCCGGAAATGAGTTTGCCCCGGTAGGAATTGCGAGTTCCTACCGGGGCTTGAAACGTGATTTGTGTCTAGCAAATCCGGGGACTGGCCCCTTACAGGGCGGTGAGTGTTAGCGCACTTGCCGCCTTTCCTGCGTCTTAAGATAGCGACGTTTTCTACACTTGGCAAGAACCTTGCCTTCCTGCCCGTTCGCGGCTACGTTCCTCGCCGTGGGGCACTCCTCCGAAAGGAGGTTTCCCCCATGAGACACTTCCTCCGGGACGTGCTGGCAGCTTGGCTTGCCGCCGTTCTTGCGGCTGTGGCGGTTCATTTCATGAACCTCTAACGCAGTTGCCCCGGTAGGAGGTGGCTCTCTTACCGGGGCGAAGAACTTGGATTGAACAAATCCGGGGGACGTGCCCCACACGGGGCGGTGAGTGTTAGCGCACTTGCCGCCCTTCTTGCGTTTGAAGATAGCCACGTTTTCTACACTTGGCAAGGCTGTGGACCCCAGCCACGCCTTCTGGTCCTACCTTCCTCCGGGGCCCTCCTCATCTTCAATATGTTGATAATATGTCAAAAGTTGGTATTCTTTTTCTACAATTTACTGTCATGCCTACTGGAAGCGCTACAAGATAAGGACATTAGGAGCCTTCCAACATACTATGCCATGATGTTGTTCATTGTGGATTTCAGGGAAGAGGCCAAGCCAGACACGTTGCCTCACTATGGCAAAATCTTATACAGGGAAGAGTTTTCCCTTGTACTATGAACAAAGGCAAATCGCAATATTTGGCAATATAGCGTGAATCCAGAGAACAGCTCGAACTTTTGGAGATGAAAAATGTTGGAACTCACCAAAACCGAAATGGGAGCCGGATTGACTGAACTGCGAATGCTCATACCCAAGGACCAAGCCGACCTGATAACGGACGCCCTACGTAACCTGTTTCTCTTTTGCGGACAAGAAATGCGGATCAAGGAAGGAAAGGCTGCGGACAAAATCATGGTCTACACGAATTTACAGGTAATCGCTGGTAGTCGCCTACGGTCACTACGAAAATTGAGGGGGATGACGCAGGCCGATCTTGCGGAAAAGCTGGACATCAAGCGCCACCATATTTCTGAAATGGAAAACGGCCAGTGGTCTATCAGCCCGGAAATGGCGCACCGTCTGGGAGAGGCTTTGGGCACGTCCTACAAGGCGTTTCTCTAACTAGGAGCCCTTCATTTCATGAACCTCTAACGCAGTTGCCCCGGTAGGAGGTGGATCTCCAACCGGGGCAGAAACTTGAGATTCCCAAAATCTCGGGGGACGTGCCCCACACGGGGCGGTGAGTGTTCGAGCACTTGCCGCCCTTCTTGTGTTTTAAGATAGCGACGTTTTCCGGACTTGGCAAGGCCAGCCCTCCGCCCCGCAGCCTTGCCTCCCCTGCCCGGGAGGGCATCCCAACAGAGAAAAAATGGGGAGGGGCATCGGAAAAGCGTTACATCCGTTACAGGGGCTAAAATGTAGGCGTTACATAAATAAATTCAGTATATTATCTTGTAACGGCAAAAGCGTTACATACGCGTTACATCATGGGGGGTGAAAACGTTACATAAACAAATTCAATATATTACAAAACACCCTAACCGTTACATAAGCGTTACAAAAAACCGTTACAAAGTAACGCCTTGTAACGGTTTTGTAACGGTTGGCTGATTCCGTGGATTAGCTATTATATGAATAGATTATATATAAAAATATTTTTTTGTAACAGTTGTAACGCTTTTCCGAAGCCCCCTTTCACTTTTCGAGCCCCTTCTTTGCCCCTCAAAAGAACTTTCATATAATATACTAGTATTACTTACTTATTAACCGTTACCCCTTATATGAGGGGGGAGACAAAAAAAGCCCCCTGCCGGATGCGGACAGAGGGCGTAGAGAGGAGCATGTACGGGACGGTCAGGGGTGAGGACGGTCTCGGTGCGAGGGACGGAACAGGACGGCCCTGTAGGGCGGGATTTCCACCTCTTCCCCTGTTCGAGGATTGCGGCGCTTGCCACCCCGCCTCTGGACGACGTGCAGCGTCCCGACGCCGCGCAGGAGGCACCGCTCGCCCTCGGCAAGTCCTTCCGTCAGGCTCTCCAGCAATGCGCCGACAAGGTTGTGGGCATCAGACAAGAGAATCCCGCAACGCGCAGACACGGCACGGACGAACGCTTCCTTGTTCATATTCCCTCCTCTTCGGCATCATATTCCCTCACCAGATTACGAATCTTTACGGCCAAAACGGGATCGGCGGCGATGCAGATGCAGCCCAGGGTTTTCTCCTCTTCATCAGAGAACGTCATCAGTGAGGAACCGAAAGACGATGTCCTCATAGTATCAATCAGCTCATCTACCGTCGCCTTGCCGCTTGTTCCAAAAGTAAGCTCAATCATGTTGATTGTGTGGTTCTTCAAGCTCATTGCCAATCTCCCTCAGTTACTTCTTTGTGAAGACCCAACACCGGATGATCCGGTCGTCATGCTTGCTCCTCACGCTCTGGTTGTTGATGAACTTGTGACGCTTGCCATTGGGCAACAGTTTCTTGAGGCTCTGCATGTCAAGAAGCGGCTGGCCAGCGCTCCGCGACAGTTCCATAAAGTGATTCAGGTTGACGGCGACAAGCGCCTCATCAGACGAATGGTTCAGGCGGTCGGGCCTGCCTCTGTCCGGCCCGATCCCGTTGAGGTAATCGAACTGATCCCAGAACTGTTCGACCAGCGGGTGATCGGCGCGCAAGCGGCTTTCCCGCTCCACGGCCCGGCTCAGGATGTAGGCGTCCAGCCCTTCAACAAAACTCCGATCCCTTTCCGGGAAAAGGGTAGCCAGCGCATGGCCACACGCGGCCACCTGCGCATGGTTCTTGATGATACGCTCGTTTTGCAGCTCGGAACGGGAAAAGCGGGCTTCAAGCTCCGCAAAGGCCGCCCGGTAGGTATCCAGCAGCATACGCTCGTTTTTCAGAGCCACCCGGAGGAACCCCGCAACCGTGGCCGTCTTCTGTTGCTCGAACCAGCGGGCGATCTCCCGCGTGCCGGGGACGTGGTGTTTCTTGTCGGCGTGGCAGTGGACGATACGCTGCAGGAGGGCTTCCGAGCCGTCCACGCCCGCGTTCTGAGAAATGATCAAGGTTCCCTGAAAAAGATGTTCCTCCGTGCCCGTGCCGCGCATGGCCACGCCGAGCGTCCCCGTGCCGCGACCGTTAAAGAACGGCTTCATCTCGTCGAAACTGAACTGGCGCTGCTTGGCGTCCTTCTCGCCGTTGTCGCGGTCCGATTCGATGAGGACCACAGGAAGGTTCGACACCTGCGAAAAGGCGCGACGCCGCCCGGCCTGCGTCGCCTTCAAGAGGTCAAACCCCTCGTACTCGTCACGCCCGAGCAGCCGCCAGCAGAATTCGAGCAAGGTGGACTTGCCCGCGCCCGGTTCCCCGGTGAGCTCAAGGAACGGGAAGGATTTCTGCTCATGCCGTATCTGCTGCACAAAGAGCGAACCGAGGAAGAACGCGAGGACGGTCATGCCCTGCCAGTGGAACGCCCTGAAAAAATCGTGCAGCCAGCCGGGGTTGAACTCCCCGGTCGTGTCTATCTTGAAATTGGAAAGCGTCGTTTTGATGCCCGCTTTCCCGATTTCAAAATATTCATACTCGTTGAGCTTGATCTCCTTGCCCGCGCTGTAGGCGTGCTCATTGAAGACATACGCCCCGAGGCTCGGGACATAGCCGATATACGGCACGGAGGCGATGGTCGGGATGCGCGTACCGAGCCAGCGGTCCACCAGATACTTGAGGTTTCCCGCCGACCCCGTGAACGTGCCGCCGCAGGTCTTGGAAATGATGGCCTTGAAAAAGGACTTCGGGTCTATCAGGGCTTGCCCGTCCAGCTTGACGATCTCTTTGGGCATCCCGGAAGCATAGGCGATCTCGAACACGTAGAACTTTTCCCCCGAGATTTCGTTGTTCTCAATGTAGAGGAACGTGGGGAGGATGTTGGATATTTCCTTGAGGTCGCAGCACAGGCGGAAGATATCCCGCCCGTGCTCCGTACGCAGAATCTCCAGCTTCATCTCGGGATCGTCCTGCGCTTCCTTTTCAAGGGTCTTCTGCAAATCCTCTTTGACCTCGGCGGAATAGAGCCGATTTCTAAAGTCCAGGGTGAACTTGGCCAGACGGTTTCTCCGGTAGGCGTGGACGTATATGTGGTACGCCTTTTCGTCCGCCGTCTCGCACAGGTAGAGCGTGCCCCTGTAGAGCCCCGCGTCCATGAACTCTTTGGAGAGGCAGTCGGCGCGGTAGAGATCGTCCCAATCCCGGGCGTCCGGGGGGATACATACCTCGGCCTTTTCCTCCAGCTCCCGCAGCTTCTCAACAAAACGCCGGGGCTTGTCCTTTTTCAGGGTGTCCCGGTCAAGGGCAACCGTCCAGACGATGCCCTTTCCTTTGTGTTCCTCAAAGACGTGGACGGGGATGTTGCCGGAAGAAAGGCACGAGATCGCCTTGTAGCCTTTGAGGAACAGGGCTATCGCGTGAAAGATGCCTTCAACGATGTAAACACGGTCGCCCTTTTCCAACGTCTGCCCCGGGGGCGTCCAGGCATCCCCGGCGTAGAGCGTGCCGTCCTGTTTCTTTCTGCCCCCAAAGTTCGCTTTCTGCTTGTCCGCCTTGGTCGCGCCGATGAGCCTTTCCCAATATCGGCTGTGGGCGGGATCAAGGTAAAAGCGCACCGTGGGGAACATCCTGCCCGAGCCGCGCATCTGGTACGTTTCCTGTTCATACCAGCCCCGGATGCGCCCGAGATCGAACCCGCGGTCGAGCCCGAGGTAGGCGTCCGCCGTCGCCCGCGGGTTTTCCTCTGTCGGGGGATACTTCTTGGCGAACTCGGAAAAGATATCCGGCAAGAGGTTCCTCGTGCTTTCCGTGTAGCCGCAGTTCACTTCACGGCTGCACATGACCTGCCACGGTTCCGCCTTGCGGACGAACAGGCTTTTCTTTTGGCAGTTGGGGCAAACCCCTTCACGCAGGAACGCGCCCTTGTCGCGGAAGCCCAACACGCCGTCCCGCAGCAGGGCTTGGACAACCATGTCCGGGCTTATGTCCTGCCTCATGACTGCCCCGCAAGTTTGCGCTCCGTCAGGCGCAAGTCAGAAATCATTTCCAGCCCATGAGACACGCTTTTCATCAGCAGCAAGATCATAGCTCGGATTTCCGCTGGTTCGAGCTTCATATCCGCTATGTCGGCAAGCCCCTCCTTTGATGCCTCGCCGAGCAAAACAAAGAACTCATTCAGCCGGATCATAAGCTCATCACATCCGATTTCATGACCGCCCGCCGGAAGCGTGTTGACGCTTGCCACAAGCCAGTCCGAAAGAATGCCGTTTCCCAAAACGCGGCACAGGGCCGGAAAAGCCCGCGCCGAGGGGATGTAGTCGTTAAGGCCGAAAACCTGTTTTGCGTGGTGGGCCGACCACCCCATTTCCCGAGCGACTTCGAGCGGAGTCTTTCCGCTTTGCACCAATGCCAGCTTGAGCGCGTCTTTCAAATCCAAAAGCGCAAGTTCGGACACCATGACCATGTATAAATCTCCTTGACCTGATAGTCCGGTTACGCCTGATCCTGTTTGAGCCTATCTTTAATGCTCCGGTTTGCCTTGCTGAGTGCCCTGTCGGAAAGAGCTCCCATTTCGCGCAATTCACTAATGAGCAGCCGGAGGTATGTCGCTTTTGCGCCTAAAATGATGCGAATCCGTGCGGAACGTGAAGGACTTTCCTTATTGCGTAATTGTCTGAACCCCCTAATCTTTAATCCCAAATATTTTGACATGGTTGTGTAATTTTTGTGAACTTTGGACAGGAACCGGATACTATGGTCGTATGCATTCGTTTTCATACGTCACTTGTAGGCGTTTTTCGCCCACAAGGTCAAGGACAAAAGAGGCACTTTTACTAGGCGTTTTTTTCCTTATACTGATTCTATGAAAAAATCATTTGACGACTTCGAGCGTATGTTTGTTGATGAGGTCATTCTGGAACTACAAAAAAGAAATATGAACCATTTAACCTTTGGAAATAGCTTTTTTGGTGAAGATGGCGGCCGAATCTGGCGTAGGATTCGAGACCCTCTTAGCCAAGGAAAACCGAGACGCCTTACGATGGGAGAAGCATATGGAATATCAACATTTTTAGGTATTCCATATCCTGACCTCGTTTGGCGCGTATGCAAGAAATATGAAGAGAAAGAGAATAAGTGATAGGCTAAATTCTCCCTATAAAAGACTTTACATGGAGGCGAAAAACGCCTACTTTGCGCGGCGGAGGTTTCTCATGTCCGCAAAGAGCTTTTGTATCCCGTTGGCTGTGGCATCCCGCGAGATCGGCGTATCTGTCGTGACCATGCGTAGGTACTGCAAAGAAGGGCGCATAGAGGCGAGAAAAACCCCTGGTGGACAATGGCGTGTCTCTTTGCGCTCCCTTGATCTCTATCAGCCAAGGGAAAAAAGGGTTGATGAAATATGCAGGATATTTGAAAAATGAGTCTTCGCGATCCATTCAAGCGTGGCGAGAATTGGTACTGCGAGGTCAACAGAAAACGGGTCAGCCTCAAGACCAAAGATAAAACTGAGGCGATGGCGCGATTCAGGGATATTCGAAAACGGTATTACGAACACCTTGCCGGAGCTCCGCTTGTCATTGAAATGACGTTCGGTGATTTTGCAGACGAATATGAACATTGGGCGGAGGATGCCGTGGAGTCACGGAAAACGCTTTCAGCTAACCTGCTTGCCCTGCATAAGCTCTTGGCTGTCGTTCCCCGCTCCCTTCCCCTTTCTGCCCTCTCTAAAAAGCACCTAGACCTGTTGGTAGCAAAAAACAAAGGATGCAAGCCCGTTTCAATCAACAACTACATCCGGCACGCAAGCGCGGTCATGAACAAGGCTGTCGACTGGAACTATCTGAAAGCAAACCCGTTTCATGGATATAAAAAATTAAAGGAACGAAAAGAGCTACCTTTGTTCATCCCCTCGGAAGAGATCGCCGCATTCTTAGAGCGGATTACTGATATTGACGAGCGGCGCTTGCTGACGGCTTACATATTCTCAGGTAGGCGCAGAACTGAACTTTGGGGGCTCCGGTGGGAAAATATCAATTTTGAAAAGGATATGTACTATATAAGCGCCAGTACTTCAAAATCGAACCTTTCCCGCTGGTATCCTCTGCACCCCACTTTCAAGGCGGTCCTTGTCGCACTCGGCATAAAGAAAAAGGGCCGTATTTTTGACAAGTGGCAACATCCGGACAGCATAACACACATTGCAAAAGCGGCCCTTGTTGCTGGCGGATACCCTGAACTCTCCCTGCATAAACTCCGGCATACGTTCGCAACGCTCCTGAAAGATCACGGGGTTGATCTTGATACCATCGGGGCACTGTTGGGGCATACGGATCGGCAAGCGACAGAAATCTATGCCCACATCACAGTTCGCCGCCAGCGCTCCGCCTTGTCAGTAATTCCGTGCCAAAACATCTCTCTATAAAAATCGTCCACAATTTGCGGACAGCTTTTCAGAGGTTGATCAAGTATTGCTGCGCGGATAAAAAATAAACATACTTTATTTCCATAAGATAGCGTTTTCAGGCTTCATATTAGGAGACAAAATACGAGACTTCGTAATCAGTAGGTCCACGGTTCAAATCCGCGTGCTGGCTCCAGAGAAATCAAGGGGTTACATCAAAAGATGTAACCCCTTTTTCTGTACTGTCCGCAAATTGTACGCAAACTGTCCGCACGAATACATACAACATATTTATTTAATTAAATAAACACTGTACGCAAACTGTCCGCATCACCCTTTTTCAGGGTGTCCGCAAAAAATCAGTAGATGCCTCCGCTTCCCTCCCCGCTTGTTTGAAAAAAACGTTCTTCCCCTTCATAGTCAGCAGGTTACGCCGTCCCACCTTGTGCCAAGGCGAAAAGTACGGATGGCGTCCCCATGCACTTTTCGGCAATCCATGCGGGATATTCTGAGGAAGGCCCGGAATGCGGCAAACTGTACAAGCCGGAAAAGGAAGTTCCGATCCTTTCGTGATCCGCACCCTGCACGGACGCCGTTTTTGTGAAACGATTTCAGAAGGTAAAAAAAGCGTATAAAAACGCGGCAAAAAAAGGTAACTTCATTCTTGCAGACAGGACGAGCAAAGGCCGTGCAAACGGTGGTGTGCCGAGCCGGAAAGCAGCGGCCCCGAGAGGGAGCAGGCCGGGGCTTTTGGAGAAAGGCCGGGCCCCCTTAGAGAGAAGAGGAGAGACGTTCATCAGGTCGGATTCCCGTTTCCGCCGCGGAGGGATCGACGCCTTGCTGAACGGGGAGCGGTCCATGCAGAGTGGCCCCCCATCCACGCGACCTTAAATCAATGGACAAAACGATGGCACGAAACAGCACGGCTCTGGTTCAGACGTTCGAGAAGGGCTTGCAGCTTTTGGAGTACCTTGTTGAGCACAAGGTCGTCTCCGTAACCAGCATCGCCAAACTGATGGGTATCCAGAAAAGCGCAAGCTACCGCTTCCTGAATACGCTGCGGCTGCACGGGTACGTCGAACAGGACCAGCACAACAACTACATTCTGACCGACAAGGTCTCCAAAATGGGGAACGGCATCGTTCCTCGTATGGAATTCCGCCACATCGTCTCCCGGTTCCTCGACGAACTGGCCAAGCGCAACTGCAAGGACGGCATCTGCAATCTGGGCAAGTGGAACGGCAAGGAGATCGTCTACGAAGTCCAGAGCGCGAACTTCGAATACGTCCAGTACAGCGTCGGACGGACGGTCCCGGCCTACTGTTCCGCCCTCGGCAAGGCCATCCTCGCCTACCTGCCGGAAGCCGCCCTCGCCACCTACATCCAACGGACGCCGATGGAGGGCTTCACCGAAAAGACCTGCACCACGGAAGAGCGCCTGCGCGCCGAATTGCAGGAAGTCAGGGAGCGGGGCTACGCGATCATGGACGGCGAACTGTACCTGCCGCTCAAGGGCCTCGCCGTTCCGCTCCTCTCCGGAGACGGGCAGGTCAAATACGCCATCAGCGCCACACGCACGCAGTACGGCCCCATCGACTCCCTCATCGAAGACATGCTGGTGCCGCTTCAGGAAACCGCGCACGACATTGTGGAGTACATGAAGTTCTACCATTTCGACTAGCGCCGTACAGGCCCGAAAACAAAGGCTCCCGGCCTCACGCGTTGTGGGGCCGGGAGCCTTTGTCGGAGGCGTCGGGCGATCAGCGCATCGCTTCGACGAGGAACAGGGAAATCTGCGGGAACAGCGTCACCAGAGCGAGCGTCAGCACCTGCACGCCTAGGAACACCCAGGCCTCGCGCATGATGAGCCCGATCTTGACCTTGCAGATCGGGGCCGCGATCCAGAGCTGCGGCCCCATGGGAGGCGTCACTTCGCCGATGATGGAGCAGAACACGGCGAGCGCGCCGTACAGGGCGGGATCGATGCCGAGCGCGTTGACGCTGGGGAGGAACAGCGGCAACACGATGACCACCATCGGGAAGCTGGAGAAGAAAAAGCCCATGACCAGCAGCAGGCCCTGCACGGCGAACAGGAAGGTGACGGGCCCCAGTTCCATGCCGATGACCCATTCGCAGATCATCTGCGGCAGCCCGACGTAGCCGAGCACGCGCCCGAACAGGTCGCCGCCGATGACCAGAAAATAGATCATGCTGCTCAGGCGCACGGTTTCCACCAGCGCGTCCATGAAGACCTTCCAGTTGACGCCGCGATAGATGACGACGCCGAGGAACAGCGAATAGACGCACGCCACGGACGCGGCCTGCGTCGGGCTGAAAATGCCCGAGTAGATGCCGCCGAGCACGATCAGAGGCATGAGGATGATGGGGAACGCCTTCTTGAAGGACTCCATCCGCTGCGCGAACGTGGCCCTGACGCCGCTCTGATAGCCGCGCTTCTTGGAAATCCAGACGGACGTCAGGCACATCAGGAACGCGGCCAGCAGGCCGGGGCCGACGCCCGCCGCGAAGAGGTCGGCGACGGAAACGCGGTTGCTCGCTCCGAACACGATCATGAACACGCTGGGCGGGATGACCGCCCCAAGCCCGGCTGAGGTCACGGCGAGTCCCGAGGCGAACGCCCGCGAGTAGCCCGAGTCGGCCATCATGGGCACGAAGATCGTCCCGATGATCGCCAGACAGGCCGTCGCGGAACCGGAAATCGACCCGAGGAAGGCGGCGAAGATGCAGATCGCCACGGCCATGCCGCCGGGGAGATGCCCGACCAGCCGGTTCATAAAGTCGCGCAGGTAGCCCATGCCGCCGCTGGCGAGGATCAGGTTGCCCGCCAGAATGAAGAACGGCATCGCCAGCATCGGATAGCTGCTGATGGTGGTGAAGAAAACCTGCGAGATGTTGCCCAGCGGGAATCCCATGGTGTGGATCATGATCGCTATCGAGCCGATGCTGAACGTCACGGCGAGCGGCGAACCCAGCAGGAACAGAAAGACAATGGACGCCAGGGCCAGATAATCGAAGAGTTCCATCCCGTACTCCTGAAGTTAAGCCGGAATCATGGCGAATCCGCGTGAGGGCGACGGTTATTCGTCCGCCTGCCTGTCCGCCTTGACGTAATTCGTCCGGACGACGGTCACAAGCTGGTATACGGCGAAGATCGTAAACAGGAACATGCCGATGGGCACGCAGCTTTCGACAAGCCAGCGCGGTACGGAAATGCAGCGGATGATGTTCATGTTGAACTCATAACACTGCGAGGTGAACACCACGCCGCCCCACGTAATGACGGCGCCGAAGGCGATGGTGGCGAGACAGTTGATGATTTCGCACACCTTGCGCGGAAAGCCGTGCAGGTGGTCGCGCACCATGTCCACCGAAACGTGGTCGCCGTCGGGCAGAATGGGCCCGGCCAGCATCATGACGGACCAGATGGTGAGCCAGATCGGGATGTCGTACATCAGGTCGATGGAGAAGTGGAACACCGAACGGCAGATGATTTCCG
The DNA here is from genome assembly GCA_902373525.1 of uncultured Bilophila sp. Classification (GTDB taxonomy): domain Bacteria; phylum Desulfobacterota; class Desulfovibrionia; order Desulfovibrionales; family Desulfovibrionaceae; genus Bilophila. The sequence continues at coordinate 10,253 of CABKMN010000017.1, read as the reverse complement.
CAAAATTGATGCCGACGCCGATAAAGAAGACGATGCCCCAAAGCTCAATCCATCGCCGCTTCAGCCGCAGGAGGATCGAAGGCGTTTCCATGAGGTTTCCCCTTTGCCGTTGAGGTGGGTGCGTCCGGGGCGGAAGGGCCCGCCCCGGACAAGGAGGACTACTTCTTGGCGGCCGTGCTGCTGACGGCTTCGAGGAGGGCGGGATTGAGGTCCTTGACGAACGCTTCGGTGGACTGCTTCAGGACGGCTTCCCATTCGGCGCGGGCTTCGGGGGTCAGCTTGACCAGAACGGTATCTGGGTTTTCATCCCACCACTTGAGGATTTCGAGCTGACGCTGTTCGAAATACTGGTGCACGTCCGTGCAGGCGATGGTGAATTCGAGGGCTTCGCGTTCGGCCTTGGGCAGCCCGTTCCACCACTTGGCGTTGACCACGAGGGCCTGCGGGCACAAACCGAAGGGGATGGGGAACATGTACTTGGTCAGACGGGGCAGGTCGTAGTAGGTATAGCCGAAAATGTCGTTGGTCAGGCCCTCGATCATGTTCGTCTGGAGCGCCGACACGACTTCGGTATACGGCAGGGCCACGCCCACGAGGCCGAGGGCGGCGAAGGCGTTGGAATAGGACTTCTGGCCCGCGTAGCGAATCTTCTGGCCCTTGAGGGCGGCGAGGGAGTCGGCGGGGCCGGTCTTCGTCCAGAGCCAGAAGTTGCCGATGGAGTTCGTCCACTTCAGAATCTTGAAGCCCTTGGTCTTTTCAAGCTCTTCCTGCTTCGCCTTCCAGGCCGGGGTTTCCATCGTCCGCAGGAAATGCTCGAAATTCTCGAACACGCCGGGAGCCGTGATCAGCCGCCAGTCGGGGTCGAACTGTTCAATGAACTGCGGCAGGGTGTAGGTGAACTGACCGGCGCCGGTCGCCACCGCGTTCAGGGCGTCGGCGGGCGACTTCACCACGTCGCCGACCCAGCGCATCTTGTACTTCCCGCGCAGGGCGGGATGGTTCTGCATATTGAAATCAAGCGCGCCGTAATAAACGCCCACGGCCTGCCCTTCGGCGTAGGTGGAGGCGGAGCTGTAGGGTTCGGGGAAAAGGAGCTTGACCTCCTTGGGAGCGGCCGCGGCGGAGCCGAGGAACATGCTGAACGAAAGCGCGCAGACACCGAGTGCTCGACAGGTACTCTTGAAAAGCTTCATCCGGTTTCTCCTCATTGGGGCGTTGAGTGATGCGTTCGGGCCGGTTGGACCGGCCGGCCTGCTGGTCCGCAAGTATGAAAAACGTCCTGTGGCGGATCGTTTCCATCACACGTGAAATCCCATGACGCCGGTTGTGAAAGACAGAGCGTTGCGCCTCGCCGAAGCGGAACGGCGGGAGCCGCGTCCGGGGGTATTCGGGAGCCTATATTTTATTTTAAGCAACTCTGTTCTTTTTTTATGAACATACTCTTCACAAAATACCGTGTCAAGAGAAGTGGCAAGAAAATGTGAAAAAGCTCCCAATAGGGCGGCATGGCACCCTTTTTTCCGCCTCCCTCCGCCATCCCTTCCCCGCTTGAGCCGCAGGGCACGAGAGAATGCCGGCCCGGCGCGTCCGGGATACGTTCAACGGCATCCGAAAGGCGCGGGAGGGGAGCGGCGACGGCGCAAGGAGCCCGACGAAGAGAGGGGCGGGCTTTCGGACTCCGCACGCAGCGGGAGCCCTCCGGCGACCGTGCCGGTCTTCATGAGCGTGAGCCGCAAGGGGGTGCGCCGGAGAACGCGCCTCGGCTCTGGGAACGACGCGCGAACGGAACGTGCGCGAACGCCCTCTCGCCCTTCACGCGCCCTTCGCAGGACATGGGGCACCCGAAGGCGGACCGCCGCCCCGCTCCGTCTCGCCTCCGCCGCGGGCCTCCGAGTACAAGAGAAGCCCCCGCGCCGACGGCGTGAGGGCTCCTCAGACGCAGGTTCGCACCGTGCGCTAGAGTTCGTGCGGAATGCGGCTGATGATGTCCTCCTGCATTTCCTTGCTCAATTCGACGAAATACGCGCTGTAGCCCGCCACGCGCACGAGGAGCGACCGGTATTCGTCCGGGTGCTTCTGGGCGCAGCGCAGCACCTCCTGTCCCACGATGTTGAACTGGATGTGGAAGAGGTCCAAATCCAGAAAGCTCCGCAGGAAGGAGACGAGCCGGAAGCGGCCCTGCTCGCCCGCTACGGTGCTCGGCGTGAAACGCACGTTGAGCAGGAGCCCGCCGTCGTAGTCTGCGTGCGGGAACTTGGACATGGACTTGATGAGGGCCGTGGGACCGTTCCTGTCCCGGCCCTGACAGGCGGAAACGCCGTCCGCGAGCGGAAAGCCCGCCAACCGCCCCGAGGGCAGCGCGCTCACGCTCGCCCCCTGCGGGATGTTCGAGGTGATCGGGATGATCGTCATCATCCGGGGGTTGCCGAGCAGGCCGCGCGTCCCGCCGAAGGTCTCGGACAGGAAGGCCGTCAGTTCCCCGGCGAAGACGTCGGCGTCGTCATCGTCGTTGCCCCACTTGGGCGCGTCCTCGACGAGCATGCGGCGGACGGCCTCGTACCCCTCGAAATTGGCCCGGATCGCCTCGACCAGCCGAGACATGGGCAGCCTGCCCTCGCGGAACACCAGTTTGCGGACGGCGGCCATCGAATCGATGAAATCCCCGAACCCGTTGGCGTTCATGCCCGGACCCCAGTTGTACCGTGCCCCGCCCTGCATGAGGTGCCTGCCCTTCTCCACGCAGTCCAGCGTGACGAGAGAAGCCAGCGGCAAGGGAAGGTGTTCCAGATGCAGCCGCTCGAACAGGCTCATCACCAGCGAGAAATGCCGGATGATGTGCCCGAGCTGGTCGTACACCGCCTTCCGAAAGTCGTCGAAGGTCCGGAAGGTGGTCGGGTCCGGGGTCCGCAGGCCGACCTGTTCGCCCGTCTTGAGGTGAACGCCGCGGGTCAGGGCGAACTCAACGGCGGAGGCCAGATTGTAGTGCCCGCCCGAGGTCCACTGGGAGGTCATGCCCGGAATGTCCGGTTCGACGCAGCCGTGCAGGGCCCAGTCACGGGCCACCCGCGAGGGCACGCCCTTGCGCATGACCATCATGGTGCCCACGTCGTCGCTGTGGATGGCCGGGAAGCCCGTACCGGTTTGCACGCACTCCGCGACCTTATGGAAGAACTCCTCGGGATTCTTGCGGCTGAGGCGCACGGACAGCGAGGGCTGCGCCATCCGCACGTGGATGGTCGCGTCCAGCATCATGTAGGAAAGCGGGTTCACGGCGTCGTTGCCGTTCACGTCCACGCCGCCGACGCACAGGTTGTGGAAGGGGCAATAGCCCGCATAGTCCCGTGCGCTCTCGTCCGTCTGGTACCAGAGCTGCTCGCCGAGCTTGATCCAGAGGCATTCGAGCAGCTCCTGCGCCGCGTCGTCGGTAAGCAGACCCTCCGCCCTGTCGCGCAGAAAGAAGGGATGGAGGTACTGATCAAGGCGGCCTATGGAATAGCCGCCGCCGTTCCCCTCGATGAACAGGCCGCACAGGGTGAAGTAGACCTGCTGGATCGCGTCCCGGAAGGTGACGGGCGCGCCCGCGGCGAGACGGCGGCAGGTCTCGGCGATGTCCCGCAGCTCGGACGCCCGGACGGGATCGGCTTCGGCGGCGACCAGTTCCTCGGCCTTTTCGGCGTACCGCGCCGCCAACGTCTCCATGCCTTCGCAGGTGATGACGGCGGCCCGCCAGAAGTCGCGGCGCTCAAGATTGCGCACGTCGGTGAGGTCCAGCGCGGCGAGCGCGGCCTCGGCTTCGCGCCTGATCCCGGCGTACCCCTTCACGAACAGGTGATCCCGGAAATTCGGGGTCAGTTCCGAAGGCGCGGACTCCACCTTGACCCCGCAGTCCACCACTCCGCCGACCCGGATGATCGCCATCGTGTCCTCGGGCACCTGCTTTTCCCAGATGTCCCGGAGCGACTTGCCCACCCAGTAGGGATGGATGATCTCGCGGTACTGCGCCTTCTGCTCCTCGGTAATGTCGTAGGGGTCCTGCGGGCGGTCCCGCATGGTGTCCAGCTCAAGCACGAACCAGTTGTTCGACAGCTCGGGCGTGATGCAGGCCTGCCGGGCCTTCGCGCCCGCGTTGCCGACGATCAGCTCCTGCGGCTGAATGGTGATCGTCTTGGTGCGGCACGTCTCCCGGAAACTCTTGGCGCGCCGCAGGATCAGCGCCTCGCCTTCCGTCTCCCGAAAAACCCGCGTCTTCGCCAGCGCCGCCTCCAGACACACGGAGGGACGGTTCAGGAAAAACTGCTGTCTGAGAAACTCGATCCGCGGAAACATGGGACATCTCCTTCGCCCGGAACGTTCCGGGCGGCATGGGATCACTGCGCGGCGGCCCTTTCGAGGAACCGGGACGTCACAAACGGCGTCCGCTCCAGTTCACGGACCTGACGGCGGCTCAACGCGCCCGTCGCCTCGTGGAAGCGGATCACGTCCTCAATCCAGAAATGAAGCAGCCCGCCTTCGGCGCGGCTCCTGAACAGCTTCCGCTGTTCGTCCGCCGACAGGAACCGGTGCGTGTCCAGATCGCCGCGGGCGACCGTTTCGGAAACCGGCTGCCCGGAGAACGTCTCCATGAACCGCCGGTACAGCGGGACGAGTTCGTCCTTCGGCATGGCGAGGATCGCGTCCACGGCCCTGAGATACGCCTTCATGAAGGCTTCGACCTGCGCGGGGTTCGCCTCCGCGAACGTGCGGTCGGCGACGAGCAGGATGGGCTGGGTGATGCCGCATTCGCGCCCGGAGACCAGCCGCCGCAGCCCGAGGGCGTCGGCCTTGTAGGTGTCCGGGGCCCACAGCACGACCGCGTCGCCCATGCCGCCGGTGAACGCCTTGAGCGCCTCCTCCGGCTTCGTGTCGATGACGATGGACTCCGCGTCGCTCGTGCCGAGCCGTTCCAGCCAGAAATACAGCAATTGATGCGCGCTGGTCCCCACGGGCGCGAGCACGGTCTTTCCCTGCATGGCCGCGGCGCCGCCGTAGAGTTCGGGATAGCCGGGGTTCTCGCCCTTCAGCTTCAGCAGCGGGCTGTCCGGACGCACATAGACGGCGTTCGCCGCCGTCTCGTCCGCAGCCACCCCGATGACGGAAACCTGCCCGCCGAGGATGCCGAACACGGCGGCGGCCCCGCCGCACGCGCCGATCACGCACCCGGAGCGCCGCATGTTGTCCACCAGATTTTTCCCGGTGGGAAACACGTCGCATTCCAACGAAACGCCGTTCTCCACATCCCACTTCCGTTCATGCGCGTACCAGGCGGCGAAGGCTTCGTATTCGGAAAGCCACGCCGTCCGCAGGGTGACGGGCGACGCGGGAGCAAGGCCGGGCACGGCCAGCGCCACGGCCACGACAAGGGCGAGCAGACGAACGAACAACACGGGATACCTCGCTTTGCAAGGCCGCGCCCCCCGCTCGGAGGCGCGGCCGGATTGACTAGAGTTCATGGGCCGTGCGGCTCAGGATGTCTTCCTGAATCTCGCGGCTCAGTTCGACGAAATAGGCGCTGTAGCCCGCGACGCGGACGAGCAGGCTCTTGTAGTCCTCGGGGGTCCGCTGCGCGCAGCGCAGGACCTCATGGCTGACCACGTTGAACTGGATATGGAACACGTCGAGGTCGAGGAAGGTCTTCAGGAAGGCGGACAGACGCCGCTTGCCTTCTTCCCCGGCGACCACGGCGGGGGTCAGCTTGATGTTCAGGAGCGTCCCGCCGTCGATGCAGTCGTGGGGCAGCTTGCCGAGCGACTGAAGGATCGCGGTGGGGCCGAGCCTGTCCATGCCCTGCGAGGGCGAGCAGCCGTCCGCAAGGGGCTTGCCGGCCTTGCGGCCCGAAGGCAGGGCGGCGACGGACAGGCCCTGCGGCACGTTCGACGAGACGGGGTACAGCGCGGGCAGCTTGGGATTGCCGAGCTTGCCGCGGTAGGTGCCGATTTCCTTGATGATGACGTCGAACAGCTTCGTCATGTTGCCGTCGGCCTCGTCGTTGTTGTTGCCCCACTTGGGCGCGTCCTCGACGAGCATGCGGCGGATGTGCTCGTAGCCCTCGAAGTCGGCCCTGACCGCGGCGACCAGATCGGCCATCGAAATGCGCCTGTCCTCGAACACGACCTTCCGCACCGCCGTCACGGAATCCACGAAGTCCGCAAGGCCGTTGCCGTTCATGCCGGGGCCGGTGTTGAACTCGGCCCCGCCGTGGGTAAGGTCGCGGCCCTTTTCGATGCAGCCGGTGAGCAGCATGGAGGCCACGGGATTCGGCAAATATTCGTAGTGCAACTGTTCCAGCAGGTTCTGGGACACCGAGAACTGGTGCAGCAGGAAGCGCAACTGCGTGTACACGGCCTCCTCAAACTGCTCATAGGTCGTGAACGTCGAGGCGTCCCCGGTGTCCGCGCCGAGCTTCTTGCCGCTCTTGAGGTGTACGCCGTTGGTCAGGGCGAACTCCACCACGCTGCCGAGGTTGTAGTGCCCGGCCGAACTCCACTGGTAATGGCGTCCGGCAAGCTGCGCCTCCACGCACCCGATGGGCGCCCAGTCGCGGGCGAGGTGGGCGGGGATGCCCTTCTTGAGCAGCATCTTGTAGCCGACCTCGTCGCTGAAGATGGCCGGGAAGCCGGAACCGGTCTGCACCAGCTCCGCGATCTTGAGGAAGAACTCCTCGGGGTTCTTCTTGCTCAGGCGCACGGACAGCGAGGGCTGGACCATCTGGACGTCGATGCTCGCCTGCAACATGAGGTAGCTCAGTTCGTTGACGGCGTCGCGGCCATAGGTGTCGAGGCCGCCCAGCGCGATGTTCTGGAAGGCGCAGAAACCGGAATAGTGCTTCGCGGCGGGCTCGTTCCAGTACCAAATCTGCTCGCCGAGCTTCACCCACAGGCTTTCGATGACTTCAAGGGCGTCCTCGTCGCTCAGGCCGCGTTCCCGGTCCTTGCGGTAATAGGGAATCAGATACTGATCGAGCAGCCCCGGCGAATAGCCGCCCGCGTTGCCCTCAATGAACAGGCCGACGAAGATGAAATAGGTGAGCTGCAAGGCTTCGTGCAGGGTGTCCGGGGGATTGTGGGCGATCCGGTCGCACACGGCGGCGATGCGTTCGAGGTCGCGGCGGCGGGCGTCGTCGGCCCCGTCCATGAGTTCGCGGGCCTTTTGGGCGTGGCGTTCGCACAAAAGGCTGAACCCTTCGCAGCAGATGATCACGGCCTGCCAGAAATCGCGCTTCGAAAAATTCTCGATGTCGTTGAAGTCCAGCCCGGCGAGGTTTTCGGCGGCCTTGCGCCTGATGCCGTCGAAGCCGAGGGGCAGGACGAGCTGGTGAAGGGCCGGGACCATGTCGCCGGGGGTGCATTCGATCTTCACGTCGTTGTCGCAGATGCCGCCGACGGAGAACAGCTCATGGACATCCTTCGGAGCGCGCGCGTCCCAGAAATCCCGGAGCGTCTTGCCCTTCCAGTAGGGATAGATTTCCTCGCGGTAGAGCCGCTTCTGCTCTTCCGTGATCTGGTAGGGGTCCTGCGGACGGGTGCTCATCGTGTCCAGTTCGTTGTAGAACCAGTTGTTCGAGAGCTCGGGATTCACATGGATGCTGCGCGCCACGGCCCCGGCGTTGCCGACGATGAGTTCGTCCGGCTGGATGGTGATGGTCTTGGTTTCGCAGTGCCGCCTGAAGACCTTGGCCCGGCGGATGACCATCGGCTCGCTTTCGGTTTCCTGAAACACGCGGGTCGCGGTCAGAGCGCCTTCGATGCAGACGCTCGGCTTGTGGGAAAAAAACTGCTTCTTGAGGCGCATGATCCGTTCGAGACGGGCTTCCTTGGTGAGAGACATCGTCATTCTCCTTTCATTTCAAACGCTGCCGATCAGGCAACGCACAACACCTTCACATGACCCGCGTGTTCCCGGACGCGGCCGACGGCGGCGGCGACGGCGTCCCGGGCGAGGGGGGGAACATCGCCCAGGACATAACCGCGCCCGAGCATGTCGTACTTGTTCTTGCCGAGGCGGTGGTAGGGCAACAGCTCCAGATCGGCGATGCCCTCAAGCCCGGCCGCGAACGCGCCGTACCGCTCGAGATGTTCGGGGGCGTCGTTCATGCCGGGAATGAGCGGAAGGCGCAGATGGATGCTTACGCTTCCGCCCTTTTCGCGGCCCAGACGCCGGATGTTGTCCAGAATCAACGCGTTGGGCTGCCCCGTAAGCCGCCGGTGCGCCTCGTCGTCGAGGTGCTTCACGTCAAAAAAGATGTGGTCCATCACGTCGGCAAGGGCCCGCAGACGTTCGTAGGGCGCGAATCCCGACGTTTCCATCGCCGTGTTGATGCCGATCCGCCGACAGCGTTCCGCCAGCTCCACGGCGAACGCGGACTGCGACAGGACTTCCCCGCCGGAAAAGGTCACGCCGCCCCCCGAGTTGCGGTAGAACAGCATGTCCCCCTTGAGGATGTCGAAGACCTCCTCGACGGTATATTCGGTCCCGGCCATGACCAGCGCCCTGCCGGGGCATTCGCGGGCGCACAGGCCGCAGTCGTCGCACCGTTCCCGATCGATGACCGGCGTCTTTCCCGGCTCGAAGGCCACGGCGCCTTTCGGGCACACCCGAGCACAGAGGCCGCAGCCGAGGCAGTCGTCGGCCTTTTGCAGCAGCTCCTTCGGCATGCGCTGCGTCGTCGGGTTGGAGCACCACAGGCAGCGCAGCGGGCAGCCCTTGAAAAAGACCGTCGTCCGCGTGCCGGGGCCGTCGTGCAGGCAATAGTGCTGGATATTCTCGATAAGCGCCTTCATGCCGATACTCCTACAGCGTCAGGCTGTCGTATTCTTCCCGGTGACGTTCACGCAGCGCGTACAACTTGGCGATCTCGACGCTGCCGCGCCGCTCCACGTCCTTCGCGCATTCCAGCAGTACGTCCATGACCCGGACCGGACGGCGCAGGGACAGCAGCCAACGGACGGTGGCGGCGATGTCCTCGGGCTGGATCATCTCTTCCGGAGCCAGCGACGCGCCCTCGCCCGCCGCCATGTCGGTGTTCACCCAGCCGGGGCACAGGGTCGTGATCGCGATGCCCTTGGCGGAGAGGTCGCGGAACGCGGATTCGCCGAGCCCGACCAGCCCGAACTTGGAGGCCGAATAGCCGCCGAGGTTGGCCACGGCGACCTTGCCGTTGCGCGAGGCCACGTTGACGATGTGGCCGCCGCCCTGCCGTTCCATGATCGGCACGATTTCCTGCATGAACACGAAGGGCGCCCGCAGGTTGACCTCGAACAGCCGCGTGAACGTGGCGGCGTCCAGATCGAAGGTCCCTGGAATGCTGATCCCGGCCCCGTTGAACAGGAAGTCGATCCGGCCGCAGTCCCCGAGGATGTCCTTGACCACCGTGCGGATGGCGGCGACGTCGGACACGTCGGCGGCGTAGATGCCGGGAACCGCTTCGCCTTCGAGCGCGTGCGCCCGGACGAGTTCTTCCTTCGCGGCTTCAAGGTTCCCGCGATTGCGGGCGACAAGCTGGACCCGATAGCCCAGCGACGCGAGTTCGTGCGCGACGGCTTTGCCGATGCCTCGGCTGCCTCCGGTAACGACGGCAACGGGAGTCGATTGCATACGCTTCTCCACTTTGGTTTGCGGTGAAGGCGGACGGCCTCAGGCGGCGGGTCCGTCGTTTTCCATGAAATGACAGATGAACGATTTCCTGACGTACCCCTCGACGCGCCAGATCGTGTGCGCCCCATAGGGAATCACGAAGCTGTCGCCGGGGACCACGGTCACCTGCGAGCCGTCCTCATGCTCGATGACGGCCTCGCCTTCGAGGATGGTGCACATCTCGGTGCTCGGATGGGACATGATCTCGAAGGTTCCGCCTTCGCAGCTCCAGATACCCGCGGTCAGCTTGCCGGACGGATGGACGAAGCAGCGCCACACATGCGTGACGGGATGACCGGAAATCGGATTCGGCCCCACGCTCTGCACGTGTTCCACCGCCTCGTCCGGGCGAAAGCAGATGATCTTTTTCACGACGCCTCCCGTTGTTCTTTTATTTGAAACTTTTTTCTATTCTTGTATACACGCTCCGGTTTGTCAACACTCTGACGAAAAACTTTTTTGTCGTTCAACGCCATGAAAAAAGGGAATATCCACAAACGAAACGAACATGGGGCGGGGGAGAAGGAAGGTCCCCGTTTCAAAAGGTCCCTTCCCCTTTCCAAATCCTCCCCCCGCCCCATGTT
>CABKMN010000016.1 GCA_902373525.1 uncultured Bilophila sp. | reverse complement strand
GAGGAATCGGACTAAACGAAAAACGAGGAGCACCCGATGTGTTCGGGTGTTCCTCTTCATGTTCCTCAGAAGTTTTTTTGAGCTCGCGGTGCTGTTTGGAAGGCTTGCCAAGCCTCCGTTTTATGGATACGGTCTGTGCAACGAACACAGCCATGCAGGTATAAAGTTCAATGAGTTAGGGTGATTAAACCTGAATCCCACCCTCTCCGCCACTTGGAAACTCCAAGACATCCGATAAAGTCCGAAAAGCCCTTGAGCCTGAACGGTTTGAGGGCTTTTTTGCGTCCTGTGCCGTCCGATGAAGACCGGGAACACTCCCCGGAAACCATTTGGGCAACTCGCCCGTACATGTAACGTTATGCGGCGCATTGAAAAAAATGAAAAACGACCCGCAACCTCCGAAGAAGCAAGCGGGCCGTCCGAAAAAAAGCTCCAGAGAGCCGCAACGCTCATGCACGATATTCTTTTTCTATCGCATCCCTCAGCTCCGAAAAAGGACAAGGTGGTACTTTGCAATGTGAAATCAGGGAGCCGAGGGTAACGGTTTTTTGCTTGCCAAAAGAGCTGTTCAACCTATGCGTCGCCACTGGGTAAAAATCCCACTGTGCCAGATCAAGAGGATTGATTGTCGCCTGATCTTTATGTTTCAACACACAAAAGACATAGACGTCTGCATGACGCTTTTCTTCCCCCGCATAGCCGACGCCATCCCAGAACAGGGTTTCAGCGATACCGAAGGAAATCGTTGAGAAACCTTTTTGTTGCCATGACTGAATATAGGCTGATGCTTTGACTTCTATTTTGATCCCTTCAGGAGACAAGAGGTCATAACTTTCCCACGTCTGGCTGATTCGCGTACCGCATCCCATCGCCTTCGCCACGAGATATTCCGCCAGCTTGCCGCGTTCCGTATTGCTGACCAAATCCGAAAAGGCCCACGCCCAAAAATCCTGAAGAGTATATTCGCCATCCATCCCCTGAAAGCATTCCTTGCCGCTCTTGCATGTGGTCTGTATAGCCGGGAGTTGTACCATATCTTCCCATCCTCATTGTCAGTAGTGAAAAGTCGGCTGTACAGGGCAAGCTACCGGAATCAAGCTCCCCATTCTCCGTAAGGCGCTTTCATCTGCTGCAATACCGCCGCACCGCACTCCCCTGTACATCCGGGGGTAACCGTCGCCACGCAACGTATTTGCGGCCAAGAGCTCCCCAACCCCAAACGGCGCACCCGGCTCCTGCGTCTCCGTCTTTTTTCCGCCTCCCGCCATGACCAATCCTGATGGCCGTTTGGGTGAGAATAAAGGAGGCACCCCCAAAAAGAAAGGGCTACCCCAAATCGGTTCGCAAAAAAATTCGCTCAAACGGACATATCCGCTCCATGAAGTCCCCTCCTCCACCGCTCATACCCCCAAACGTCCAAAACGTCCGACGCCCTTGAACCCAACGGCGAGGGCGTTTTTGCGTTTTGGAAACAGGCACTTCTCCGGCTTGAGCCCGCAGTGGGCGCGGGACATGAGCTTCCTTTCCGGCTTCCCGCGCATTTCCCAATTTTTTCTCATCCCCCCAGCTTGCGTGAGAAAGGGCTGTTTTCCCCATTTTGGGAACACGGCGACGTTTTTCTCTCTAACAAGAGAAAATACCATATCTTTTCGTGTTACATACACCGTAACCGATTCCATTTTGTGCCGGTTATGACAAGTTCCTTCTCCTTTTCCGGCTTTTCGCGGAAATCAAATAATTTAATGTTCCTCGCTTATTATGAACTTTTCGCAGGCAAATCCTGAACTCCCTCTAGTCTTTAGTTATTTTTTGTATTAGAATTGCTACCAGTTTTTTTCACAAACTCTAGAGAGGAGAGCTTTCATGACCTGCAAGAAGATTTTGCCCCTGCTGTTGGCGGCCCTGTTCGTGTGGACCGCTTCCGCATCCGCCGCCCCGGAAACGACGCTGAAAATCGCGGTGGGGGACCCCGAAGACTCCGAAATGGGCGTCGTCGGTAATGCCTTCAAGAAGTACGTGGAAGAAAAATCCGGCGGCAAAGTGGAAGTGCAGTGCTTCTACGGCGGCGCTCTGGGCGACGAAAGCGAATGCTTCCGCAACGTGCAGAAGGGCACCCTGCCTCTGGCCATGGGCGGCATCGCCAACCTCGTTCCTTTCGAAAAGCGTCTGGGCCTGCTGACCCTGCCCTACCTCTTCGCCAACCTTGACGAAGTCGTGACCGGCACCAACGGCGCCCCCGCCGAGCTGCTGAACTCCTACGCCACCAAGGCCGGATTCCGCATCCTGACCTGGACCTACACCGACTTCCGCTACATCTCCAACTCCAAGCGCCCGATCACCAAGATGGCCGACATCCAGGGCCTGAAGTTCCGCGTGCCTCAGAGCGCCGTGCTCATCGCCGCGTACAAGGCCTTCGGCGGCAGCCCGACCCCCATCTCCTGGGCCGAAACCTTCACCGCGCTCCAGCAGGGCGTCGTAGACGGCCAGTGCTACGGCTACATCGGCTTCAAGGCCATGAAGTTCAACGAAGCCAACCAGAAATACCTCACCGAAGTCCACTACACCTACCAGCTCCAGCCGCTGGTCATCAGCGAACGCGTGTACCGCAAGATGACCCCCGAAATGAAGCAGCTCATGGTTGACGCCGGCAAGTACGCTCAGGACGCCGTTCTGAAGTTCCAGATGGAACAGGCCGAAGCCGCCAAGAAGGAACTCGTCGCCGGCGGCCTCGTCGTTTCCCAGCTGGAAGACGAAGACCAGTGGAAGCAGGCCGCTCTCGACAAGGTATGGCCCGAAATGGCCGATTTCGTCGGCGGCAAGGAAGCCATCAACGACTACCTGAAGGCCTGCGGCAAGCCCGCCTGGAAGTAACTCGTCGCACGGACAGCGCCGGGTCTGCGGGGGCGGACCCGGCGTCGGACATGCGAAACGTCCGCGCGTCAAGGCGCGCCGGACCCGCATAACGCCTGTGTCTGCGCCGTCCACCGCGGGGCGTCGAGCCTTTACGGAAGCCGTAATCCGTTCCGGAAAGGCGCCCCGCGGTTTCACTGGTCTTCGGGAGGAGGAATAAGAAACGTGAAAAAAGTAGTCTTGGCCCTGCTGGACCATTTCGAAAGTTATCTGTGCCAGTTCCTGCTGGTCTTTTTCGTCATCATCATCTTTCTTCAGATCGTGCTGCGGCAGATCAACATGTCCCTTCCGTGGACGGAAGAAATCGCCCGTTTCGCCTTTATCTGGTTCATTCTGTTCGGCGCCTGCTACGCGACCCGCCTGTGCGCCCTGAACCGCGTGACCCTGCAATTTTCCAAGGCGCCCAAATGGGTGGGCGACCTGTTCCTGTTCGTCGGGGACGTGATCTGGTTCTGCTTCTCGCTCATCATGGCGTGGGAAGGCTACGTCGCCGTTCTCGACCTCGTGGAATTCCCCTATGCGACCCCGGCGCTCGACTGGGACCTCGGCATGGTCTACCTTGTCTTCCCCCTCAGCTTCCTGTTGATGGCCATCCGCATCGTGCAGGTGAACGTCATCAAGTTCATCCTGAAAGAAGAAATTCTCGACCCGGACCAGGAAGCCATCAAAGAAAGCCAGAAGACGCTCACGGCTGAAGGAGACAAGGAATGATGGAAGCACTTTCCCCCGCGAACATCGGTCTTCTGCTGTTCGGCATCTTCTTCGTGCTGCTGCTCATCGGCAGCCCGATCATGGTCGCCCTCGGCGTGGCGACCATGGCCTGTTTCATTGTGCTGGACATTGACCTCAGCCTGATGATCGAACGCGCCTTCGCTTCGCTGACGGCCTTCCCGCTCATGGCATTGCCCGCATTCGTACTGGCGGGGTCACTTATGGAGGCGGCAGGCGTGTCCAGACGGCTCGTCCATGTCGCCGAAAACATCGTCGGCCCCACTCCCGGCGGGCTCGCCATCTCCACGACGCTGTCCTGCGTGTTCTTCGGGGCCATTTCCGGCTCCGGTCCCGCCACGACGGCCGCCGTGGGCATGCTCATGATCCCGGCCATGGCCAAGCGCGGCTACAACATCGGTTACGCCTCCGCCGCCACCGCCACCGCCGGCGGCATCGGCATCATCATCCCGCCCAGCATCCCGATGGTCATCTACGGCGTGTCGGGCCAGCAGAGCATCTCCAAGATGTTCATGGCCGGCGTCATCCCCGGCATCCTCATCGCCGTGGGCCTGAGCATCATGCACTTCTTCCTGTGCCGGAACCTCAAAACCGACGGCCTCGACTGGTCCTTCAAGTCCTTCGTCCACTCCCTGCGTGACGGCTTCTGGTCCATCCTCGCGCCCGTCATCATTCTGGGCGGCATCTACGCCGGTCTGTTCACGCCGACCGAAGCCGCCGTCGTGGCCATCTTCTACACGATCCTCGTGGGCATCTTCATCCACAGGGAACTGACGATGAAGACCTTCATGGCCTCGTTGAAGACCACGTCCTGGCTGACGGGCCGCGTGCTGGTCCTCGTGTTCACGGCGACGGCCTTCGGCTACCTGCTGACCTCCTACCGCATCCCCGTGGAAATCGCCAACTGGATTCTGTCCTTCACCAACAACGTGCATCTGGTGTGGGTCTTCGTGGTCCTGCTGCTGCTGTTCCTCGGCATGTTCATGGAAACCCTCGCCATCATCATGCTGGTCACGCCGGTGCTGCTGCCCATCATGACGGCGTACGGCGTCGATCCGATCCACTTCGGCATCATCCTCATCTGCTGCTGCGGCATCGGGTTCTCCACGCCGCCGCTCGGCGAGAACATGTTCATCGCCTCCGGCATCGCCAATATTTCTCTTGAAGAAATATCCCTCAAGGCGCTGCCGCTCGTGGCGATCAACATCGCCGTCATCGCCATTCTGGTCATCTTCCCGGACATCGTCCTCTTCCTGCCCAACCTCATGGGCACCGGGCTAGAATAACCGCCGGGCGGCGGGGCGCACGCTCCGCCGCCTTGCTTCACAACACGCAATCCTCCTAAAAGAAGAGAACATCATGAGCTGCAAGCAACTTGTCCCCGTGCTCCTGGCGGCCCTCTGCCTGTGGGCCTCGGCTCCCGCGTCCGCGGCGGTCCCGACCACGACGCTGAAAATCGCCATGGGCGACCCCGAAAGCTCCGAAATGGGCGTCGTCGGCAACGCGTTCAAGCAGTATGTCGAAGAAAAGACCAACGGCGCCGTCCAGATCGTCTGCATCTACGGCAGCACGCCGGGCGACGACGAAAGCGAACGCTTCCGCAAGGTCCAGAAGGGCACCCTCGACATGGCCCTCGGCGGCATCGCCAACATCGTGCCCCTCGAAAAGAAGCTCGGCATCCTGACGCTGCCCTATCTGTTCGACAACCTGAACGAGGTCGTGTCCGGCACCAACGGCGCTCCCGCCGAACTGCTGAACACGTACGCCACCAAGGCCGGGTTCCGCGTCCTGACCTGGACCTATTCGGGCTTCCGCTTCATGTCCAACGACAAGCACCCGATCACCAAGCTGGAAGACATGAAGGGCCTGCGCTTCCGCGTGCCTCAGAGCGCGGTCATGGTCGCCACCTACAAGGCCTTCGGCGCCATCCCCTCCCTCATCCCGTGGGCCAAGACCTTCAACGCCCTCCAGTCCGGCGACGTGGACGGCCAGTGCTACGGCTACATCGGCTTCCGCGCCATGAAGTTCAACGAAGCCAACCAGCGGTATCTGACCGAAATCCATTATACCTACTACCTCCAGCCGCTGGTCGTCAGCGAACGCGTCTTTGAAAAGCTGTCGCCCGAACTCCAGAAGATTCTGATCGACGCCGGCAAGTACGCGCAGGAAAAGGTGCTCCTGTTCCAGATCGAACAGGCCGAAGCCGCCAAGCGCGAACTCGTCGCCGGCGGCCTCAAGGTTTCCCAACTGGAAAACGAAGAACAGTGGAAGACGGTCGCGCTGGAAAAGGTGTGGACCGAAATGGCCGACTTCGTCGGCGGCAAGCCCGCCATCAACGAATACCTGAAGGCCTGCGGCAAGCAGCCCTGGCTCTAGGCGATTCCCCGACAAAAAAAGCCCGGTTTATCCGGGCTTTTTTTGTGGCCGGAAGGCGGCGTCCTTGGGAGGGGCGCAGGGAAGTCATGCGCCGGACACCGTCTTCCATCCTCCGGGGAGAGGAGGATGCCGCTCAGGCGCGGCTGTGCTTCCAGCCCCAGGCCCTGCCGAGGAGCAGAGCGGGGAACGAGGACAACGTGGGGATGAGGGAGACGAGCGAGCCCACGAGGATGAACAGGATGCCGATCACCATATTGAAGGGGATGGGCTCCCGCAGGAAGATCAGCGCAAAAACGGGCGCCAGTGCGGGCTTGAAGAAAAAGACCAGCGAGGCCGTGATCGGGGACGTGGCCTCCATCGCCATGAAGTAGAAGGCGAATCCAGCCCCGGTCACGCCGACGCAGATGTACAGCATCATCAGGGCGCTGAACGGAGTGTACCCCGAAAACAGAGGAATATGGACGAAAAGGTCCAGCCCCAGCGTTCCGAGGAACCCGGCTACCGGCTCCAGACGGCTGAGCGCCACCATGCCCGCCATTTCCAGACTGGCGAACAGGAAGCTCCCGCAGGTCACGACCACGCCGGAAAACCGGGCGCACAGCCGAGTGCCGAGCACGGCGTAGAGGGCGAACGTCGCCGTGGACAGCAGGGTGAATGCGATCCCCGCCGTGCCGATGGACGTATTCAGCGGGTTGATCAATACGAGGATGCCGAGGCATTCCAGCACCAACGCAATGGTATGCTGGCGACGGATGGCGGTGTGCAGGATAAGACCTGCGAACATCAGGACGAACACGGGGTTGCAACTGAACAGCACGGCGACGACCGACGCGTTGGTATGCTCCACGGCAAGCTGATACAGCGTCATGCTGACGACGATGCCCAGAAAGCCGAGCGCCGCGAGTTTCAGGAGGCTGACGGCGTTCAGGCGTTCGTGGCGTTTGTGCAGCATCCGCCGGGCGAACGGGACGAGGACAAGCCCGCCGATGAGAAACCGCGTGAGGTTGAGCTGTACGGGATTGAACTGCCCGGCCACCTCCTTGAGCGCGATCTCCATCGTGCTGAAAAACAGCGTCGCCAGTGCGATAAACAGATAACCCCTCTTCATGACAGGCTCCCTTGTGCGCCATGACTTCCGGAACCGGAACGTTTCCCGTACCCGGATCGCCGGTTCCTCGTTGGTACGCCATCCTTATCCATGCGTAAAATGAAATATACTCATGGGAATCATAACCTGATCTTAAGGATGACATGCGGTCAAGGGCGGGAGTCCTTCGGGTCCGGTTCCCGGAGGCGGCTTCAGCCGTCCACCGGAGAACGCCACTCGACGGGTCCGAGCCGTTCCTGTCCGGTCAGGCAGCGGATGAGGGCCCGTCCGGCATGCGAAAGCGGAGCTTTCCTTCTGGTGACGACGGCGATGGCTCGTTCCGGGATGGGATGTTCGGGCGTAATCTCGAAGACCGTCCCCTCGCGGAGGCTCGCTTCAGCAAAACGCCGTACCGTAATGCCCACGCCGAGGCCGCGTTCCACAAAGGGAACGATCAGCACGGTGGTCGCCAGTTCGAATTCGGGATCGAGCACGACGCCGTGCGCGCGGAAAAAGGCGTCCAGATACTGCCGGGTGCTGGTATCCTTCTCCGGGCAGATGATGGGCAGGCGGGCGATCTCGGCCAGCGGGAGCACGACATCCTTCAGGTGCAGGAAAGGCTTGCCCGCGATGAACATGTCGTGAATGGGGCACACCGGGATCAGTTCCAGATCGTCGTCCTCTTCCACGGGCGAGAACACGACGCCCAGATCGATTTTCTGGGCGCGCAGGGCTTCCAGCGTTCCGTGCGTCGCCGCCGTGATCGTGCTGATGTGGACCTTGGGGTACGCCTTGTGAAAGCGTTCCAGATACGGCAGCAGATAGGCGTACATGATCATGTCGGAGGAGCCGATATGGATGCTCCCCCCGTCGAGGTCGAGCATGGCCTGTAGTTTCTTCTCCCCAAGGGCAATCTGCTCGCACGCCTGCGCCACATGCCGGTACAGCACCTCGCCCTCCGGCGTCAGGGCCATCCCCTTGTGGGTGCGGAAAAACAGTTCGCAGCCGAGCGTCTTCTCCAGTTGCCGGACGGACTTGCTCACCGCCGGCTGGGAAAGAAACAACGTACGGGCCGCCGGTGTGATGCCGCCCAACCTCGCGACATGGTAAAACACCTTGTAATACTCAAAAGAAACGTTCATGCCGCCCGACCTCCCCGCCGGTTCAGATTGCGCTCCCCTGCATTGGCACGCAACCGCCCGGCAAGGCAAGCCCCCACCTCCGCAGGCGGCGAAGGCTCGCCCCCATGCGTCCTCTCCGTCCATCTGGGGGTTTCTCTATTTAGGGAAAATAACAAGAAATACTCGCATCAAACCATTCCACGGAAAAATTTTTCCGCCGAAACGTAAAAAAACGCTTGCAAGCCGCTTCGGTTTTGCATATACCTCTTTTCGCGCCGAGGTGGTGGAATTGGTAGACACGCTATCTTGAGGTGGTAGTGGGAATTCCTGTGCGGGTTCGAGTCCCGCCCTCGGCACCACATCGAAGTTCGGTAAAGCCCGTTAAGGTTCATAAGGCCTTGACGGGCTTTACTTTTATTCTGTTTGCATGTTCATAGGCGTTCACTGGAGTCCGTGTACATCCGCCCTTTTTGCTGGTATTTTCGCTGGTACCTTTCCATACCAGCAAAAGCTGCAAAAACGGATACCAGCAATGGCTATGAAACTCACGGATACCAAGCTCAAAGCGTTGAAGCCTACCGGCAAGGTTCAAAAGTTCTCCGATGGTGGCGGGCTGTACATCCATGTCTCACCTGCCGGGGGAAAGCTCTGGAGACTCTTCTACCGTTTCGACGGCAAACAGAAGACGCTTGCCCTCGGCAAGTACCCGGACATCTCCCTTGCCGACGCCAGAAAGCTACGGGACGAAGCGCGGGTATTGCTTGCCCAAGGCATAGACCCTTCCGCCCACAAGAAGGAAGCCAAGGTCGCCGCTGCTGCTGAGGCTACGGACCTGGCGAATACCTTTGAGGCCGTGGCCCGCGACTGGTTCAGCAAGAAGCGCACGGCATGGACGGAAGGCCACCAGAAGAAAATCCTTTCCCGGCTGGAGAACCAGCTTTTCCCTTACATCGGCGGGCGGTCTATCTCCAGCCTTGAAACCGCCGACTACATGGCGGCAGTCCAGAAAGCGGAAGCGCGTGGGGCCATTGAGACGGCTCATCGGTTGGCGCAACTTTGCGGGCAGGTGACACGCTTTGCCCGCATTGCCGGGATAGTGAAGCACGATGCGGCGGCGGGTCTGGTGGAGGCTTTGGCCCACGTCCAGACAGCGCACTACGCCGCCATCACTTCCCCTATTGAATTGGGATACCTTTTGCGGGCTATTGATGCCTATCAGGGGGAACCCTCCATCTGCCATGCCTTACGGGTGCTTCCGTATGTATTTGTCCGTTCCGGAGAGTTGCGGGGCATGACGTGGGAAGAGGTGAACCTTGATGCCGGGGAATGGGTTATCCCTGCCGGACGCATGAAGATGCGGCGTCCGCACGTCGTTCCGCTGGCCCGGCAAGTGGTGAGGCTGCTCCAATCCATGCGGGACTACTCCGGGACAAGTGTCTTTGTCTTCCCCGGAACCCTGTCCGCAAGCCGCTGCATATCCGATATGGGCTTGCTCAACGCCCTGCGGCGCATGGGCTACGGCAAGGAACAGATGACCGTACACGGGTTCCGCACCACTGCATCAACGCTACTCAACGAGCAAGGCTACAATCGGGACTGGATCGAGGCGCAACTTGCCCATGCCGAAAGGAACGCCATCCGGGACGCCTACAACCGGGCCGAATACCTGCCGGAGCGGCGGAAGATGATGCAAGAATGGGCGGACTTTTTGGACAACCTGAAAGCGGGGGGCTAGCGGGCCTCTACAGGCGAAAAATCCCCCTTGGATGGATACAGAGTCGCGACATACTTTTGTCTTTTGGGCGAACCTTGTTCACGGTGTTTAACGCACATATAGGTGCTGTAAGCTCCACGTAGATTCAACCATCTACAAGGAGCTTTTTTCATGTCCGTATCCGTTCAAGGCGGCGCGTCCACTCCTACTCTTCCTGAAACCGGATTCCTGCGGCTGGCCGATGTGCTGCGGTTCGTCCCTGTCTGCAAGACTGCATGGTATGCCGGGGTCAAGTCCGGCAAATTTCCGAAGCCCATTGCGCTGGGTGCGCGTGCCCGTGGCTACCGTGTTGCGGATATTCGCGGCCTCATTGAGCGGCTGAACGCTGGCGGGGAGGCGTAGACCATGACGCAACAAAAAAGCCCCTCCGGGCGCAATCGGAAGGGCATCAAAAAAAGTGTCACTAACAGAGAGTACAATAGCCCGATTCCTGTTGTGGCGCAAGGGTTTGAGGCTTCTTATCCCTGCCGGGGATGCCCCTATTTTCAGCCAGTCCGCTTCTCCCATTCCAAGTTCCGCCACCGGTGCGGCCTGCGGCACGTCTGGCTTGAAGCGTCCGGGCGGCTCGACTGCTCCATGATGAAGCGGGGAGGGGCGGCGTGATGCAGCGTATTTCCTCCCCAAAGGGCATTCAGGGCTACCTTTGCGCCCGGTGTGAGCATTCTTCCGCCCACGCATGGTATCGGCTCTCTGGGGCCGTTCTGTGCGCTTCCCGGCGTGCTCTGATGTCGTGTGACGCCGCGCCTGTCTACTGCCCTAACTTCAAGTGCGCCGATGTGACCGCCGCTCCGATGGTGCGGGAAGGGGGCCTCCATGCGTAGCCTCTTGACTTCCCCCGTGCCTTTCGGCAATTCTGACCTTCCCCAAATCAATCGAGGCGTAACAAGCGCCTTCTCATTCCCCCAAGGTCTGGGAAAAGTCTTGTCCGCATATTCTGCTGTTGAAGAGGCTATCGTTTTCGGTGGTCTGCTTTCGCATATTAGGCAGGGTGCAACGTCCAGTAACCGTGAGGTCTGGCGGCTTCGATTGAGCCGGGGAGCGTTGCCCCTGCCTTCTTTTTTATCCCTAAATCAATCGAGGTTCCCCATGCTCCGTTTCTTCCTTTCCTCCCGCTGCCTGCGGCTCCGGTACCGTCTTCTTCCCCTGATCACCACCCTTTCCGGGCGTACTGCTGCAACCGTGGCCCTTGGTGCATTGCTGATACTTCCCGCCGTCTACCTGTGGGAGGTGCTGTAATGGGTGACTTTCTGCCGTCAGTCGATGCAATGGCAGGAATGAACCTCTGTTTTGACCTGTTACGAGACAAGCTCTCTATTACTGCTGGTGATCGCGAATGGCCTTGTGTCGCCGTGTCCGATGATTCCACAGAATGCGCTCTATGGAACCCCAGCGCCGGGGGTGCTCATGAGTAGCGACACCCTCCAACAATTCGCGGACCGGCTCCGGGAAGCGGGGCTTGCGGTCGAGTGCGTTGAGGCGGATGGGCTGCTGCACCGTTGCGGCGTGCTGGACAAGCCCAGAGGCACGGACGGGGCGTACAAGGCGTTTCTGGACGCCCCGGCCTCCATCTGGTGGAAGAACTGGCGTACCGGGGATGAAGGTACATGGTGCGGCGTTCCCAATGCCGACATGACCGCCGCCGAGCGTGAAGCCCTGAAAGCCCGCATTGCCGAAGCCAAGGAAGTCGCCCGCAAGGAACAGGCAGAACGGCACGCCAAGGCCGCCGAACTTGCCGGGAAGCTCTGGGAGGCCGCACACGCCGCAACGGATGCCCACCCTTACATTGCACGCAAAGAGGTTCCCGCCTTCGGGTTGAGACAGGCGCAGGACGGGCGGCTGATGGTTCCCGTGCTGGATGCGGCGGGCCTCCCGCAGTCCCTCCAGTTCATTGCCGGGGACGGCTCCAAGCGTTTCCTGTCCGGCGGGAAGACGGCGGGCGGGCATTTCCTCATTCCGGCAAAGGACGGTGGGGAGGATGGGCCGTTGCTGGTTGCCGAGGGATACGCGACTGCGGCCTCCCTGCGCCTCGCTACGGGTTTCGCCGTGCTGGTGGCCTTCAATGCCGGGAACCTCGAAAGTGTGGCGCGCATGGCGCGGAAACGGTACGCGGGCCGGGAAATCGTGTTGTGTGCCGACAATGACGTGGAGACGCGCAAGCCTGACGGTACGCCGTGGAATCCCGGAGTCGAGGTTGCAACCAAGGCCGCCGCATCCATTGGGGGCAAGCTGGCGATCTGCCCCTCCATCGATGGGGGGAAGGCTGACTTCAACGATCTGCACACGCGCCGGAGCCTTGAGGCCGTCCGGCAAGCGGTGGAGAAGGCGCGGCGCGAAGACCCCGGCGTGAAGTACCCCGTTGGTTACGATGTCTATTTTGGAGGTAAGGAACCCGGTCTGTACCGCAAGGAGAAGCGCGGGGAAGATTACGAGCCCGTGCGGATTGCCCCGCCGCTCCGCATTCTGGGACGGACAAAAAGCGTGGGTTCCGACAATTGGGGGACACTCCTGCAATGGTTCGATCCCGCTGGGAAGGAACACCGCTACGCTCTCCCTGATGATGTGTTGCAGAGACAGGGAAACGACTGGGCGGCGGCTCTGGCGTATCAGGGCTATTCCATCCGCCGGGGCAAGGCCAACGCCTTCGCCGTGTTCGTTCAGGAGTTGCAGACAACCAAGTTCGTGACCTGCACGGCGCGGGTGGGCTGGCACGGTTCGGCCTACGTCATGCCGGATACGGTCTACGGCGCGGATGAGGGGACGCTTGTTCTTCAAAGCGCGGGGCACGAGGGCCTTTATACCGTTGCCGGGGATGAAGAGGCATGGGCGGAGCTTGCGCGGCTGTGCGTGGGCAATACGCGCCTTGTCTTCGCCCTGTGCGCGGCCTTTGCGGGGCCTCTCCTGCGTCTGGCCGATGTGGAGGGCGGCGGCTTCTCCTTTGAGGGGGGAAGCTCCTGCGGAAAGACGACGTGCCTACAGGTAGCGGCGTCCGTGTGGGGCGGGGCGTCCCATGTGAGGCCGTGGCGGGCGACGGACAACGGCCTCGAAAGCGTCTGCGTCCTGCACAATGACAACCTGCTCATTCTTGACGAGGTGGGGCAGGTTTCCGCCAACGTCCTTTCCGAGTGCGGCTACCTGATAGCCAACGGACAGGGCAAGACGCGCTCCGGCAAGGATTCGGCTCTCCGCAAGTCCCACACATGGCGGCTGCTGTTCCTGTCGTCCGGGGAAATCGGTTTCGCGGAAAAGCTCTCTGAGAAGGGCTTGAAGGCACGGGCGGGGCAGGAAGTCCGCTTTGTGGGCATTCCTACCGATGCCGGGATGCTCTCCGAACTGCACGGCCTTCCCGACGCCGGGGCCTTGTCCAACCGTCTCAAGGAACTTGCGGGCCAGCACTACGGGCACGCCGGGCGCACCTTCCTGCAATGGCTGACGGACAACAGGGAGGAAGTCGTTAAAAGCGTGGGGGAAATCCTCACCGTAGGAGTGACGAGGCTTTGCCCACTGGATGCGACGGAACAGGTGCGGCGCGTGGCGCGGCGGTTCTGCCTTGTAGCCTATGCCGGAAAGGTTGCCCACGATGCGGGCGTGTTGCCCGAAGACATGGACGTTTGGGCCGCCACAGTCTCATGCTTCAACGACTGGTTGACTGTTCGGGGTGGTGCCGGGGCCGGGGAAGATGCGGCGATTCTCTCCGCCGTGCGCCTGTTCATCGAACAGCATGGGGCGTCCCGTTTCCAAGACATGGACAACCCCGCCGCAACGTGCATCAACCGTGTTGGGTTCCGGCGGGCGACAGGCTCCGGGATTGAATATGCGATCCTTCCCGAATCCTTCAAGAGTGAAGTGGTCAAGGGGTTCTCCGAACGGCGGGCCGCAAAGGTTCTGACCAATGCCGGATGGTTGCGCCTCGAACGTCCCGGACGGTTGAAGACCCGCAGGACATTGCCGGGAATGGGGCGTCAAGATTGCTACATCATCATGCTTCCCGAAGACGAGGAGACGGCACAATGAGCGTAATCAAACCATATCCCAAAACACTGTCCCAACCGTCCCAACTGTCCCATTGCCATATGTACCAACGGTTTTCAGTGGGACAGTCCGCAAAAACAAAACTGTCCCACAAACAAAACTGTCCCAAATTCTCGCCAATGGTCGCCCCTCCCTTTGGGACAGTGGGACAGTTGGGACATTTTGAAAAAACCTAAGTGTCCCACCGAAAAGCGTTGATACAGCTCGACATGGGACAGTTGGGACACTTGGGACAGTCGAGAAAGCATGGCTTAAGTCGATTCTCAGGGGTTGGCGAATGACTCCCGACTGCCAGCTTTCTATTCCCCCTGTGCCGCGCTTCGAAGCAAGAGCGAACCAAGAGACACGCCGCGCCGGGAACATAGGAGGTGCGCCGCATGAAGATTCTTTGCGATACCCGCGAACAGGCCCCCTACACCTTTGACCGCTACCAAGGGGTGGCGGTGGAGCGGGCCAGCCTGCAAACGTGCGATTACAGCCTTGCCGGGCTGCATGACCATATCGGCCTTGAGCGCAAATCACTGGACGATCTGACGGGCACCCTCACCAAGGGCCGGGAACGCTTCCAGCGCGAATGTGAACGCGGGCGGGGACTGGACTATTTCGGGCTGATTATTGAGGCCAGCTTGGAAGCACGCCTACCGCTCTCAAATGACGCCTCAGAGCCTTTTACAGACGCTTGCGGCCTATTCCGTCCGGTACGGGCTGCATGTCCATTGGTGCGGGAACCGGGCGGGCGGGGAGTACATGACCCATTCCCTCCTCCAAAAGTTCCTCGTGGAACAGGAAGGCAGGCTTAAGGCGTTGATCAAGGCGCATGGGGATGCGGCGTAGCCGTTTGAAATGGCTTCACGGCAAACAGGGTTCAATCCTGCGTGAAGCGCACATAAAACTGAGAGGTAATCATGCTGACAAGAGAACCGCGCTGGGCTATTCTTAATGAAAAGGGGACACTTGCTGTTACTTTTGATTCATTATTGAGTATCGAAATAAAGAATGAATCTCAATTGCTTACGTCACCAGTGGAAGAAGGTGGATTTGCATCGTACAATAAGACTTCGACACCTTTAGATATTCATGTTGTGGGTGCCTCTAGCGCATCGGAGTCAGGCCACGCGGCGCTGCTGGCGGCGCTCGACAAACTTGCGTCCGGAACTGAGCTTGTATCGCTCGTTACGCCAGATCAAGAGTATCGGCATTTGAACATCGAAAGCTATTCGACGAAGCGCACGGCGGCAGAGGGCGCGACGCTCCTTGTCGCGGAACTGCACCTGCTTGAGGTGCGGCAGGTCAAAGTTCAGGTGTCAAAAGCGGCCATCAGAAGCCCGAAACGGGCTACGTCGGCGTCAGCCGTGGACAGGGGGCAAGTGCAGGCTCAGGAAATGAATGAATCAACGATGCGTAGTTTGTTTGGCCCGAAATAACACACCCAAGGCCGTTCACCCTTTGCCGGGTGGCGGCCTTTCTTCATGTGCGCGTGTCGGCGCGTGCGGCCTTCATCTCGGCTTTGATACGGCGCACATATCTGATCGTTACCATGCAACTCTCCGCGATTTTTGGTGGGCGCATACCTGTATTCAAAAGCTGGCGGATAAGCAGATGTAGCTTACCCCGGCGGGGCATTGGTGCGGGCATCGGCAATCTGAATTCTCCGGTAACGGGGTCAAATCATTTCATTATAGGGTCAAACTCTTCAATCATTCGGCATCGTCTCCCGGCAGAAGTGAAAAACTACCCACAGGCAAATGGATAACAAGAATCTAAAAAATATATTCATAACATATTGATATTACAATTTGCAAGTAATTTACTATGAATTACTGCCCGATCTCGATCCGGGGTTCACTTTTCCCAAACCGGGCCATTTTCCGCCCTCTTTCCACCATTGCCGGGCACCTCTAAAACGGTTCATAGGCCGGAAGGCTGGCGATATAGTCCGTTGCCCACCCCGGCCATCGGAACGCCTTGAAATCGTATTGGGGCCATTGCTTGCCGGGCGTCCACGGGTCGGGCTTGAACCAGAGCACGCCGCAGCTCACATAACGTTTTGGTGGCGGCGTCCCGTCAACCCGGCAAGGTCGAGAGAGCAGACTACGCGGGGACGTAGGGCGCATTCCGCGAACCCTGTCAGGAATGGGGGCCACTGCTCGGCAACGGCGCGGCGGCGGGTGCTCCGTGCCTTCAGAATTGAGTTTTCGCAAGTTTTCATATGGTTGGGGAAAAGACCAATGAAATCAGCTACGCTGATTCAGCGTAGGGGTAAAAAGGTCAATAAAATCACCTAACCTAGCAATTCTCTAGGCACAAAAAAATAATAAGATCACCCAATACTGCGATTCACCGGATAGGCTGGCAAGGCCGAAAACATCATCTGCATACTGTGCAGTCCCCCGGCGGCAAGCGGGCACTGTTTCCCGGCAGATGATGAATCCATTATGCCGGAGAAGATCGACGCTCAGGCGGCGGATATAGGGCATCTAGGGGGATTAGGGTCAGTAGTCCTGATGGTAATCACCCTTGCCGTGGTCATGGTGGGCTGTACCCACACTCTGAACCCTCCCGAAGGGTTGCAGTGGTCGCAGGTCTGGTCGCACCCTGCGACCCTCAAAAAAAAGAGGGGGCCTTTACCTTTATGGGGTGAGGACAATCCAAGATTGGATGAAGCTACCCCTTTCGATCTCGTAAGCCTGTTTTCGCCTAGGTGCTTTCGATAGCGTAAAAATGGGCGGTCCATAATTTTGATTATGATAGGACAATGGAATTTATGCCCGCGAAGCCTTGGGTACCAACGGAATCCGGGTAAAGGGCGGAAAGGCCGTTTTTGTCTCCTAAGGAGTGTTACGTAAACTTTAATTGTCCAATATTTGGTTTAATTTTATCCATTGACAATCCTTAAATTGTACACTATTTGTTTTTTAACGAATGTCAAGAGGAGGTGATTACATGGTCGATAGCGCGGACTGGCCTGTTATCGGCATGACGGTTGAGGAAACAGCGGAAGCGTTACGGGTTGACGTGAAAACTGTACGCCGTTTGATAAAGGACGGTTCAATACCTGCCCGAAAGGTTGGGGTGGGTTGGCGTGTGGAACCCGAAGCTGTCAAAGAATGGTTGCGGCAGGGAACTCCACAAGCAGAATTGGACGATTAACCAATAAAACAGCCCCGGCTGGTGCTACGAACACCAGCCGAGGGCCTAACCCTGAACCACAGAGTAGGTGTGAATCATGGCTGCAATCAGTCTGTCTTATGGCGCGTCCTGCGTCAACCGTCTCCACGCCCGCCAGACGGTGCGGCGTGTTCTTTCCTTCCTCACTCTCTGCCGGGCCGTGTCCCGCTCCACCCGCAAGGCCGCTGTGGTGGCTCTGTTTGGCCTTCTGTTGGCTGTTTCCCTTCTGCCGGAGCTCTTCCTTGCCGGGGGTGCGGAATGAGCCAGAACGCCATTTCTCTGCCCATTCTCGGCAATGATGATTCCAGCCGCGCCGACTCCCGCAAGGCCGAACTCTTGGCGGCACTCGAAGCTCAACAGGCCGGGCTCACGGAACTGTACTCCGAATGGTGCGCGTTCACCGGGGAAACCCGGCAACGGGCGAGTGAGCTTGAGGACAAATACCGCCGCCTGACCGGGGGGCTGTATCCCGCGTTGCTGGATGCCGTAAGCCCGCGCCGCAACATCTCCCGCGATCACCTGTTGGGTGCATTGCACGGCCCGGCATATGACTCCCGGACTTGGCTTGACGAAGGGCTTTCCCGAATGAAGATAGCCTTGTTGATGGCAGGCCAGTCAAGCCGCTTGCTTGCCGACTTCATCGCTCGGCAGGAGGATATACAGGGACGCCCGGCAGAATAGGAGGGCACGCCTCCCGAATCCATAAGGAGCATTTTTCATTTTGCTGGTATTTTTGCTGGTATTTTCGATATTAAAAAATTATTATTTATTTTATTAAGCATAGTTAAGCATAACGCTTGGGTCCCGACATCGCACCACTTTTTAAAGCCGTTGCAGTAACATACTGCGACGGCTTTTCTTTTTTGTTTCGAGCCGTTGCCCAAAGGGGCGAAAAAGCCCCATTTGGGCTGAAGTGTGCCAAACTGTGCCAAAGTGCTGGGTCATTCACGCCGAAAATCGGCAATCCGCCGAAATGCCATCGGAAAATGTCCCGATTATGGGGCTATGCCGCTCAAATGACTGAGAGCGGCTAGACGCTCAGACCCCTCTTTATTCAGAAAACTGATCTGGCTTCAGAAAAGCCTGAGGCCCAGCGTGGGCTTTTATCGCTATCAGGTGAGCTTCAGACTGATCCCCGTAAACGTTCTCTCGAATAAACGTTTCCCCTTCACCTCCGCACTGGAGATGAAGGGGATTATTCCAGTTTTTCTTTCTGTCCGGACAGCCTTGGCAGGTATAGATTCGGAATACAGCGGCATCAAAGAGCGAATCCGCCAGCTAGACGTTCCGTTTCTCCTGTATCTAAGACACAGCTCCTCTCTTACATGCAAGCATGCCGTTCTCCCAACAGCCTCCGCCCCTCTCCATGTAGCAGGAGCTATCCGATGCACCGCTTTATTCTTTCAGACGAAAGCCCTCAAGAGAATCATGGGAGAACTTCCATCTGAAATACCTTTTTCTGCGTAAAGGCAAGGGCCCTAGAGAAAGGCTCCCTGGCGACAGCACACCACACGCTTACCGATTTGTATCCTTCATCAAATCCATCAAGATACATCCCAACCGTTCCGCCAGTTCTCCATCTTCCGCGGGTTTTCTACCGCTGATTCCCAGACCGCCGATACATTTCCCCTCCTCATCGAAAAGGGGGACGCCCCCTTCCAGCGTCGTGAAAACGGGATCACAAAAATCCGCAATCGTAAGCCGCTCCTTCAAGAGCCTTTCATGAAACTCCTTTGTGGAACTTTCCATGCGCAAGGCCGTGTAGGCTTTGCCTTGCGCTATCGGGACGGCCCGATCCGGAGCGCCGTCCATACGAAACAAGGCGGCAAGCCCTCCGCTGCGATTGACAATGGCAAGACATACCGGTGCGCCGCCGCGGGTTTCCGCCTCCAGCCTATTGAGGATGCCCAGCAGCGCATGTGCCGAGAGGATATTTTCCATCAAAGCCCCCATCAAAACGAGTCAATAAGGAAAAGCGAAATTTCCGGGATAAACGTTACGAATCCCAGCACCACCAACATGGCGATGAGGAAAGGGACCGCCGCACGGGAAACCTGCTCGATCTTCACCTTCGTGATGCCGCTGGCCACGAAAAGATTCACGCCGACGGGAGGCGTCACAAAACCGATGGCCAGATTGACCACCATGATGACGCCGAAGTGGATGGGGTCCACGCCCACCTTCAAAACAAGCGGAAGCAGGATAGGCGTCAGGATGACAATGGCGGCCAAAGCCTCCATGAAAGTCCCCACCCAAAGCAGAAGCAGGTTGATGAGCAGCAATATGGCGATCTTGTTTTCCGTAAAGCTGAGAATGGCGGACGCAATGCGTTCGGGCACCTGCTCAAGCGTCATGACGTTCCCGAAGATCGTAGCCATTGCCATGAGCATGATGATAATGGCGGAAGTTCGGGCGGACTCCAAACAGCAGGTCCACAAAGAGTGCCACGTGAGTTCCTTGTACACGAACAGCCCCACAAGAAGCCCGTACAACGCGGCAACGGCCGCGGCCTCGGTCGGCGTCATGATGCCGCCGTATATGCCCCCCAAGACGATGACGGGTACGAGCAGGGCCCCTTTGGCAACCCAGATCGCCTTCCCCAAGGTCTTCAGGTTCCGCTGACGCGGAGCGCCCCTCCAACCGTTCTTTCTGGCGATGCAATAGGCTACGAGCATGAGTACGAGCCCCGTAAGGACCCCCGGAACGATGCCCGCCAAGAAAAGCTTGCCTACGGAAGCCTGCCCGGCAACACCGTAGACCACGAAGGGATTGCTGGGCGGGATCATCACGCCGATGGCGCCTGCGCTCGCCACGACCGCCGCGGCAAACATCTTGTCGTAACCGCGTTCCGTCATCGCCGGGATGGTCAACGTGCCGATGGCCGCCACGGTGGCAGGACCCGAACCGCTGATTGCGGCGAAGAACATACACGTGGCGATACTGGCGAGGGCGATCCCGCCGGATAAGCCGCCTACGACTTCATCGGCAAGGGCAAGAAGCCGGTGAGACAATCCCCCGGCTCCCATGAAAATCCCCGCGGCGATGAAGAAAGGGAT
Source organism: uncultured Bilophila sp. (assembly GCA_902373525.1). Classification (GTDB taxonomy): domain Bacteria; phylum Desulfobacterota; class Desulfovibrionia; order Desulfovibrionales; family Desulfovibrionaceae; genus Bilophila. The sequence continues at coordinate 23,017 of CABKMN010000016.1, read as the reverse complement.
GGCCATGATCGGGAAACTGTCGATGGACGTAAACGCGACCGAGGCGAGATAGTCAACGGGCAGGGTATTGGCCCCCAGTACGGTCATCAGGGACGCAATGCCCAGACTGAAGGCAATGGGAACGCCGATAAAGAGCAATACGATGAAGTACCCGAAAAGGAGCATGATGGCGTTGAGCTGCTCAAAAAGAAAGACCGGGCTGAACAGGAAAACCGTAAAGAGGAACGCCAACAAAGAATCCGTGGCCCGGATGCGGGAAACTTGGGAACAAAGGTCTTCCAGCGCCCTGAGCACCATCAGTCCGAACCCTACCGGCAAGATCAGGTACGGAATGAAATAGGGTATCTGAAGGGCCGCCGTCGTCTGGGGAATTTCTATCTGCATCCAGACGTGCTCAAATCCCTTGAACAACATAAACCCGCTCAGGATCAGAAGGCAAAGGTCGACGACGACCCAGCTTGCGGCCTGGAGCCGATCCGAAAGCCTGTCATAAATGATATCGACGCGTATGTTACTACGCTCTCTGATCGCAAGAGGAATGGCAAGATACGATATCCAGATAAAAATATAGCGCGCCGTTTCTTCCGACCAGACGGAGAGGCCGACATACTGGGAAATCGTGTCCTTGAGCGCAAGAGGATCGCAAAACGGGGCAATCATCCAAGCATTGGACGGATCGCCGACAAACTGGATGAGGAACGTGATCAGATACCGATACAGCGTCTGATAGCAAATGATCAAAATCATCGCCACCAAACCCAGAACAAGGAATGGTTTCTCAAAGTGCGTATCGGCATACGCGACCATTTTCTTCAACTTCTGCATGGCTACTCCATTGGCTGGTCAGGCATAAAAAGGGATGCGGATCATGCCGATCCGCATCCCAAGGACGCCTACTTCTGGGTGTCCAGAACCATCTGTACGAGTTCCTTCGGGAACTGATTCATAAACTTGTCCCACACGGGACGGGTAGCCACACGGAATTCCTCAATCTGTTCCGGAGTCAAATCGACAATCTTGATGCCGGCCTTGATAAAGCCTTCGCGGGCCTTGGCCTCGTTTTCCGGGTACAGCTTCGTGCGCTGATAGGTCAACGCTTCAGCGGCGGCTTCCCGGATCAGCTCCTGAGCCTTCGGGTCCAGCTTGTCCCACCACTTCTTGTTGGCCATCATGACCTGCATCCCGTAGTTATGGACGGAAGTGATCGCATACTTCAGCACTTCGTGGTGCTTGGCGCCATACAGATGAGGGAACGTATTGCCTTCGCCGTCAACGGTCCCCTGCTGAAGCGCGGTATAGGTTTCTCCCCATGCCACAGGCGTGGGGTTCATGCCGAGGGCCTTCGCGACTTCAACTTCCACGGGGGAATCCGTAGTACGTATCTTGAGCCCCGCAAGGTCTTTGACGCTCGAAATGGGCTTCTTGATCGTTACAAAGTTCCGGTAGCCGTACTCGGCGTACATGATGGGCTCGAGAGCGATGTCATGCGCCACCTTGGCAAAGTATTTTCCGAGTTCTCCCGAATCAATGGCCGCGTACAGCTTTTCCTGATTTTGGGGGCTCGTGATATACGGGAGGTCAAAAACCTGGTACAACGGCGAAAAGTTAGCCATATTGGGGGTGGAGCTCACCGCCATCTCAAGGCTTCCTTTCTGGGCGCCTTCCATGAGGACGCGGTCGCTGCCCAGCATCGCATTGGGGAAAATCTGAACGGAAATCCTGCCGTCACTTTTCTTTTCGACAAGTTCCTTGAACTTTTCAAAGGCCAAGGTGATATGGTTGCCCGGAGGGGTCGTGTGGGCAACGCGGAAGCTGAATTTCGGCCCGTCGTATGCGGCAAAGGCGGGAGAGGCGAGAGCGACCCCCACAAGGCAAAAACATGCAAGCAGTTGACGGCAAAACATCTTTTTCATAACTATCTCCTCGTTTGAAATGATGTTTGAAGCGCACTGTTCCCGTTCCCCAACAGGTGTTCAACGTGGCCGGCCTTCCGCATTGGGAAAAAAGAAACAACATCACTACTTGTATTTTTAAAGACAACTGCGCTAAAAAATCAATAGACATTCGCTTTTACGGGCAGCTTTTGATGCAAAATCCCGGTTTCCAGTACGCATTCAGTGAATACCGGAAAGAGGTATATACTAAAAGAGCGTGTTATTTTCATAGATTAAACAATCATAAAAGCTATACTCCTTTATGCGTAAAAAAAGCCCATCAGAGCACCGGCAAACGGACGGCTCTTCCAGTTTCCTGTTTCGCTCCTTCCCCTACTGGCGGGAGCTATGCGGGATAGGCTTCTTCATCGTCTGGCATTGGCAGATTTTGACTATCTCGCTCGACGCCAAGCAATCGGCCTTTCCAGGCGAACTCGACGACTCAATCCATTTGTTCCTCTTCGTAAGTCTCACATTTATAGCGTTCTTTTTGATGGACCGCAGCATCGAGCCCTTTTTCCGCAAGGCTAGCCAGGGCTGGCTGGCGTCCATCGCCACATTGTGCATGTTTTCACTCCTTGTTTCCCTCCCTGTGCCACCTCAGGAGGAATACAATATGCTCAATGTGATCGTTCTTGCCACCTCAGGGACGGGGTCCGCCATAATGCTTCTCGCGTGGCTCCAGAGCCTCGCCGTAATCCCGTATCGCAGCGTCATTTCCATCATCGGCGGAAGTTTCGTTTTTTCGACCGTCATGAACAGCTTTATTCATTTCTATCCTGCGACGGCGTTGGCTCTCTGCGTCATTTCCCTGAGCCTGAGCCGTTTTTTGCTTCCCCATGTCCAACAGGCGGAAGACGACCATGAAGAAAAGAAAATATTCAGGCTCACGACATTCTTTTGCCGCCATCATACGAAACATTTGAACCTGTTGATCAGTGCCGCCTCCGGCATCAGTTTCAGCGCCGGAGTCTTTTACGGTCTCGTCATTTTTTTGCGCCCGATGGGTGAGCCCGCTCCCCTTATGCTGACACTGCTCTTCGGCATGGGGGGACTCCTTGCCATCGCCTTCCTGAAACTCCCTCTGAAAAAAGATATTTATCAAGCCTTGCTACTTGTCGTGCCGTTTCTGCTCTGCGGATATGCCGCTTGGCCAATTCTGCACGGCGAGTCTCCGGGCTTGTCGCTTGTGGGCCTGCGCCTCGGCTTTGGCCTTCTCGCCGTGTATCTTTTCGTGGCCGTATCGGCCATGTCCGCACGCCTCCCCAGCAACCAAAAGAAGACTCTCTATGCTTGTCTGGGATATATGAGCCTCGCCTTCTGGGCAGGAGCCCAAGTCTGTTCGCTAAACCTCTTCAGCGCCTACGGCGTCCAGGGGCTGGATATTTTATTCATATCCTTGCTCATCGTCTTGTTGTCCAGTTGCGGAGCCTGTACGTTCTGGCTCTATCAGGCGCGATATTCCATGCAATATATAGAAAAGGCATCACAGGAAGATGATGCCTTGCTTGACTTCTTTGCGTCAAAGGGCCTTACGCCCCAACAGTCCGTCATTGCGGCCTTGCTCTCCAAAAAAATATCTGAAGAGACCATCTGCGATATGTTGTCAATATCGCCGCTGACACTGGAAACGCATATCAGAAACATACACAAGCGCATGAACATCAACAGCAGGCATGAGCTGATTTATATGGGCAGAGCAAACAATAAAAGTATAATGCCCTATGAAAATGAATAAATATTCTCAAAAACATTCATACTAAAAATGATGCTGGTTACAGGCAACAATAACGCATCGTCCTGAGGACGCTTATTCCAATCCACAAGCGACCAGTACGGCGAAACGCTTTCCGCCGAGCGGCCGTTCGTCTTTTGGTGCATCTGGGTTTCGCTGGCCTTCTCTCCATTCGACGGCATACGGGAATGCGCCCGGCGCGGCGTCTCCGCCCCGGCTGGGCGTCTCTGACGGCTTCTCCGATCCGGGCGGAGGACGGCGGGGCATGATTCTTGCCCGAAACGGGAAAAAATCATAGGTTGAAACGGCGCACGCCGCCTTTTTGAAACCATCGGGTCCGCACCCGTATTCGACCGGAGGAGAGATGAAGTATTTTGATTTTGAAATCATGGGGTTGAAAAGAAAATTGCCGTATGTGCAGGTGGGCGAAAATCTGGCGCTGGCCAGCTTCGTGGTGCTCTCGGACACCGAGCTGATCCGTACCGTGGCCCCCGAGCTTCTGAAGCGCCTCCCCGAAGTGGACGTGCTCATGACCGCCGAAGCCAAGGGCATCTGTCTCACCTACGAACTCAGCCGCCTGATGGGCATGAAGGACTTCGTCGTCGCCAGAAAGAGCCGCAAGCCCTACATGCAGAACCCCGTTTCCCACTCCGTCCGTTCCGTCACCACCCAGAAGGAACAGCACCTCTGGCTGGACGGCTGCGAAGCCGAAAAGCTCAAGGGCAAACGCGTGGCCCTCATCGACGACGTGATCGCCACCGGCGAATCCCTTGAGGCGCTGGAAACGCTGGCCAAGTCTGCCGGGGCCAACATCGTGGCCCGCGCGGCCATCCTCGCCGAGCTGGAATCCGTCCACCGCACCGACATCATCTACCTGAAAGAGCATTACGTGTTCCGTCCCAATCCCGACGGCACCTACACGCCGATCGAATCGCTCAACTAGCCTTCCGCACGGCGGCGGGAGAACGGACCGTTCCCCGCCGCCTTTCCTCACCCGCATCCTCCTTCCCGTCCCGACGTTCTCCCGCGCACCGCCGCCCTTCCCCTTTTTTCCGACGCACCGCCGGACATCGGGCGGAACCGCGGACCGAGGAGCCGTGTTTTGCCGCCGCCGTGCTTGCGTATCGCGTTCTTTTAGTGAACAATCCCCGACGGCGTCCCGAGGAGGGGACCATACGGACGCCGCCGGTGTTCAACGCCGCTTACGGTCGCCGGACCGCACAAACATTACGGGAGAGGAGTTTTTATGGAAGCATCGTTTTTTCCGTCCATCGTGGCCTTCATCTGGATCGGCATCCTGCTCATGCTCGGGACCTACCTCCGGGCGAAAGTTCCGTTTCTTCAACGGATACTGTTTCCCGCGTCCCTGATCGGCGGGCTCATCGGCTTCGTGCTCATCAACGCCGGATGGCTCGGCGTGCCGACCACGGAAGGCTGGAAGGCAATCGATCAGGCCCCGTTCGGCACGCTCACCTTCCACCTGTTCGCCTTCGGCTTCGTCGGCATCGGGTTCCTCGAATCCGCCCGGAAAACGGACAACAGCAAGGTCGTCCTGCGCGGGGCGCTGTGGATCGCCCTGCTGTTCACCATGATGTTCTGCATTCAGGCCCTGCTCGGCAAGGGTATCTTCGCCGCCTGGGCCGACCTCTTCGGCGGGGGGTTCGACACCGTCAACGGCTACCTGCTCGGCTCGGGCTTCACGCAGGGACCGGGTCAGACGCAGGCCTACGCCACCATCTGGGAAACCACCTACAAGACCGCCAACGCCGTCAACACGGGGCTGGCCTTCGCCGCCGTGGGCTTCCTCGTCGCCGGTCTGGTGGGCGTGCCGCTGGCCCTGTACGGGATCAAGAAGGGCTGGGCCGCCTGCGAGGACAGCAAGGGCCTGCCCCGCTGCCTGCTGCGCGGCCTGCGCGACGAGGGCGACAACCCGTCCTGCGCCTTCAGCACCACGCACCCCGCGAACATCGACTCGTTCGGGTTCCACATGGGCCTCATGGCCGCCACCTACGGCCTCGCCTATCTCGTGGCCGTGGCCTGGACCCTGTACGCGCCGCAGGCCCTCAGGGGGCTCGGCTTCGGCATGCTGTTCTTCTGGGGCATGCTCGTGGCGATGGGCGTGCGCAAGTTCATGAAGGCCCGTCGCATCAACACCCTGCTCGACAACGAAACCTGCCACCGCATCACCAACATGACGGTGGACTTCATGATCTGTTCCGTGTTCATGGGCATCCGGTTCAGCAGCCTTCAGGACATCCTCATGCCCTTCGTGCTGTCGATCGTCGTGGCCACCGCCGTCACCCTCGCCCTGTGCCTGTGGTTCGGACGCCGCTCCCCCGAATACGGCTTCGAGCGCTGCCTCGCCCTGTTCGGCTACTGCACGGGCACGGCGGCGTCGGGCCTGCTGCTCCTGCGCATCGCCGATCCCGAATTCCGTACTCCCGTGGCCGTGGAAATCGGCGTCATGAACGTCTGCCTGCTGTTCATCTTCGACACGACGGTCACGGTGTCCATGCCCTTCGCACCGAGCGAGAGCTTCCCCCTCGCGTGGATTTTTCTGGGCATGGCCGTCGGCATCCCCATCATCATGCACTTCCTCAAGCTGATACGAAAGCCGGCGCTCTAACCGCATCGCCGGGCCGCTTCCGGGCCGCAAGCCGTTTCGGAAGCGGTCCGGCGAACGTGCGGCGGCGCGGTTTCCGGCGGGGGAGGACGCCCGTCCCCGCTCCCGCGTTCCGCGCCGTTTCCGCCAGCCGTTCCGCTCCGCGAACGTCGGGGCCGGAACCACATGCCAAGCCTCTTGCCCGTCCGGCTCGCTCCGACGGCGCTCACGGCATCGCCCCGAGCGTCACGCGCCCCGGACCAACCGCCTCTGATCCGCAAGGAGTCCGCCTATGCCTTATGCCAGCCGACTGCTGTTCAACGCCGTCATCCTGACGCTGGACGCGCACGATACCGTGGCCTCGGCCATCGCGCTCGACGGGGACCGCATCCTCGCCGTGGGCACCCTCGAAGACCTCGCCCCCTTCATCGGCCCGGACACGGTCCGCCGCGACATGGAAGGGAAAACCGTCATGCCCGGCTTTTACGACGCGCACGGGCATATCCTGCTCACGGCGTCGATGCTGGACTGGGAAGACCTCAATTCCCCGCCCATCGGCACCTGCCGCACGCTTGAGGACTGCCTCTCCCGGCTGCGCGAACGCGCCGCGAAGACGCCCGCCGGGGAATGGATTCTGTCCTACGGCTTCGACGACACGCTGATGGAGGAAAAACGCTTCCCCACCCGTGCGGAACTCGATTCCGTCAGCACCGAACATCCCATCCTCGTACAGCATATTTCCATCCACTTCGGGGCGCTGAACAGCGCCGGGTTCGCCGCGCTGGGCATCGACCGCGACACCCCCGATCCCGAGGGCGGGGTCATCCGCCACGAGGCCGACGGTTCGCTGCACGGCGTAGTCGAGGAACGCGCCCTGTTCGATCTGGTTTCGCCGCGCCTGCCCGTGTTTTCCCGCGAACATCAGGTGCAGAACATCGCCAGAACCTCGCGGGAGGTCTATGCGGCGCGCGGCATCACCACCGCGCTGGACGCGGGCGTGCTCGACTACGAGAGCGCCGAGGCCCTGCGGGAAACCTGCGAGCGGGGACTGCTCGCCGTCCGCGCGCACATCAACCCCTACTACTATCTGGATCGAAACGACCCGCGCCTGCACTTCGAGGGGCAGGTGACCACCGGCGGCGTCAAGATCATGAGCGACGGCTCGTTGCAGGGCTTCACCGCCTCCCTGTCCAAGCCCTACCATACCCCGTTCAAGGGCGATCCCGATTACCGGGGCTACCCCGCCTATTCCCGGGAGGAACTCTTCGCCATCGTCGAGGAGGCGCACCGGAACGGGCAGTTCCTCATCCATGCGAACGGCGACGGGGCCATGGACGACGCGCTGGACGCCCTTGAAGCCGCACAGGCCAAGTACCCCCGCGAAGGCTGCCGTCACATCCTGATCCACGCCCAGACCATTCGGGACGATCAGTTGGACCGGCTCGGCAAGGCGGGCTTCACGCCCACGTTCTTCGTACCGCACGTCTACTACTGGGGCGACCGGCACCGCGACATCTTCCTCGGGCCGGAACGCGCCGCGCGCATGGACCCCATCCGCTCGGCCATCGATCGCGGCTACGTCTGCACGTCGCACTGCGACACGCCGATCACGCCGGTCAAGCCCTTCCTGTCCATCTGGGCCTGCGTGAACCGCCTCACCTCTTCGGGCAAGGTCCTCGGCCCCGACCAGCGCATCTCCGTGCGGGAAGCCCTGCGCGCCCACACCATCAACGCCGCGTGGCAGCATTTCGAGGAAAAGGACCGGGGCTCGCTGGAGCCGGGCAAGTTCGCCGACTTCATCCTGCTCGACGCCAACCCGCTGGAATGCGCGCCCGAAGCCCTGCGCGACATCCGCGTGCTCGAAACCGTCGTCGGCGGGAACACCGTCTTCACGCTCTGATCCCTTTTCTCCTTCACAACCGAGGCCGACGTCCCCGAACCGGGCAACGTCGGCCTTTTTTCGGCCTTCCGACGTCACGCGCGGCACGGCTCCGCATTCCGCCTTCCCGGCGGGCGCGCCGCCCGTTTTCCTCTCCGGGTGATGGTTCTCAATGACCTGAAACAACGCATGATTTTTTCTGTTGATTTTTCATACACACCAGTCTAAAAATAGCGCCATGACAAACGACGAACAGACCGTCAGAGGCCGGGGACGCCCTCCCAAGCAACACCGCGACAAGCTCCAGACCCGCGAAATGCTCCTGATCGCCGGGACGGAAGTCGTGACGGAAAAGGGCTTTTCGGCGGTGGGCGTGGACGAGATATTGCAGCGCACGGGCATTTCGAGGTGCTCCTTCTACTATTATTTCAAGACGAAGGAAGGGTTCGGCACCGAGCTTGTCGAACGGTACAGGGTGTCCGTCATTCGGAAGCTGGAACGCTGCCTCGGGGACGCCTCCCGTCCCCTGCGGGATCGCCTCCGCGCCTTCGTCGACGAAGTGCGCGACGGCATGGTGCGGACGGACTGCCGCTCCGGCTGTCTGGTCGGCAAGCTGGCGCAGGAGGTCAACACGCTGCCGGAGAGCTTCCGCGCCCAGCTTGCGGCGGTCTTTGCGGACTGGCAGGCCGCCCTCGCGCACGGGTTGCGGCTCGCGCAGGAGACCGGGGAACTCTCCCCGGAACTGGACTGCGACCGGCTTGCGGCCCTCTTCTGGTACGGCTGGGAGGGAGCGCTGCAACGCGCGAATCTGGAACTGGACACGGCGCCCATCGACCTTTTCATCGAGGGCTTCTTTTCCCGACTGACGCGATAACGGACCGCTCCCCGCGACGGCCCGCGTATCCGGCATCCCGACAATCTTCCGATTGTCGGCGTCCTGAAGTGCGCCCTTTTTTCGACGGCCCCGCCGTTCGGAGGACGCCATTCCCTGAGGTAAGGAGACGGCATCATGGCTCACACGGATTCCGCCGGCGAACTGGCGACGGCGCCCATCGGCAGGCTGCTGTTGCGGTTCGGCATCCCGAGCATTCTGGCACAGGTGGTCAACCTGCTCTACAACGTCGTGGACCGTATCTTCGTGGGCAGAATCCCCGAGGTCGGGCCGCTGGCGCTGGCGGGGCTGGGGGTCGCGTTTCCCGTCATCCTGATCATCTCGGCCTTTTCCTTCCTCGCGGGCATGGGCGGCGCGCCGCTCGCCTCCATCGCCATGGGACGCGGCGACAACGAGAAGGCGGAACGCATCCTCGGCGCGTCCTGCGTGTTCCTGCTGGTCATGTCCGTGGTCCTCGCCGGGCTGTGCTTCCTGATCATGCGCCCGGCCCTGCTTCTGTTCGGAGCCAGCGAACAGACCATCGGCTACGCGATGGACTACTTTTCGCTGTACCTGCTCGGCACCCCGGCGGTCCAGCTCACCCTCGGGCTGAACTACTACATTTCCGGGCAGGGCTTCGCCAAGACGAGCATGCTCACCGTGCTCATCGGGGCGGCCCTCAACATCCTCCTCGACCCGATCTTCATCTACGGGCTGGAGATGGGCTGTAAGGGCGCGGCGCTGGCCACGATTTGCAGCCAGACCGTCAGCGCCGCGTGGATATTCGCCTTCTTCCTCGGCAAGCAGACCATCCTGCGTTTCCGCAGGCAGTTCCTCAGACTGGATTTCCGGGTGCTCACGCCCGTCATCCTGCTCGGGCTTTCCCCCTTCTTCGTGCAGGTGACGGACTGCATCGTCCCGCTGGTCATGAACGCGGGCATGCAGCACTACGGCAACGACTACTACGTCGGCACCATGACCGTCCTGTTCAGCATCGAGCAGTTGCTGCGCCTTCCCGTGGACGGGCTGTGTCAGGGGGCCGTGCCCATCATGAGCTACAACTACGGCGCGGGCATCCCCGAACGCGTGAAGGGGACCTACACCCGCATTCTGGCCTGCTCCTTCGGATTCACCAGCGTGATCAGCTGGCTCATCATGCTCTTTCCCGCCGCGTTCATCGCGCCGTTCACCGATTCCGCCCGGATCATGGACATCGCCGTGCCCGCCATCCGCATCTACTTCGGCGGCATGATGTTCATCGGCATCCTGTACGCCTGCCAGCGCACCTTCATGGCGCTCGGGCGCACCAAGCTCTCGCTGCTCGGGGCCATGATGCGCAAGCTCGTCATCCTGCTCCCCCTCTGCTTCATCCTGCCGCGCCTCGGCTTCGGCACCGACGGCCTGCTCTATGCGGAGCTCATCGCCGACGTGGCCGGAACGGCCATCGTATTCGGCATTTTCCTCTTCAACTTCAAGTCCATGCTCAAGCCCCGCTGAACCCTCCAGCCGCTGGAGACGTGGGGCGAGGAGAAACGACCATGAAAGCCACCTGCCTTTGGAGCTGCTTCCTCTGCCTGTCCGTTTTCGCAGGCGCCGCCCTCGCATACCCGACGTATACCGGGCCGGCCCTGCGCTGCCGCATCGCCAATTCTTGTCCTTCCGGGCACCACACCACGCTGGCCCTGAAACGATTCGCGGAACTGGCGGCGGAACGCTCCGGCAACAAAATCACCATCGCGCTGTTTCCCAACAACATTCTGGGAAACGACGCCGCCATGCTCAGGGAGGTATTGCGGGGGAACCTCGAAATGGCCTCCTGCACCAGCTCCAACCTGACGTCGACGATCCCGTCGCTCATGGTGTTCGACCTGCCGTACATCACCGACGGGAACCATCAGGAAGCCCTCTACGCGTCCCTCGATACGGGGCCGCTCGGGGCCTTCTTTCAAAAGAAATTCGACGAGGCGGGACTCCGACCGATCATGTACAACGAGTACGGATACCGGGATTTCTTCAGCACGCGAAAGCCGATCCGCTCTCCGAAGGATTTGGTGGGACTTCGTATCAGAACGACATGTTCGCCGGTCGAGGCCGAGGTCGCCAAAGCTCTCGGCATGCGCCCCCTTCCCCTCGCCTGGTGGGAAACCCACGATGCGCTCAAACGGGACGTCGTGGACGCCGAGGGCAACGTGCTCTCGATCCTCCGGGACGCGGGGCACGCGGACGCGCTGCGGTACGGCTATCTGTCCCGTCACAACTACGCGATGCACATCCTGAGCGCCAATTCGGTATGGTGGAACGGGCTGGACCCGCAGGCCAAACGCCTGCTGCGGGAAGCGGCGAAGGACGCCCTGCGCCATCAGCGCACAATTCTGGTGCCCCAGTCGGAACCGCAGGCCCGCGAGCGGCTTGAGGCTCTCGGCGTCCGCATCGTCGAGCCGACGCCGGAACAGCTTGCGGAACTGAAACGGAAGACCCGGCCCGTATGGGAACTGTTCGGCGATTCCGTACCGCAAGAACTCATCGAACTCGTTCTCGAAACGCAGAAGTAAGGCCGCCTCCCTCAACGGGCCTTGCCCAAAGAAAAAGGGCACCCTTTCGGATGCCCTTCCAATCGTTTGCCGACCGCCTCAATAACGGTCGTCTTCGAGCGAAACCACGACGTCCATATTCTGTTCGATCCAGCGCTTGATCCGTTCGTGGGCTTCCTTGCGCTGTATCCGCTTTTCCTTGAGCATGTTCCGGTCGGCCTCCACGAGAATGGTGGAGGCGGGCACGTCGGGCGTGTCCGCGCAGGCCAGCCCGAAGGAAACCAGCGCGGGCATCTGGTCGGAGCAGGCGTTGTGCCGGTCGAAGTTGCCCCGCAGCTTCACGAGGATTTCCTCGGCCTTGTTCCGGGGGCAGGAGGGGAGCAGGATGACGATTTCGTCGCCGCCCATCCGGGCCACGCAATCGGAGGTACGGACGCTTTCCTTGCACAGCGCCGACACGGTCTGGAGGAGCTTGTCCCCGGCGAGGTGGCCCATGTAGTCGTTGACCAGCTTCAACCCGTTGACGTCGCAGGAGATGACGCTCAGGGGGCGAATTTCCTTGTTCTCGATGTTCGCCAGCTTGATGTCGAAATACGTGCGGCTGTGCAGGCCCGTCAGCGCGTCGTTCTGGGCGAGGTTCTCAAAATATTCCCGGTCGGCCTGCGAAGCCGTGATATTGGTGTGCAGGCCCACGATGCGCGTGGCCCGGCCCTTCGCGTCCCGGTGCGTCACATAGCCGCGCCCGAGAATCCACGCGTACGTCCCGTCGGCGCGCATCAGGCGGTAGGTGCATTCGAACGTGTCCCCGTACTTCGGCGAATCCGCCAGCTTGCGCTGCGGCTCCACGATCTTCTTGAAGTCCTCAGGATGGATTTTCGCCTTCCACGTTTCAAGGTTTCCGGGGAACTGCTCCGAGGTGTAGCCGAGCATGGAGAGCCAGCGGGGGCTGTAGTACACTTCGTCGGAAATGGGGTTCCAGTCCCACAGGCCGTCCCCGGCGGCGTTGATCGCGGAAAGCAGGGAGCCGTTTTCCGGCTTCTGCATTTCCTGCCGCGTCTCGATGAAGTCGGAATTCTGCAAGGTGCCCGACAGGCTGCGCGCCCGACCGAACCCGTCCCGGTCGATGACGGAGCCGCGCAGGAGCAGCTTCGTGTACGTCCCGTCTTCCCGGAGGACCCGGAGTTCGTCGGTGATCTCGTCACCGAACAGCGGCTGCTCGAAGACGAGCTGATACCGGCAGGAGGTGCCGCGATCTTCGGGATGCAGGCGCTGTTTCCACTCGCCCAGTTCAAGGACGTGGGAGACGGCGTCGGGATACCCGAGCAGCAGCGAGCACTTGGCGTCGAAGCGCACCGTGCGTTCCTCCAGCGAACAGACCCAGAAGCCGATCTGGCCTTTGGTCGTCGTGCTTACGGGAGGAATGTAGGAAAGGGTGCCGGAGGAAATTTCATACTGCCCGAAAAGCCGGATGGCCCGCCCCGTTTCGTCCCGTTCCAGCACGAAAAGCCGCTCGCGGACGAACAGGCTCTCCACGGGATACGCGGTTTCCAGAAAACTCTTTTCTCCGGCGATCACGCCTTCGCGCAGCTCGCAGAGGGATTGCAGACACCCTTCGGGCGTATGGGAAAGGAATTCGCTCATGGTGGCGGGTTCCATGCCCAGCACCGACCGCGCCCCCCTGCTGAGGAAAAGCCGATCCGTAGGGATATACCATTCCCACAGCTTCTCCGAGGATTCGAGGGGAAACGAAGGAAGTCTTTCGGAAGATTCTTTCTGGAACATGCATGATCCTTGCATAAAAATGTCGCCGCGGCAAAACGGCCGGAAGGCGTTGAGCAAAGCGCTCTCGGGCCCTCCGAGGCTTTCGCGCGAAACCGAAGCCGGGCCTCTTCGCGGACCGCATGAGAGAAGCGCCGGACCGAGGGAAGGAAGCTCCGCCTCCTCTCCGCTTCGCCGTCAGAACTTCTTATATAAAAAAGAAGACAAATCTCATAGTCCTTTTGCAGCTCCTTTCCGCTCACGCGCTGGCCGCAACACGGCGTTTCCACCGCAACAGCCGCTCAAGACATCCGAAAACGGCACTTTTTTGCGGAAAACCTCTCTCTGCAACAAAAAAACACACCGTCCCCTTCTCTTCCTGACGGCGATGACGCCACGCCCCGAAACGCTCCCCCACACGCGCGGATGTTCCGGCCTCCAAAACGCTGGACGAACCGCCCGGTTTGCTATAGGACCGTTCCGCTTCTACAGGACGGATACTTCCATGTCATTGATTACATTGCCTCACGCACCCAAAAACGTTTACCGGCTCGCGGTCGGGACCTTTTTCTTCCTTCAAGGGCTGGTCTTCGCCAGTTGGGCCGCCCGCATCCCCGACGTCAAGCAGGCTCTCGGCCTCAACGAAGCCCAGCTCGGCGGGGTCCTGTTCGCCATCCCCGTCGGGCAGATGTCGGCCATGGCCCTGTCCGGCTATCTGGTCAGCCGGTTCGGCAGCCGGAGGATGCTCCTCCTCGCCGCCTCCCTGTATTCGGGCACGCTGGTGGCCCTCGGGTTCGCCACCGTGGTCTGGCAGCTTTTCGCCACGCTGGTGTTTTTCGGCATGGCGGCGAACCTGCACAACATTTCCGTGAATACGCAGGCCGTGGGCGTGGAACGGCTGTACCGCCGCAGCATCATGGCGGCCTTCCACGGCCTGTGGAGCCTCGCCGGATTCGTGGGCGGGATCGTGGGCGCGCTGTTCGCGGGCTTCGCGGTCAGCCCGCGCCTGCATTTCTGCTTCATCTTCGCCGTGGCCCTCGGGATCATCGTGACGATGCACCGTTTCACCCTGCCCCGCGACAAGGCACGCGCCGCGCCGCAGGGCCAGCGGCGTCCGAAAGGCAGGCTCGATCCCTACGTCGTCCTGCTCGGCCTGATCGCCTTCGGCTGCATGGCGAGCGAAGGGACCATGTACGACTGGAGCGCGGTCTACTACGAGGCGATCATCAAACCGTCGCCGGAGCTGATCCGGCTCGGCTACATCTCCTACATGTGCACGATGGTCTGCGGCCGGTTCCTCGCGGACGGGCTCGTGACCCGGTTCGGGGTGATCCGCGTGTTGCAGGTCAGCGGCACGCTCATCGCCGCGGGCCTGCTGACCGCCGTACTGTTCCCCCATGTGGCGACCGCCTCGGTCGGCCTCGGGCTGGTCGGCTTCGGCACGGCCTCGGTGGTGCCGGTGTGCTACAGCATGGCGGGCAAGTCGCGGATCATGCCCCCGAGCGTGGCGCTGGCCGTGGTTTCGACCATCGGCTTCCTCGGGTTCCTGCTCTGCCCGCCGGTCATCGGGTTCATCGCCCACGCCTCCAGCCTGCGCTGGTCGTTCGCCCTCATCTCCGTATTCGGCATCCTCACCGCCGTACTCGCGCGCCTGCTGCGGAGGCCGTAACGGCAAGACGCTTTCCCGCGGCATGGCCCCGGGCATCGGCCCAAAAGCGTCTTGCCCTCTCCCCGCTTCTATGTCAGGAGACGAAGAGATGAGAAAAGCCCCGAGGGCGACCCCGCGGCGTCGCGGGTCTCCCGCCGGGCTTCCCGTTCCCCAACGGCCAACAACCAGGAAAGACGATGGAACTTACCACTGAATCCGTACTGGCCCTTGCGCCGGACGATTCTTCGGTCAAGGCGGCGCGCGGGCTGGTTGCGCCCGGCAAATGGCCCACCCTCGGCTTCGACGACGCGGTGGTGTGGGGCGAATGCAGGGGCAGCGGCGCGAAGCCGTATCAGGTCGAGGTCGAACTCTCCGGCCCGACCTTCAAATGCAGTTGCCCGAGCCGCAAATTTCCCTGCAAGCACGCGCTGGCCCTGCTCCTGCTGCGCCTCGCGCACGAAGCCTCGTTCTCGCGCGGCGAAGCCCCGGACTGGGTGAAGGAGTGGCTGGACTCCCGCCAGAAACGCGCCGCCCGGCAGGAAGAAAAAAAGGAAAAGGGCCAGCCCGCCGATCCCGCCGCCGCAGCCAGACGCGAAGCCTCCCGCCTCAGACGCATGGCCGCCGGACTGGACGATCTGGAGCGCTGGATGTGCGACATCGTGCGCCACGGCCTCGACCAGCTTGAGAACGACAGCCGCTGGGCCGAGGAAACGGCGGCGCGCATGGTGGACGCCCAGCTTCCCGGCATCGCCGCCCGCCTGCGTTCCCTGCACGGCGTCACCTTCTCCCGGGGCGGCTGGACGCCCGGCGACTGGACGCAAATCCTGCTGGCCCAGTTCGGACAGTTCCAGCTCCTCATCGACGCGTTCCGGCGCATCGACGCCCTTCCCCCCGCCGAACAACAGGACATCCGCGCCGCCCTCGGGCTGGCCCCGGACAAGGATACCGTGCTCGCTTCCGGCGAACGCGTGCGGGACGAGTGGCTGGTGCTCGGCGTAAGCCATCTCGAAGAAGACAAGCTGTGGAGCCGCCGCGTCTGGCTGCGCGGGCAGGCCCACGGGCGCACGGCCCTCCTGCTGGATTTCTCGCACGGCGGAAAGCAGTTCGAACAGTCGTTCCTCCCCGGAAGCCTCGTCTCCCTGACGCTGGCCTTCTATCCGGGCGCGGCCCCGCTGCGGGCCATCGCCGCCGAAGCCCCGGTCCTGTCCGGTACGGCTCCCGTCCCTACGGTCCCCCTGCACGCCGCGCTGGAAGACATGGCCCGGAGGGTCGCCGCGCAGCCGTGGCTGTGGCCTTTGCCCATGCTCGTCAGCGACGGCATCCCCTCCCGGAAGGATGACGTCTGGTACCTCCAGACGCCCGAAGGCGACTGCCTGCCGCTGGAACTGGAGGAAAACGACGGCTGGCGGCTGCTCGCGCAGGGCGGCGGGTCCCCCCTGAGCGTCTGGGGCGAATGGGACGGCCTCCGGCTCCGCCCCGTCAGCGCGTGGGAGCCCGGCGCGTCCGGCGCGCCCCTCTGGCGCGAAGGAGTCGGCCTATGAACGCCATGCCGTTTCTCGCCATGCAGGCCCTGCTCGGCACGGACAAGCGTCCCCCCGAACTTCCCGTGGACGACGACGCCGTCGGCACGCTCATGCGCGATCTCGCCGCCGCGAAGGACGACTCCGGAAACGGCGACGCGCTCCGTCTGCTGCGCGCCGCCGGGGCGCAGGCCGTCTGCGGGCTGGCGGGCCATCTGCCTCCCCGCACGGAACCGTTCGCTCCGCCCCGCTGCCCGCCCGAAACCCGCCGGATCGTGGACGACGAAGGCATCATCGACCTGTTGCGCCAGCTTTTCACCGACAGCACCGTGGGCCAGTGCGCCGAAGCCCTGCGGCTCATGAAACGCGCCGGGCGCGTGCTGCCGCCCGCGCTGCTGCCGCAGGCGCTCGCCTTCGGACGCCGCATCACAACCCTGCGCGAACCCGTCGCCGCCGTCGCCGGAGAGCGCGGACGCTGGCTCGGCACGCAGAACCCCGCATGGAACCTCTTCGCCACCGACGCGGAGGGCGCGCTCGATCCCGAGGTCTGGGAGCACGGGGCCCCGGCCCAGCGCAAGGCCTACCTGAACGGGGTCCGCAGACAAGACCCGGCGAAGGGCCGCGCCCTGTTCGAAGAGGCGCTCGGCTCGTCCGACGCCAAGGAACGCGCCGACTTCGCGGAATGCCTTGAGGAGGGCCTGAGCCTTGAGGACGAGCCCTTCCTCGAAACCCTGCTCGCCAAGGACCGCAGCAAGGAGGTCCGGCGGATCGCCGCACTCCTGCTCTCTTGCCTGCCGGAAAGCGGCTACGCCCGCCGGATGAGCGAACGCCTCGCCGCCTGCGTCGCCCTTCCCGACCGCAGGAAAGGTCTGCTCGGCCGCGTCGCCGGTGCGTTGTCCGGTCCAGCCCTGCCCGAAATCATCCCGCCGGAAACCTTCGATCCCGCGTGGAAAAAGGACATGCTGGAGGAAAAGAAACCCCAATACGAACAGCTCGGGCAACGCGGCTGGTGGCTCTACCAGATCGCCCGCACCACACCGCTGTCGTGGTGGGAGCGGCACACCGGCCTCACCCCGAAGGAGCTGATCGAGTGGTCGCAGCAAGGCGACTGGACCCTCGCCCTGCTCCGCGCCTGGCGGGAAGGCATCCGCCGGGAGAACGACCCGCGCTGGGCCAAAGCCTTCCTCGACCGCCTTTCCGGGGACCGGATGCCCGGCGTCACGGGCAACCTGCCGTTCGACGTCCTCGGGCTCATCGCCGTCCTGCCCCTCGCCGAGCGCGAAGCCGCCGTGCTGGACCGCTTCCCCTACCCCGGAACGCTGGACTCGCCCGCCAGATTCGCCGCCGAAAACGCCGAAAAGCTCACGGCGTTCGCCTACGTGGCCGCCATCCCGTGGGGCGAAGGCGCGGCCTTTTCCGAGGAAGGAGGCCGCAAACTGCTTGCGCGCGTCCATTTCTGGGCGAAATACCTGACGGAAGACGGCCTGACGGGCTTCTACGGGGCCGGCGGCGTCCTGTACCGGATCGCCGGATCGCTGCTCAGGCTGTTGCCCGCCTCCCTGAAGGACAAGGCGATGGAGGACTGGCCCCGCGACGCCGAAGGGCTGCCCTGCAATCCCTCGGTCTATACCAGGCTGGCCGCCGCCGACAACGTCCGCAAGACCCTTTACCACTACTTTGCCGGAGAGAACGCATCATGAACACGGATACCGCCAACGAAGCCGGCAAGCTGCGCCGCCACGCGGAACAGCAGTTCGCCGAGGAACTGGAAGAACTCAAAAAGACCGATGCCCGCCAGCGCCCCGCCAACTGGGAACTGTCGCCGTGGGCCGTCTGCACCTACCTGCTCGGCGGCGAACTGGAAAACGGCTTCACCGTGACGCCCAAATACATCGGGAACCGCCGGATCATCGAAACCGCCGTCGCCACGCTGGCCACGGACCGGGCGCTTCTGCTCTACGGCGTGCCCGGCACGGCCAAGTCGTGGGTGTCGGAACACCTCGCGGCGGCGATCAGCGGCGACTCCACCCGGATCATTCAGGGCACGGCGGGCACCAGCGAAGAGCAGATGCGCTACGGCTGGAACTACGCCGAACTGCTCTCCAAGGGCCCGTCCCGCGCCGCGCTGGTGGAAAGCCCCCTCATGCGCGCCATGGCGCAGGGCCGCATCGCCCGCATCGAGGAGCTGACCCGCATCCCCGCCGACGTGCAGGACACGCTGATCACCATCCTGTCGGAAAAAACCCTCCCCATCCCCGAACTCAACGAGGAAGTGCAGGCCGTGCGCGGCTTCAACGTCATCGCCACCGCGAACAACCGCGACAAGGGCGTCAACGAACTCTCCTCCGCGCTCAAGCGGCGCTTCAACACGGTCATCCTGCCCGTGCCCGCCACCGAGGACGAAGAAATCCGCATCGTATCCAAGCGCGTCACGGAAATGGGCCGCGCCCTCGAACTGCCCGCCGAACCTCCGGCGCTGGCCGAAGTGCGCCGCGTGGTGCGGATTTTCCGCGAACTGCGCAACGGCAAGACCGAGGACGGCAAGACCAAGCTCAAGTCCCCCACCGGCACCATGAGCACGGCGGAAGCCATCTCCGTCCTCAACAGCGGCATGGCCCTCGCCGCCCATTTCGGAGACGGCGCGCTGCACGCCCGCGACATCGCCGCAAGCCTCGTCGGCGCCGTGGTCAAGGACCCCGTGCAGGACGACGTGGTCTGGCGCGAATACCTCGAAACCGTGGTCAAGGAACGCTCCGACTGGAAGGACCTTTACCGCGCCTGCCGCGAAGTGGATTGACGGAACCGCGGGAGGCCGCGTCCTCCCGCGACGAAACGGGCGCGACGCCGCACCCCTTCCCGATACAACCAGCGAAAAAGGCTCCGCCATGCCTGATCAGACCGTACGCCTCTTTGGCATCCGCCATCACGGGCCGGGATGCGCCCGCAGCCTGCTGCGCGCGCTGGAAGCCCTGCAACCGGACTGCCTGCTCGTCGAGGGACCGCCGGACGGCGAATCCGTGCTGCCGCTCCTGACTGAAGAAACCATGCGCCCGCCCGTGGCCCTGCTCGTGTACGCCCCGGACGAACCGCGCCGCGCCGCGTTCTACCCCTTCGCCGAGTTCTCCCCCGAATGGCAGGCGCTCGGCTACGGCCTGCGCCGGGCGATCCCCGTCCGGTTCATGGACCTGCCCGTCACGCACCTGTTCGCACTGAACAAGGCGTGGGAAGAGGAAGACGCCGCCGCGGAAGAGGAAGCGGCGAAAGCCCTCGCCGAATCCGCTCCCCCGAATGCGGACGCGTCCGACGCGCCCGAACCCGTCGGGACGCCTTCCGACGCCCCCGCTGTCCCGGACGCCCCGGAAGACCGGGAGGACACGAAAGACGACATGCCGGAGGACGCGTCGGAAATCTCCGACGATCCCCTCGACTGGCTCGGACGCGCCGCCGGGTACGCCGACGGCGAGGCGTGGTGGAACCAGATGGTCGAGGAACGCCTCGACGGACTGGAACTGTTCGAGGCCATCCGCGAAGCCATGACCACCCTGCGCGCGGAAGCGCCCCGTCGCGAACGTTCCGAACGCGAAGCCCGGCGCGAGGCCATGCGGGAAGCGCACATGCGCAAATGCCTGCGGCAGGCGAAAAAGGAAGGATTCGAGCGCATCGCGGTGGTCTGCGGCGCGTGGCACGTGCCCGCCCTCGAAGCCCGGATTCCCGCCAAACAGGACGCCGATCTGCTCAAGGGCCTGCCCAGGATGAAGGTTGCGGCGACGTGGACCCCGTGGACCTACGCCAACCTGAGCAGCCGGAGCGGCTACGGCGCGGGCGTCTCCTCTCCCGCATGGTACGAGCACCTGTGGCGCAGCGGCGACGGCGACCGGGCCGTCGGCTGGCTGACCCGCGCGGCGCGCCTGTTCCGCGAACGGGACATGGACTGCTCGTCCGCACACGTCATCGAAGCCGCCCGGCTGGCCGAATCGCTGGCCGCCATGCGCGAACGCACCCGCCCCGGACTGGAGGAGCTGTACGAGGCTCTGCAAGCCATCGTGTGCATGGGCGAAAACACGCCGCTCCGCCTTATCGAACAGCGGCTCATCGTGGGCGACCGGCTCGGGGCGGTCCCCGAGGCCACGCCCACCGTCCCCCTGCAACGCGACCTCGAACGCCAGCAGAAAAGCCTGCGCCTGAAGCCCGAAGCCTCCCAGAAGGTGCTGGACCTCGACCTGCGCCAGCCCAACGATCTCGCGCGCAGCCACCTCCTGCACCGCCTGCGCCTGCTCGGCATCGCATGGGGCTCGCCGTCCTCCGGCGGACGCGGGGCCAAGGGCACGTTCCACGAACGTTGGGAAACGCAGTGGACGCCCGAACTCGCCGTCGCCGTGATTTCCGCCGGACGCTGGGGCAACACCATCACCGAGGCCGCCACGGCCAAAGCCGTGGACACGGCCGACACGGCGGGACTGCTGGAACTGACGGAACTGGTCAACGCCATCCTGCTCGCGGACCTGCCGGACGCCGTGGGCCACGCCACGCGGATGCTGGAGGAAAAGGCCGCCACGACCGACGACGTGGCGCAGCTTCTCGACGGCCTGCCCGCGCTGGCGTCCATCGCCCGCTACGGCAACGTGCGGCAAACCGACGCCGGAATGGTCGTCCGCGTGCTGGAGGGGCTGGTGCCCCGCGCCGCCATCGGCCTGCCCGGCGCCTGCACCTCGCTGGACGAAGAAAGCGCCGCCGCCATGCGGAAACGCATCATCGCCGCGCACAACGCCATCCGTCTGCTCGACGAACCGCTCTGGGAGGAATGGCTCGCCGCGCTGCGCCGGACGGCCCTGCGCGACGGCCCGGTCCACGAACTCCTGCGCGGGCTCGCCGTCCGTTTTCTGTTCGAGGAACAGCGCCTCGACACGGACGAGGTCGCCCAACAGATGAGCCTCGCCCTTTCGGCGGCCTCCGCGCCCGCCGCGGCGGCGGCGTGGATCGACGGCTTCCTCAACCAGAGCGCGCTGGTGCTGCTGCACGACGACGCGTTGTGGAACGTGCTGGCGCGCTGGCTGGACGGGCTGACCGACGATCATTTCGTCCAGATTCTGCCCATGCTGCGCCGTACCTTCTCCGGCTTTTCCGCGCCGGAACGCCGTCGGCTCGGGGAACGCGCCGGACGTCCCGGCGGCGGCAGCGCGGCGAAAGAACAGGAAGTCCCCTGGGACCCGGCGCGGGCGGCCCTGCCCATCCCGTTGCTGCGGCGTCTGCTCGGGCTTGCGGAACAGTCATGAAGGCGGAGGATGCGATGAACGATCAGGACAGACCCACGGACACGGCGACGGAACACCTGCGGCGCTGGCGTCTGGTGCTCGGCGAGGAGGCGGACAACGCCTGCGGCGGGCTGCATGCCGAAGACGTGGCGATGGACGCGGCGCTGTCGGCCCTCTACGACGACGAAAGCCGCCACAGCCTGCGCCGCCGGGGCGGCAGCGAAGGCTCTTCGCCGCATGTGGCCCGCTGGCTCGGAGACATCCGGCGGTTCTTCCCCTCCCCGGTCGTGCAGGTCATGCAGAAGGACGCCTTTGATCGCCTGAACCTGCACAGCATGCTTCTCCAGCCGGAGATGCTCGAAAACGTGCAGCCGGACGTGGACCTTGTCGCCACGCTGGTGTCCCTGAGCGGGGTCATCCCGGAAAAGACGAAGGAAACCGCCCGGCTGGTGGTCCGCAAGGTCGTGGACGAACTGATGAAACAGCTTGAGGAGCCGATGCGTTCGGCGGTCAGCGGCGCGTTGAACCGCGCGGTCCGCAACCGGCGTCCCCGGCATGCCGAAATCGACTGGAACCGCACGATCCGGGCGAACCTGCGGCACTGGCAGCGGGACTATCAGACCATCATCCCCGAGACGCTGATCGGCTTCGGCAGGAAGTCGCAGCGGGTCCAGCGGGAGATCATCCTGTGCATCGACCAGAGCGGCTCGATGGCGGCGTCGGTGGTCTATTCGAGCATTTTCGGGGCGGTGATGGCTTCCATGCCCGCCGTCAAGACGCATCTGGTGGTCTTCGACACTTCGGTGGTGGACATGACGGAGCAGCTCGACGATCCGGTGGAGCTGCTGTTCGGCGTGCAGCTCGGCGGCGGGACGGACATCAACCGGGCGGTGGGCTACTGCCAGACGCTGATCCGCGATCCCCGCAACACCATCATGGTGCTCATTTCGGACCTGTACGAAGGCGGCGTGGAGCGCAACCTCCTGCAACGGGTGAACGATCTGGTGCAGTCCGGCGTGCAGGTCATCGCCCTCCTCGCCCTGAGCAACGAGGGCAAGCCCTTCTATGACAAGGAGCTCGCCGCCAAGCTCGCCGCGCTCGGCGTCCCGTCCTTCGCCTGCACCCCCGACCTCTTCCCCGGCATGATGGCCGCCGCCATCCGCAAGGAGGACATCAATCTCTGGGCCGCCCAACAGGGAATCGTCGTACCCAAGGGATAAAACAGGAATCGGGGAGGGGAGGAGGAACCCTTCTGAAGAAGGGCTTCCTCCTCCCCTCCCCGAACCC
>CABKMN010000015.1 GCA_902373525.1 uncultured Bilophila sp. | reverse complement strand
GGGGAGGGGAAGGGGAACCTTTCTCCAGAAAGGTTCCCCTTCCCCTCCCCAATCTTCATTTCCCGCCTTAAAACTTTTCGTAATGTACCTTGGAGAAGTCGAGATCGGCTTCGGAGTAGGCGGCTTTTTCCTCGGCCTTGTGGCCGATGGCTACGACGTTCAGGACGCCGTAGCGTTCGGGAATGCCCAACTCCTTGCGGAAGGCGTCCTCGGAGGGACCGGAGTCGCCTTCGCGCAGACGCAACTGTATCCATGTGGACCCGAGCCCGAGCTTTACGACTTCAAGCTGGATCAGCGTGGCGGCGATGGAGGCGTCCTCCACCCATGTGTCGCTTTTTTCCCTGTCGCCGAGCAGTACGATGGCGAGCGGGGCGGTTTCGAGGGGCGTGGTCCCGTGCTTCTTGTAGGTTTTCAAACGGGCGATGGTCTCCCGGTCCTGAACGACGATGCATTCCACGGGCTTCTTGCCCATGCCGGAGGGGGCCAGCAGCGCCGCCTTGAGCAGCTTGTCGAGGTCTTCGCGGGAAACGGGCTCGTCCGTAAAGTGACGGATGCTGCGGCGGGTCTTCAAGAGTTCAAGCATGACGGACTCCTTGGTGTTGGTGGGGGGAAATCGTGTTTTTCGGAATGGTAGCGCATCGTTCGCCGCATGGGAATGAGGTTTCGGAAGGGCGGCGGGGCGGGAAAGGTTCCCGGAAGGGCGAAAGAAAGGGGAAATGCGCCGAAAAAAGCAAAAGGGTTGAGAATATCCCTTTTGAAAGAAAATGGGTATGAAAAAGTATAATCCGTAAGAATAATCGGAAGAAACATTTCATCACGAAAGAAACGGAAAAGACATAATCGTAATGACTCGAAAGGGTTGAGCGTTCAATGAATGAAAAAAGGCGTGGCATGGTCTATGCTCTCGGGACTGCTTATTCCGTGATGATTGTCCTTTGGAGTACCGGAAGGGGGAAAACGCCTCCGGTATGATGATCGCCATACGGTGTCCACTGTTTTCATGATGGGGAGTGCTCATGTTAAGCCTTGCGTTCATTAGGGAAATCGAAAAAATCATCGGTCGGGAGAATGTCTTGACGGGCGAGGCGGATCGCCAGAACTACGCCTATGACGCGGCCGTGCTGCCTCCCGTCGTTCCCGGGCTCGTGGTCAGGCCGACGCGCACGGATCAGCTCGGTCCCCTGATCCAGAAGTGCTATGAAGAAGGCATCCCCATCACCATCCGCGGTTCGGGCACCAACCTGAGCGGCGGCACGATTCCCGACAGCACCGATGCGGTCATTATCCTGACCAACAGTCTGGACAGAATCCTCGAAATCAATGAGGAGGAAATGTACGCCGTGGTCGAACCCGGCGTCGTGACGGCAGACCTCGCCGCCGCCGTGGCCGCGCGCGGGCTGTTCTATCCTCCCGATCCCGGTTCCATGTCCGTGTCCACCATGGGCGGCAACATCGCGGAAAATTCCGGTGGGTTGCGCGGCCTGAAATACGGCACCACCAAGAAATATGTCCTCGGCCTTGAAGTCCTGACCGAGACGGGCGAAGCCATGACCACCGGCGTCTGCGGTCGGGGCTGCTCGTACGGCTACAATCTTACCGAACTGCTCGTCGCCTCCGAAGGCACGCTGGCGCTGACCAGCAAGGCCGTCCTCAAGCTCGTGATGCCCCCCAAGGCGTCCAAGGCCATGATGGCGATTTTCCCGGACGTGCAGCGCGCCTCGCAGGCCGTCGCCGGCATCATCGCCGCCCATGTCGTGCCCTGTACGCTGGAATTTATGGACAACGCCACCATCAACTACGTTGAGGACTATGTGAACATCGGCCTGCCGCGCGACGCTGGTTCGATCCTGCTCATCGAAGTGGACGGGCACCCGGCGCAGGTCGCCGACGAGGCCCTGAGCGTGGAAAAGGTCCTCAAGGAGTCCGGCGCGAACGAAGTGGTGGTCGCCAAGGACGCCGCGGAAAAGACGAAAATCTGGGAAGCCCGCCGCGTGGCGATTCCCGCGCTGGCCCGCTGCCGTCCCACGCTGATGCTGGAAGACGCCACGGTGCCGCGTTCGAAGATTCCCGCGATGCTGGAAGTCCTCGACAAGATCGCCGCCCGTCATCATGTGACCATCGGCACCTTCGGGCACGCCGGAGACGGCAACCTGCACCCGTCCATCCTCTGCGACCGGCGCGACAAGGAAGAGTTCGCCCGCGTGGAGCGGGCCGTGGACGATCTGTTCAACGCGGCGCTGGAACTCGGCGGCACGCTGTCGGGCGAACACGGCATCGGCACCGCCAAAAAGCGGTGGCTTGAACTGGAAACCTCAAAGGGAACCCTCCCGTATATGCGGCGCATGCGCTCGGCTTTCGATCCGAAGAAGCTGATCAACGCCTCGAAGATCGTCGGCATCTAGGGTTTCTTCGTCGTAACGGCGGACGACGGAACCCGGTGGGGTGCCGTCCGGTTTGGACTTTTTTATTCGTGAAGGAATGGTTTCATGGACGAGCTCACGCAACTTGCCAACGCCCTGATGGCTCTGGACGACAAACTGGCCGCCTGCATGAAATGCGGGTTCTGTCAGGCGTTTTGTCCCATGTATCTGACGACGCGCATCGAAGGCGACCTGACCCGGGGCAAGATCGCCCTTGTCGAAAATCTTGCCCACCGCATCATCGAAGACCCCGAGGCCGTGAACGAAAAGCTGTCCCGCTGCCTGCTGTGCGGTTCGTGTCAGGCGAACTGTCCCTCGGGCGTGAAGACGACCGACATTTTCCTTGAGGCGCGGGCCATCGTCGCCGGATACCTCGGCCTCCCGGCGGTCAAGAAAGCCGCGTTCCGCATGCTGTTGCCCAACCCGCGCCTGTTCAGCACGCTGATGCGCCTCAGCGCGCCGTTCCAGAACCTCGTCCTCAAGAAAGAGGACAAGCCGCAGAACACGGCGTGCGCGCCGTTGCTGAAGCCGCTCCTCGGCGACCGCCACATGCCGCAGCTTGCGGAAACGCCCCTGCACGCGAAGGTCGGCGCGGTGAACACGCCCAAGGGCAAGAGCCGCATCAAGGTGGCCTTCTTCCCCGGCTGCCTCGGCGACAAGATTTACGTCAACGTTTCCGAAGCCTGCCTCAAGGTGTTCGACTATCACGAAATCGGGGTGTTCCTGTCCGACAACTTCGCCTGCTGCGGCATGCCCGCGCTGGCGTCCGGGGATCGACAGGGCTTCGAGA
The DNA here is from genome assembly GCA_902373525.1 of uncultured Bilophila sp. Taxonomy (GTDB): domain Bacteria; phylum Desulfobacterota; class Desulfovibrionia; order Desulfovibrionales; family Desulfovibrionaceae; genus Bilophila. Next base: position 43,667 of record CABKMN010000015.1, on the reverse strand, counting down.
AGATGGTCATGCACAACGTGGACATCCTGAAGGATCAGAACTTCGACTACATCGTGACGCCGTGTTCCTCCTGCACGGTGGCGATCAAGGAATTCTGGCTCCAGTTCTCCCAGAACCTGCCCCCGCGCTACCGCGACGCGATCAACATCCTGTCCCCCAAGGCCATCGACATCAACGCGCTGTTGGTGGACGTGCTGCATGTGGCCCCCAAGGTCCCGGCCAAGGGGCAGACCAAGGTGACGTATCACGAATCCTGTCACCTCCAGAAATCCCTCGGCGTGAGCAAGCAGCCCCGCGATCTCATCCGCATGAACCCCGAGTACAACCTCGTGGAGATGGCGGAGGCAAACCGGTGCTGCGGCTGCGGCGGATCGTTCACGCTGTCGCATTATGACCTCTCCCTCAAGATGGGCCAGCGCAAGCGTGACAACGTGATCGCCAGCGGCGCGGACGTCGTGGCGACGGGCTGCCCGGCCTGCATGATGCAGCTTTCCGACATGCTGGCCCGCAACAACGACCCCGTGCAGGTCAAGCACACCATCGAAATCTATGCGGAGTCCCTGCCGCGATAAAGTGTTCCCCCCGTAAGGGGCGAACCCCTGTGTTGGTTGCACAAGGCGACGGGAACGGTTCCACGGGAGCCGTTCCCGTTTTGTTTTGGCAGACGGAGAACGCGGGGAGGAGCCGCCGGGATTGCCCGCCGCAGGAAACGGGACCGCCCGGCGGGGGGATGCCGGACGGTCCCGCGAGGGGGGGGAATCAGGCTTCTATGAGTTCGAGCATCAGGTTTTCGGGGCCCCGGACAAAGGCGACGCGGTGCTGATTGGCGGGCATGGACGCCAGCGTGCACCCGAATCCTTTGACGAGGTGGTCCACACCGGTTTCGAGATGCGGCACATACACTCCCACATGCTCGTAACCGGCCTGACCGGGCAGCAGTTCCTTGGCCTGCGGGATTTCCTTGAAATAGATTTCCAGCCCGCCGAAGCGCATGATCGCCCCCGGGTCGTCCCCGAAAATCCGGTATTCGACGAATTCCGCACCGAGCGCCTCGCGCCAGAAGCGGATCATTTTTTCCATATCCCGGCATACGACATGCAGGTGTGCCAACGTGTACATGGCTTCTCCTTGGTGTTGGGGGTGTGCGGCGGGCTTCCTGTCTCGGAAACCGCGGGCAATGGGGCTTCGTTCCGCGAAAGGCCGTCGTTGTTCCGCTGGGTCCGGGCGAGACCCGTTTGGGGGAGCCCGCCTGATGCCGCAGGCGGGTTGTTCGCTATGGTCGACGGCGGCATGTTATTGGTTTGACCAATAGACTACTTTACCTTTAGTCCTTAAGCAAGCCCCTTGTGCGCTTCGGGAATCGAAGCAAGCCGTTTTCGTGGAGAAAAGCGGGAGGGGAGAAATCAGAAAGTCTTGAAGGAAGGTGGGATGGGTGGAAAAGGCGAAACGTGAAAATGTTTCCGCTTCGGTGGGCGGGAAAGGCCGTATCGCCGTATGACCGGACGGAAAACCCCGCGGAAGACGGGAGGCCGTGTTCCGCGGGGTATGGTTGCCGGAGGGAGAGGGGGGTTACCGGTCGGCCCGGAACGTGTTGCTGACTGCGGCGAGTTCCGCTCTGAGCGTGTCGGGCAGGTCCCGGTAGGGCTGCATGGCCGTTCCGGGATAGCCGTTGGTGATGACTTCCAGCGCGTGTTCGGGCGTCAGGGAGAAGACGCGCAGGTCCGGCGGCGCGGGGAGCAGGGTGTGCCCGAAGGCGCTGACGCCGCCGTCCGTTCCGTGGCAGACCGCACAGGTCCCGTTCCAGACCTGCATGGCGGCGGGGCCGACCGGTTGCGGCTTCGGCGTGGCCGCGAACATGGAGAAGCGTTCGGAAAGCGTATCCAGAACCCGTTCCAGCTTTTCTCTGTCGTAGAGGCGGAAATACGGCATGCCCGAGCCGGGCGTCCCGTCTTTCAGGGTGGTGTAGATGACGCTTCTGTCCGCTCTGATCGCGGTGAGGTTTTCGGCGGGGATGAGCAGACGCGCGGCGGCGGGGCCGTTCCCGCGCCCGCCGAGGCCGTGGCAGGGCTGGCAGGCCCCGTCGTAGATGGTGTCGCCGTTGTCGTACACGGTGTTCAGTTTGGCGGTGAACGCGGCGAGGGCCTGCTCACGGTAGGGAGCCAGCTCCTTGGCGCGTTCCTGACGGGCGGCCACGGCCTGCTCGTGAATCGGGGCCAGGCTCCGATCCTGAAGGAATTGTCGGGCCACGAGCATGGAGACGAAGAGCACCGGAAGGAGGATCAGCAGGCTGCGCGGTCCGGCGGCGACGGAGGACGGGGCGGCGGGCCGCAGGACCCGGAGGACCAGCATGGCGGCGGCTACGCCCACGGTCACGGCTCCGATCACGGGCCAGTCCAGCCCGACGGCTACGGAGAAGACCAGCGGGATGCCGATGACGATCTGCACAAGCGTTGCGCCGAAAAGCCAGTTCCGCAGGCGGACCGCCTTTTCGGGATGGTCGGCGGTTGAGAAGAAGAGGTGGAAGGCCGCACCGAACACGAACGCCGCTCCGATGACGTGCAGGTAGCGCAGCAGCCAGTGCGCCGCGAATCCGGCTCCGAGGTCCTTGTCCGCAAACGCGGCCCATTCGCCCCGCCGTTCCATGAGCGAGAGCGCGCCCGTGAAGATTGCCGGGACCGTGAGCAGCGCGCCGACGCCGAGCACGCCGCAGAACACCGCCAGCCACGCCCTGGCCTGCATGGTGTGCCCGAAGGCGTCGATGAGCAGGAAGGCCGCGATCAGCAGCGGGATCACCGCCAGCCAGGCATACGAGAACAGTCCGGTGGCCGTGAAGAACGCGTGGGAGTAACGCACCTGAACGATGAGCAGGGGCGCGACGCCGAGCACGACCGCCAGACTCTTGAGGCCGAGATGCGAATCCACGATGTGCCGGTTCCAGAGTTGCGGCCCGTCGCCGCCGAGCCTGTTGTGCAGGAAGAACAGCAGGCCGAGGAGCGCGGTCCCGAGCATCAGCAGGACGAACAGCAGGTGCAGGCCGAAGGTGACGAACAGCAGCCCGTGCAGCCCGTCCGCCGACAGCGGCATCAGGAGAAAGAGATCGGTCCACTGGGTCATGGCTGCTGCTCCTTGGAGGCCGAGGGGGCCGGGCGCGGGCCGGGGTTGGCCGAGGTGTAGAGATAGTTGGCCAGAAGCAGGCGTTCCTCGTCGGACCCGGTGAACGGCGTCATGAACGGCGCGAGGTTCTGGGTGATGCCGATGATGGCGTTGACGCCGTCGAGCGTGCGTCCGGCGAGACGCTGCCGGATGTCGTTGATGCCTCCCTCCGTATGGCAGACCCCGCAGTTGGCCGCGAAGAGGGTTTGTCCGGCCACGGCTTCGGGGGACGGGCTTTCGGCGTTGAACCAGCGGATTCGGGGCAGCAGCGCCTTGTTTCCGTCGGTCAGGGCCAGATGTTCCACAAGCGGGAGCTGGTTGGCGTACATGTAGCCCGGCAGGAGGTACGGCCCGCGCACGAATTCGCGGATACGCTCGAATTCGGCCACCAGCCCCACGCACAGGATGACGGTGGGGATGCAGAGCAGGCGGCACCAGACCGGACGCCGGAACAGCGCCGTCAGCGCGGTGCCCAGAAGGAACAGGACGGCCACGCCGTTGACGAGGGGCAGGAGGTCCGGCTTCTGCGACAGGGCCGAGGTCGCCACCGCGAACTTCCAGTGGGTGAGGTAGGTCATGGGCACTCTGGAGAAATAGACGAAGGCGCTTCCGGCGGCGATCAGGGACGCTCCCAGCATGCTCGCGCCGGTGAGGCGCAGCGCCCGTCCGCGTTCCTCGGGTTCCCTGAAGCGCCAGGCCACCCATGCCGCCACGAACAGCGCCCCGAGGGTCATGCCCGCCGCCACGCGCAGAACGCACTGCGGGATGAAGGTCGGGTTGAAGTAGGCCTGCCGGAATCCCTGTCCCCACGGCCAGCCGTCGGGCGTCAGCATGAAGCCGAGGATGCCCGAGATCAGGACGGCGGACATGAGGGCCATGAGCACGTAGCCCCAGCCCAGCGCGACCAGCAGTCCCGGTCGTTTTTGGGCCAGCCGATCCCACAGGAAGTAGTAGACGAGCAGCAGCACCACTTCCGAGGTGAAGGCCCCCCATTCGATGAACCACGGCCAGAAGAAGAGATGGATCAGCGAGCCGATCCCCTCAGGAGCCAGCGCCCCGGTGATGAACCAGATGCCGACGCCGGTGACCGCGCCGACCGAGGTGGTGACGACCACGGCGGGACCCAGCAGGCTCCGGCTTATCCGCGCCCAGAAGGCACCCTTGCCCAGATAGGTCAGCGTCTGGAACAGCACGAGCATGGTGACGAGCCCGATGGCCAGCCCGTGGCTGATGAGCACGTGCAGGACGGCATCAAGCGCGATGGTCATGCCGTCGCCGAGACCGGGAATGTGCAGGATGGGAAAGAACATGGCCTACTTTCCTTCCGGCAGGGGGATGAGCCGTTCTATCTTGTCGGGGCCGGTGGAGACGAACGCGGGCCTCGGCTTTTCGTGGACGAATCCGGCGACGTCGATGGCCTGTTCCTGCGTCAGGGACGGCGCGTTTTTGGGCATGAAGCGCCATACGAAGAGCGAGAAGGTGGTGATGCGGTTCATGCCCGCGCCGTCGTTGTAGGAGCCGTCGCCCCAGAGCGGCGGCGCGATGGGCGTTCCTTGTCCCTCGGGGCCGTGGCATCTGGCGCAGACGTCGCCGTAGACCTTGGCGCCGTTGGCGACGTCTGGCTTGTGGGGATTGCCGAGATCGGCGGGCAGGGCCCAGGGGAGCTTGGCGTAGATGGGGATGTCCTTGGATATCCACTGCATGTAGACCAGCAGGGACTGCATGACCTGGCTGTCGAGCGCGGGGGCCGCGCCGTTCATGCTGCGCTGGAAACAGTCCTGCGTGCGCATGGCGAGGTCGACGGTGTAGGCCTGCCTGCTGCGATAGCGAGGATAAGTCGCTCCGACGCCCACAAGCGAAATGGTGTTCAGGCTCCTGCCGCCGTCAAAGTGGCAACTGGAGCAGGAAAGATCGTTTTTGGCGTACTGCCCGGCGTAGCGTTTCGTCTCGGTCATGATCTTGTAGCCGAGCATCACCTCCGCCCGGATGCTTTCCGGGGCGTCTTCAGGGCGCGGCGGATTGAAGAACGGCTGCGCCGTAGGCAGAACGACCTCACGGCCCGGACCGGCCTGTTCCGCGGCGATCCGCTTGGGCGTGATCGTGGAACGGAAAAAGGCGAGCAGCCAGACGCCGAATACGAGCAGGAGGGTTGCCAGAACGAGAGCCAGAAAGACATTGCAGCTTTTCATAGAGACTCCGTATTGCGGAAACCACGGCAGGACGCGGACCGCGATGTGGAAAACGACGCCCGGAAGACGGACGGAAAAACAGGCGTTGAAGCCGCATCGAACTGTCGTATAAGCTCAAAGCGCGGTTCACGATAGCTTCAGTCTCTGATCCAAAGCGGTTTGGATGTCAACACGCGCCGCAAAAAAATAACCTGAATGCGGTATGAGACGTTACGCACCATCAATTATAGAGCTCTGATTTCCTTTTTCCGTCTACACAGCCCTGATTGCATCTCTAAAACGGAAGAGGAAAAGTAGGATTGGAGACGACAGGAGCTTCTTCACCTGATGGAGTACAGCCGCCCCAAAGGGTGTCCGGAGAGAAGGGCGGTCCAAGGGCCGGAGAGGTACCGGCAGCGGCATCCGGCGAATCGTCCCACGTCGGGTTGGCGCGTGCCCCGAAAGGGAACGCGGGCGGGACCGGCGGTCCGTGTATGTGTCAGACGCAGGGGGCATTCCACGTCTCCTGCTGTGGGCGATCCGTCCGTCCGCTCGCGTTATCCCTGGAACCGCCACCGGGACGGGGGCCGATAGGGGAGGAACATCCTTTTCCCTAACTTCTGATGAACGAAAAAAGGCTCCAAAGACAGGAGCCTTTTTTCGCCATACTCAAACATCGTGTCGATCGAATTTTTCACAAGTTCACATTCTCAAATTGACTGCAACAAATTCTCATCTTGGGTGACCTCTTACATTGGGTATCGGTAAGAGGCATGGGCACTCCCTGGCTGTCGTTGGACGAGGAGATACCCACATGGATAAAAATATTTTTGATTCAGAGATGTTATTCATGTAGGTATCAGAAATGCCGTACCAGATTTCTACCTACGGATATACCCATGAAATGTTTGGACGCAAGCGGGCGGGGCTGGACTTCGGGAAACCATACTGGAAAGAAAAAACAAAGAATGCCAAGGTGTTTTAGACCTTGGTATTCTTCTTTGTACCTAGGTTCAGGACTCATTAGTTAAGATAAAAGATAACGGCACAGGCGAGACATATTGCTGAAAAGAAAGTGTGTGCGCACCGATCGTAACGCATGGCAATCCTGCGCCAGTCCTTGAGGCGACCGAACATAATCTCAATTTTGCGTCTCTGCCTGTAAAGGTTTTTATCATGGTATACGGGCTGCTTCCGGTTCTTTTTTGACGGAATACATGGCGTCATGCCTTTGTCCAACAAGGCGTTACGAAACCATACTGCGTCGTAACCGCGATCCGCCAGGAGTTCTTTGGCTTCAGGCAAGGAGTCCAAAAGAATGGCTGTGCCTTTATAATCGCTCACCTGACCTGCTGTGAGCGCCAGGGCCAAAGGTTTTCCATTACCGTTACATACTGCATGGAGTTTTGAATTCAACTCTCCTTTTGTGCGTCCGATACATTGGGAAAGAGCCCTTTTCTGAGCAGACTTGCAGTTGTTTGGTGAGCTTTAAGATGTGTGGCGTCAATCATTAATCGACCATCATTGCCCGCCGCTTCTGCAAGCTCTGCAAAAATGTTATTGAATATGCCCATGCGACTCCAGCGCACAAAGCGGTTATACGAGTTTTATAAGGGCCATACCCACGAGGAGCATCCTTCCACTGCAGGCCATACTGATGACATAAATGATTCCGCTGAGAACTCTCAGGTCATCGACGCGTGAAATGCCATGTGAACGAGGAAAGAATGGCTTGATGCGTTCAAGCTGTTCTGTGGAAAGATAGAAAAGTTGGCTCATTGTGTCCTCCATGAGCACAACTAACCAACTTTTTTACTTTTTACAATTAATGAGTCCTGAGCCTAGGACGCTCATGGGCATCCGGGATGACTTTTTGAAAGAAAAAGGACTGTTCTGCGCTGATTGCGGCGGGTCATGAAAACCGGAAGCAAGTGTGCGAGAGGACGGGCAGGATCAGGAAATCCGCGGCAGGGCCTGATGCCGTTCGTCCCGCATGGGAATGTTTACGGCAGGCTTGCCAGTAAGCATGACGCCTCCGCATATGAAAAGCAAATGTTTTCTCGTGTCGTATGCCGTATACAAAAAGATGCGGCTGCCGGTCCGAAAGTGGGGAGGGACCGGCAGCCGCGGTTTATGGGGGGAGGAAAGGGGTCAGGCCGTATGGACGAGGCGGCCTCCGGAAATGGTTCTGAGGACGGAGAGCGACTCGATGGATTCGGGCGCCAGAGTGAGCGGATTGCCGGAAAGCTGTACGAAATCGGCATAATAGCCGGGAGCAATCTTGCCGACGACGCCGTCCATGCCGCTGCATTTGGCGGCGTTGACGGTGTACGCCTTGAGGGCCTCGAGCGGCGGGATGCGTTGTTCGGGGCCGAGAACGCGGCCCGCCGCCGTGGTGCGGTTGACGGCGGTGTGGATGGAACGGATCGCGTCCACCGGCTGCACGGGGGAATCCACATGCAGACCGAAAGGAATGCCCATCCGTACGCATGATCCGCAGGGATCAAGCCGCGAGGCGCGTTTCTCGCCGATGAACAGATTGACGTGGCGTTCTCCCCAGACGTTCACGTGGCGGACGAAGAACGTCGGCGTGACGCCGCAGGCGTGCAGGCGGGCAAGCTGCTCGTCGCTCGCCATCTGGACATGGATGATCATGTCTCCGGGCACCCGTTTGGGATACAGCTTCAACGCCTTCTCAAAGCCTTGCAGTACGAATTCGATGGCCGCATCGCCGTTGGCGTGAAAGGCGACCGGGACGCCCTTGCAGTGGTATTTGACGATGAGCTCGCTGATTTGTTCGGGCGTGAGCACGTGATCCCCGCAAAAGCCGGGCTTGCAGGCGTAGGGTTCCCCGAGCACGGCGGTCAGAGACTGGATGGAGCCGTCCGCGAACGATTTGACGCCGCCGTAGTACAGATATGTTGAAACCGGAAGGTTCCATGTTCCTCTTTCCAGCATTTCGTCCATAATGTTGGACATGAAGTGCAGATAGCCTCTGGCGTTCATGCGGGCTTCCCGGGCCAGCGTGTTGTAGGCCCGGAGGATGGCGTGCGGTCCGTTGCTGAGTCCGATGCCTCCGTCCTGAAACATCGTGAATCCGGCCCGGTTGTAGTCCGCGATGGCCTGCTCGATCATTTTCGGCAACTGTTCGGGAGAGCAGGAAGGTATTTTCTGGAACATGGCGAAATAGGCGTTTTCCTTGAGAAGTCCCTCGGGTTTTCCGTCGGCCCCGATCATGATCTTCCCGCCTTCGATGCTCAGGTCGGCGGTGACGCCGAGTTTCTCCAGAGCGAGCGTATTCCCATACCCCATATGGCTGGTGATGTGCGAAACGAAGACGGGACGGTCGGCGCAGACCGCATCGAGATCATGCCGGGTAAGATGGCGTTGTTCCGCAAGTCCCGTATCGTCGTAGCAGTAACCGAGCACCCATTCGGCATCGGGCTGCGCGGCGGCGTGTTCGCGGAACGCCGCGAGCAGACTTTCGACGGTCCCATAGTCATTGTTGCAAAAGAACTGCGTACGGCACTGTGCGTACATGGACAGATGGCTATGCGAATCAATAAAGCCGGGCAGGAGCACGCCTTCCTTGAAGTGGATTTCGGCGGTTCCCTGCGGAGCGAAGGCCCGGAGTTCCGCCAGCGTACCCACGGCCTGAATGGTTTCTTCGCTGATGCAGACGGCTTCGGCGGTGGGGTGTTCGTCGTCCATTGTGAGGATTTCCGGGCAGGTGATGATCGTATGCGTCTTCGTGAGCATGGGGTTGTTCCTTGTTGAAAGCCTTTCGATCGTGGCTGTGGGGGGTGATGTCGGAGGACGGCGGAACGCTACCACTGCTTTTGCCCGACCAGTCGGAGGGCGAACATGGCGGCGGTGGCGATGATGGTGATCGTGCCGTAAATCATGAGGATTTCCATGCCCGTGAAGGTGTAGAAGGCGGGGGCGAAGAAGTACAGGACGGGCGCGCAGGTGACGAGGATGCCCACGTTGAAGAAGGCGAGTTCGAGTGTGGCGGGCGTGCTGAAGTCGGGATCGATGATGCGAAGCAGGAGCAGGCCGGTGGCAGTGGAGCCGCAGCAGCAGCCGAACTGGCAGAGCACGCGCTCGGGGCCGTAGTTGGTGCGGCGTCCGAACCACAGGTTGAGAGCGAGCGTGAACAGGGTCACGGTGAAGGCCACGAGGAAGATTGGGACGATGTACTGCTTGAGCACCACAAGGTGGATGGACATCAGGGTTGCGGTAAGCAGATAGTCCACGGCGGTGCCGGTGATGCGGGTCTGAACGACGGGGTCCATGAGTCTGCCCGCGCCGCACTTGAGCAGCAGTGTGCGGAGCAGCCACGCCACGATGAGGCCGTGGATGAAGAACATGGGCATGCTGAGGGTCGCGCCGAAGCCCTTGAGCCACTTGTACTGATCGAAGAACGGCTTGATGTGCGCTTCGACCCAGCTCAATTCGGCGTAGGTGACGAGGTAGACGATGCCGACGAGGGCCAGATGGAAGGCCAGCGTATCGATGGTGGAGGCGTGGGTGGTTTCGCGGCCGTTGGTGGCCTTGGAACCCTCGTCCATGACGCCGGTGAGGAATTCGTGGGTCATGGACGCGCCGGACTTGTTGGCGTTGAGCCCCTTGCGGACGAACCAGCGGGCGATGGGAACGCCGACGATGGCCGCCGACAGAAAGCCGAGCGCCGCATAGATGACCCCGACGGTGGCGCAGTCGGCGATGCCGCCCTTTTCCCAGAGAGTGCCGAAGGCGTATGCCTGTCCGGGGCCCTGCGTGTAGCCGTGGGTCGCGATCATGCCGATGAACTCGCTCAGACTGTTGCCGGTGACGAGGTTGTAGAGCCAGATCACCGCGCCGCCGATGAGCGCCTGAGCCGGGAGGCTGATGGTCCAGATGAGCGTCTGCCACATGCCGCCGCGTACGATATCCTTCGAGGTATGCTGCTGATCACCTCGAGGCCGGGTGAGCAGCAGCGAGATGTAGCTGATGTTGAAGGCATGGAACAGGAACCAGTTGAAACTGGTGCTCGTGATCTCCCAGTTCCCGAACTTGAGCCAGCCCGTCGAGACGATGGCGAATCCGATGAGGCCGCCGATGATGCTGGCCGGCACCAGATAGGTCTGGAACAGCTTGACCTTGGCGCGCAGGAACGTGCCGATGAGCAGCATCAGCGAAAGGAGGCCGAAGAGGATGAGATTTTCAAAACCGCTTCCCATGACAAAACTCCGTCTTTGAGGTTGACGCGAGGCCGGGCCCTGTGGGGCGTGGATTTGTCATGGAAATTGCAAGCCCTGTTCCAGAAAAAGCGCATCCTGAAAAATCGGGGAGTTGGCCCGCAAAAGACTTCACAGAAGTGTCATTTGTCAGTATTGTAGGACAATATATGTATCACATTGAATATATTGTATATTTAATAGATATTGTCCTATATGTATGACAAAAGTGTCCTACCGTACCCCGTCGCAGGGGCCATGAGGTTGTCATGAATATCCCTTTCTCCATTACCTCGGATGAGGACTTCACGCGTCTGCTTGAAGACCCTTTGTTTCTCCGCATGCTCGATGCCTTGAGCATCGGGATTTCGATTACGGACCCTACGGGAACGGTCCGCTATCTTTCCAAGTCCTGTTACGAGATTTACGGTATGGATCCGTCGGAGTCCGCCGTGGGCAAGAAGATCGATGAATTGTTCCGCACAGGCAAGGCGGGCGTGCTCAGTTCGTTGGCGACACGGCGAGTCAACACGGTTGCCAGCATTTCCTACAATGGCATCGAAGCGTTGTGCCGCCGATATCCGATTGTGGACGACGCCGGGAATCTGGTGTGCTGCGTATCGGAAGTCATTGCCACGACGCACGAAAACAGCCGCATTGACGAACTGTTGCGCAGCCTTCAGCAGCTCAAGCGCAAGTCCGGGTATTTCATTTCCCAGGAACCCACACACGGCGGCGGGCTGCGCACGTTCGAGGACTTGGTGGGCGACACCAGCGCCATGCAGGAACTCAAGAAAATGGGGGTCCGGTTCGCGCGCAGTCGGGAGCCGGTACTCATCCTTGGAGAGAGCGGTACGGGCAAGGAACTGTTCGCACAGGCGATCCACAGGGCAAGCCCGCGCGCGAACGGCTCGTTCGTCTCGGTGAACTGCGCCGCGCTGCCGCGGGAGCTGGCGGAGTCGGAACTGTTCGGCTACGTGGAGGGGGCTTTCACGGGCGCGAAGAAGGGCGGAAAGAAGGGCAAGTTCGAGTTGGCGAACAACGGTACAATTTTTCTTGATGAAATAGGGGAACTGCCGTTGCATTTGCAGGCCAAGCTCCTGCGCGTTCTGGAGAGCAACGAAATCCAGAAGATCGGCATGGGCGAGAGCGAGTATTCGGATTTCCGGCTGATTGCGGCGACGAACCGAAGCCTTCCCGAGCTGGTGCGCAGACGGCAGTTCCGGGAGGATCTGTACCACCGGCTGAACATTCTCGAACTGCGCCTTCCGCCGCTGCGTGAGCACCGGGGTGACATTCCAGCCCTGATCATGCAGCTTATCGAGGGCATCTGCGGCCCGCAGAAAGCACTTGAGGTGCATCTGTCGCCGGAAGTGCTCGAACTGTTCATGCTGTATCGCTGGCCCGGTAATATCCGCGAACTCAAGAACGTGCTCGCCTATGCCTATTGCTGCATGGACGAGGACGAACTGGAGCTGACCCCGCGCCATCTGCCCGAACGTCTGCTTTCGGGACAGCGGGGGGAAACGCCCTCCGTCGAGGTGCAGGGAAACTTTTCGTTTCAGGCCATGCAGGAGGAAACGGAAAAGCGGGCCATCGAGTCCGTGTTGACGGTGACCGGCGGCAACAAGACGCGGGCCGCCAAGCTGCTCGGCTTTTCCCGGAACACGCTGTACCTCAAGATGAAGGCTCTCGGCATCCCGTCCCGCAAGGCGTAGGCGACGCCGTGCCCAGCGGCGTTGCAGCTCCGTAAGGTCACGGCGGTTGAAGCGAACGTGGGGAGCGGCGTCAGGACGAAGGGGCCGGTTCAGGCTTTGCGACCCGCCGCCTTGGCGAAGAGTGAAAAGCTGATCGTGATCATCAGGGTCGCCATGAAGTTGATCCACGCCGCTGGCGTGACCGTTTGTCCGGTCATGCCATTGGATACGGCGAGGTCGCAGGCGATGGGCGTCGGCAGGCTTACGGGGATGAATTCGGCTGGAATCAGGGGGATGACGCCCATAAACGGGAAAAAGACAGCCGATCAGCGGGGATTGCCGGTTTGAAAGACGGCGTTCTACATGTTCTTGGCCTTGCGTATGACGAGGGAACCCGACCGGGGAGCGGCGGGTTCCCTCGTCGTTTTTTAGAGATTACTTCAGGTTCTTGGTGAAAAAGTCCGTAATCTTGTCGAAGTGGATGAGGCTCACGCGATCGTACAGGTCTACATTCCCTTGTGTCTTCGTGTCGCTATCGGCACAGAGGATGATTTCACGCTTCGTATATTGCCTCATGAACTCTGGTAGTAGACCCTGTAGACCCATAAATTTTTGAAAATCTGTGGGGCAGAGCGTGGGGCAGATTTGCCCCACAACGAAAAAAAGCACTTACATGAAAATGTAAGTGCTTGATTTTTCTTTGGCGTCCCCAAGCGGATTTGAACCGCTGTTGACGGCGTGAAAGGCCGCTGTCCTGGGCCGGCTAGACGATGGGGACGTCTGTTGTCGCTGTTTTGTTTTTGTTCGCCACAGCTGCACAGCCAGAACTGTTTATAAAAAACATCCCTTGCTGTCAACGGAAAAAACGGGAAAAAGAGAAAAAAATTGTTCTTGATTTTTATCTCATTCATTTTAATGATGAAAAAAGAACATAAAAAGTTTGATACGGCCTCGCTGAGGGGCGTCCGTTGAGTTCATGAAGGTTGAAGGGCAGGGCGCTCATACGAAGGGCGGCAGGACATGCCCCAATGGCCTCCGAAATGGGCATGTTGGCTGTCGGGCATAAAAGAAGGCGCACACAGGGCGCGCCTTCCGTGATGGGTTGAACGGCGTTCCCGCAAGCTGGTCAAGAAGGCTGCGGCAAACAGGCCTTGGTTCCGGGAAGGTTCGGGGAACGGAACGATGCGCGCTCCGTTCCCCGGTGTGTTTTCGTCAGATTTTCTTGTACGCGCCGCCGGTGGACGCGGACGTCACCAGCTTGGCGTAGCGGCGCAGGAACGGGGACTTCACGTCCTTTTCCACCGGCACGAAGTGCTTGCGGCGTTCCTCGATTTCCGCCTCGGGAACCAGCAGTTCCAGCTTGCGGGCGGGGATGTCGATGTGGATGGTGTCGCCGTCCTGCACGAGGCCGATGAGGCCGCCGTCGGCCGCTTCGGGGGACACGTGCCCAATGGCCGCGCCGCGGCTGCCGCCGCTGAACCGACCGTCGGTGATCAGCGCCACGTCCGCACCAAGGCCCATGCCCACGATGGCGGAGGTGGGCGTCAGCATTTCACGCATGCCCGGACCGCCGCGGGGGCCTTCATAGCGGATGACCACCACGTCGCCCTTCTTGATTTTGCCGCCGAGGATGGCTTCCACGCCTTCCTCTTCGCTGTTGAACACCCGGGCGGTCACGTCGCGGACCATCATTTCGGGGGCCACGGCGGACTGTTTCACCACCGCGCCCTCGGGGGCCAGATTGCCGCGCAGGATGGCGATGCCGCCTTCCTTGTTGTAGGGATGGTCGGCGCGGATGACGTCGGGATCGAGGATGCGGGCCTTGAGGTCCTTCAGGTTCTCGGCCACGGTCTTGCCGGTGACGGTGAGGGCTTCGCCGTGTACGAGGCCCTTTTCCAGCAGGGCGGCCATGACCGCGGGGATGCCGCCCGCGCGGTGCAGGTCTTCGATGTGCTGCGTCCCGGCGGGGGAGAGCTTGCAGATGTTGGGCGTCTTGCGGCTGATTTCGTCGAAGATGTCCAGCGACAGGGACAGGTCGGCCTCGCCGAACACGGCGGGCAGGTGCAGGGTCGTGTTGGTGGAGCCGCCGAGGGCCATGTCGGCCGCCACGGCGTTGTGGACGGACTGGGCGGTCACGATGTCACGGGGACGGATGTTCTTTTCGAGCAGTTCCATAACCTGCATGCCCGCCTGCTTGGCGAGGCGGATGCGGGCGGCGGATACGGCGGGGGTGGTGCCGTTGCCGGGCAGGGCCACGCCCATCGCTTCGCAGAGGCAGTTCATGGTGTTGGCGGTGTACATGCCGGAACAGGAACCGCAGCCGGGACAGGCGTTTTCGGTCAGGTCCTCCAGCTCGTCCTCGGTCATGGTGCCGTTGCGAACCGCGCCCACGCCTTCGAAGACGCTGATGAGGTCGGTGTTGTTCCGACCGGCCAGCATGGGGCCGCCGCTCATGATGATGGAGGGCAGGTTCAGGCGCATCATGGCCATGAGCATGCCGGGCACGATCTTGTCGCAGTTGGGAATGAATACCAGCGCGTCGAACGGATGGGCGGTCGCCATGATTTCGATGGAATCGGTGATGACTTCGCGCGAGGTCAGCGAGAAGCGCATGCCCTCGTGGTTCATGGCGAGACCGTCGCACACGGCGATGGCCGGAAATTCCATGGGCGTGCCTCCGGCCATGCGGATGCCCGCCTTGACCGCTTCGGCGATTTTGCCGAGGTGCAGATGCCCCGGAACCACTTCGTTGGCGGCGTTCACCACGCCGATGAGCGGGCGCCTGAGCTCTTCGCGGGTCAGGCCGAGCGCATAGAGGAGGGAACGGTGGGGGGCTTTTTCGAGGCCGTGGGTCATTTTTTCGCTGCGCATTGTCTGTGTCCTTATCAAAAGTCGCTGTACGGACCGTCCGACGGCGGCCCGTCCTGAAACGGGGCGGCTAGTCGCCGTACTCGTCTTCAAAGGTTTGTTTGGTCATGCCGAAGTGTTCGGGGAATTCCTCCTCCGGCAGCCTGTCGATGGCTCCCGAAAGGAGGAACAGGACGCCGTGCGCCTGCATGAGATACGCGTTCAGCCGCCCGAGGAGCTTCTTCGTTTTCCGCAGCACCTCCAGATCGTCCAGCCGTTCCACGGGCTTCGCACCCTCGCCGGTGATGGCTCCGACGGCCACCATGCCCCGCCACGTCTCGGACCCGCTGTCCACGCAGACCTTGTCGGGAAGCGGCGTCCAGTCGCCGGTCAGCGGGTTGCGGATGAAGGGGGCATAGGGATCGCCCTGCGAAGAGCCGCCCTGATCGCAAAGGGTGTCGTAATACTCCCGCCTCGCTTCGTAGTCGAACATCCGCGTCTTGTCGAAGACGAAGGTGTACTGACAGGCCACCATTTCCGGCAGGGTCCGCAGGTTGGTGAATCCGCAGTCGCCGTATTCCTCAAGCCGAAAGAGCGAGAAGATCATGTTCCGTTTTTCGGAAACGGACATGTCGGAATGGGATACGGCCCGTACGGCCTCTTCGATATAGTCTTCAATGACGTGCATGGACATGGCGGACTCCGAAGCCTGCGGCTGGGAAGATCAGTCGATGATGCGGCCCTGCAGCCAGATGATCGCGTCGATTTCGTCTCCGGCCTTGGGGACGATCTTGCAGACGCGTTCGGGGGCGTAGAGCGGGAAGCGGAGCGGGTTCGGCGTGTTGAGGCCGAACTCCACGATCAGCATATAGATTTTTTCTTCCCCGAACTGCATTTCCTCCACGGAGGTGACGGGGACGCGGACCTGATATTCACAGGCGACCTCTCCGGGGACGAGGATGCGGGCACCCTTGAGGTCCACGGTGAGCTGCGGGGCGTCGATGCGGGCCTTGCCGGGATTGTGGGCCAGCCATTCGGCGACGAAACGTTCGTATTCCGGCCCTTCCGTGATGCTCATTTCGTCGAGAAGCGCACGGCGCAGGCCGTAGGCGAGCCCGGCGACGAGGAAGGTATGGCGCACGCCGGGGGTGAGGTCCTCACTGTCGCGGAACAGGAACGGGGAGTAGAACCATACCGGGTTGGCCCCCTCGTTGCAGCAGGCGGAAATTTCGCCTTCCGTCCCGTTTTTCCAGGGGGCGACTTCCTCTACGGTCATGTCGTTGGCGATCCCTTCCAGCAGGGGATAGGCCGAAACGGGGCGGAGCTTGTCGTCTTTCTTCCCGTGGATCGTGACGCCCGCGCGGAAGGCTGTTTCCACCGGCCAGGCCAGGACCATGGTTTCCGCCTTGGAGTCCTTGCGCTGCCAACAATCACGGGTTTTCCCCTTTTCCATCACCTGCATGACGATGGCGGGAACTTCCTTCTCGGGATCGTTCAAAAAGGTCAGCCAGGTTTTGCCAAGTCCTTCAAAATGGTTGCTCATGAGGCCTATCCTGATGGTTATGGTTGCTGTCGACGCCGTCTCGGGCGTCGTTTTTGTCTCAAGCGCGGAATCATACCCGTTTCGCCCACGTCCGGCAAGATGGGGAAACCGTGCCCCGAATGCGGGAAACGGTTTCCCTCGAAGGCGCTTGTGCGCCGCCTTTTCGCGTGATACGTGTGGGTTCTCTGGGAAAGGCCTTTGCGCTCCAGAGTGTGCGTCAGGGGTATGATCGTCTGTTACGTCTTTCTGTTTGAGGATAGTGCCGTGCGCGAAATACATGTTTCAGCCATAACGGATACCGTTGCGGAACTGGCCGTCGCCGCCTGTTGCCGCCTGCCGGACGTGATGTACCGGGCCATCGAGGCGTCTGTGGAGCGGGAGGCGTCGCCCTCCGGCAAGGATGTGCTGCGTCAGCTTTTGCTGAACGCGGACATCGCCGCGTCGGAACGTACGCCCATCTGTCAGGACACCGGCCTCGCCGTGGTGTTCGCCGAGGTCGGGCAGGATGTGCACGTCGTGGGCGGCTCCTTCGAGGACGCCGTACACGCCGGGGTCGCCAAAGGGTATACGGAAGGGTATCTGCGGAAATCGTCGGTGGCGGAGCCGCTGTTCGAACGCAAAAACACGGGCGACAACACGCCCGCCGTGCTGCACGTCCGGCTGGTCCCCGGCGATCGCATCCGTCTGAAGCTGGCCCCCAAGGGCGCGGGCAGCGAGAACAAGAGCGCCCTCAGGATGCTCGTCCCGGCCGACGGCATCGCGGGCGTGAAGCAATTTGTGGTGGACACCGTGCGGGCCGCCGGATCGAGCCCCTGTCCTCCGATGGTGGTCGGCGTGGGCATCGGCGGCAATCTGGAACTGGCTGGCCTGTGCGCCAAGCGTGCGGCCATGCGCGACGTGGACACCCGCAACGCCGATCCCCGCTACGCGGCTCTGGAAGAGGAGCTGTGCGGCCTGCTGAACGATCTCGGGACGGGGCCGCAGGGCCTCGGCGGGACGGTGACGGCCTTCAAGGTGAACGTGGAGTTCTGCGCCACGCACATCGCGAGCCTTCCCGTGGCGGTGAACATCAACTGTCACGCCGCCCGGCACGCGGAAGCCGAGCTGTAGGGGGCCGTCTCCGTACTCCTGCGGAACATTTCAGGAATCGGCGCGGGAGCCGTTCCCGCCCGGCCCCGGACCATTGCGGGGAAACACGCGCTGGGAAGCGCTTCGGGAGAGTTGCAGTGTCTGAGCCCATTCGTTTGACGACGCCCCTGACTCAGGAAAAGGTGCGTTCGCTGCATATCGGTGACAGGGTCCTCATCACGGGGACCATCTACGCGGCCCGCGACGCCGCGCACAAGCGCATGGTGGAAACGCTGGACAGGGGCGAACCCCTGCCCGTGGACCTGCGGGATCAGATTGTGTATTACGTCGGCCCGTCTCCGGCCAAGCCGGGGCAGGCCATCGGGTCCGCCGGGCCGACCACCGCCGGACGCATGGACGCCTACGCCCCCCGCCTGATGGAGCAGGGGCTGACCGGCATGATCGGCAAGGGCAACCGCTCGCAGGCGGTCAAGGATGCGATGCGGCGCTGCGGGACGGTTTATTTTGCGGCGACCGGCGGAGCCGGTGCGCTGTTGTCCCGGTGCATCCGCAGCTACACGGTGCTGGCCTACGCCGAACTCGGCCCGGAAGCGCTGGCCGCGATGGATGTGGTGGATTTCCCCGTCATCGTGGTGGGCGACGCCGAGGGCGACGACTATTATATTGAAGGGCCGAAGCCGTACGCGAAAGCCTAGGACGAAGGAACCGGCGGCGATGCCTCGCAGGGCACCGCACCCGATCCGTCGGAAGGCCCTACAAGCGGCAAAAAACGTTTCCTGCGCGTGCCCGCAAGGCCTGAACAGCCGCCTTGCGGGCGCGCCTTGTCCTCTTCGGGGCGGCCTTCTCGGCTTTCTTTCAGAACACGCCGCATTCCCGACCTTACCGGACGGCGGCCTTTCCGACCCCGGAGGGACTTGCACGGAACGTCCCTCTTTCTTTTGGCCTCAAGCCCGCGGAGGACGAACGGGAACCATGACGCCGTAACCGCGTCGGCGGAAAAACGCGCGCCGCCGCTTACCCGGCCTCAAGGGAGCGGGAAAGCGGCGGACAGGGATTCGATAAACCGAACGTCTTGGAAAAGGGAAGGATGGGGGGGAGAACCCTCCTCCAGAAGAGGTTCCATCCCCCTTTTCCCCCGATTTTCAGCCGTTCGTTACTTCTTCGGGTGGCAGGGGTTGCAGCCCTTGAACTTTTCCTTCAGCTCGGGATTGTCGGCGGCGGCCTTCTGGTGACAGCCCATACAGGACTTTTCGACCTTCTTGTTGTGAGCCATCTGGTAGTAGCTGTGCTCGCTCTTGTCCTTCTTGTCGAAGTTGTCGTGGCAGCCCTTGGCGGCGCAGCCGACGTAGATGTTGCCGTCCACATCCTTGTGATGGCAGAAGGCGCAGTCGGTCTTGGCATGGGCGCTGTGGTTGAAGATCACCTGCTTCTTTTCGTTGCCCGTGTTGTTCATGGTCATGGGCTTTTCGATGAGGGCCTTCTGTTCCGGGGTGGGATCGGCGGCCAGAGCGGGGAGACACAGGCCGGCGACGGCCAGCGCGCAGAGAATGAGTCTGTTCACGATATCCTCCAATGGATTGTATGCAAACCGGCGACAAGCCAGGGTTTGTTGTGCTACTTCGCCAGGATGCGCGGCATCATGACGGTGAAGGCGCTGCCTTCGCCCTTGGTCGAGGCCACTTCGATCCTGCCGCCGTGCTGCATGACGACCTGACGGGCGACGTACAGGCCGATGCCCGTGCCGCCCTTCCCCTTGGAAGAGAAGAACAGCGTGAACAGCTTGGCGCGGGTTTCCTCGGTCATGCCGATGCCGTTGTCCTCGATGCGGAATTCCACGGCGTCGGGGTGTCCGGCCACGGTCACGCGGACGTGGTGCTCCTTCTTGGAGCCGTCGGCGCGGCAGGCGTCCACGGCGTTTTCGAGGAGGTTGACCAGCGCGGGGCTGAGGGCCGTGCCGTCGGCTTCGAAGGTGCCGGGATCGCCGTCCACCTCCAGCGTCATGGAGACGCCCGCTTCGGCGGCCTTGTCCGAAACGGTGGAAACCACGGAACGCATGAACTCCTCCGCGACCAGAATGTTCCAGTCGAGTTTGCGTTCCTTGGCGAAATACAGGATGTCGAGCACCATCTTGCGGAGCCTGCCCACAAGCTGGCGCATGTCCTTGAGGGAATCGCGGGTCCGGACCTCGTCGCCCTTGTCGATGCCGGAACCGAGGCGGTAGACGCTGCCGTCCAGCGCGGTGAGCATGCCCTTGATGCCGTGGGCCGTGGAGCCCATGAGCAGACCGAGCGAGGCCAGACGGTCCTGCAACTGGCGCAGTTCCGTGATGTCCGTCGCCATCTCGATGCATTCGGTGATGTTGCCCGAGGTGTCGCGCAGGGGGGCGGTCCAGACGAGCACGTTGACCGGGCGGCCTTCGTGGTCGATGACCACCTTTTCGGTGTGGTAGGGCTTGCCGTCCTGGAAGGAACGCTGCACCGGGCATTCGTCGCACATCGTGGCGGAACCGGCGAACAGTTCGTGGCAGGGCTTGCCGCTCTGCATGCCGAAGGTGTGGCGGAAGGCGCGGTTCGCTTCGAGCACCTGCAAATCGCGGTTGACCACCGAGACGTAACAGGGGCTTTCCTCGAACAGTTGGCGGAACCGCTCGCGGGTGACGCGCAGTTCCTCGCGGAGACGGCGGCTTTCCTGCTCGTCCACGCTCAGTTCGAGGACGAGTTCCACTTCGCCTTCGTTGTTGAGGATGGGGGCGGTATGCACCAGCACGGGAATTTCCTTGCCGTTCCTGTCGCGCAGGATTTGTTCGGTCCGCGCGCCGCGGCCTTCCACGATGGCCCGTTCCACGGGGATCATGGCCTCGTTGCTGTTCAGCACGTAGGGTTCCCAGCTCGGATGCCCCACGAGATTGCCGAGGCGTTCGCGGTACAGGTCGTTGATGGCGAGGATTTCCATGAACCGGTCGTGCATGGCGATGAAGCAGGGCAGTTCGTTGAACGCCTGCTGCTCGCCGGTCATGGAGGAGCCGAGCGAATGCATCCCGAAGGCGAAGCCGTCCACCACCTGCCGGGCGGCGAGCTGGCGTTCGGCCTCCACGAGCTGCGCGGACTTCTCGTTGATCATCTTTTCGAGGTTCGAGGTGTATTCCTTGAGCTTGTTGCGCATGGAGATACGTTCGAGGGCGCGCTTGAGGGACACGTGCAGCAGTTCGTCGTCGATGGGCTTGGTGATGAAGTCCGAGGCTTCGAGCTTGAGGCCCTGAATCGCCATTTCAAGGTCCGCGTGCCCGGAGATCAGAATGACTTCCGTGTCCGGGGCGAGGATTTTGATGTGTTTCAGCAGGTCGAGCCCGGACATGCCGGGCATCCTGATGTCGGTGATCACGATGGGGATGGGCCGTTCCGCGAACAGCTGCAACGCCTCTTCCGCCGACGCCACCGTGAGGACGTTGTATCCGGCGTCGCGGAGCGAAAGCCCCATGACGGTACGGATGCCCTGTTCGTCGTCAACGAGGAGAATGGTTTCTTTCATGCGTCCTTCCTACGGGATGGAGGTTGCGTTCAGCGTGCCGCCGGGGCGGTGTCCTTCCGCAGCGGCAGGACGATGCGGAACAGGGCCCCGCTGTCGGGAAGGTTTTCCCACAGCAGCTGGCCGCCCATTTCGAGGAGCGCCTTGCGCGTTCCGAGCAGCCCGAATCCTGTACCATCTTTTTTGGTCGTAAACAAACCGTCCCGGAGGCGTTCGGCGGCCTCGGCGCTCAGGCCCGTGCCGTTGTCGCGCACGTTGTAGGTGAGGGCGTCGGGCGTGCGGACGCACTCGATGCGGACCTCTGCCGGACGGGCGCGCAGGCTCGGCGCGGGGAAGGCTTCCAGCGCGTTGCCCGCGAGGTTGAGCAGACAGCTTTCGAGGCGTTCGGCGTCCAGAGGAACGGGGCTGGTATCCTGTGCGGGATTGTCCTGAAAATGCAGCCGGACGCCGAGACTGGCGGCCCGTCCCTCCAGACGCTTCACCACATTGCGGACGGGAAGGGTCGGGTCCACGTCGCATTCGCGCAACTCCGCATCCTGTCCGATATGCAGCAGGTTGAGCAGCTTGTCCCGAACGCGGGAAATGTCTTCCTCCAGCATGGCCCAGCCGTCTTCGAGGTACTCGCCGTTGCCGGACTCCATGCCCTGTTTCAGCACGAACAGGCTGCCTTCCAGCGCGGCGGCGAGGTTCTTGATGGTGTGGGCCATACAGGCCACGGTTTCGCCCACGACGGCGACCCGGTGGGCTTCGAGCAGCTCCCGCGTCCGGGCGGCGACGAGTTCTTCGAGGTGTTCGGTATGCTGGCGGAGCTGTTCGCGCAGGGAGTGCTGCTCGGCGGCCCGGTTCAGGGCGTGCTCCAGCATGTCGTCGTTGACGGGCTTGGTGATGAAGTCGGCGGCGCCGAGGCGCAGACATTCGACGGCGATGTCCATGTCGCCGTGCCCGGTGATCATGATCACCTGCGTGTCCGCGTTCCGGCTGCGCACCCGTTCGAGCAGGGCCAGCCCGTCCATGCCGGGCATGCGGATGTCCGTGACCACGAGCGGGAAGGGATTGTCGGTGAAGGCGTCCAGCGCCTCGCGGGCGCTTTCCACGGCCAGCACGTCGTAGCCGAAATCCTTGATCAGCGCGCCGAGGACGCGGCGGATGCCGGGTTCGTCATCGACGAGCAAAACGCGAACGGGAGTCTCCATGAATCATCCTTGTTGCTGGGCCGCCGGTGCGGCGGGCGCTTGAGGGGCGGGGCTCTGCTGGTCCGGGGACGGGCTTTCGCCGCGCCGGGTGACCGGGAGCCGGATTTCAAAGGCCGCGCCGCCTTCGTCGCGGTTCCGGGCGGTGATGGTGCCGCCGAAGTCCTTGATCAGCCCGTAGATGATGGAAAGGCCGAGCCCGGTGCCCTTTCCGACGGGCTTGGTGGTGAAGAAGGGTTCGAAAATCTTGTTCAGCAGATGGGCGGGGATGCCGATGCCGGAATCCCAGACGGACAGAAGCACGGTGTTGCCTTCCGTTCCGGTGCTGACGCCGATGACGGCGGGCCGGTCGGGGTCGGTCTTGGCGCGTTCCTCCACGGCGTCGCGGGCGTTGAGCACGAGGTTGACGATGACCTGTTCGAGCCGGTTGGGGATGGCGAGCACGGAGGGCAGCTCCGGCGCAAGCGCGGTTTCCAGCGTGATGCCGTGCACCACGAGCTGGCGGCCGAACAGATCGCAGGCTCGTGCGACCACGGCGTTGACGTCCGTGTCGAGGAGGGTGAGGTCGGCCTTGCGCCCGAAGGCTCGCATGTGGTTGATGATGTCGCTGGCGCGGTCCACCTGCCCGTTGATCTCCGTGGACAGCTCGGAGAGCGTTTCCGGGGCGATGGGCTCGTTGCGGCGGATTTTGCGCAGGAAGTAGCTGGCCGCGCCCTTGATGACGGTGAGCGGCTGATTCAGTTCGTGGGCCACGCCGGTGGCCATTTCCCCGAGGGTCGCCATCTTGCCCGCCTGAATGAACTTCTGCTCCATCTCGATGCGTTCGGTGACGTCCGTGGCGCACAGGATGCGGACCGGGCGGTCCTCGATCCGCGCCGGGGCGGATCGAATGTCCACGCGCAGGGGCGTGCCGTCGGCCCGGATGTTGGTCACGCCGGAAAAGACGGTGAAGGCGCGGAGCTGCGAGGCGTACTGCTCGCGTTCCTCGGGCAGGAACAGGTCGAGGATGTTGCGGCCGATCAGTTCCTCGCGCGGGCGACCGTACATTTTGACGGAGGTGGGGTTGCAGTCGGTGATGGTCAGCTCGGCGGCGTCGAGCAGGAGGACGGCGTTGGGGATGCTGTCGAAGATGGCCTTGTGGGTCCGCTCGGAGGCTTGCAGCTGGTGCTGGAGGGTATGGATGAGCGTCATGTCGATGCTCATTTCCATGACCGAGGAGACGTTGCCGTCGCGGTCGAAGAGGGGGACGGTCTGGACGAACCAGTAGTCGCGCGTGCCGTCGGCGTTGACCCGGCTTTCCTGATTGCACTGGACGATGCCTTCGTCCCATGTGCGGACGACGGAGCATTCGGGACAGGGCGAGGTGCGGTTCTTGTAGACTTCGTAGCAGGTTTGCCCCGGCTTCGGGGCGTAGCGCATGGCGAAGCTGTGGTTCCAGCGGAGCAGGTGATAGTCGCGGTCCTGTACGGAGATGCCGCAGGGCACCATGTCGAACAGCCGCTGGAAGTCGTCCTTGCGGCGGCGCATTTCTTCGAGCTGGTGCTGGTTGCGGATGCTGAATTCGACGATGGCGTGCGCGAGCTGACCGAACTCGTCGTCGCGGCGGGCGTCGTCGAGGGTGACGGCCTGTCCTTCGCGCATGGCCTGCATGCTGGCGATCATGCGGCTGATGGGCAGGCGCACCTCATACCAGTAGAGGCCCACGGAGACGGCGCACAGAAACAGCGTGACGGAGGGTAGGATGATCCACAGCCATTCGAAGGGCATCAGCCAGAGTACCGCTCCCACCCCGGCAAGAAACAGCAGCGCCGTCATGGTGATGGTCTTCACCATGAGGCGGTAGGCTCCGAATCGGCTTCGCATCGTCGTCCCCCCGGCGGTTCCGGCGGTTCGCGGGGAACCGCCGGAAAGCAAAAGGCTTATTCGCCGTCCATAGCCTGACGGGTGGCGTCCTTGGACTCCAGTACCCGGTTGACGATGGAAAGCAGTTCCTCGGGATCGAAGGGCTTCTGGAGGGTGGCCACCGCGTTGCGGATGGCGAGGTGGATGCCCTGGAGGCCGCTGATCACGATGACGGGGGTGTCCCTGAATTCGGGGTTCATGGTCATCTTGCGATAGAAGCGGGGGCCCCATTCGTCGGGCATTTCCATGTCCAGCGTCACGAGGTCGGGCTTTTCGGCTTCGAGGACGGAGAGGGCCTCTTCGACGCTGGACGCGGAACAGGTCGCATAGCCGTTGTCGGACAGGACTTCGGTGATGTACTTGACGATATACGGGTCGTCGTCGATGGTCAGAATCTTCTTGGGCATGGGACTCTCCTTGCGTGCGGATCAGGCGGTAGGGGATTCGGAAAAAAGCCGGTTGACGGCGTCGAGCAGCGCTTCCGGCGTACACGGTTTTTCGAGGCAGGCCGCCGGAGCGGGGATCGGCCCCCGCGTAAGGGCGAGCGTGGCGAGGGCGTGTTCCCTGACGGGCACCGGCACGGCGGACAGCATGACCACGGGGATGGCCTTCCAGTCGTCGTCGCCGCAGACGGCGCCGTAAAAGGTGAGGCCGCTCTGTTCGGGCATCATGACGTCCAGCGTGATGGCGTCCGGCCGCCACGACCGCAGCACCTCAAGCGCCTCGATCCCGTTGCGGGCCGTCTTTACGGCATACCCGGCCTTCTCCAGGAGTACCTTGAGAAAGTACCGGAAATGGACCTCGTCATCAACGACGAGAACGCGACGCCCGTCCACGGCTACTCGGCCTCGGGACGGGTCACGCTGGCGACGGGGCAGGCCGAGCGCAGCACGACCTGTTCCACCGTGGAGCCGATATCCGCCTCGTCGTTGGGAAGATCGGCGGAGTGGTGGGCCATGACGATGAGGTCGGCCTGATTCTCGCGGGCGATCTTGAGGATTTCGACGTAAGGCGTGCCTTCGCGCACGATGACTTCGGCGTTCTGGAAGCCGTCGAGCTGGGAGACGTACAGCTTTTCGATTTTGTCGCGCATCAAGGCGGTGTGGCGTTCGATTTCGGACTGGTCCATGCTCAGGCCCTGAATGGAGCTGATGTCCACGGCGTGGGTGATGTAGAGCCGTGCGCCGAGTTCGCGGGCCGTTCTGAGGGCGAAGCGGAAGGCGTGGTTGGCGGCTTCGCTGAAGTCGGTGCAGAAGACGATGTTCGAGAACAGATGCCAGCAGGTCGTGCAGGGTCGGTTGACGATGAGCACCGGGCAGGGCGACTTCCTCGCCACGGCGCGCACGGTGTTGCCCACGATGGAGCGCAGGCGGGCGGCGTTGGGATCGCTGGCCACGCTGCTCGCGCCCATGACGATGAGGTCGGGCCCGACCTTGCGGGCGTAGCGCAAAATTTCGGTGGAGGGGACGCCGACGCTCAGTTCCATGCGGAAGGGACGGGTACAGGCTTCGATCTGATAGGCGTAGGCCGTGTTCAGTTCTTCGCGTACCATTTCCTCATACTCGGCGTCGGGCTGTTCCAGATTGCCGCTGCGGGTGTCGGTGACGTTGGTGGCGAAACCGCGGGAGGGAACGCCGTAGCAGTGGTAGAGGGTGAGGTCCGCCTCCTGCTTTTCCGCCAGGCCAAAGGCGAGCTTGGCGGCGTTGTCGCTGCCGGCCGTTCCCGAACTCGCAAACAGGATGTTCTTGAACAACATCACGTTACTCCTTGAGATTACAGGTGAGTGAGCCGCCCTGGAAACCCAGTTCCCAGCCCAGACCCTCCAACAGTTCAAACAGGGTGAAGGAGGTTTCCGCGTCCAGCGTGGCCGCGGCTTCGCCAAGCAGGACATGCCGGGCACGCCCCGTTCGCAGGGGTGTGTCCAGCATGTCCCGAAGGCGGAAAAAACGCAATTCCGGCAGGTCGTCGCCGACGGCCTCCACGGCGAGGTAGACGTCCACGCGCGGCGCTCCGGGGAACCCGGTCAGCTCCACGCGCTTGCCGAGGCGCAGGGCTTCCAGACCGGGATAGCGGCAGCCGGTGGCGGGGCAGGCTTCGGCTTCGGCGAGCGCTTCGCCGAGGCCGGGGACCAGTTCCTGCGCCAGCGGATGAAGCCGCAGCAGCCTGAAGAACGAACGCAGCGTCACGTCCTCGTCGAGTTCCAGCCCCATCCGCAGGAGTCCCGCGAAACGGGCTTCGGACGAGAGCGTCCCGTCGGCGTGCAACCGGATGGCGTCCATGACGGAAACCTACTTGTGACAGCCGCCGCAGGTGGTCGGACCCTTGTTCAGGTCCCTGTGGCATTCGATGCAGTTTTTGTGGAACGCGCGCATGAGCGGCGTGCGGCCGCTGGGCGCATTGACCTTGTGGCATTCGGAACAGGGCTGATCTTCCGAACTCAGTTCGGGATCGATGACGCCGTTTTCGCCGCCGTGGTGGCAGACGATGCAGTCTTCGATCTTGGCGCGTTCGTTGTGCGCGTCGTGATCGAACGTGACGGCGGGGCGACGATGGGTTTTAAACTCGTCGGATTTCAGGGTCAGCGCATGGGCCGTCCCGACGAGGCCAAGCAGCAGCGTGACGGCGAGACCGGCGCGGGCAAGGGCGTGCAGGGGCATAATTTTCTCCAATGGATTCACGGGGGCGGAGGCCGCCTCCGAAGCGGTGTTCCGGGTGCTGTCCTGAGCGGAGCGGGGGCCCTCCCGTCGCCGGGAAGGCGGGGAAGCGCCCCCGCAAAGGCTTATACTTCAGGCTTTTCCATCAGTTCGTAGATGAGGTCACCAATGAATTTGGTGTGCATCCCGAGCTTGTGGTGCTTGATGATGTCTTCCAGACCGCCGTGACAGTTGTGGCAAGGGGCGACCACGGTTTGGACTCCGGTGTTGCGGAGCTGATCGGCCTTGACCCGGTTGCCTTCCATACGCACGCTCTTGAAGGGCGGGCCGCAGTTGATGATCCCGCCGCCCGCGCTGCAGCAGAAGTTGTGCTCGCGGTTGGGGGTCATCTCCACCACGTTGGCGCACAGGAAATGCACCACGTCGCGCAGCTTGTCCGCCAGCCCGCGGCCGCGGATGGTGTTGCACGGGTCGTGGATGGTGACGGGCTCTTCATACTGGTGCGTGATCTTGATTTTGCCCTCGTTGATGAGTTCCCAGTAGAACTCGATGGCGTGGACGATCGGGACCGGGGAGTCCTTCCAGGACAGCCAGCGGTTGCCCTGGTCGTACACGGAGCGGAAGGCGTGCCCGCATTCGCCCATGACGATGCGTTTGACGCGCAGCTTCTGGGCCAGCTCGAAGTGGGCGCGCTTGATGCGGCCCATCATTTCATAGTCGCCCGTGAACATGCACATGTCGCTGTTGTCCCAGCCGGGACGGGAGGGCATGGTCCAGTCGCAGCCCGCCTGATGGAAGATCGCGGCGGCCTGATAGATGAGCTGGGTGCGGAACTTCGGTTCCGGCGCGATGACCGAATACATGAAGTCCGCGCCTTCCCGGTCGAGCGGGATGCGGATGCCGGGGAATTCCTCGCGGGCTTCCTCTTCCTGCCAGATCAGGCTGTCGATCCATTCGTCCTCGCGCACCCACATCTGGTTGAACGTGGCGGAATGGCTGTTGGCGGTGTCCTGAATGAAGGTCGGCGTCATGTCGAGCTTGTTGCAGATGCGCCGCACGAGGCTGATCAGGTAGGCGATGTCCACGCCCACCGGACAGTAGTGGATGCAGCGGCGGCACATGTTGCACTCGGTGTACGCGATCTGCGCGATGCCCCGCATCTGTTCGGCGTTGAGCTTTCCCTTCTCGCGGATCATCTTGAAGATGGTCTTGTCGAGCTTGGCGACGGGCGTATAGGACGCGTCGTCCGGGTGGGAGAGGCTGAAGTGGCAGGCCTTGGCGCACGCGCCGCAGCGCATGCAGGTCTGTTCGTATACCTTGACTCGCGCGCCGACCTCGCCCTTGAGCACGTCGCGGATCACCTTGGTGATGCGCTCCGGCGTGGCCAGTTCCATGCCACGCTTGAGGTTGGCGTCTTCGATTATGCGTTTTTCAATACCCATCGTGTGCCTCCAAAATTACCAGTCGCAGGTACGCCGGACGCCGATGGATTCGGAACCCATATAGGCGCGGGTGAAGGGAATCAGAATGGCGTGGCTCAGGCGCGTGAAGGGCAGGCAGACGAGAACCGCCTCGCCGAGCAGCACATGGAGCAGCGCCATGAAGCTTTCGCTCCCGAACCCATGCGCGGAGGCAAAGCCGGTCAGCATGACGCCGGTGACGAGCAGCAGGGAGAACCAGTCGGCCTGTCGGGTCACCTGGCTCGACGCCGGGACTGCCAGTCGGCGCCAGCCCAGGACCAGACAGGCCAGAATGGTGGCTAGGGTGACGGCGTCCATGACGCCGTCGGGCAGGGAAGGAAGGGAAAAACCGAAATTGTAGTCCCACATGACGTTGTGCGCGGAGTAGAACAGCACGGCCAGCAGGATGCCGATGTGCAGCACGAAGTTCGCCGCGGTCAGCAGCGGGTTTTCGCGCCAGCCGCACGTGGAGAAGGGCAGCGTCCAACGGATGATGGAGGTCAGCGAATCTTTCCAGTTCATGTAGGCGAGGGCCGAGGCGTCGCGCTGGCGGGCGAGGCGTCCGAGCGACCACAGCCGCCAGATGATGCCGCCGATGCACACCGTAAACGCGATCCATGCCAGCGGGCCTACCGCAAAATTATACAAGGCATTCATGATGAGTTCCTTTTTGCAAGTGGATGGCCTACAGCCGCACCGTATGGCGGGAGAACACGCCGTCCTTGAGCGAACAGAACAGCAGGACGCTTCCGTCCGGGCTGAACGTGGGGTTCCACACGTCGTCGAGGTTCTCGATCACGGCCTTGCCGTCCGCGTACACGGCGTATTTGCCGTTGCGGCGGACCTTGGCGGCGGCATGGTCGTTGGTGGGCGCGAAGACGACCGGCCAGGCCATGTCGAAGGGCGTCTCCCAGACCTTGCCGTCCACGATCACGCGGAAGTCGCTGTTGTTCTGGCTGCCGAGGGCGGCGGCGTGCCTGCCGTCGGGCGACAGGACGAGGTCCGTCACGGACGGGAAGCGGCAGCTCCACGGCGTGGCGTTGCAGGCCACGGTGAAGGCGCCGTAGGAGGGCGCGGCGATGGCCCAGATGTGTTCGCCGTCGACGGCGGACGCCTTGGGCGACCAGCACTGGGCGAAGGCGGGCTTCCAGAACAGGGAGCCGTTGCGGGCCAGACCCCATTTCCCTTCCTTGCGGATGGGGGCGATGACGTCGCCGGACTTGGGCTCGAAGACGGGTTCCCACGCGCAGGGGTAGGTTTCGCCCCAGCGCTGCCCGTTGATGGAGATGGTGTATTCGTACGGCGTGACGCGCACGGTGCAGGCCACGCGGTGGCCTTCCTTGTCGAAGCAGGGGGCCCATGCGTTCAGATAGGCTTCTTCCCACGCCTCGCCGTCCACGGCGACCGTGTAGATGCCCTTGCGGAAGCCTTCGAGGTCGGCCTGTCCGAGACCGGCGGTCTGGACGATGGCGGCGGTGCCGCCGCCTTCGGAAAGGACGAAGTCGGTGGCGGCGGTATACATCTGTTCCCACGGCGTGCCGTTGACCAGCATGCCGTATTCCATGCCCGACTGCATGGGCACGGCGATGGTCCCGGCGTCGTTGAACCGGGTTCCCCACAGGTAGTCGGCGTGCTCTTCGCTTTCCGCGTCGTCCACCGCGACGGCCCATTCCCCGTCGTTCTGGGAAAGGACCGTCAGGCGTCCGTCAGGCGCAAACCGGCAATTGTACATCTTTTCGGAGCGGGTTTCCCACAGCGCGTCGTTCAAGCGTACGGTAAAAGTGCCATCTTCGAGGGCAGAAACCGCCGCGAACGATTCGCAGTCAGGAGAAATCTGCCATTCTTCCTGCCAGGCGCATTCGGGTAACAGTGCCGTATCCCCGAGCTTTCTGACAGAAGGTTCCCAATCATACCGTTTCTGATCTTCCATACAGTCCCCCACTGGGTGTGAAGCTACTTTTGGGAGGGAGCATACCGTGAAT
Organism: uncultured Bilophila sp.; assembly: GCA_902373525.1. GTDB lineage: Bacteria > Desulfobacterota > Desulfovibrionia > Desulfovibrionales > Desulfovibrionaceae > Bilophila. Next base: position 13,238 of record CABKMN010000015.1, on the reverse strand, counting down.
TCCCGTTCTGTAAAGCGTTTTCGCTCCGACCGGATGATCCTGCCTTCCTTTCTAACCTATTGTCCCAAAAAGAACAGCATTGGTTGACCAATCAAAAGGGGAAAACGTGAAGAAGGGAAAACACGCCGTGTTAGAGGGTGCGCCTCCGTTCCGCTTTTTTGGTCCGCATACCAAAAAAATATCTAACATCTCTAAATAACGTTTGTTCTTTTTCGTTCAAAAAGGGGCTGTTTGGGCGCAAACTTTGTGAAAAGGACGGATTGAGGTGACGGCGCGGCAACAGCGCGTAACGTCAAAAAAATTGAATTTCGAAAGAATTACGCCAAAAATGTTTTGAAATCATTATCTTGTCGGTGTTGCGGGGCGATATGGCGGGAAAAATCAAAAAAAGTTTTTTTCCGGTTGCGCCGCCTTTGTTCCATAAAAAGATTGCAATCTTTTGCAGCGGATACCGAATCGCATTTATTAAGAACGAATTGCAGCAAGGTGCGTTTCCCGTGAAGGCTGTTCCCGGCGGGAAGCGGGGGCGGCGCGGGCATTTCTCCGGCGGAGGCGGGCGCGCTTGAAAGTTTCCGGGGCGTTTGCCATAGTTCTCCCTGCCGCGTCGAATCCGGCGCGGCGTAACCCTATCCAAAGGGAGGCCTTATGGCTACGGAACTGGATTGCAGGGGGCTCGCCTGCCCCGAACCGGTCATGCGTTGCCGGAGTCTGATCGCGGAGAAACGCCCCGGATCGCTTCTTGTGCGGGTGGACAATGCGGCCGCCTGCGAAAACGTGAGCCGGTTTCTGGAAAAGAACGGCTATACGGTGAGCGCGCGGCAGGAAAGCGACGCCTTGTGGGAAGTGACGGGAACCGTCGGAGCGGCGTGCGTCTCCGCCGGGGAAACGGCCCGTCCCGCCCCCGCCGCGGCGTCGAAAACCGCCGTCCTGATCACCACGGAGTTCCTCGGCTCCGGGGACGATGAACTGGGCGAGAAGCTGATGGGCAACTTCCTCGCCACGCTGTCCGATCTCGGGGATTCCCTGTGGCGGATCATTCTGCTGAACGGCGGGGTCAAGCTCGCGGTGAAGCCGGGCAAGGCGCTGGACAGCCTCAAGGCCCTGGAAGCCTCGGGCGTGTCCGTGCTCGTGTGCGGCACCTGCCTGTCCTTCTACGGTTTGCTGGAGTCCAAGGCGGTGGGCGAAACCACCAACATGCTGGATGTGGTTTCCAGTCTCGGCCTTGCGGACAAGGTCGTCCGTCCGTAAGCGCGCCGGGCGTTTTCCCTTTCTTTTTCTTCTGTAAGAGGCTAACGATGCTTGTCCGTTTCGCATGATCAGAACGTTGCCGGAACGCAGGGACTGCGTTCCAGCCGTGGACGGCGGAAGGGGCGGGCACGCCCTCGGCCTGAACGCTCCTTCCCGTCCCCGCGCCATGCCGTCCTGCCGGACAAAATCATGGCTTGCGCCGCACAACGGTGTTTCCTTTGGGGATGCCGCGGCCCCTCGCGTATGCGCCGCGGAAATGACGACAAGGAGTGACTATGAAACGTTTGTTGATGGCCGGTCTGGTGGCTCTGACCCTGCTGTGCGCCACGGCGTCCGCCAAGACGGGCGAAGGCATGACGATCTGGTTCGACACGGGCGGTTCCGTGGGCGACGGCTACGGCACCGTCGTGCAGAACGGGGCCAAGGCGGCCGCCGCCGACATGGGCTGCGATCTCCGCCTGCTGTATTCCGACTGGAACCCGGAAACCATGCTGACCAATTTCCGCAACGCGGTTGCGGCGCGCCCCGACGGCATCGTCGTCATGGGCCATCCCGGCGACGCCGCCTTCGGCCCGCTCGTCGATGCGGCGGTCAGGCAGGGCATCGTGGTCACGTCCGTGGACACGGCGCTGGCCGAGACGCAGGCGCGCAACCGGACCAAGGGGTTCGGCTACGTCGGTGCGGACAATTATACGCAGGGCAAGGCGCTGGCCGAGGAAGTGCTCCGCCGCACGCAGTTGCACAAGGGCGACCGCGCGTTCGTATGGGGCCTGAAGCGGCTTCCCGATCGCGGACGGCGCGCGCAGGCGATCATCGACGTGCTGGAGGAGGCGGGCGTGACCGTCGATTATCAGGAAATCACGCCTGAAATCGACAAGGACCCCGTCCTCGGCGCACCGGTCGTCGCCGGACAGCTCGGGCGTCACCCCGACACCAAGGTGATGATTGTGGACCACGGTTCGCTCACCGCGCAGATGGCCAATCATCTCAAGACCGCGAGCGTCAGGCCCGGTACGGTCTACGTCGCGGGCTTCTCGCTGTCCCCCACCACGGCGAAGGCCATTGAGGACGGCTATGTGCAGCTCGTGTCCGAAGCGCAGCCCTATGTGATGGGCTATTTCGGCGTGGTGCAGACCGTCCTGAGCAAGAAGTACGGTTTTTCCGGTTTCAGCATCGACACCGGCGGCGGCATGATCGACGCCACCAACATCGGCGCGGTTTCCGCGTTCGCGAAGCAGGGACTGCGGTAGAGGGAACGGCGGAAGGGAGAGCCGGTCGAAGATGAGGTCCTCCCTTCCCCCGACCCCGCCGGTACGGCTCGCGCCTCCTCTCCCAAAACGTCTGCCCTTGTCGATCCCTCTTGTCGGCGTTCCCGGCTGGCGGAGGGGATGCGGCGGAAAACCGGGTATCGTGAAGGGCCGATGCGACGGGCCGCGTGCGGGGGCGCGGCGGATGTTTTTCCGTCTCCCTTTTTCAAGGCGGAACCTCGGCGGGTGCGGCTTCATTCCGCGAGATGCGAGCTTTCTTTTTATAAGGATGAACCATGCTGCTCAGAGTACGGGGCCTGCGGAAATCGTTCGGTGCGGTGGCGGCGCTGCGCCATGCCGATCTGGACATACGGGAGGGCGAGGTGGTCGCGCTGCTCGGCGACAACGGCGCGGGCAAGTCCACCTTCGTCCGTCTGCTCTCCGGGGCCGGACGCCCGGACGCCGGAACGTTCCTGTTCGGAGGGACCGCCGTGCCGTTGAACCGGTATACCGTCCGCAAGGCCCGGGACATGGGCATCGAAACGGTCCATCAGGACCGCTGCCTGTGCGAAGGCCAGTCCCTCTGGCGGAACATGTTCGTGGGACGCCACCTGCGGACGCGCTTCGGCTTCATCGACATCAACGCCGAACGCGAGGCCACGCGGGTGATGCTCGGGGAGTGGCTCGGGCTGGGCGGCGCGGGGCTCGACCCCGACGCGGACGTACGGGTGCTGTCCGGCGGCGAACGGCAGGCGCTGGCAATCGGGCGAGCCATGTATTTCGGTGCGCGGCTGGTCATCCTCGACGAGCCCACCACGGCGCTGTCCCTCAAGGAAGTCGGTCGGGTGCTGGCGTTCATCCGCACCCTGCGGGAACGGGGGCGCTCCGTGCTGCTGGTGTCCCACCATGTGCATCAGGCGTACGACGTGGCGGACCGGTTCGTGTTCATGGACAAGGGAAGGACCGTTGGAGAGGTCGGGCGCGGGGATACCAGCCCGGCGGACCTGACCGAACGCCTGCTGACCCTTGCGGAAGGAAAGGAGGCACGATGGGCGTGAGGCGCGGACGGGCATGGCCCGCAAGCACCCGGAACCAGCTTTGGCTGACGGGGCTGTTTCTGGGGCTGCTCGGCCTGTTCATGGCGACGGGATCGCGGGCGTTTCTGGCGTGGCCCATGTATGAAAGCCTGCTCTCGACCTTGCCGCTGTACGGTTTTCTGGCGCTCGGCCTCACGCTGGTGGTCGCCGCCGGGGAGATGGACCTGTGTTTTCCCGCGACGCTGGCGGTGGCCGGATTCGGCTTCGCGCTCACGGCGGCGCATACCGGACAGGTCTGGCTCGGCGTGCCGGTCGCCGTCCTGATCGGGCTCGGCATCGGTTTCGGAAACGGATTGCTGGTGGCCTACGTGGGCGTGCCGTCCATCATCGCCACCATCGGGACGCAGTTTTTCTGGCGCGGCGCGGTCATGCTGCTGAGTCAGGGGACGGCCCTCGGCTTGGCCGAGATCGTGGGAAGCCCCGCACGCGCCGTATTCGTCGGACGGCTCGGAGGGGGACTGCCCATGCAGGCGCTGTGGCTGCTTCTGATGGCGGCGGCGCTGTGGCTGGTGCTGAACCGCCACCCGCTCGGGGACGCCGTCCGGTTTACGGGCGAACAGGCGGACATCGCCTCCCGGCTCGGCATCAACGTGCCCCGCGCCCGGCTCGGCGTGCACACGCTCATGGGCGGCATCGCGGGGTTCGCCGGAGCGGTCGGATGTATGGAGATGGGCTCGTGGTGGCCGACGCAGGGCGACGGGTACATGCTGCTGGTGTTCGCGGCGGTGTTCATCGGCGGGACCAGCGTGTTCGGCGGGTCCGGTCGGCTCTACGGGACGCTGATCGGCATCGCCATCGTCGGCATGATCGAGGCGGGGATCGTCAGTTCGGGGCTGTCGGGATTCTGGACGCGGGCGGTACACGGCATGGTCATCGTGGTCGCGGTGTCGAGTTACGCGATCCTGTCGGGGAACGCCGACGAGCGCCTTCTCCGGGTGCTGCGGCGAAGATAGAACATGGGGGAAACGTTCGGAACGTTTCCCCCTCGTTGTAGGCCGTACCCCTTTGCCCCGCGGGTGCCCATACGGCACAAGAGAGCCGGGACAGGTCCGTTTGCGCGGGCCGACGGCAGTTTCTTGCAGGCGCAAAAGCAGACCGCCCCGTAAAGGGGCGGTCGCGTTTGGTGCGCTTACACTTCAAAGAGCATTTCGAGGTCTTCCTTCGTCAGGGACTTCCACGTGTCCTGACCGGGGATGACGGCCTCGGCGACGCCGCGCTTCATTTCCTGAAGTTTCAGGATTTTTTCTTCGACGGTGTTCTGGCAGATCAGCTTGTAGGAGAAGACCTGCCGCGTCTGGCCGATACGGTGCGTGCGGTCGGTGGCCTGACTTTCCACGGCGGGGTTCCACCACGGATCGTAGTGGATGACGTAGTCCGCCGAGGTCAGGTTGATGCCCGTGCCGCCCGCCTTCAGGGAGATGAGGAAGATCGGGATGTCCGGGCTGCTGTTGAAGCGGTCCACCTGATCGAGACGGTCCTTGCTGGTGCCGTCCAGATAGCAGAAGGGGATGTCCGTAAGCTGGAGCCAGCCGCGGATGATCTGGAGCATCTGCACGAACTGGGAGAAGACCAGCACCTTGTGCCCGCCTTCCACCACGTCGAAGATCATGTCCTTGAAGGCCTCGAACTTGCCGGAGGGTAGGCTGCCGGTCGAGAAGCCGGGCATGTCCACCTTGAGCAGGCGCGGGTGACAGCAGATTTGGCGCAGCTTGAGCAGGGCGTCCAGAATGGACATCTGGCTCTTGGCCATGCCCTTGCTCTCCACGTCGGCGAGCACCTGATCCCGGAGCTTGCGGGTCAGGGCGGCGTAGAGTTCCGCCTGTTCGTCCGTCATGTTGCAGTACGTCACGTTCTCGATCTTCGGCGGCAGGTCCTTGGCGACCTCGGCCTTGGTACGGCGCAGGATGAACGGCTTCACGCGCGAACGCAGGTATTCGAGGCTTTCGCCGTCCCCATCGCGGATCGGCTTGACCACGCCGCGCTGGAACGCGTGCTGCGATCCGAGGAAGCCGGGCATGAGGAACTCGAACAGCGACCACAATTCGAACAGGTTGTTTTCGATGGGCGTACCGGACAGGCACAGGCGCATCCGGGCCTTGATGGAGCGCACGGAGCGCGCCGTGATCGTGTTGGGGTTCTTGATGTTCTGGGCTTCGTCGAGGATGATCGAGTTGAAGTAGTGCTTCTCCAGTTCCTCAAGGTCGCGGCGGAGCAGGGCGTAGGTCGTCACCACGATGTCGGAATCCGCCACCTTGCGGAACATGCCCTCGCGGCGCGTGCCGTAGATGATCAGCCGCTTGAGGCGCGGCACGAATTTTTCCGATTCGCGCTCCCAGTTGGGCAGCACGGAGGTGGGCACCACGATGAGGTTCGGCCCCTCGTGCCCGCTGTTGACCATGTGCTGGATGAACGACAGGGTCTGGATAGTCTTGCCGAGGCCCATTTCGTCCGCGAGAATGCCGCCGAACCCGTATTCGCTGAGGAAGTTCAGGTACGACACGCCTTGGAGCTGGTAGTTGCGGAGCGTGGCGTTGAGGCCCTTCGGGGTGTTGACCGGTTCCACCTCGGTGAAGTTCCGCACCTTTTCGCGCAGGGAATTCCAGAAGGAGTCGGTTTCCGCGTTGGGCAGATCGTCGAGCAGGTTGTCGAGCACGGGCGCTTCAAACTGCTTGAACTGGTGCTTGGGCGGCTTGGTGGGGTCGAAACCGAGGGCTTGCAACTTGTGGGCCAGCTTTTCCAGCCACGATTCGGGCAGGCTCGTGTAGGAGCCGTCCTTGAGCTGCACATAGCGGCGACCGCGCACCCACGCCTTCCAGATGCGTTCGAGCGGCAGGTGCTGCCCGTCGTATTCCACGTCGATGTCGAGGCTGAACCACTTTTCCTTTTCGTTGCTTTCCACCTTGGCGGAAATGACGGGCTGGGACATGCGCACCTTGTAGCGGGTGAGCGCCTTTTCCCCGTACACGCGCCAGTTTTCCACCAGCGTGGGGTAGGAGTCCAGCAGGAAGGCGATGGCCTCTTCCGGCTCCATGAACCACAGCTTGTTGCTTCTGGGCTGGAAGTGCATTTCCGCGAGCTGCGCCATGAGCGCGGCCTCTTCCGTCTGATCGCGGCGCACGAGGAAGGTGTGCCCCTCGAAGACGTAGCTGCCGGTCTGGAAGTCCGGGTTCGGGCCGGGCAAAATGAATTCGCCGTGCACCGTCTCGTAGGTGTTCTGTACTTCGAGCGTGAGCAGGCTGCCTTCCTCGTCGAGGAACAGCTTGGGATCGTAGGTCGCGGGCTGGAAGATGGGGCCCATGATCTTGAGGAATTCGTCCGGCTCGTAGAGTTCGGAGGCGGGCAGGCGCGCCCACACCCGGTCGAGGAACTCGGAGATGTTGTCCTGCGGCACCACCGGGTGGTCGGCGACGAGCTGTTTGACCAGCGAGGGCGAAAGGCTCGTCTGCACCGGGTAGAAGCTCTGGTTCCAGCACACCCACAGGGGCATCTGCCCGTGGAAGGTGATTTCGCTGTCCTCCTCCGAAATGGAGAAGGGCTTCTTGTCGCCGCGCTGGAGGAGCACGTCGAAGCGCAGGCCGTCCTCGTCGAGGCCGGGGCGGAGCTTCACGGTGAGCGGGGTGCTCACGATGGTGCACGGGATGTCGGTATCCTTCCAGAACATGTAGTATTCGCGCCGGATGGCCCAGAAGAACCACGACACGAGGCCCTCGGGGATTTCGATCCGGTGCCCGTAGTAGTCGAGGTAATGCCCGATCTGGCGGGCCACCTGCAACAGCTGCGGGGACTGGTCGCACCATTCGGGATTGCGGAGTATCTGTTCCAGCGAGGTTTCCTGATGGACCGAGGAGAGACCGGTCTTGTTCTGGCGGGCCCGGAACAGGGCCACGATGAGCCGCCCCGGTTCGGGGTAGAACCGGAAAATGAAGTAGTGGCGTCCGGTTTCCGGCTCCAGCGAACTGGAGAAGAAGTTGCGGAAACTCTGGCGCCATTCGGTGTTGAGGCGCTGCGGCTCTTCGGGCGCGCCGTAGTCCTTGTCGAGATCGGCGTGCATCTTCAGGGCGGTGGCGGCGACATGGCGGCAGACGCCCATGAAGGCTTCATGGCAGTTGCAGTTGTAGGATATCTGGGAATCGCCCAGATGCAGCAGCAGGTGGGGTGAATAGTTCTGGAAGTCCTCGCCCTGCACGATGCCTTCCACGTCCCAGCCGTCGCCCTCCTTGCGGATGGTCAGCTTGTGGACGCCGCCTCCGTTCAGGATTTCCTGCCCCGTATCCTTGATATATTCGGGGACGGAGTCTTTCAGGAACCCCTGGATCAGGGCTCGGGCGGCACTTTCCTCGCGTACGTTCATTTTTTCAGGTGTCCTTGATTCTGTCATGGCACTGCAACGGCATATCCTTGTTCTTTGTGCGCAACTTCACGAAAAGGCGAATCCCTCATGATGCTTTCGGGTACGGTATGGTTGCAGACAGGTGGAAAAGAAGGGATGCCCGATGGGAAAAGTTCTCTCCGCAGGATGCGGCAAGTGCGCACGGATGTATAAGCGACGAGTCTTATATTATCGTTGTATGCCAAGAGTCGTCTGTTTTCAAGGGTCGGCAAGTATGTTATGAGTATTTTCGGGAAAATATTTACAAACGGATCGGAATATACATGAAAAAAAGCATGTTAATGGCGTTTTGCCTGTTGTTGGCTCTTGTCGGGGCCGTGATGCGTCCGCTTTCTTTCGCGGAAAAGGGCATGGAAACCGGCGCGGAAAGAAGCCCGGCGGGTGCGGAGACCGGGACGTCCGGGGAAACCCCGGCGTACGGCGGGCGCATCCTCATGGGCAGCATCGGGGAGCCGTCCAACCTCATCCCGTACATGGCTTCGGATTCCGCCTCTTCGGAAATCACCGATCTGCTGTATGTGGCCCCGCTCAAGTACGACAAGGACCTGAACGTGGTCCCGTGGGCGGCGGCTTCGTACGAGGTGCTCGAAGGCGGGAAGCTCCTGCGGTTCGTCCTGCGCGACGACATCCGCTGGGAGGACGGCGTGCCTCTTACCGCGGACGATGTGGAGTTCACCTACAGAACGATGATCGATCCCAAGACGCCCACGGCCTATTCCGGCGATTTTCTGGCGATCCAGTCGTTCACGAAGACGGGGCGGCTGTCGTTCGAGGTGCGGTACGAAAAGCCGTTCGCCCGCTCGCTGATGACGTGGATGGGGGCCATTCTGCCCAAGCATGTGCTGGAGGGGCAGGACCTCATGACCACGCCGGTGGCCCGCAAGCCCGTCGGCGCGGGGCCGTTCAGGCTCGCCAAGTGGGACGCGGGCTCCATGCTTACGCTGGCGGCGTCCGACACCTATTTCGAGGGGCGCCCGAATCTGGACGAGGTGGTCTACAGGGTCATTCCCGATCCCTCGACCATGTTCCTCGAACTCAAGGCCGGAAAGCTGGACATGATGTCTCTCTCCCCGCAGCAGTACCTGCGCCAGACGCAGGGCCCCCTGTGGGAACGGGACTGGCGCAAATACCGCTACCTGTCGTTCAGCTATACGTTCCTCGGGTTCAATCTCTCCCATCCCTTTTTTACGGACGTGCGCGTGCGCCGGGCCGTGTCGATGGCCATCGACCGCCGGTCGCTCATTGATGGGGTGCTGCTCGGGCAGGGCGTGCCCACGGTGGGGCCGTACAAGCCGGGGACGTGGGCCTACAACGACAGGCTCTCGCCCGTGAAGCAGGATGCGGACGAGGCCCGCAGGCTGCTCGCCGAGGCGGGCTGGAAGCAGAACGCCGACGGCGTGCTTGAGCGCGACGGCACGCCCTTCCGGTTCACCATACTGGTTAATCAGGGCAACGATCAGCGCATCAAGGCCGCGATCATCATCCAGAGCCAGCTCAAGGCCCTCGGCATTCAGGTCCGCATCCGCACGGTGGAGTGGGCCGCGTTCATCAAGGAATTTGTCAACAAGGGGCGGTTCGACGCCATCATCCTCGCATGGACGATCACCCTCGACCCCGACATCTACGACGTGTGGCACTCCTCGCGGGCCAAGCCGGGAGGCCTGAACTTCACGGGCTACCGCAACGCCGAGGTGGACGCCCTGCTCGTGGAGGCCCGCAGCCTTACCGATCAGGCCCGGCGCAAGGAACTGTACGACCGGGTACAGGAGATTCTGGACGCGGAGCAGCCCTACTGCTTCCTGTACGTTCCCTACGCGCTGCCCATCCTTCAGGCGCGGTTCCGGGGCGTGAAGCCCGAGCTGAACGGCATCATGTATAATTTTGATCGCTGGTGGGTTCCCAAAGACTTGCAGAGGTACCACGTTCAGCCTTAGAGTTTGTATACCGTCGCACAACACCGGCGGTCAGGATTCACCATCAGCCCACAGGACGAGCCATGAGTACAGTTGAAGCTCCCGCCTCCCATCTTCCCCTGCCGATGCAGAACATTCTGAGCCGACTGGCCGCCAACTCCACGGAAGCCGAGCAGGCGCTCGTCCGCAAAGCCTACGCCTACGCCGCCGCCGCCCACGCCGGGCAGGTGCGGCTTTCCGGGGAGCCGTATCTTTCCCACCCGCTGGCGGTGGCGGAGATTCTGGCGGAACTCGGGTTCGACGCCCACGCGGTGACCGCCGGGCTGCTGCACGACACGGTGGAAGACACGAAGGTGACGCTTGAAGAGGTCGATGCCGAGTTCGGGGAACAGGTCGCCGACATCGTGGACGGCGTGACCAAGATCAGCATGATGACCTTCGACAGCAAGGAGGAGCAGCAGGCCGAGAACATCCGCAAGATGATCCTCGCCATGTCGCACGACATCCGGGTGCCCATCGTCAAACTGGCGGACCGCGTGCACAACATGCGGACGCTCGATTTCCAGAAGGCGCACAAGCGGCAGCGCATCGCGCAGGAGACGATGGACATCTACGTGCCCCTCGCCAACCGTCTCGGCCTGCACCGCATCAAGCTGGAGCTGGAAGGACTCAGCTTCAAATACATCCACCCGGACGTCTACGCCCAGATTTCCGACTGGCTGGAAAGCAATCAGGTGGTGGAGCGCCAGCTCATCGCCAAGATCATCTCCAAGCTGGAGGGCATCCTCAGCTCCAACCAGATCGAAGGCACGGTCTGGGGCCGCATCAAGCATATCTACAGCATCTATAAAAAGATGACCGAGCAGAACCTGACGCTCGACGATATGCACGACATCCTCGCCTTCCGGGCCATCGTCAAGGACGTGCGCGACTGCTACGCCGTGCTCGGCCTCGTCCATGCCCAGTGGAAGCCGGTTCCGGGCCGCTTCAAGGACTACATCTCCATGCCCAAGGCCAACGGGTACCAGAGCCTGCACACGACGGTGATCGGGCCCGAGGGCGAGCGCATCGAAATCCAGATACGCACGGAGGAGATGCACCGGCTGGCCGAACACGGCGTGGCTTCGCACTGGCTGTACAAGGAACGGCACCACGCGGTGAACGTCAAGGACGCTCCCGAGTTCGAATGGCTCCGCGAGATCGTCAACCGGCAGGGGCAGGAATCCGACTCCAAGGAATTCATGCACACCCTGCGCATGGACCTGTTCAAGGACGAAGTGTACGTCTTCACGCCCGCCGGAGACGTGAAGGAGCTCCCCGAGGGCGCGACCCCGTTGGACTTCGCCTTCCTCATCCACACGCAGGTGGGCAGTCAGTGCGTGGGCGCGAAGGTCAACGGCAAGCTGGTGCCGCTGAATACGGCGCTCAAGAGCGGCGATACGGTGGAGATCATCACCGACAAGAACCGCCGCCCCAGCCGCGACTGGCTCAAGATCGTCAAGACCGCCAAGGCGCGCAGCCGCATCCAGCAGTACCTCCGCACGGAGGAACGCGCGGCGGCGATGGGCCTTGGCCGCGAAATGCTGGAAAAGGAAGCCCGCAAGGCCGGCATCAATCTCAGCAAGGCGGAGAAGGACGGGCATCTGGGCACGCTGGTCAACGCGCTGGCCGCCGGTTCTGTGGACGAGCTGATGGCCTCCATCGGCTACGCGCGGTTCACGACCAAGCAGGTGGTCAAGCGGCTTCAGGCCATCGTGGCCCCGCCGGAAATCCTCGAAACGCCCGACGCCGTGGATACGGTGGTCGCGCACCGCAAGCGCAAGGAACAGACGCCGCCTCCGCCCGCCAAGGCCGGGGGCATCACTGTGCGCGGCATGGACGACATGATGGTCCGCATCGCCCACTGCTGCAACCCGGTGCCCGGCGACTCCATCGTGGGCTTCATCAGCCGCGGGCGCGGCGTGATCGTGCACACGGCGACCTGTCCGAACATTCAGGAAATGGAGCCGGACCGCCTCATTTCGGTTCAGTGGGACGGGCACGAGACGCAGCCCTTCCCGGTCCGCATCCACATCATGGCCCGCAATCAGAAGGGCTCGCTGGCGGACATCGCCATCGTGCTCCGGGACGAGGACGTCAACATCGACGGCTGTCTGTTGCAGGCGCTCGTGGACGGGCGCTCCGAGATGGAGATGGTGGTGCAGGTGCGCGACGTGGCGCATCTCTATCACGTCATCGACCGGCTGCGGCATCTGCCCTCGGTCATGGAAGTCCTCCGCAAGACGGCGAACGAGGAGTAGGGCGTGGAGGTTCTTTTTCCCACCATTTTCCTCGTGCTGCTCGGCTTCGTGCTTCTGTTGAACGTGATCACGCTGCCCGCGAACTGGATCATGCTCGGCCTCATCGGGTTGTGGCGGTTCCTCTATCCTTCCCCCGGCGACATGGGCGTGCTCTTTTTCGCCATGCTCGTGGGCCTCGCCGTTTTCGGGGAGGTGGTCGAGTACATCGCCCAAGGCTGGGGGAGCAAGAAATACGGCTCCAGCACCAGCGGCATGTGGGCGGGGCTGATCGGGGCGATTGTCGGCGCGCTCGCCGGGATGCCGTTCCTGTTCGGGCTCGGCGCGTTCATCGGCGCGCTCGCCGGGGCGTGGGCCGGCTGCTATCTGATGGAGCGCTGCAACGGGCGCGACGACTACGAAGCCCGGCAGGCCGCCAAGGGCGCGCTTGTGGGGCGTTTCCTCGGCATCGTCGTGAAGTGCGGCATCGGCGCCGTCATGCTTGCGCTTACCTGCCACGCCGTTTTCGAGACGCCCGTGTACCCGGCGGTTTCGACGTTTTAGACGCAGGGCTGGAAAAGCGAATCGGGGGAAGGGAGGGGAAAACGTTCTGAAGAACGTTTTCCCCTCCCTTCCCCCGTACCCCCATCCTTCCTCTTTCAAAGACTTTCGACGTTATCGAATCCCTGTTCCGCGTCTTTTGGGATTTTGGGAAGGCGGGGCGGTGCAAGGCAACGTGCCGATCAAAAAGACACCTGCTGCGAGAGATGCCTGTGGGGCTGTTACGGCAAACGAACGACGGTTCGGTTCATGGCCTTTGGGACTCAAGAGGATTTGATTAACAGAATACGTTGAAACGCTTGTCCAGTCGCCATGCCGCGCAGGCGTATCAATCCCATTCAGAGCTTTTTCTTCTTTCAAGCCCGGCAGAGTGGTCCGTCCTGTCAAAAAGGGGACATCCCGCATGAGGGATTCGATAAGGTCGAACGTCTTTGAAGAGGGAGAGGGGAGGTTTGGAGGGGGGAGGGAGAAACTTTCTCCAGAAAGTTTCTCCCTCCCCCCTCCAA
>CABKMN010000014.1 GCA_902373525.1 uncultured Bilophila sp. | reverse complement strand
ATGCTCCTTTTTATGAGGGGTGAGGGATGCTCTTGGGGGAGGGGGAAACGTTCTAGAGAACGTTTCCCCCTCCCCCAAGAGCATCCCTCACCCCTCATAAAAAGGAGCATCCAATGGAACAACAAGGCCAGACGACGATTCCGATGACGGAGGCCATGCAAAAGAAGGTCATGGCGGCGAACCTGAGCGAAGTGCGGCACAAGCTGTTCGTGATGAGCGGCAAGGGCGGCGTGGGGAAAAGCTCGGTGACGGTGAACCTTGCGGTCGCGCTGGCGGCGCAGGGCTTCAACGTGGGCATTCTGGACGTGGACCTGCACGGCCCGAGCGTCCCGCACCTGCTGGGCAACCACGGCTTCGTGATGGTGGACAACGAGGACGGCAGGCTGATGCCCGTGCCCTGCGGCGAGCGCCTGACCATGATCTCCATCGAGGCGTTCCTTGAGGACAAGGACACCGCCATCATCTGGCGCGGCCCCAAAAAGGTCGGCGCGATCCAGCAGTTCATCGCAGATGTGAAGTGGGGCGCGCTCGACTACCTGCTCATCGACTCCCCTCCCGGAACCGGCGACGAACACATGACCATCCTCGACGCCATCCCCGACGCCAGGTGCATCGTCGTCACCACGCCGCAGGAAATCTCCCTCGCCGACGTCCGCAAGGCGCTGGACTTCCTCAAGGTCGTCAACGCCCCCGTCCTCGGCATCGTCGAGAACATGAGCGGCCTCTCCTGCCCCCACTGCGGCAAGGAGATCGACCTGTTCAAGAAGGGCGGCGGCGAAGCCCTCGCCAAGCAGGACGACCTGCCCTTCCTCGGCGCGATCCCGCTCGATCCCGCCACCGTCGTCGCGGCGGACCGGGGCCGGCCCATCGTCTCCATGCCCGAAGACACCCCCGCCAAGACCGCGTTCCTCAAGCTCGCGGAGGCCGTCCGCGCCGCCACCGACAGGTCCGAAGCCTGATCATCCGGGCCGTTCCGCTCGAAACACGGAAAGGGACCCAAAAAGACCTCCCGCGCTCCGATTTTTTTGAGGCCGTGAAGGCCCCCGGAAAGAAGGCCCGATCCCCGAAAACGCCCCCTGCCGTCATGCGGTCGGGGGCGTTCGGTTTGGAGGATGAAAATGGATAATCCGTTTGTTTTATTGGGAAAAATGTATGAGAAGAAAAAGCGCCCGGTACGGAAGGCGGGAGCGCGCACCTTGGCCGTTTAGACGATCAAACGGATTTCTTTTTCAAAAAGATAAAAGATTCCCGGCTGTTTGAGCGCACAGAACAGGTTGATTCCTAATCGGCATCCTTTTATCAAGGAATCAAGGGGAAACCCCAACCTGTTTTCCAACCACCCAGGAGGTTGCCATGTCCGCTCTCGTTTCCGAAACCAACGAAACCTTCCACCGCGACAATCTGGTCTGCCACCTCGATACCCTCACCTACGTCTCGCCCGAGCACGGCGAAATCGAAACCGTCGTCGAAGTCTGCGAACCCTACGTCGCTCCCGAAGCCAGAGAATGCGACGAAGGCCCCGAATCCCTGCTGTTCCTTTCTCCCGAGTTCGGGGGCGAGATCGAAGCGGCCATCTAGCCTTTAACCGCCGGAGGAGCGCATGCCGTTCCTAAAAATGGGGGCAAGAACCGTCTTGCTCCCTTTTTTTGCGCCCTGCGGCGAAAAGCGAAGGCCCCCCCGCACCGTAACGGGGAGGCCAAGGGGGGAAGTCCGGCGTTGCCGGAGGGGGAATGCCGTTCCGAGGTTGCTATCCTTCAACGGGGTTCACGGAACCGACAAAAGGGTGCGGGCCGGAGAAGGTCGGCGCGCAGGGAATCTGACAAACGTGGGCGTTCAGGGTTTCGCCGTCCCAGTGGTGGAGGAGGTAGCCGGGAGTTTCCATGCGGAAGGTGTCCCCGCCCTCGGGCGAGAGGTCGAGATCGATCTGCATGGACACGGCGGGCGCGGTCAGGGCGAGGCAGCCCGCCCACTGCGTCACGATGGGCCGGTGCATGTGCCCGCAGCACAGGCGTACCCACGGGGCGCGGCGCAGGATGGCGGCGAAGCGGTCCACGTTCTCGAAGGGCTCGTCCATCGCGCCCATGCCGGTGACGAAGGGCGGATGGTGCATGAACAGCAGGGTGGGCACGCCGGGACGCGCCGCCAGCGTGCGTTCGAGCCAGTCGCCCACGAGGTCCGGGAGGTGGCCCGAATGCGAACCGGGGCTCATGGTGTCCAGCAGGATGAGGCGCACCGGGCCGTCCTCCACCGTCGAGCAGAGGTACGGAGCCACGGCGGGATCGGCGGGGCACCACGCGCCGAGCAGATCGCGCATGCGGTCGCGCCGGTCATGGTTGCCCGGCACCGCGTAGATGGGCAGGGAAAGCGGCGAAAGCGCGTCGCGCAGCATCTCGTAGGCCCGCGCGTCCCCGCTGTCCGCGAGATCGCCCGTGAGGACCAGCGCGTCGGGCTTCCGCTCCAGCGCCAGCAGATGGCGCGCCGCCGTTTCCAGACATTCGCGGGTGTCCACCACCCGGAACGAAAGCCCGCCGTCGCCGCGCAGGTGAAAATCGGAAAGATGCAGGATACGCATCGCTCACTCTCCAGCGTTTCAATCCCTCGGCGGCAACGCGCCGTTCCCGCCGAAAAAACTCCGCCGCTCCGGCATCGCCGGGACGGCCTCCGTCCGCGTCCTGCGGGCACCCGAAACGGGCTCCCCGCGGGCTCCGAACACGCGCCCTCGGGGCGTCCTTCCGTCCGCACGGCCCGGCTCAGGACGGCGCGCCCTCAGCCCGCGCGGCGGGAAACGGCCTCGGCCCAATCCGGGACGCCGCCCCGTCCGTTCCGCCGACGCCGCCTTTGCAGAGGCGCCGAACGCCTCTCCGCGAAAGGCCCTTCCCTCTTCAAGAAGAAGGGAAAACCGGCCCGATCTCTTGCGCCCCCTCGGAAAAAGGCTTTTCCTTGCTCCCCCCAAAAACGCTCCGCCCACTTCCGCCCGCGCGGAAAATCGAAAAAAGCGATTCGATAAAACGTGTTCAGAGAATGGGGGATGAGGGAAGAGACGGAAGACCTTCTTCAGAAGGGTTTCATCCCTTCCCTCAATGAGCCGTTACACATGCTCGACTTCGCCGTCGGGGCTCCTGCGGACGGCGGCGTTGTGCTTCTTCTGGACGATGAAGGCGGACGCCGCGCTGGTCGCTCCGGCGAGGAGGGTAAACAGGCAGACGTACAGCGGGTCGCCGTCGTTCCACTTCATGAACAGGGTACACAGGCCGGGGACGATGCCCGCCACGAGGAAGCCGGGGAACTGGTACACGATGGAAATCCCGGTGTAGCGCACGTCCGACGGGAAAAGGTCGGAGAACAGCGCCGCCTCGGGGCCGAACACGCCCGCGTAGAATACGCTCAGAGGGATGATGATCGCAAGTCCGATGAGGAACATGTTGCCGCCGCTCCCTTCCATCAGCCAGAAGGACGGGAAGATCGACAGGCCGCACAGCAGGCTGGCCACGCCGTAGACCTTGCCGCGCCCGAAGCGGTCCGCGAGGCGTCCGGCAATCAGGATGAACGGGCACATCACCAGCGCGGCGATCATCACGACCGTCAGCGCGTGGGTGCGGGGGATGTCCACATACTGCACGAGGTAGGAAATCACGAACACCGCCAGCACGTTGAAGAACACGCCGTCGATCCAGCGCGCGCCCACGCCGAGCGCGATGTTGCCGGGGTGCTCCTTGCACACGCGCACGATGGGCAGGGTCTTGTGCTCGGTCTTGCCGCTCTGCCGCGCCTTCTGGAAGTCGGGAGTTTCGAGGATGTGCATGCGGATGTACAGGGCGATGCCGACCAGCACCACGCTGATCAGGAACGCGCAGCGCCAGCCCCACGCCATGAATTCCTCGTTCGTGAGGCCCCACGACAGGAGCGCCACCACGCCGGAGGACAGGCACAGGCCGGTGGCGAGGCCCATCTGCGGGATGCTCGCGTAGAAGGCGCGCTCGCGCTTGCTGGCGTATTCGTAGGTCATGAGCACCGCGCCGCCCCATTCGCCGCCGAGGCCGAGGCCCTGACAAAGGCGGAGCGTCTGGAGGATGATGGGCGCGGCGATGCCGATCTGGGCGTAGGTCGGCACGAGGCCGATGCCGATGGTCGCGAGGCCCATGATGAGCATGGTGAGGACCAGCATGCTCTTGCGGCCCAGCTTGTCCCCGAAGTGCCCGAAGACGAAGCCCCCGAGCGGGCGGGCGAGGTAGCCGATGGCGAAGGTGCTGTAGGCGAGGATGGTGCCCATGAACGGATCGGTGGTGGGGAAGAACAGCTTGTTGAAGACGATGCCCGCCACGACGCCGTAGAGGAAGAAGTCATACCATTCGATGGTGGCTCCGAGCAGGCTGGCAAGGACGACCTTGCGGATTTCCTGCTTGCTGGGTGCGCTCATGCGATGCTCCTTGGGACGGCCCCGCCGTCCGGCCTGCCCGGAATCGGGACAGGGGCGTTTCGGAGGGCCGGGCTTCTCCGAAGCGCCGTCCCCGTATTAAAATTTTACTAAAACCTTTGCCTGCTTTTTCCGCGTCCCATTCCGCTTCGGCGCGAAAGGACGCCTAACTACAAAGAAGCAATGCCATCTAACGGGGAACTTGGCAATATGTCCGGCGGTTCTTTTTCGAGGAAACATAAAATTTTCAACTTCAGGTCCGTTTCAGGCGGCCTTTTTGCGGACTTTAATTAAATATTCAATAAAAGGCCTCCCGGTTTGACAGCCGAAAGTTCTTATGCCTATATTTCCCCACCAACTGCCACAAAGAGGATGCCGTGAGTTCCAGAAGCAGAGTCACCTTGGCGGACGTGAGCAGGGAATCGGGCTTTTCCCCCGCCACGGTTTCCATGATCCTCAGCGGGCGGGCGGACGTGTCCTTTTCCGCCGAGACGATCCGCAAGGTGCGCGAAACCGCCGACGGCCTCGGCTACGTCGCCGTCTCCCGGAAGCGTCCTACTCTGTTCGACCGTCGGACCGTCCTCATCGTCTGCCCCAACGTCCTCAATCCCTATTACGCCACGCTGGTGCAGTCCATCCAGCAGGCCGCCGCCGACCGCGACTGCGACACGCTCGTCTACACCACCTATCGCGACGCGGACAACGAGGTCCGCATCCTCAACGCCGTAGCGGGTTCGGACCTCGCGGGGGTGATCTTCACCATGATGCCGCAGTCCACCGGGCTGGTGGAGCGCGTGGACCGGCTGGTCCCGGTGGTCGTCATCGGGGACCGCAACACGAGCCTCAACGTGGACACCGTGGAGATGAACAACCACAGCGCCGGGGTCATCATCGCCCGCTACCTGATCGGGCTCGGGCACCGGCACGTCGCCTACGTCTCCACCACGCTGAACGAGGGCAACTCCGCGCGCGTCCGGCGTCTGGAGGGCGTGCGCGACACCTTCCGGGACGAATGCCCCGAAGGGTCGGTTCTGGTGAAGTCGCGCGGCGTGACGCCCAAGGAGGAGCGGGACAACATTTCCATCGAGCACGCGGTCGGGTTCGATCTGACCCGCGCCTGCCTTTCGGATCGCCGCATCACGGCCTTCGTGGCGGTAAACGACATGGTGGCCTACGGCGTGCTGGACGCCATTCTTGCGGCGGGCCGCCGGGTGCCGGAGGACTACAGCGTATGCGGGTTCGACAACGTGTTCCCCTCCCGCCTGCTGCCCCTCGGACTGACCACCGTCGAGCACCACATCGAGGACAAGGGCCGCAACGCCTTCGACATCCTCCACGCCAAGCTCTCCGGCGAAGCCTCCGGGCTCAACATCACCCGCGTCGAGTTCCGGCACCATCTCATCGTCCGCGATTCCACCGGGGTTCCCCGGAAGGAATGAACCGGAGGGGGGAAACCTTCCGAAGAACGTTTCCCCCCTTCCCCAATCGTTTCTCCAGCCATCCCCCCTGTCCCATCCCCGCCCGCTTCTGTTCTAATCAATTTTGGTTGTCAAAAAGACCATTTTTTTCCGTTTGCTTCTTTTTTGCGAGGAGTGGTAGACAAGAGTCACGCCGAACGGATTCTCCCGAAAGAACAGAGGTCCGGTTTTGACAAAGGTTTTTCTTGTCCTTCATAAACCATTTTGCGTTTGCAAGGAGTCTGTCATGGAAATGTTCCCCATCATGCTTATTGCTGGTGCCTTCATGCTCGTTTCCCTCGTCGTCGCCGTTTATGGAGTCCGCAAGTACAACTAGAGAGTTCCTCATGATCAAAACGGGAAAAAGCCCCGGACAATGACTGTCCGGGGCTTTTTGTTTACGGTGCATTGAGAAAAAAGGAACGCGCAAAGGAAAAAAGCCCGAAGACGCCCCGCCGCTTCATGGAAAAGGAAGGGAAAGACGCCGCCCCCGCACGGGATGCGGTCTCCTGAGCGGCCTTGGTTTTCCACTCGGTCCCCACCACGCGGGACGCACTCGGGACGGGAAAGAGCTTTCCCGGTGACGGGACTTCGTCCGCACCTGCGCGGGATGCGGCGATGGCGAGCACGATGGCGGGGATGCTCGCCAACTTCGTGCACCTGCGCGGGAGCCTCACGATACGGTGACGGCCCGTTCCGGGCATTCACTTGGTCCGCACGCGCACGGGACGCGGCGATCATCCGATTTTCAGAGAGAACGCAAGGTCCGCTCGGCCCGCACGCGCGGGGCACGGTCGGCGTTGGCCTTGAGGTTGCGCATCGCCATGTCCTCGGCCCGCACGCGCGGGACGCGGTCAAGCTGCCGGATGTTGCCCGGTCACGCTAGCCGCTTGGTCCGCACGCGGGGGGCGCGGCATGTTGCGGCATGGTTTCGCTCAGTTGCAATGACTTGGTCCGCACGCGCGCGGGACGCGGGCCTAAGCAGGAGCGCCAAGATAGATTATGCAGGGTTGGTCCGCACACGCGCGGGACGCGGGGAGCATCCGATTTTCAGAGAAAACGCAAGGTCCGCTCGGCCCGCACGCGCGGGGTGCGGTCAAGCTGCCGGATGTTGCCCGGTCACGCTAGCCGCTTGGTCCGCACGCGGGGGGCGCGGCATGTTGCGGCATAGTTTCGCTCAGTTGCAATGACTTGGTCCGCACGCGCACGGGACGCGGGGAGCATCCGATTTTCAGAGAAAACGCAAGGTCCGCTCGGCCCGCACGCGCGGGGTGCGGTCAAGCTGCCGGATGTTGCCCGGTCACGCTAGCCGCTTGGTCCGCACGCGGGGGGCGCGGCATGTTGCGGCATGGTTTCGCTCAGTTGCAATGACTTGGTCCGCACGCGCGCGGGACGCGGGCCCCAGGCAGGAAACGCGTGGGGGCTCAAGACTTGGTCCGCGCGCGGGATGCGGGGCGAAAAGCCGCCGCACCGCCCGCCGGGATGCCCTCCGGGACGCGGAATCCCCGGCGGACCAAGGAAAAACGGGCAAGAAAACATTTTCCCTTTTGCGGGCGTCTGGTGTAGAATCATGTCCATCCGGTATCCGATGGAGTCTGCTCCATGCAGAAATGGTTCCTTGCCCTGTTCGCCCTGTTGATAACGCTGTCGCTGCCCGGCTGCGAGGACGCTCCTTCGGAAAAAATGACGGAGGCGTTCCCTGCTCCCGTGTACCGTTGGGGAACCGTCAGGGACCGGACCCTCGTCCTCTGGGGGAACCGCGAGGACCTGCAACGCCCCTATCTGGCCAGCGCCTTTGACCGTTACCGGGAAATGACCGGCAACACCGTGCGGATCGAGAGCTTTTCGCATCAGGAGCTGGCGGAACGGCTGGAGGCCGCGTTTTCGGGCGGCGGCACCGCCGAACAGCCCGATCTGCTGCTCAGTTTCGGCGGCGTGAACATCGAACATCTGGACCCGGACGCCCATTTCTACGACTTCACCGCCGCGCCGTGGGTGGACGACCTCACCGACACCGCCCTCAACCAGACCCTCTTCAACGGCAAGGTGATCGGCCTGCCCTACTGGGAAGCCTCGGTTTCCGGCATCCTCTACAACAAGGACCTGTTCCGGCAATACGGGATCGACGTCCCCCGCACCCAGCGGGCCTTCCTCGACGCCTGCGAAAAGCTGCTCCGGCAGGGCGTCACGCCCGTCTACCTGCCGTTCGCGGAACCCACCATGCTCCTCTACCAGTTCCCGATGGACAGCATCCTCCGCGATCAGCGCGTCCTCGACGCCCTCAACGAAGGCAGGCTGAACTACGCCGAGCTTCCCGGCATGGGGGACATCGTGGACTGGTACCGCACGATGGCCGAACGCGGCTACTTCGGAAGCGCGTACGCGAACAACGGCTGGAACGGCATGGACCCCGCCATGCGCGGAGGCCGCTACGCCATGATGATCTGCTGGGATACGTGGCTGTACACGGACTTCACCGGCGATCCCTCCCGCTTCGGCATCATGCCCGCCTTCATGGGCGTGCCCGAACAGGGCACCTTCGAAGGCCCCAACCTCGCGCTGCTCATCGCCAACCGGCACAGTCCCCGACTGGACGCCGCCGTCGATCTCGTCACCTTCATGGCCGATCCCTACAATTACAACGTGACGCTGGCGGGCCTGTATACCGCTCCGGTCTTCAAAAACCAGATCGGCAGCGTCTCCACGCCGCAATATATCGAAAAACAACAGGAAATCGAACAGCTTTTCTGCGACTCCACGGCATGGACGCGCGTCCGGGGCTTTTCTCAGGCGGACGCCGCGTACATCCAGCGCCACATGCTGGAGCCGGGATACGATACCGAGGCCTGTCTGCGGGACATGGACGCCTCCCGCATCAACCGGGCCGGACCTCCGCCCGTTCCGGACGCCGCGGCATCCGGAACGCAACGCAAGGACGTGCCCCGTGCCGAGTAACACGCCAGCCGGACGCTCCGGGAAAAAAACGCTCTTCATCCTCCTCATCCTGATCGGCATCGGCGCGTTCGGGGGGCTCGTGGGTGCGTACATCCACGCCTTCAACCGCCAGTTCACCGAGGAAAGCTCGACGCGGCTCGCGGAAGTCTCCGACGCCATCGTCGCCCACCTGACCACGGTGGCCAACGACACGCAGGCCATGCTCCGCGCCGTTTCCCACGCCGTGTCTTCGATAGGGACCGACGAGGCCCGCCTCGCCTACCTGCGCGAGGTGGCCGATCTGTTCGGGTTCGTCTACCTCGGCTATGCGGACCGGGACGGCCAACTGCACGCCACGCTTCCGTCGGAATCCCGCTCCATAGCCGGGACGCACCACTTCCGGGCCGCCCTGCGCGGCGAGTCCACGGTCTCCGATCAGGTCCGCAAGATTTTCACCAGCCACGCCGCCAGCGGCATCCTGATCACCGTGCCGCTGGAGCTGGACGGGCGGCGGGGCGCGCTGACGGCGATGCTGGAAACCCGCAGGCTGCGGGAAGGCCTGAAGCTGGAGAGCTTCGGCAAGGAGAGCCGCTCCTACATCATCAACCCGGAGGGCGCGGTGATCATGCGCGCCCGGAACATGGATTTCGGGAACCTGTTCATGGCCCTGCGCAACGCCCGCTTCCCCGGCGGCGGCATCGAAAGCCTCATGGACGACGTGCGGCGCAGGCGTCAGGGGCTTTCCAGCTACATCGATCTCGCACAGAACCGGCAGTTCATCTATTACCAGCCCCTGACCTTCAACAACTGGACGGCGATCACCGTGGTTTCCGAGCGCGCCGTGCTCTCGGCGCGGGCCGTCGCCATGACCCGCGAGCTGGCCCTCGCCGGGGTCGGGCTGGTGCTGCTGTTCATGGGCATCGCGCTGTGGGCCATGCGCGCCCACAACCAGTCGCAGGAAACCCGGATCGCGATGGACGCGAAATCGGCCTTCCTCGCCAACATGAGCCACGAAATCCGCACGCCCATGAACGTGGTCGTGGGCCTCAGCGAAATCATGCTGCGCGAGGACATGCCCCCGGCGCAGCGGGACCGCCTCGTCAGCATCCTCAACGCGGGCAAGGGCCTGCTCACCATCATCGACGACATCCTCGACATCACCAAGATCGAGTCGGGCAAGTTCTCCATCATCGCCGAGCCCTACGCGCTGGAAACCGTGCTCAACGACGTGACCACCATCGCCGCCATGCGCATCGGCGGCAAGCCGGTCCTGTTCTGGACGGAGCTCGATCCCGCCCTGCCGCGCGGCCTCGTGGGCGACATGGGCCGGGTGAAGCAGGTGCTCGTGAACATCGTGGGCAACGCCGTCAAGTTCACCGAGCGCGGCTCCGTGCGCCTCATCGTCGGCGGGCGGCAGATGGGCGACGTCTGGCAGCTCCGCATGGAGGTCAGGGACACCGGCATCGGCATCCGGGCCGAGGACCTCGACAAGCTGTTCATCAGCTTCAATCAGGTGGACACGAAGCGCAACCGCAACGTCAAGGGAACCGGCCTCGGGCTGGCGATCTCGCGCAGGCTCTGCGAAATGATGGGCGGGGACATCAACGTTTCGAGCGCCTACGGGCACGGCTCGTCCTTCGTGATGACCTTCCCGCAGGGCATAGACGACCCCGTCCCGCTGGTCGCGCCGCTGCCCGACGGCGTGTCCCTGCTGCTCTGCGAGACGTGCGAAACCATGCGGGCGTTCGAGTCCGAGTCGCTCCGGCGTTCGGGCGCGGAGTACGAGCTGTGCGAAACGCCCGAGCTGTTCCGCGAACGCCTGCGGAGCGGCGCGTACACCCACGCGCTGGCCCCCCGCACCATCCTGCGCGGTCTGACGGAACCGGACGGCGTGCGGTTCATCGGCCTTCTCGGCCTTCAGGACGGCTCGCTGCTGGACATGGAAGGCACGAACGTCTACCGGCCCCTGTTCGCCCTCCAGCTCCCCCGCGCGCTGGACGCCGACGCCGGACGCCTCCCCGGACGCGCCGGACTGGGGCAGAAGGCGATGGAGCCCCTGCCCTTCGTCTCCATCCTGATCGTGGACGACAACGAAATCAACGTACAGGTCGCGGAAGGGCTGATGGCCCCCTACGGCATGCGCATGGACCACGCCTTTTCCGGGCCCGAAGCCCTCAGGGCCATGCGGGAACGCGACTACGATCTGGTGTTCATGGACCACATGATGCCCGAAATGGACGGCGTGGAAACCACGCAGCGGATACGCGCCCTGCCCGACCCGAAATACCGCGACCTGCCCGTCGTGGCCCTGACCGCCAACGTCACCGTGGAGATGCGGCGGCTGTTCCTCGCCAACGGCTTCAACGGCTTTCTGGCCAAACCCATCGAGACGGGCACCCTCGACAGGCTGCTCAGGACGTGGCTCAAGGACGTGAACGACCGCAGGGCCCGCGAACGGAAGGCGGAGGACGCCTCCCCTTCCCCCGGACGCGCCGAAACCGGCGGACGGCCTTCCGAAAACGCCGCGCCCCCGCCGGAACGGGACGTTCCCCCGGACCGTCCCGCGCCCGGAAACGCCCCGAACGAAGCCGACCCGCCGTCCGCCGGAGCCGCCGCGTCCCCCGTTCGTGCGGAGGACGCCCCTCTCGCCGGAACCGGGTGCGGCAGGGCCGTCCGGCACGGGGAAAAGCCGCCCGCGCCCCCGGACGGGGAGGCCGCCGAGGTCGATTTCCTCGAAGGCGCGCGGCGCATCCCGTCCACGATGTCCTACCCGCGGATGCTCGATCTCTACGTCCGCACGACCGTGAAGTCGCTGGACGCCCTGCCCGGCTGGATGGAACGCGATCCCGAACGGGTGGTCATCGAGGTCCACGGCATCAAGAGCGCCAGCGCGTCCGTCGGCGCGCTCCGCTTCTCCGCCGAAGCCCTCCGGCTGGAGGAACTCGGGCGCAGCCGACGCTGGGACGCCGTCCGCGCGGGCCTGCCCGGCTTCATCGAGCATGGCCGCCGGGTCTTCCGGGAAATCGAAACCTACCTCTCCGACCGGCCTCAGGCGTAACCCGCCGCCCCGGCGGCACTCCCCGACCGCGAGGAGCCCCGTCCACCGGCGCACGCGGCGGCTTCGCGCGCAGCGTCAGCGACCCGTCGGCCATGATCGTCCGCACCGGCTCGGACTGCGGGGACTGCGCGGACTCCACCGGCCCGCTGAACGTCCCTCCCTGTCCCCGAAATGGAGGTGGAGCGTCCTCTTCGCCACCCCTTCGCCCCCCCCGCGCGATGTCCAGATCGCCGCAGCATACGCCGCCGTGCCGGCATCGCCGCCCCCGCGCGCCGGGCGACGTCCTCCATGCGCGCCCCGGCGGAGCCCTCCACCGCACAGTCCCGCAACGCCGCGTCGAGAAGGGCCTGCCGCCGCGCACTTCCGCCGCCTCAGCCCTCCGCAGGGTCCCCGCCGTCAGGCATGGCCCTTCCGGTGGATCGGCGTGGACAGCCAGACCAGCCCGGCGAGGCAGAGGAACAGCACGCCCCCGAGCCAGAACAGTTCGTTGAAGCCGATCAGAAAGCCCTGCCGCGTGATTTCGTTGGCGATCCACGCCTTGACCTGCTCCGGGGACAGGCCGAGGGAGGACAGGTCGTGCAGCCCCCGCGCGGCCACCGGGTTGAAGGGATTGACGGCCTCGGTCAGCCGGACGTGGTGCAGCGCCTCCTGCCGCTCCCACACGGTCGTGGCGATGGACGACCCGATGGACCCCGCCAGCACGCGGGTACAGTTGGAAAGGCTCGAAGCGTTGGCGATGTCCCGGGGCCCCAGCCCCGAAATGATGATGCTGGTCAGGGGCATGAAGAACAGGGCCACGCCGATCCCCTGCACGAACTGCGGCCAGACGATGAAGGCGAAATCCATGTTCGGCGCGAACCGCGTGCGCCAGAAAAAGCAGATCGCGAACACGATGAAGCTCAGCGTGACCATGATCCGCATGTCCAGCCGGGAGGCGAACCGCCCGATGATCGGGGCCAGCAGAACCGGGAACACGCCCACCGGCGCGAGCGACAGCCCCGCCCACAGCGCCGTGTACCCGAGCCGGGTCTGAAGCATCATGGGCAGCAGCACCACGGCGGCGAAATAGAGCAGGAACCCCAGACTGATGCACACCGTGCCCACCGCGAAGTTGCGATGGCGGAACAGCGACAGGTCCACCACCGGGTGCTCCTCGGTCAGCTCCCACACCACAAGCAGCACCAGCCCGATCACCGCGCACACCCCGAGGATCACGATGTAGCCGGAGGCGAACCAGTCCTTGTCCTTGCCCTCGTCGAGCATGAGCTGAAGGCAGCCCACCCCGACGATGAGCAGCCCCAGCCCCACGGCGTCGATGGGGTTGCGGGCCGTGGGCGTCTCGCGCCCCTCCAGCGGCACCCGCAGCAGGAACAGGCTGACGAACCCCACCGGCACGTTGACGAAAAATATCCAGTGCCATGTGGAATTGTCGCAGATGTACCCGCCGAGGATCGGCCCGAGGATGGGGGCCAGCACGATGGTCATGGACCACAGCGACAGCGCGATGCCGCGCTTCTCGTGCGGGTAGCAGGCCAGCAGCAGGCTCTGCGACAGCGGGATCAGCGGCCCGGCGGCGGCCCCCTGCACGATCCGAAAGGCGATCAGCATCCCGAGGCTGGAGGACACGCCGCACAAAAACGACGCCGCCACGAACAGGAACGTGGACCAGAAATACAGCCGCACCTCCCCGAAACGCCGGGCCAGCCAGCCCGTCAGAGGAATGGCGATGGCGTTGGCGACTCCGAAGAAGGTGATCACCCACGTCCCCTGCGACGAGGCCACCCCGAGGTTCCCGGCGATGGTCGGCAGGGCCACGTTGGCGATGGTCGAATCCAGCACGGTCATGGCGGTGACCACCGAGATGCCGATGGTGGCGAGGGCCAGCCGCCCGCCCTGAAGCGGTTCCAGCCCGCCGCCGGACGTCCGCGCGCCGCTCACGGCCGCCCCTTGGCCACGGGGCGCACGCCGGGGAGCGCGTTGTCGCGGATGACGGCGGCGATGACCTCCTCAACCGGCGCGAAATCCACACCCGGCGCGCGCGAGCCGAGTTCGGCGGGCAGGGGCTCGGTGCGCGGCCCGCTCGCCAGCAGCGGCCCCGAGGCGTCGGTCGTGTCCACCTCCACCAGCGCGGACAGCCCCACCAGCAGGGGATGCTCCCGCAGATCGGCGGGATCGAGATCGATGCGTACGGGCACGCGCTGGACGATCTTGATCCAGTTGCCCGTAGCGTTCTGGGGCGGAAGCAGCGAGAAGGCGCTGCCCGTGCCCGCGGAAAAACCGGCCACCCGCCCGCGGTAGACCACGGAGCCGCCGTACAGGTCCATGCGGACGGCGGCGGGCTGCCCGATCCGCATGTTGCGGAGCTGGACTTCCTTGAAATTCGCGTCGATCCACACATGATCCAGCGGGATCACGGTCATGAGCGGAGTACCCGGCGAGACGACCTCCCCGGCCTGCACGCTGCGCTTGGCGATCTGCCCGGAGGCGGGGCTTCGCAGCGTGGTGCGCCGCAGCGCCAGCCAGCGGTCCCGCACCGTTTCGGCGGCCTGACGCACGGCGGGCTGTTCGTCGAGGCCGGTATCCAGCAGCACCGCCGCCAGCGCGTTGCGCCGCTCCTCGGCGACGGCCAACGCGCTCGCCGCGTTGGCCCGGCTGTCCCGCGCGTGGCGCAGTTCCTCGGTGCCGATGGCGTTGCTGCGGCCAAGCACTTCGCGCCGCGCCAGATTGTCCGTCTGCTGGCGCAAGTCCACCTTCCGCATCCTGATCGCGGCGTCGCTCTCCCGCAACTGCGCCTCAAGGCGGCAGGTTTCGCGTACGGCGGAAGCCAGCTCGACCAGCGACCGCTCGAAGGCCAGCTTCGCGTCCACGGGGTCGATGCGGACGAGCGGCTGTCCGGCCTCCACCCAGTCGTTGTCGTCGGCCTCGACCGCGACGACCTTCCCGCCCACTTCGGGCATGATCCGCAGCACGTTGCCGGACACATAGGCGTCGTCGGTGCTTTCCTCAAAGCGCAGGGCCAGATACCACCACGCGCCCGCCCCCGCGCCGATCAGCAGGAACAACGCGAACAGGGTCAGGATCACCCGCGCGCGGCGGGAACGCCTCCGACGATTCAGGGCCTCCGGCCCGTTGCCGCACGGCGGGGAAAGGGTGTCTTCATCAGCGTTCATGGTTGCTCCCGCTCTGATTGTTCGTTTTTTCTCTTATGGTTATCTCAAAAAGGAAACCAGCCGATCAGGTTTATACCTCGCCCGGCACCCCGTCAATCGCCCCGCCGCCGCCCGTTCCCCTCCGTTTTTTCCCGCTTCCGCACCCCGCAGACCCCCCCGCGCCGCTGCGGCCTTTCCGCCTCCCGTCCCTCCGGCGTCCCGGCCCTTGTTTCCGGTCTTGTCCCCCGGCCCCAAACGTCGTACCCTGCTCCGCATCCCGCGGCCCGCCCTCTTTCCCGGCTTCTCCGGCCCGCGGCAAGCCAAGGAATCCCGATGCCCCGTCGCCTCTTTTCCCCCGAAGCGGCCCTGTTCACGCCGAGCTTCATCGCCATCTGCTGCGCCAACCTGCTGTTCTTCATCGCCGGCTTCATGCTGGTGCCGGTCCTGCCCATCTACCTGCTGGACGACCTGCACGCCACGAAATCCACCGTGGGCGTGATCCTGTCCACCTACATGCTCGGCGCGCTGATCATGCGGCCCCTGTCGGGCTTTCTGGTGGACCAGTTCCAGCGCAAGCCGCTGTTCCTGCTCTGCGCGGTGCTGTTCGTGGCGCAGTTCGGGGGCTACCTGCTGGCCGGGACGCTGATGCTGCTCGGGATCATCCGGGCGCTGCACGGGATGTGCTTCGGGATGCTGACCACGTCCTCCACGACGCTCGCGGTGGACATCATGCCGGTCGCCAAGCTCGGAACGGGCATCGGCATCTACGGCATGATGACGTCGCTGTCGATGGCGCTCGGCCCCATGCTCGGAATGCTGGTGCTAGAGGCGTGGTCGTTCGACGGGGTGTTCCGGGTGGCGCTCGGGTGCGCGGCCTGCGGGCTGGCGCTCGGCGCGCTGGTCAAAAGCGAAAAGGTGGTGGTCAGCCGGGGCGAGAAGATTTCCCTCGACCGGTTCTTTCTGAAAAAGGGGACCTACGCCTTCATCGGGCTGGTGATGATGGCCTTCGTGTACGGCCTGCTGATCAACTACCTGTCGGTGGTGGCGCGCGAGCGGGGCATCGGGGCGAACCCCGGCTACTTTTTCCTGCTGATGTCGTGCGGCCTCATCCTGAGCCGATTCTTCGCGGGCGGACTGATCGACCGGGGGCACCTGCGGGGCCTGATCCTCGGCGGCAAGGCGCTGATCATGACCGCGTCGCTCCTGTTCCTCTTCATCCCCGCCGAGGCCGTGTTCTTCGGCTCCGCCGTAGCCTTCGGGCTGGGCTACGGGATGATGTCGCCGTCCTACCAGACCCTGTTCATCAACCTTGCGGAACCCACCCGCCGGGGCACCGCGAACTCCACCTACCTCGTCGCGTGGGACGTCGGCATCGGCATCGCCGTCTTCCTCGGCGGCATCATCGCAGACGTCGCCGGGCTCGACGCCGCCTTCATCCTCAGCCTCGTCCTCCTCTTCTTCTCCGCCGTCCTCTTCATGAAAGTCACCGGGCCGCAGTACGAGAAAAACAAGCTGCGGTAACGGGAGAGAAACGGAGGGAAAATTGGGGGAAGGGAGGGGATATTTCTCCAGAAAGGTCCCCTCCCCCTTCCCTCTCAAGACTTTCATCCCTATCGAATCCCTCCTGTCGGGCATTCCAAGCATGGGAGGTCGGGGGGATGTGCTTTTTTATTGAAGA
Organism: uncultured Bilophila sp.; assembly: GCA_902373525.1. GTDB lineage: Bacteria > Desulfobacterota > Desulfovibrionia > Desulfovibrionales > Desulfovibrionaceae > Bilophila. The sequence continues at coordinate 30,244 of CABKMN010000014.1, read as the reverse complement.
AAAGGTGTTTCATATATGCAAAAGAACGGGTCAGTTATCCTTATCCTCTACCAAAAAAAACGCTTGACAGCCCCCCGATAAGAAACTTCTCAAAGAAGAGCCTGCCCGCCATTACGGTCGCTGCCACGCAGGGCACCCCGAAAGAACGTCCCCTCCAAAGGGGGAACCATCCGACGCCGACAGGGCGGCCCGGAGGCGATCCGTGCCGAAAGAGCCCAGCGTTTCGGTGCGGAGCGCCTCCGGGACGTTGCGCCGGGGTCTGGGGGCCCGACCCGAAGGGCCCCACAGGAGCCGTGACCGGTAGGCGATCTTCGAGCCTTACGGGCATCGAGGGCAACGCGGCTCGCCCCCAGCGGGTACGACGCCCCGCACGCCGGAGGCGCCTCTTCTCCCTGCTTCCCGGCTCAGAAAGCGTGACATACCGGGGGGCAACGTGCTAGGCACGGATGGCTGATTCATCAAGAAGAGGGACGTATGTTCGGACTCGGGGTTTTTCTGGCGATATCCACGGCGTTTTCGTGGGCGTTGGCGTGCGTCATCCATACGACGGCTTCCAAGATAACGGGGATTCGGGCGGTCATGCTGGTCCGCCAGCCGCTGGCGAGCGTGGTGCTCGGCGTCTGCTGCCTTGCGGCGGGCGACCTGTGGCTTCCCTCCATGCGGCTGTTCTGGCTGTCGGCGGTTTCGGGGCTTTTCGGGATCATCATCGGAGACGCCTGCCTGTACGCGGGGGCGCTGACCATCGGCCTGCGTCCGGCGCAGGTCTGTCAGTCGCTGTCCTCATGCTTCACCGCACTGTTCAGCGCGCTCTACCTGCACGAGTTCATCGGGATGCAGGGCTGGATCGGGATGCTGGTGGCGACGTGCGGGGTGATCCTCGTGGTCACTTCCGAACGCCGCGACACGCACAACCCGCCCACCACAAGAAAGCAGCGCCGCAAGGGCATCACCCTCTCGCTGCTCGCCGCCGTGTTCCTCGCGCTCGGGCTGGTGTTCTCCAAGCAGGCGCTCGAAGAAGGCATCGGCGCGCTGCCGCTGGCCTTTTACCGCAACGCCATTTCCACGGTCGGCATCTGGGCCATCGGATTCGCCATCGGCGCCGTGGCCCCCGCGATGCGGAGCCTGCGCGCCAACCCCGGCGCGCTGAAACTCTTCCCGCTCGGCTGCCTCTTCGGCCCCGCCGGAGGCATCTGGCTGTCCTGCATCGCGCTGGACTACCTGCCCGCCGCCATCGCCTCCATGCTCATCGGCCTCCAGCCCATCGCCCTCCTCATCATCACCGGCATCATCGAACGCCGCGTCCCCGCCGTCAATTCCATCATCGGCTCCGCGGTCGCCTGTACCGGCGCGGCCATCCTGCTGCTGCGCTGACGCGGGAAACGGGAAGGCTTTCCGCGCACCCTGGCCTTCCCACCGCGCCGCCGCAGGTGCGGCGCGTGGACGGCCTTGTCGGGGTCCGGTTCACGTTGCGAGACTCCGGCGCGAGCGAGCCGACGACGCCGGTTCGTCCGGCGCTTCCGGCGGTTTGCGACGGGCTTCCTCCCGCTCCGGAGCTCCGTTGCAACGCCCCGCCGCGCTTTCCCGCTTCCGGGACCGTCGCTTTTTGCTCATCCGCGGACAGGCCGCCTCACCGTCTGGACGAACGCGCCGGGGGCGTGCTACAGGCAGGGCATCGCTTGAACAATAGAGAAAAAAGGATGGGATATGCTGGACAATCCGGAATATACGCTGGGCATACGGGCGCGTTACGGCGAAGCCGGGACCGACGGGAAGATACGCCTCGGCGCGCTGGCGAACTGGTTTCAGGAGGCCGCCGGGCACAACGCTTCGGCGCTGGGCTTCGGGGACGAGCGGCTTTTCGCCGAGGGCAAGACGTGGATACTTACGCGCATGGCCTTCCGCATCAAGGACCTTCCCTCGCCCGGCGACCGGGTGAACGTCCGCACATGGCCCGCCAAGCTGGAGCATCTGGGACACAGGGGCTACGAGGTTTACAGCCCTTCCGGCGAGCTTGTCGTCGCCGCCGTCAGCGCGTGGACCGTGATGGACCTCGCCGCCCGTCGCCTGACCTCCCTGCCCGAGCACCTCGCCGCCCTGTACCCGGTGAAGACGCTCCCCTGCATCCCCTTCTCGTCCCGCACCATTCCCCGACTCCGCGAGGGCATCCGCAGCGCGGACGTGCTGGTCCGGCGCGACGACCTCGACATCAACGGCCACGTCAACAACGCCCGCTATCTGGGCTGGCTCCTCGAATGCCTGCCGTGGTCGCCCGGCGAAAGCCTGATCCCCTCCCTGCTCGACGTGACCTTCCGCGCCGAATGCTTCCCCGGCGACGCGCTGGTTTCGCAGTGCGCGCCGCTTCCCGACGAACCCGACGCCACCGCGCCCGAAGGCTTCCCGCAGGCTCCCTACGGCATGCTCCACGTGCTCCGGCGCAGGGACTCCGGCGACGACGTCTGCCGCGCCGTGACCCGCTGGACGAGCAAACTCGCCTTGTAGGACACGCCGATCCTCTCCGGGATCATGCACGGGGCCGCGCCGGGTGAAACGCTCCGTGCGGGCAATGGCGATGCCTCCGGGATCATGCGCGGGGCCGCGCCGTGGACCGTATGAAAAACCGTCTCGCAAGGGGCGGTTTTTCGCGTTTTGCGGCGTTGCGGTGCGCTTATGCGTGGAATAAGCAAATACAAAATGATTTATGTATGTTATGTCGCCTGTTGAAAACGCGCGCAGGGCATCACTACATCAGAGATGGCGTATTTTTTCTCATGATGCGTGTTGAGCGAAAAATGGTATGGGAATGGTTGAGAAAGACGCGCTCCGAAACCGGCTTTCCCGGTGCGGAAGGGGGAATCATGACCGCCGAAGGGGCGTTTTTTCACAGGGATGGCGCGGAGCATACCCCGCATTTCACAATACGGATTTGTCGGGACATTTGGGAAAAGTGGGTATAGAATGGTTGACAAGGGGAGAAAATGCCCATATTGGTCGTACCAATTTTGACCAAAGGATACGCTTATGCCCAAAACAGATGCCTCCATTGCCGCCGCGCGCCCGCGCCGGAGCTACAACAAGCTCTCGGAGCGCCTCCGGCAATTCATGGAAGAAGGCCATTTCCGGGACGGCGACAGGCTCCCGCCCGAGCGCGCGCTGGCCGAAACCTTCGGCGTTTCCCGCAGCAGCGTCCGGGAAGCCATCCGCGCCCTCGCCGAAAAGGGCCTGCTCGAAAGCCGCCACGGGGACGGCACCTACGTCCGGGTGCCGGACATGGAGCCCCTCAAGATCGCCATCCTCGAAGCCGTGGACTCCGAGGGCCTGATGTTCGACGAAGTGACCGAGTACCGCCGCATCGTGGAACCCTCCATCGCGGAACTCGCCGCCCTCCGGCACACGCCCGAACAGCTCGACCGGCTCAAGATCATCGCCTGCGACCAGCAGCGCCGCGTGCTCGCCGGGGAGGACGACGGCGATCTCGACGCCGGGTTCCACCAGACCCTCGCGGAATGCACGGGCAACCGGCTGCTCGTCGCCACCATGGAACGCCTCAACGCCATCTACGCGCAGGGCCGCACGCCGGAACTGCGCGACGCGGAGTGGCGGCAGTTCTCGGCTTCCTCCCACCTGCGGATCATCGACGCGCTCGAACGCCGCTCTCCCGAAGACGCGCGCAAGACGCTTGAAGAGCACATCGACACCGTCACCCGGAAACACCTTTTCGCTACGGCAAGGGACTGACATGCTGCTTTCCATCGCTGTTTACTGTTCGCTCGGGGCCCTTGCGGGCATTCTCGCCGGGCTGCTCGGCGTGGGCGGGGGCATCGTCATCGTGCCCATGCTCGTCTTCGCGTTCAACTGGCTGCATTTCCCGCAGGAAACGCTCATGCTCCTCGCGCTCGGAACGTCCATGACCAGCATCATGTTCACGTCCTTTTCAAGCACGATGGCGCACAACCGGCTGCGCAACGTGGAGTGGAAGGTGCTGGTGCGACTGCTGCCGGGGCTGATCATCGGCACCTCGGGCGGCTCGTTCCTCGCCTCGCACATCCCCGCGCGCTTCCTCCAGATTTTCTTCGTGGTGTTCCTCTTTTTCGTAGTGTCGCAGATGGTGAGCGGCAAGAAGCCCAAGCCCTCCCGGCACCTTCCGGGGGCCGTGGGCATGACCGGCGCGGGCGGGGTCATCGGGCTGGTGTCGAGCCTCGTGGGCATCGGCGGGGGCACGCTCTCCGTTCCGTTCCTGCTCTGGCACAACGTCGAGATGCGCAAGGCCATCGGCACCGCCGCCGCCATCGGCTTCCCGAATGCGGTCACGGGCTGCATCGGGTATCTCATCAACGGCTGGGGCGCGGCGCATCTCCCGCCCTACTCGCTCGGATACGTCTACCTGCCCGCCCTGCTCGGCATCGTCGCCGTGAGCATGATCGCCGCCCCCCTCGGCGCACGCCTCGCGCAACGCCTCCCCGTGCCCAAGCTCAAGCGCTGCTTCGCCGTCCTCCTCATCGCCGTCGGGCTGAAAATGTTGTACAGCGCCGTGTTTTAAACGGGTTCGCGGCACCCCGGCGCGTCAACCGCAACGGGCCGTTCCCCCCATCTCCCTCGCCCGCACCCCCGGAACACGGCGGCAAACTTCCCGCCGTGTTCCGGGGTGCGCCGCCCATCGGGGCGTTTACCCCTTCGTGTATCTGGTCTTTACGAACATCACGAACCTTGTGACCACCAATGAAAAGCTGACTCAGGCCACGAAGAGCTGGAGGTCGAGAACAAGCGTTACAAGGCGGTTGCGGAACTCGTCAACGAAGAACGCCTGCTCGATCGCGATTCATGCCTGACCGGCCCCAGCCGGCTTTCCCCGGCGGCCCGGTCGCGGGCCCCCGGGATAAGGCGGCTCCCCTCTCCCCCGGCAGGGCCCGGAATAACGGGCCGGAAAGACCGCTTCCGCGGCAACTCCGGGATGGCGGCACGGCATGACGGCCCCCCCACATGTCGTTTCGACAGAGGGCGAAACGACGCGCCGAAAGCCCTGCGTCTCCGTAGCAACGACCGGAAGCCCCCGTAGCCGCGCTGAAGACGAAAAAGCCCGACGGGGTGGCCCCCGCCGGACTTCTTTGCGTCCTCTTGCTTCCCTGACGACGCCTTACTTGCCGAAGGAGCACTTCGGGTACGTGCAGATTTTGCAGCCGAGGCAGTAGCCGCCGTCACCGAGGCGGGCGAGTTCGGCTCGGGTGAGTTCGCGTCCGGCGAGGAGGCGGGGCAGGACGAGATCGAGGAACGTGGTCTTGTAGTAGAGCGCGCAGGCGGGCACGCCGAGGACCTGCATGCCGCCGGGGTGCGCGGGGGAACCGGGGATGCGGCCCATGAGGCTCATGGTCCCCGGCAGCACCGGCACGCCGTGCAGCACGTCCGCCAGCCCGGCTTCGAGCAGGGCGCGGCGGGTCATGTCGTCCGGGTCCACGGAGAGGCCGCCGGTCGTCACCAGCAGATCGGCCCCGGCCTCGCGGATGTCCTCCACCGCCCGCCCGATGCGGTCCACGTCGTCGGGCGCGATGACCGAGCGCACCACCTCACAGTGGAACTGGCGCGCCTTCGCCGTGATCACGGGAATGAACTTGTCCTCGATGATGCCCTGAAACACTTCCGTCCCGGTCACGAGGATGCCCACCTTCGCCTTACGCAGCGGCAGGACCTCGAAAAGCGGCTCCTCGCCCAGCACGGAAAGCGCCTCGCCCAGCCGGGTGCGGGAAAGGTAGAGCGGGATCGCGCGCGTTCCGGCGAGCCGCGCGCCCTCCTCGACCACCGTGGCGTCCTGACGGGCCGCGGCCATGATCTCGGGAACCATGTTGAAGCGGAACAGCCGGTCCGTGTCCACGCCGAACAGCCCGGCGCGCTCCGCGACGAAATCGATCTTGCCCTCGTGCGGGGGCAGCCTGTAGGTCACGCCCGGACCCGCCATGCGCCGCGCGAAGGCTTCCGCCGCCTCGTTCTCGTGTACGAGGTCCCCGGCGTCGGGGGCGTCCTCGCGCACCGCGACGTGGAAACGGCCCATCTGCTGGAGACGGCAGATGTCCCCCACGGAAATGCGCTGTCCGGCCTTGAATTCCGGCCCCTTGAACGCGCCCGGCTCGATGCGGGTCATGTCGTGGGCCGCGGTCTTGCCCACCGCCTCCGCCACCGGGACCACACGGGTGGGCGGCTCCTTCAGCACGCGGGAGGCGGTCACGTAGGGCGCTTCGCCCTGACAGCCGCGGCAGATCGGGCCGTCCTCCAGCGGGTAGGCTTCGCCGCACAGCGGGCACAGCCCGATGGCGCTCATGTGCGTGTGGCCGAGGAAGCGCCGCTTCATGGTCACGGGCTCCAGCTTGCAGATGCCGTCCCCGGCCTCCTCGATCTCGCGGAGCAGGCGCGCCTCGTCCTGTTCCTTTTTGGGCTTGCGCTTGAGGAACCAGTCCCTGATCTCGGGGTAGGCGTCCAGCTTCGCGGGGTCCACGCTCACGCGCACGCCCTCGCCCGTATGCTTGTCGTACAGCGACACGGCGTACCGACCGAGGTTGTGGACCCGCATCCAGTTGTTCCCCGCGCTGCACAGCGTCAGGAGCTGCACCGCGTCGGGCAGGCATTTGCGCGTCTCCACCACCGCTTCGAACAGCGTCCCTTCCGGGAGGCGGGCCTTCGCCATCTCCACCATGTAGCCGCCGATGAGCAGCCCCGGCGCGGCGTAGCCGTGAAAATTCTCCGCAAGCCGCTTGAACTCCCCGAACGTATACGATCCGATATGCATACTGGTTCTCCTCCAAAACGAAAGAAAACGGTATACACCATTCGCCCCGTGCTGTCACTGCGAAACGGGAACCGGACCTCCCGCCGCGCCGGGCGGGGAGCGGCACGAAAAAAGGCGGGAAAACCCGCCTTTGTTCAGAGAAAAACCGTTTTCGGATGGCCCGTTACAGGTCCTGTACCACCCACGAGGCCCGCCCGACGATGCGGGAGGCGTCGTCCAGCGGCATGCTGACCGCCGGGTGCAGGGGATTGTCCGTCCGCAGGATGAACGTGCCGCTGTCGCAGAACACCCGCTTGAGCACGATCCCCTCAAGGGGCAGGGACACCGCGAAGATGCCGCCGCTCGAAGGGCGCACCACGGTCGTATCCACGCCGACGAAGGCCCCCTTGCGGACCGTGGGCGCGAAGCTGTCGCCCGCCATCCGCACGACCCGGACGCCCCGCCCCGCGTAGGGCTCGGGCAAGACGATGTTCCCGCCGGGTTCCCAGACCCCGTCTATGACCTGATCCGAGTCGTAATAGGGCACGGAAACGCCCCGCCCGAACGGCGTGAGCGCCGGGACCGGCTCCAGATAGCTGCCGTCCTCGGTCCGCAGGTAGATCGGCCCCTTCCCCTGCTTGAGCCAGTCCGGGCTGACGCCCCGCGTCTCGAACAGGGTGAGGTACCAGCCGGGCGGCACGGTGTTGCGTTTTTTGGATTCGGAAATGGTGGACTGCTTGATGCCGAGCACGTCCGCCAGCTCCTGTTGCGTGCTGGTCCCGGTCACGCTCTGGAAGCGCCGGAAAATGTCGTCAAAGGATGTGGTATCCATGTGTATGCCTCGCTGTGGCGCAGGAGCGGATACGCGCCTGATATCCCGTGAGAGTCTTCTTGATATGTTGGAGAATCCATCTTGTTGTCAAGTCCGGGCCGGAGACCGAAGGAGGTGCGGGGGCCGCTTCCGGCGATCCCGGAGAAGGCCCAACGCTCAGGCGTCCCTTCAGCGTCGGAGAAGGTCGGTCCCGGCGATCCCGGAAAAGGCCGGGCGTTCTCCGCCCATGTTCCGGCGCTTCCGGCGATCCCGCGGGCGATCTCCCGAGATTTCGAGGGATTCCCGACCGGGCCGCGGCCGGATCATTGACCGGATCACTGGCCGGACGCGCGTTCAGTCCCCGTGCCCATCGGCCCGCCCCTCGCCGGACGGCGAGGCGGAACCCGGCAGCCACTGGAGCCACACCGAGCGGGTGCGGGGGCCGTCCCCCTCGTACAGGTACAGGCTCTGCCACGTGCCGAGCCGCAGCTCGCCGTCCTCCACAATCACGAACAGCGACGGGCCCATGAGGCTCGCCTTGATGTGGGCGTCGCTGTTGCCCTCGGCATGGCGCCAGCCGTCGCGCAACGGCACCAGACGACTGAAAAACGCCGTCATGTCCCGCCGCACGTCGGGGTCCGCGCCCTCGTTGATCGTGAGCCCGCAGGTGGTATGGGGGCAAAACAACGCGACCGCGCCGCGCTTCCATCCCTTTTCCCTCACCACGGCCCGGACGCGGTCCGTGATGTCCAGCATCTCTTCCCGGTTCCGGGTGGCAATCGTACACGTTTCCATAGGAAAACCTCTCCTCTCTCCGAGTTGTACAGGGAACGCGCCCCAAACGCAATCGAATGACTATGAATCCTGAAAATATTTTCTTGCACATCGGGCGGATGTTTCTTTTCGCCTCTATGGCACGGCGGGCTTTTTTTTTCGCCTTTTGCTGGACAACGGACAAGAGCGGGAGCTATTCTCATACCCCAGAGCCGATACCGGGGGATTCATGGATCACACGCAATGGAAAGAAACCCGCACGTACGTCCTGTACTGCCTCGCGGCGACCATTCTCCTGAGCGCCGTCTTTCTGTTGTATTTCGCCAGCGCCAAGCGCGGCATCGAAGCGCAGGCCGAGGAACAGCTCGCCGAAGTGACCCGGCAGTACACCGCCGTCATCCAGACGGAACTGGAGGGCGAGCTCAACACGGTGCGCGCCCTCGCCTCCGTCTTCGGTCGGCTCGGCCTGACCGAGCGGGAGCAGGTGCTCCCCCTGCTTCTGGAGCGGGTGCGGCTCAAAAAGCTCAAGCGCATGGGGCTCGTCACCGCCGAGGGCATGGCCTTCACCACCGACGACCTCGTCTTTCAGGTGCGGGACCGCGAGTATTACCGGAAGGCGCTCCGAGGCGAAGCCTCGCTGGAAGTGCTGCTCGTGGATCGGACCGACAACGACATCATCAACGTCTACACCGCGCCCATCCGGGTGAACGGCAGGACCGAAGCCGCCCTGTTCGCCACGCGCCGCATGTCCGAGTTCATCGGCGCCATCGACGACCGGCTGTTCAAGGGCGCCGGGCAGGTGGTGGTCACGGACGGCACGGGGCGCATCCTCTTCCGGGGGCGCGGCCCGATCCGGCTCGAACACTTCTCCAACATCATGGAGCTGGCCCCCCCGGACGCGCCGCCGCGCCCCGGCGGCAGGGCCCCGGACCTGCTCGGGAACGGCGGCAAATTCGTCTACGGCGGCAAATCCTTCTTCATGGCGCACGGCAAGCTGAGCGGCGTCGCGGACTGGCACGTCTTTTCCCTCGTCTCCGCATCCACCCTGCTCCGGGACGTGGGCCGGATGGAAAGCGAGGTCGTGAGCCTGCTCCTGTTCCTGATCGTCGTGAGCCTGCTGTGCCTGTGGCTGGTCGCGCGGATGCAGCACCGCGCCACCCGGCGGCTGGAAAAGCTGAACCGTTCCCTTGAAACGGTCATCGAAAACATCCCCGGCGGCTTCTTCCGGTACGACCGCGACGAAGGGCAGGCGTTCGACTATGTGAGCGAAGGATTCCTGCGCCTGCTGGGGCACACGCGGGAGTCGTTCGCGGCGGCCTGCGGCAACCGCTTCGACCGCATGGTGCACCCGGACGACCGGGAACGCGTGCTGGCCTCCGTCAGGGAACAGACGACCCGCGGGGACGGCGCCACGGTGGAATACCGGGTGTTCACCGCCGACGGACGGGTGCTGTGGCTGTACGACCGGGGGCATCTCGTGCGCGAACCCTCGGGGCGTTCGCGGCTCTACGTGATCGTCATGGACATCACCCCGCTCCGGCAGACGCGGCAGGCCCTCAAAATCAGCGAGGAACGCTACCGCATTCTGACCGAGCTTTCCGAGCGCATCATTTTCGAGCACGACCTCCGGGGGCGGGAGGGCTTCCTGTCGCCGCGCTTCCGGGACAAGTTCGGCTACGACCCGGAACGCGACCCGGCCACCGGCGCGCTGTCCGAAACGTGCGTCTACGAGGAGGACAGGGGCATCTACCGGAATCTGGTGTCCCGGCTCCTGTCCGGGAGCAGCTCGTCCGAGGAGGTGCGCTTCCTGTGCCAGCCCTCGGGATACCTGTGGTGCCGGGTTCAGGCCCTGACCATCCGCAACGAGGCGGGCAGGCCGGTGCGCGTCGTGGGCGAAATCACGGACATCGACCGCGAGAAGCGCAACACGGAACGCCTGCGCATCCGGGCGCAGCGCGATCCCCTCACCGGCCTCTACAACGCGAGCGCGGTCAGGGCGCTCATCCAGTCCGGGCTGGAGTCCCTGTCCGTACGGGACCGGCACGCGCTGCTGGTCCTCGACGTGAACCGCTTCAAGGAAATCAACGACACCTGCGGGCATCTGGCCGGGGACCGCGCCCTGCTCGAAGTGGCGCAGCGGCTGCTCTCCGCGCTGCGCGACAAGGAGATCGCCGGACGCATCGGCGGCGACGAATTCGTGGCCCTGCTGCGCGACGTGCCCACGCCCGCGGACCTCGCCCGGCGCGTCGAGCACATCCGCAGCGTCCTGTCCTTCCCCATCGGCTGCGGGCTCGCCGTCTCCGTCAGCCTCGGCTCCGCCGTCTTCCCCGACGACGGCGAAACCTACCTCGACCTGTTCCGCCGCGCCGACGCCGCCATGTACGCCGACAAGAAGCGCTCCCGAGCCCGGAAGGCCTAGCCCGTTCCGGGAACGGCGGGCGGCACGCGAAGGCCGGACGGGAGGCTCGGCCCCGACGGGCGCGGCGGAAAAAACCGCCTTCCGGGCCCCGGAATCCGCGCCGCCCCCTCCCGGATCGCCGCATCCCCCGGCGTGCCCCACGGGAAGGCCCCGGTTGTCCGTGCCCATCGGTACGTCCATCCTGCGGCGCGCCCCACGGGGAAGGGGCGACTTCGTTCTCAAGGCGTTTTCGCGCATGCCGCGCACGGCGGCCCCACGGGGAGAGGGCAGCCGCCCTCCCTCGGCGGATGCATTGCCCGCACGGCCCCCGTGCCCGGACGTCCGGCGGACCGGCGACGGACCGGCGCGCGCCGCCATACCGGGCGGCCCTCCTCCGGCCCGAGCGACACTTATCATACAAGACCGGGCGAATATCTTTGACCGAACCGGAAACGCCGCGCTATACCGGAACGAAGGCGCGTCCGCTTTCGGGCGCCTTTCCGAAGCCCCGGAGGAACGGCGATGGAGGATTCGCTCCTGTTTTACGGAAACATCGCGGTGAAGCTGGCCGTGGGCCTGCTCGCCTTCATCGCGGTCCTGCGTACGACCAACCGCCGCCAGCTCGCGCAGATGACGCCCGTCGATCTCATCGGCAACTTCGTGATGGGCGGCATCATCGGCGGGGTCATCTACAATCAGGACATCACCATCACGACGTTCATCATCGTCCTCGCGACGTGGCAGCTTCTGGTCGTGGCGGTCACCATGCTGCGGATGCATACCGAATCAGGGCAAAAGATGATCGTGGGCTCCCCCACGCCCGTGGTCCGCAAAGGGGTGTTCCTTCAAGACAATTTCCAGCGGGTGGGCCTCGACGTCGGTGACTTCGCCACACTGGCCCGGATGCACGGCGTCCACTCCCTGCACGCCATCTGGAACGCGCAGATCGAGCCGAACGGGCAGGCTTCCATCCAGCAGAAGGACGAACGCCGGACCTCGAACATCCTCGTCAAGAACGGTTCGGTGGATGCGGACTCGCTGGAACTGCTGGAAAAGGATGAGGAATGGCTCAAAAACGAACTGCGTAAAAACGGCTACGACTCGTACGAACCGATCTTCTTCGCGGAATGGAACGAGGAGATCGACGACAAGGGGAACCGATCCGGCGCGCTCGCCGTCGTCGAACGCACGCCCAGGCAGGCCGGACGGCATGCGGCCCGGCCCGAAGGCCCCGCCCCGGACGCAGCGCCCGCACACGGGAGCACCCGGCTCGCCCAGCGGGCAGTAGACGCGGATGTTGACGCAGCGGCCCGCACACGGGAGCACCCACCAGCGGGCCGACGTCGGCCTTCCTGAAAGGGCAACGCCGCGCCCGCATACGGAACCGCTATCCCTTGGCGCTGCCGCTTCTTTGTTCCGCAGGAACGCCTCCGGCGCATCCGGCGTAGCCATCCCCCCCAAGCCTCCCACCCACGCGGGAGGCGTTCATCTTCTCAAAGGTCGTACTCTCTTCCCCGCGCCCGCCCGCGGTCGGCGTCCCCAATGCTCCCTTCCCGATTCCCGCGCCGAACGCGCCTACGCGATGCCCGGCAGAGTGAGAAAAACGCCCTTCTCCGCGCTCGCACGGAGCTTCCCCCTCTGGTCGCCAGCGTGAGCTTGCCCGGCGCCCCTTCTCGGCGCTCGCGCGGAGCTTCCCAACGGGGCACCCCCGCGCTCCCACTTCACAGCCGGAGCGATTCGGCGTACCATGGGGTCATGGCACATTTTCTCTATATATCTGACGTGTTCTGTCCTTGGTGTTACGGCTTCGCGCCGGTGATGCGCCGTCTTACGGCGGAGCATCCCGACCTTCCGGTGCGCGTGTTGAGCGGCGATCTGGTCGAGGAACCGACCACGGTCGAAGCGATGATCCGGGAACATCCCACCATGCGGGCATTCTTCGACCGCCTGAGCAGGACCACGGGCCAGTCCGTGGGCGGGAACTTCCTGCGCCGCCTCGACCCCGGACAGGGCGACCTGCGGATGTTCTCCCCCGACATGGCGGCTCCGCTGGCGGCCCTCAAAAAGGCGGCTCCGGGCCGCGAACTCGAACAGATGGAAGCCTTTCAGACGGCCTTCTACGGCGAGGGGCGCGACGTGCTCTCCCTCGACGAACAGCGCGATCTCGTGCGGCGCGAGCTTGCGGGCGGGGAAGGCTTCGAGCGCCTCCTCAACGACCCGGACGTGCTCGCCTCCGCCGAGCGCGAACGCGAGGAAGCCGTCGCGATCATGGGCGATTTCGTCGTCTACCCGACCCTGTTCCTCGAAACCGACGACGGCGGACGCCACCTGCTCGCGCGTGGCTATACCCATTACGACACCGTAGCCGCCCGGCTCGCCGCGGCGCTCGGAGGCGGCGCGACCGAACCCGCCGCCGCGTCCGCGGACGCCTGCGGGCTCGACGGAGCCTGCCCCCTGTAGCCGCAAAGCCCCACGGGCTCCGGTACGGTACGGAATCCTTTTTTGGGGGAACGTTCCCGATGCACGGCATGCCCCGCCGGAAGGACACCCCCTCGGGGCGCGTTTCCTTCCGGCGGGGCCTTTTTTCGGAACCCGGAAGGCGAACGCGCAAAAAATGGGGATCGCCCGGCACACGGCTGCCCGTACCGAGGCGCGCCGCTCCCCATCGCGGGGGCCTGCTCGCCGCAGGCCGGATACCCTCGATCCTTCAAGGAAAGCCGCACCGTTTGGGCGGGGACGCATCCCGGCGGATACTCTGTCGGCCTGCGGCGTCCCCGCCGTGCCGGGTGAAGCCGCAGGGACGGCGCTCATCCGGTACGCCGCGCGTCTGGGTGACGGACCCCGCCCCCGCCCGCAGGAGGCGGCGTATGGGATCAGGTCCCGACGGCCCACGCCGAGAGCACGGCGCGCTCGGCAGGAGGCGGCGTATGGGCTCAGGCCCGGTTCAAGGCCCTGCTCGTCCCGCCCCCGCCCGCAGGGGGCGGCGTGCTCAAGACCATCAAAGGCACGGAGGCCAACATCCCGCCCCTCGCCCGCAGGGGGCGGCGCAAACACGCCGAAAATCCTTTCCGTCAGTCGTCCCTGACCATCCCGCCTTGCCGGTGAACAGCGCCCCGCCCCAGTCGGCGCACCGGCCCCCGCGTGCCCGGCCCCCTTGCGGAAGGCTCGGGTTGTCCTTGCGCCGCGCCTCGCGGATGTCCGCGTACACCGGATCGTGCGGGACGGAGGGGCCGCAGGACCCGTCGCCCAACGGCTTCAGGCGAGCCGCCCAATCAATCGAATCGGACTTGGCTCTGGACATAATAGGTCCTTCGTTATAGCTTTATATCTAATAGAAAATACCATGTGGTGCAGGGAACGATTCCCTTTTGCGGGGAACACTCCCTCTGTTGCAGGCTTTCGACAAGGCGCGCCTCCGGCGGGCGTTGGGCGTCGCCCCTACGCCGCAGAGCCTCCGGCGGGCAGGGCGCCGCCCTGCACCCGCCGGGGGGAATGATTCCCCCCGGACCCCCTCGGATGCGGAGAAGCGGAGGCGTTTCGTTTCACCGCGGCGTCTCAGTGAAAAAAAGTGTGTCTTCGGAAAATTACGGGCAGTTCCGTTTCAGCGTGTCGCCCCGGCTCTTCGGAGGTTGCGGCACGGCTCCGTGCCCGGAGGGGAAAGGGCCTCTCTCCGCCCGCCGACCCGCCGGACATCGGGACGGTCCCTGTCCGGTGGAAAAAGGGGGTTGTCGATGCACGACGGACCCTTCGGGCGGGCGTTGGGCCTGACGCCGCAACGCGCCGGAAAAGGCCGCCTTCCCGGATGAACCGGCGGATTTTGGGCGGCGAAGAGGCGTTCCGTTTCGCGGTGTTGCCGGAAGGGCCGGACCGTTGGGCGCGGTTTGTGACATTGCGGAAACAATCCGCAACGGTTTGGAAACCGATTGGCGGTATGACGGGGGCGCTCCCCGGCATCGGGACGTTCCCGCAACGGCGGCCCCCGATCCGCCCCGGCCCGCCCCGCACCGGTCGGAAACGCAACTCCGGGAAAGACGGCGCGGGCGTCCGCAAGCCCGCGACCGCAGGAAACGAGCGCCTTGGTCCAGAGATACGGCGGAGAGTTTCCGGGGCCTTGCGCTGCTGCTGGAGAACGTAACGCGCGGGCTGTTCCCCGAACCCGCGGCCTCGATCCCCTTCCGTCCCGGAAACGGCTTCCTGTGCGCCGCCCTGCCGGAGCCCCGCGTCGAAGGGGCCCTCCTTCTGGTGCTGCAATCCGCCGAGCCCGAAGCCTCGTCGAGAGCGGCCGCCTCGTGGCCGACGCGCTCCCCGATCTGCCCCGCGCCCTCGCCCAAGCCGTCTCGGGCGGGCCGCTGCGTGAAATTTTCGCCCCGCCCGGCCTTCCGTGTCGGCAGGATATTCGTTATCTTGAAATCGATACGCGCTCGAAACACTGGCGGGCCGTTCTGCGTGCCGGGACGTTGGCGGTGGCCTTCTTTCCCGGATGCGGCGGCGCGGCGGACGGGACGCCCTCGGGCGCCCTCGGCGCGTCCTCCCGCGCGGAAAACGGACCGTCTTCGGACACGTTGCCCCGGCGGGGCGGGCCGCCCATCCCGGACGCGGCCCCGGAGTCGCTCGCAAGACGTCTTCGTCTTTTGTTCCTGAGGAGTTAGCCTATGCTGCGTTCCTGCTTCGATCCGTGTTTCCGTCTGATGCTCGCCCTCCGGGACCCTTCCCGGACCGGCACGGAGCCCTCCGGGGCGGACCTGCTCCGCGAGGCCAGCGCCCTGCTCGACGCCGCCGCCGACCGGGCGCGGGCGTCCTTTCCCGCCGCCGCCGTGGAAACGGCCCGGCGGCTGATCGAAGCGTGGATGGACGAGGCGGCCCTCGCGGAACCGTGGCCGGGCCGCGAGGTCTGGTTGGCCGCCCCCCTCCAGAGCCGCTGGAAGGAAGGACGCAAGGGCGGCGAATGGTTTTTCGACGTGGCCGGGCACCTCTCCCCGGACAAGCCCCACGACGCCGAACTGGCGGAAGTCGCCCTGCGCTGCCTCGGGTTCGGCTTTCGCGGCAAACTCGACAACGACGTCCAGACCCTGCGTCGGCTCCACCGCCTCCTCGCCGCCCGTTTCGGACGCAACGACGGCGCGCCGACGTTCCCGCCGGGCCTCGCCCTCGACAACGGCTTCGCCTCCCGCGCCGGGCTGCTCCTCGCCGGACTCGCGGCCTGCGCGCTGATCTCGTTCTGGGCCGTAGAGGACACATGGCTGCAAACCCCGGCCCCCAGCGCTTACGGCGAAGTCCGGGGCCCCGTCAGGAGCGGCTTATGACTCCCCGGTCCTTCATCGGATGGCTGCTTGCGGCCCTGCTCTGCCTGCTGATCGGAGGCGTCCTCTACGGCATCGGCCTGCTATCCGGCTGGCCCGGCTGGATCGCGCCCGCGCTGGCCGGGGCCTGCCTCGTCCCGCCCCTGCTCCGGTTCGTGATCGGCATGATCGCGGAACGCCTTTCGGGACGCGCCCCGGACGCCCCCCTGCCCGTGGACCTGCCCCCGGAACGCCGCCTCCCGCGCTGGCTCCTGCTCGACTGCGGGGGCCTGCTGCCGCATCTGCCTTCCCTGCTCGACGGGCCGGGCGCGCCGCTCCACCCCGAGGGCGTCGGCCCCCGGCTGTGGAGCGTCCCCGAAGCCCACTGGATCGCCGTGGACGCCTCCCGGCCCGACGCCGCCCCTTCCGGCTCCCCCGACGCCGGAGCGGACGGGGACCCCACAACGGGCCTCGAGGACCCGGCGGACCCGTTAGACCCGGCGGCCCCGGCGAACGCCGCAGACCACGCGGCCCGTGCGGATCGGGCGGATTGGAGGGATCGGGGCACTCAGGCTGATGCGCACGCCCCGGCGACGCCGGACGCCCTCCCGCTCCCGGACTGGGACGCCCTGCTCGCGCTCCTCGGCGACCGGAAGGTGCGCCGCTGGATCGGCAGGCCCGCCGGGATCGTGCTGTCCGTGCCCGCCGCCTCCCTGCTGACCGGCGCGGAGGCCGACGATGCGGCGGCGTTCCTGCGCTCGCGGCTGCTCGACGTCCGCAGGCGTCTCGGGGACGCGCCCCTGTGGCTCGTCGTCACCGGGCTGGAAACCTTTCCCGGCCTGTCCGCCCTCGCGGAACGGCTGGCCTCGGCGGTGCGCCTCGAACACAACGTCCTCCACGCCCCGCTGGGCTGGCTCATGCCCACCCGCAGGCTGTGGACGCCGCTTTCCCGCTGGGCGGCCTCCGGCATGCGCGCCGGGATGACCCGCGTCGTCGCCTCGCTGGACGGCCTCGTCCGCTACGCCGACGCCGGAGGGACCGCCCCGAGCGGACCGGCCTTCCTGCTTGAAGACGCCTTCCGCCGTTTCGACGCGTCGTTGCCGCCGTTTGCGGCGCGGCTCGGGGACGACCTGCGCGGGGTATTCTGGACCGCGCTGCCCGCCGCGTCCGCCCACCTCTCCGGGCAGCCGCTCTTTCTGCGCCGGTTGTTCCGCGAAATCCTCCTCGCGCTCCGCACGCCCCTGTCCCTCTCCGGCGCGCGCGGTCGCCGGTTCCGCCTCGCCGCGTGGGCTACGGGCGCGCTGCTGTTCCTCGGCGGGGGCTTCATCCTCCACCGGGGCGCGCAACAGGGAGCCGAACTGCTCAACGCCATGAACCGGCTTGAGGCGAGCCTGCCCGTCACCCGCATCCCCGCGCTCGACGATCTGGCGTCCTCCTTCCACCGCATCGAAAGAGGCTGCTCCGGGCCGGTCCTGCTGTACGCCGCGCCCAAGGAGCGGCTCGGACGCCTGCGCGTCGAGCTGACGAAGCGCGTCCTTCCGCCCGCTCCCGCCGCCACCCCTCAATGGATAGACAATCTGATGATCTGGGCGGCGACCCGTCCGGGCGTCAGACCGGTCCTGTTCCGCGCCCCCAACGGCGCGATCCTCACCCGCGTGGACGGGGCCGCCACGGCTGCGGGCCGCGCCGCCGCCACGCGGTTCCTCGATTCGCTGTACGGGGTCTACCCGGACGAGACGGTCCGCACGCTCCAGTCCCACTACGACGCCAAGGTCCTCGCCGCATGGCACGCGGCGGGAGAACGTCTGCTGGACGCCGTCCGTTCCTGCGGCATCGACGCCCGCACTCTGCTCCCGCTGCGGAACGTTCCGCTTTCGACCTCCGACATGCTCGGCGTGGACAATCCCTGTTCGGCGTTCCTCGCCTCGGCGGAACACGAGCTGGCCTTCGCGGGCAACGGCGGCATGGACGGGCTCCCGGACTGGCTGAAGGTGCTCCGCGACCTGCGGCGTACCCGCAAGCTCGCGCAACTGCCCATCGATCCCGGCAAGACCCCGCTCGAATCCGCCCTGAACCTCATCGGGGAGCCCGGCGAATCCACGCGCCGGACCATCTCGCGGGTGGAGGCACTGTTCCGGGCGCGTACGGCGTGGCTGGAATACCGCGACGCCCTGCTCTCGCTGCGCGCGGAATCCGCGTTGCCGGAAGGCCGGATACGGCAGGCCCGCTCCCTCTACGGCGGGGGCCTCAACGACGGCATGCGCGCCGCCGACGGCGCGTGGAAGGCGCTGCACGACGCGCTGGCGGAACGGACGCCGGGGCTGGCCTACGATCCTCTGCCGCTTTTGCTCATGCGCGCGCCGCTGCTGTTCGCGGCGGCCTCCGCGACCAACGAGGCGGCCCGCAATCTTCAGGAACGCTGGACCGCCGAAGTGGTCGCGCCGGCGGAAGGGCTTGAGGGCGAGGCGCTGCAACAGGCGCTCCTCGGAGAAGGTGGATCGCTCCGGGCGTTCGCGGCGGACGCGGCGGCGCCGTTCTTCCGGGCTTCGGCCTCGGGGCTCGTCCCCGCCGAGGCGCTCGGGCACCGCTTCCCGCTTTCCGAAGGCTTCCTCTCGCTGCTCTCCGAGACGCCGCGCCCGGTCGCGCTCTATCCGCCGTCCTACCCGGTGCGGGTGGGGTTCTCCCCGGTCACGACGAACGCCGGGGCCACGGCCTACCCGCGCGGGGTGTCGCTGCGGATGGACTGCGGCGCCCCCTTCCGGCGGGACGTCTACAACACGCAGACGGAAGCGGCGCTCGACTGGTCGCCGGAGCAGTGCGGCGGCACGACGCTGGCCTTCCTGTTCGACGGATTTGAAGCGCAGGTGCTCTACGACGGGCCGCTCGGGTTCGCGCGGTTCGTGGAACGGGCGCTGTCCGGGCCGCTGGAGTTCTTCCCCGCCGACTTCCCCGACGTCCGCAACCGGCTGGAAGCCCTCGGCGTTTCCCGCATCCGGACCCGCTTCCGCATCGAAGGCGGCGAGCCCCTCCGCGAACGTCTCGCCGCGCTTCCCCAGCCGGTCGTACGCAGTATACTGCGTATAGACGGATAGATTGGGGCGAAACGTGGGGAAGGGAGGGAAACCGTTCTGGAGAACGGTTTCCCTCCCTTCCCACCCCATCCTTCCTCTTTCAAAGGCGTTCCCCCGGTCATTGCCGGGCGGGGCCGCAGCCTTTTTTGGACGCGACCGTCCCCCGGTACGGCGAAGGAAAAAAGCGCGCATGATGCGCGGCCCGGAAACCGGACGCCGGGCCACACGACACCCGATCCGCGGGCTGCGCCATCTCGTCGGCAAAGAGCGACCCCCGGCTCACCCTTCGGGAGCGGGAAAAAGCACGGCATCGGCAAGCCGCCGCGTCCGTGCCCGCACACCGGCCTTCTCCCGCCGC
The DNA here is from genome assembly GCA_902373525.1 of uncultured Bilophila sp. Classification (GTDB taxonomy): domain Bacteria; phylum Desulfobacterota; class Desulfovibrionia; order Desulfovibrionales; family Desulfovibrionaceae; genus Bilophila. Next base: position 10,802 of record CABKMN010000014.1, on the reverse strand, counting down.
CGACCGGGCGCGGGATCGTTTCGCCCGCCACGGCCCGATGCGAACAATCCGGGCCAGCGGCGACGCGGCCCCGATCCCCAGCACGTTGGCGGCCTGCCCCATCCCCGGCAGACGCCCCACACATTGCGCCCGGACACGGCGGCCCGCGTCATGGGCAACACGCCCGCGCCAAACCATGCTTCAAAAGCATGAAGCTATATCCGATATAAGTATTTTACATTGTTCACCCCGCTCCGTATACGGAAGGCACGGGACAAGCCGAGCCTCCGGCAGGGGCGCGGGGAGCGCGCTCCCTGTGCAAAGCCCTTCCCCCGGCCTTCCACATCAACCACAAGGAGACGCACTATGACCACGTTACAGCGACTCGGTACGGCAGCCGCCGTCATCGGCATCCTGTCCGCCGCTCCGGCGTTCGCGCAGGACATCCCCGCCGACGCCGCCAACTTCTACACGAGCGACAAGGTCGTCACGCAGCCGGTCACGTTCAGGAATCAGTACAGAATGGACATCGCCGGGAATCTCTTCCTGCCCAAGGGGATGGATCAAAACGCGAAGCACGCCGCGATCATCGTGGGGCATCCCATGGGCGCGGTGAAGGAGCAGAGCGCGAACCTGTACGCCGCCAAGATGGCGGAACGGGGATTCGTCGCCCTGTCCGTGGACCTCGCGTTCTGGGGCGGCAGCGCGGGCGAACCCCGCAACGCCGTTTCGCCGGACCTGTACGCCGAAACCTTCAGCGCCGCCGCGGACTATCTCGGCACCCGGCCCTTCGTGGACAGGGACGCCATCGGCGTCATCGGCATCTGCGGCAGCGGGAGCTTCGCCATCAGCGCCGCCAAGATCGATCCGCGCCTGAAGGCCATCGCCACGATCAGCATGTACGACATGGGCGCGGCCAACCGCAACGCCCTGAACAAGTCGCAGACTCTGGAACAGCGAAAGAAGATCATCGCCGACGCCGCCGAACAGCGGTATGTGGAGTTCACCGGCGGCGAAACCAGATACACGAGCGGCACCGTGCATGAGATTACGGAAAACTCGCACCCCATCGAGCGCGAATTCTATGCCTTTTACCGCACCCCGCGCGGCGAATTCACGCCCGAGGGCTCGTCGCCGCTCCTGACCACGCACCCGACGCTCACCAGCAACGTCAAGTTCATGAACTTCTACCCCTTCAACGACATCGAGACGATTTCCCCGCGCCCGCTGCTGTTCATCACCGGCGATCAGGCGCACTCCAAGGAATTCAGCGAAGACGCCTACAGGCGGGCCGCCGAGCCCAAGGAGCTGTTCTACGTCAAAGGGGCCGGGCATGTGGACCTGTACGACCGCGTGGGCCTCATCCCCTTCGACAAGCTGGCCGCGTTCTTCAAGAAGAACCTGTAACGGCGACGCGGCTGGGACGTTCCCGCACGCCCCAGCCGCCCGGCCCCTCCGCCGCGGGGGGCCGGGCATGTCTTCCGGAGCGCCATAGAAGGGAAAGGCTCTGTCATAGAAAATGGCTGATGCTTTATTCCTTGAAATGCCAAAGGAATAACCAATAAAATGCCCCAAGCATGGATTCCCCCAAGGGGAGAACTGGAGAAAAAGGTCGTCGTTTCACCCTGCTGTGGAGATGAAACAACCACATACTATGACAGAGCCAAGGGAAAAAGCGCCCCTGCGGCGGGGGTCCGGGAGCGACGTCGGCCTTGCGAACGCGGCAGAAGCGCGCAAGTCCCCGCGGCTGGCCGGGATGGCGCAGGCGCACAAAAAGACCCGCGCCGCACGCAGGCCCGCGCGAAGACGGAACCGGGCTTACGCACGTCTTTAAGGAACATCCAGACCCGCCGGCCCCTGCGGCGGCGGGGCCGGAAAAGCCCCGCCGCCTAGCCCGCCAGTTGCTTCTGGAGATGCTCCAGAAACTTCGCGGCGGCCTTGGAAAAAATCTGTTGCTTTTTCCAGACGATATCCAGCCCGACCTCCAGTTTCGGCTCCAGCGGCCTGAAACACAGGGGGCTGTCCCCGGATGTCCTGACGATCCCGTCCAGACACAGGGCGTACCCCATCCCCTCCTCCACCATGAGCGACGCGTTGTAGAGCAGGTTGTAGGTCGCCGTGACGTTCAGCCCGTCGAACCGGTCCCCCATCCATCCTGAAATGCCGTTCCGCACCAGCGGCTGTCTGGAGCAGAGCAGCGGCAGGCCGATCAGATCGTCGGGCCGTATCGCCCGTTTCGCCGCCAGCGGGCTGTCCTTCCGCATCAGCACGCCCCAGACGTCGGTCACGGGCAGCCTGAGGAAGTCGTATTTCGACAGGTCCGCCGGTTCGATGAAGATGCCGAAATCCACGAGTCCCCGGTCCAGCCGTTCCGCGACGTCCTCCGCGTTCCCGCTGAAAAGATGGTAGGCGATGTTGGGGTGTTCCGCCCGGAGGCTCCGCGCGGCGCGGGCGATCAGACGCATGGCGTCGGTTTCGCCCCCGCCGATCCACACGTCGCCGCCGATGTCCGTGTCCGCCGCGCCGAACGCGGATTCCGTCCTTTCCACCAGCGAAACGATCTCCTGCGCCCGCTTGCGGAGAAACAGGCCCTCCTCGGTCAGAGAAATCCCTCTTTTTCCGCGCAGGAACAGCGTTTTTCCCAGTTCTTCCTCAAGGTCCATCATCTGTCGGGAAAGCGTGGGCTGCGTGACGTGCAGGGCCTCGGCGGCCCCGGATATGGTTTCCTCCCGAGCCACGGCCAAAAAATAGCGAAGAACGCGCAATTCCATTTCGTATCCTCCTGCGTGCGTCCGGCGGCGTGAACGGCCCCTTGCGTCTCGCGCCGGGCGCGGGCGTCCCGGCGTCCGCGCGGACATGCGGACATGCGGACATGCGGACATGCGGACATGCGGACATGCGGACATGCGGAACCCTACCAGCTTCATTCATGCCTGTAAAGCATATAACGTCATTCAATATAAGTATTTGTTATTTCCTGTCCCGGATTGTAGAAAAAGCGCACGGAAAACGCCCCGTGCGGACGCTGTGCGGACTCCTTCGGGCAGGTCAGGCCGTCATGCGGCAAAGCCCCCTTGCGGACGCTGTGCGGACGGATGCGGGCGTGTTGTCAACGGGAAAAGTACGATGTGGCGGCTTCGGTCGGCGCGCGGACGAATGCGGGCGTGTTGTCAACGTACAAGACGCCCCCTGCGAGGCTGCGCGGGCGAACGCGGGGACTCCGCGCCCGCCCTGCCGATGCGTGAACCTCAGCGGCCCGGCGTCCGGGGGGGCCATCGCCGCCCGCACCCTGCCCTGCGCGCCTGAGGGTGGGCGAAAGGCGGGGGACGCCGCCGTTCCCGGCAAGGGCACGGCGTCGGAAGCGGCCCCGCCGTGCGGCCCGCAGCCGCCGGTGAAGGGCGCCCGCCCGCCTCGTCCCGCGCTTCTCAAGAAAGGTTTTGAGTCGATTCGAGAGGCCGACGCACGCGCACGCCTCGTCCCGCTCCCAGGGCTTCAAACGTGGCGAAGTTGGGCGAGGCCCCACCGCCCTGCGGACCGGCGCGGCGGGGTTCCGCCGTCTGCCGCCTGCCCGTGCGCTCCGGCTCGCCGCGTCGTCCGCCGGCGGCGGGGCCAAGGCGGCAAGGACGGACGCCGCACCAGCGGCACCCAAGCATAAGGAAGAAAGGAACCTATGATGCGATTTCAAACCGGTACGGCCCATTGGCCCGCGGTCTTTTCCCTGTTCATGGGGGTGACGAGCCTCATTGCGGCGGAATTCATCCCCGTCAGCCTGCTGACGCCCATAGCCCGCGATCTGGCCATCACGGAGGGCATGGCCGGGCAGACCGTAACCGCCGTCGGCGTTTTTGCCGTGCTGACCAGCCTGTTCCTGTCGCCGCTGACCCGAGGAATGGACAGAAGGCCCATCCTGCTGGCCTTCTCGCTGCTGCTGGTGATCTCGAACCTGCTTGTGGCCCTCGCGACCGACTATGCCGTCCTGCTGGCGGGGCGCGGCATCCTCGGCATCTGCGTGGGCGGGTTCTGGTCGCTGGCCTCGGCGGTCACGTTGCAGCTCGTGCCCGCAAAGGACGTGCCGCGCGCCCTGAGCGTCGTCTACGCCGGGGTGTCCGTGGCGACCATCCTCGCCCTCCCCCTCGCCAGCTCTCTCGGCCAGCTCATCGGCTGGCGGAACGTCTTCTTCCTCGGGGGCGCGCTGGGGGCCGCGGCGTTCGTCTGGCAACTGCTGGCTCTGCCGTCCCTGCCCGAGCGGGGCGGGAGCGGCTTCGGCGGCCTGTCCGCCCTGCTCCGGCGCTCGTGGGTGCTGGCGGGGATAGGGGGAACCGTGTGCAGCTACGGCGGCTATCACGTCTTTTTCACCTACCTCCGCCCGTTTCTGGAACACGATCTGACGCTGTCCGCGGGCGCGCTTTCCTCAACGCTGCTGGCCTTCGGCGTCGCCAACTGCGCGGGCACGTTCCTCGCCGGGGCGTTCCTCGGCAAGCACTTCCGGCGGACCATGTACGCCATCCCGCTTGTCCTCGCCGCCGTAGCGGTCCTGCTGCTTCCTGATACCGGAACGTTCGGCGGCGTGGTGCTGGCCGTGCTCTGGGGATTCGTCTTCGGCTTCATCCCCGTCGGCTGGTCCACATGGATCGCCCGCGCGCTGGCGGACAAGGCGGAACCGGCGGGCGGCCTGTCCGTGGCCGCCATCCAGTTCTCCATCGGCCTTGCCGCCGCCGCGGGCGGGGTGACGTTCGACAGGCTCGGCATCGGTGGCATCTTCGTCATCGCCGCGTCCTTTCTGGTGCTGGCCTTCCTGCTGGTCAAAACCAGCTTCTCCCTGTACGCGGCGGACACGGGACAACGCCTGTGATCGGGGATTCGCCCGTGAATGGGGAACCGGCGGTTCCCCGCACGGTTTCCGACGGCGCGGCCAGCCGACCGCATCCGGCGGGAAACCGACGCCCCGTACGGAGTTGCGGACGGCCCCCGCCGCCGTCCCGACCGTACCCCGGCGGGCGGATGCCCCCCAATTCCACTTTGCGGGGAAAACCGGTATACGTTTCATTATCGACATGGGAGCCGCCCCGCGGTCCTTCCGGCCCGTCCGCAGGCGGGCGTGTCGGAAGGACCGGAACACGGGCCGGATCGCGGGAAGCCGCCCCCGTCGGAGCAACCGGGGCAAAGGCGAACCGCCCGCGTCCGGGTCCGTCCGGGCTTCGACCGCTTCAAGCACTCTTTTTCAAGGAGAATACGGTATGAGCGCTTCAAAAGTCTTTTTCACCGACATGCGCTGCAAGGTGGGCACCAGCCTGCTGGAAAAGCTGGACAGGCTGATACGCGCGGCGGGCATCGAACAGATCGATTTCGAGAACAAGTTCGCGGCGATCAAGCTGCACTTCGGGGAACCGGGGAACCTTTCCTTCCTCCGGCCCAACTTCGCCAAAACCGTGGCCGACCGGGTGCGCGCGCTCGGCGGCAAGCCCTTCCTCACGGACTGCAACACGCTGTATGTGGGCCGCCGCAAGGAGGCGCTGGAACACCTGACCGCCGCCAACGAAAACGGCTTTTCGCCGCTGACCACCGGCTGCCAGATCATCATCGGCGACGGCCTGAAGGGCACGGACGACGTGGAAGTGCCCGTGAACGGCGGCACGATCCTCAAGACCGCCTTCATCGGGCGGGCGATCATGGACGCGGACGTCTTCATCTCCCTGAACCATTTCAAGGGGCATGAGCTGACCGGCTTCGGCGGCGCGATCAAGAACATCGGCATGGGCTGCGGAAGCCGCAGGGGCAAGATGGCCATGCACTGCAACGGCAAGCCGTCCGTGGACGCGGAACAGTGCCGGGGCTGCCGCACCTGTACCCGCTACTGCGCGCAGGGGGCCATCACCATCACGGATCACAAGGCGCACATCGACCACGACAAATGCGTGGGCTGCGGGCGCTGCATCGGCGTGTGCAACTTCAGCGCCATCGCCAGCAGCATCGACGCCAACAGCAACGACGTCAACCGCCGCATGGTCGAATACGCCAAGGCGGTGGTGGACGGGCGGCCCCACTTCCACATCAGCATCGTCAATCAGGTTTCGCCCTGCTGCGACTGCCACGGGGAAAACGACGCCGCCGTGGTGCCGGACATCGGCATGTTCGCCAGCTTCGACCCCGTGGCGCTGGACCACGCCTGTATCGACGCGGTGAACGCCGCCCCGGTCATCGCCTCCAGCGTGCTCGGCCAGAGCGACCACGCGCACGGCGACCACTTCACCTGCGTCCACCCCACGACCAACTGGCGCAGCCAGATCGAGCACGCCGAAGCCGTCGGCCTCGGCAACGGAGACTACGAGCTGGTGACGCTGTAACCCCGTTCCGCATCCGGGCGACCGGTTCCCCCCACAACAGGCGTCCTTCCCCGTATTCCCCGCACGGGAGCGGGACGCCTGCGTTTCGCGGGGCGGAACCGGCGCACGGACGCCCGCGGACCGGCCCGCCGCGCCGCCGCCTCTTCGCATCACAAGGAAAAGAACGCCATGAAAACGATCCGCCTGCACAACGGCGTGGACATGCCGGTCGTCGGACTGGGCACATGGGATTTGCGCGGGGAAACCTGCGAACGCACCGTGTGCGCCGCCATAGAGGAAGGCTACCGCCTCATCGACACGGCGCAGATGTACGAGAACGAGGAGGCGGTCGGGCGCGCGATGCGCCGAAGCGGCGTCCCCCGCGAGGACCTGTTCGTCACCACGAAACTGTGCCGCCCGAGCGACGGCTATGCGGCGGCGACGCGGGACATCGAGGTTTCCCTGCGCCGCCTGCGGACGGACTACGTCGATCTTCTGCTGATTCACGAGGTGTACGACGATCCGCAGGGCATGTACCGCGCCTTCCGCGAGGCCCTGCGGGCGGGCAAGGCGCGGGCCATCGGCATTTCCAATTTCATGGAGGACGCGTACCGCCGGTTCGTCGACGCCTGCGAAGTCGTTCCGGCGGTCAATCAGGTGGAGGCGCACGTCTATCTGGTCAGGCCCGGCCTGCAACGCCTGCTCGACGAATACGGCACGGCCATGCAGGCATGGGCGCCCTTCACGCAGGGCAGAAAGGCCATCTTCACCGAGCCGACGCTCGTGGAAATCGGGCGCAGCCACGGGAAATCCGCCGCGCAGGTCGCGCTGCGGTACCTGATCCGGCGCGGCATGGCCGTGATCCCCAAAAGCTCCCGCCGCGACCGGCTCAAAGAGAACCTCGACATCTTCGATTGGACCCTTTCCGATGCGGAGATGGACCGGATCGCGCAACTGGACGAGGGGAAATCCCTGTTCGGCTGGTACTAGGGCGGCCCGCCCTTCCGGCATGCCCGCGAGGCATACGCACCCATGCACTCTCGGTATTGTACATCATCCCCAAAAAATCCTATCCCCGTAGCCGGAGCCTCTCCCCGTCTCCGAACCGGAAAAAGGAACGCCGGAACTCCGTCATCCCGCAGGACATGGAGAACCCGCGCAGGCATCCCTTCAACCTCCCGAGGAACAACATGAAAACCATCCTGATCCTTTCCACCAGCCCCCGTATGGGCGGCAACTCCGACATGCTGGCCGACGAGTTCGCCAGAGGCGCGAAGGAAGCCGGGCATGCCGTGGAAAAAATCTCCCTGCACGACAAGACCATCAACTTCTGCAAGGGTTGTCTGGCCTGCCAGAAGACGCAGCGCTGCGTCATCCGCGACGATGCGGACGTGATCGCGCAGAAGATGAAGAACGCCGACGTGCTCGTCTTCGCCACGCCCATCTACTACTATGAAATGTGCGGCCAGATGAAGACCATGCTCGACCGCGCCAACCCCCTGTTCCCGTCCGAATATGCGTTCCGGGACATCTATCTGCTGGCGACGGCGGCGGAAAACGACGAACACGCCGTGGACGGCGCGGTAAACGGCCTGAACGGCTGGATCGCCTGTTTTGAGAAAACCAGCCTCAAGGGCGTCGTCAGAGGGGTGGGCGCAACCGCTCCGGGGGACATCCGGCACAACGCCTCCGCGCTTGAAGCCGCCTACCTCATGGGGAACAGGGCCTGACCCCACCGGAAACCCGGCTCGCCCCCGACGCTCGCGGGACCACGCAAGGCCGCCGGGCGGAACGGGCGAAGCCACGACGCGGAAGACGCCCCCCTGACGGCGGCAAGGGCTCCCGCCGCCCCATGAACGGGGTCCGTCTTCTTTTGCGGGAAGATGCACAGCACCCGCCGGCCCGAAAGCGGGTTACGCCCCGCGCCCTCAACCCTCGGGCGCGGGGCGTCGCCGGTATGCCCTCGCGGAACCTGTTTCCAAACGCCCCCAACATCGAGCGCGGACGTCACCGTATCCGTCTGGACAAGCAGGCGTTGTCCGCCGCCCCAACATCGGGCGCGGGGCGTCTTCGTCTACCGGAGCTTGTCGAGAGCCTTGTCGTAGAACGCGCACATGGCGTCGAGGTCCTGCTTCTGCTGGAGTTGCAGGAGTTCGGGCTGCAATTCCTGCATGGTCTTCGCGTAGCCTTCGGGGTCCTTCTGCGCCTTTTCCTGAATGACCTCGGCGAATTCGGCGGCTTTCCGCTGCGCCTCCTCGGCGGTGCATCCGGCCTGCGCCGAAACGGCGACGCCGAGGGTCAGCATCATGGCCGCGCAGGCGATCAACGTCTTCATGGTATGCCTCCAAAAAAATGGGGTTTCCGCCGACGGACGGCGGGCCGGGATTCGCCCCGTGCCGCGCCACCCTGCCCGATCCGCCCGGTTGCCGCCACCAACCGCCGGTTTGCAATCCGGCAACCGGCGGTTGCACTTCAATGAAACCGCACCGTTAGAGTCTTCACCAATGCCCTTCCCACCGTACGAAGCCGCAGAAGGACCGCTCCCCCCATCATACAAACAGGCCTTCCGGCGAAGACCGCCGTCTTCGCCGGAAGGCGCTTCAAGAAACAACGCCTTGACGTTGCGTCAAGGGAACGGTCGCTGAAAAGCCGCTGCCCGGCAACCGGCCGCACTGCCGGGGGCGCGTGCCTCTATGCCGGACGCCGCCGGAACACCCGGCACGCATCAGCCGCTTTCCCGAAGCCTCCGCCTGCGGGACGGCTAGGGCACGGCTCTGGACACCGCCGCCACGAAGCACAGCATGGCCAGTACGATGCCGAACACCACGAACAGGCTGGAGGCATGGGCCACGAAGCCCATGAGCGCGGGTCCGGTGAGGACGCCGCTGTAGCCGATGGTGGTCACGGCGGAGATGGCGAGGCTCAGGGGCATGAACGTCTGGCGGGCCGTGGCCGAAAACAGCACCGGGACGATGTTGGACACGCCGATCCCCACCACGGCGAAGCCGAGGAACGACGCCCACGCCCACGGCGCGGCGATCACCACGCCGAATCCGGCGGCGGCGCACAGGCTGCCCCAGAACAGGATGCGCGCGTCCCCGAACCGCTGCACGATGCGGTCCCCGAACAGCCGCCCAAGCACCATCGTCACCGAGAAACACCCGTAGGCCAGCCCGGCGCGGGAGGGTTCGACGCCGCGTTCCACGGTCATAAACAGCGCGCTCCAGTCAAGAATGGTGCCTTCACCGAGATACATGATGAAGCACAACACCCCGATGAGCAATACGATGCCGCGCGGCACCACGAACAGCGGCCCGCCCCCTCCGCTGCCGTAGGGGATGAAGTGCCGCCCGTAGGCCGCGAGAAGCGCAACGAGCGCGGCGCAGGCCACGCCCACGGCGTACAGGGGCGGCATCAGGCCGAGCAGGACGACCATGCCCCCGGCCCCAACCGCGCCGCCCACGCTGTACAGGCCGTGAAAGCCCGACATGAGCGGTTTTCCGGCCGCCTGCTCGACAAACACGGACTGGATGTTCAGGGCCACGTCCATAAGCCCCATCGAGGCCCCGAACACGAGCAGGCACAGGGCCATGATCGCCGTGGATTCCACCGAGGCCAGCAGCGGCAGCACGCCCAGAAACACGGGCAGGGAAGCGAGCAGGACCTTGCGGCAGCCGAACCGCCCGGTCAGCGTCCCGGCGAAGGGCATGGCGACGAGCGACCCCACGCCCACGCACAACAGCAGCAGGCCGAGGTCGGCTTCGTCGAGGACAAGCCGGGTCTTGGCGTAGGGGACCAGCGTGGCCCATGCGGACACGCCCACGCCGAGAACGAAGAAGGCGGCCCGAGTCGTGGCCCGCTCGGGCGCACCGGGCGGGGGACAATCGTGGCGGGAAAGAGACATAGGGTTCCTCTATTCGGAATCGGTAAAAAGGTGTTTTTCAAGTCCGGCGACGATGGCGGCGTAGACCTTGTTGAACGTCTCCATGTCGTCGGGATCGATGCCCCGGATGGCGGCGCGTTCGCGCACCTCCAGTTCGTCGCTGGTGCGGTTCAGGAACGCCTTGCCCTCGGGGAGCACGAAGACCCGCATGCGCCGCCTGTCGGCCCCGGACCGCTCGCGCCGGGCGTACCCCGCGCGCTCCAGCCGGTCCAGAAGGCCGGTGACGGTCTGTTTCGGGATGCCGAGCGCGTCCGCGATCTCCGTGGGCTCCGCGCCCTCCGGGCTCCGCATCACCTCGTCGAGCACCAGAAACAGCGGGTACGAAAGCCCCCGCCGCTGGAACCAGCGCGCGTACAGGCTGTTCTCTTTCTTGATGTACCGATAGTGCCGGTACAGCGGCGCTTCCGTATCGTACATCGTTCCACCTCCGTAAAAGTAGTACGAACACGGATTATCCGAGTCGGGATGAAAAGGCAAGCCCTGAGAGGGGAAGGAAAATTGGGGAAGGGGGAGGGAACCCTTCTGAAGAAGGGCTTCCCTCCCCCTTCCCCAAACCC
>CABKMN010000013.1 GCA_902373525.1 uncultured Bilophila sp. | reverse complement strand
GACCGCGCCGAGGTGCGGGGAGGCGGGGAATCGGGGGGTGTTTTTTCGGCATGTGAAGAAAATATCCGCCCTTCGGAGGCTTTTTCCGGGGGAGCGGCGGCGTTTCGCGCGGCCTTCCTTCCCACCTGAGGGCCGGTTTTTGTTTTCCTGCAAAAAGAAAATGAATACCGGTAGGTTGATTCGTTGTGCGGCCTTCCGTCCCGCGCTCGCCGCCCCCGAATCGGGCGGCGGAAAAAGCGGGAAAAGATGAAAAGTGTCTCTCGGGAGACAGAAAAAGGTCCGGGAATCCGTATTGTGAATGCAGGAACAAGGTCGTGTCCCGACCTCGCCACACCAGTACGGAAGGAAGGTTTCATCATGAAGGAAGACCGCAAGATCAAGAACGTCGTGCTGATCATGCTCGACACCCTCCAGTTCAATTATCTCGGCTGCTACGGCAACAAGGTCGTGAAGACCCCCAACATCGACCGTCTGGCCCGTCAGGGCTTCCTGTTTGAAAACGCCTACAGCGAGGGCCTGCCCACGGTGCCCGTGCGCCGCGCCCTGATGACGGGCCGCTTCACCCTGCCCTACGGCGGCTGGCAGCCGCTCGCCCCCGAAGACACCACCGTCGCCGACATCATGTGGGGCAAGAACATGCAGACTGCGCTGGTCTACGACACCCCGCCCATGCGCCTGCCCAAGTACGGCTATTCGCGCGGGTTCGACTTCGTGAGCTTCAACCCCGGACAGGAACTCGACCACACCAGCTTCGCGGACGTGCCGCTGGACCCGGCCCTGAAACCCGAGGACTACACCTCCGCCACGATGGTCTTCAACGAAAAGGGCGAGATCATCGACGACGACAGCACGCAGCTTCTGGACGAAATCGGCTGCTTCCTGCGCCAGCAGCAGTACCGCAAGCCCGAGGACAGCTACGTTTCCCGCGTCATGAAGGACGCCCGGAACTGGCTTTCCAACCGCCGCGACAAGACCCGCCCCTTCCTGCTCTGGGTGGACTCCTTCGATCCCCACGAGCCGTGGGACCCGGAATCCGTGTGGAAGGGCGAACCCTGCCCCTACGATCCCGAATACGTCGGCAACCCGCTGGTGCTCGCGCCGTGGACGCCCGTCGAGGGCCGCATCACGGAGCGCGAATGCGAGCACATCCGCGCCCTGTACATGGAAAAGATCACGCAGGTCGACAAGTGGGTGGGCGAACTGCTCGACTCCATCCGCGATCAGGGCCTGTGGGACGAAACCCTCGTGGTGCTGATGTCCGACCACGGCCAGCCCATGGGCGAGGGCGAGCACGGCCACGGCATCATGCGCAAGTGCCGTCCGTGGCCCTATGAGGAGCTTGTGCACGTACCCCTGATCATGCACGTCCCCGGCATCGAGGGCGGCAAGCGCATCGGGAGCTTCGTGCAGAACGTGGACGTGACCGCGACCCTGATGGACGCGCTCGGCGAACTCGGCACCCCGCAGAAGGCCAGCGACTTCGGCTTTCCGACCTACGACACCTCGGAAATGCAGGGCATCAGCCTGCTGCCCGTGATGCGCGGCGAAACCGACACCGTGCGCGACTGCGCCGTCGCCGGGTATTACGGCATGTCGTGGTCCCTCATCACCGAAGACTACTCCTATGTTCACTGGCTGGTCAGCGCGGACGTGAAGGACAGCGTGGACTGCATCGCCGGTTCCGGCACCGAAATGCAGGAAGAGATGTGGACCTGCACGGCGGGCGCGAAGGTGCAGGTGCCCGACCACGACGAACTGTACGACCGCAGGGCCGACCCCTTCCAGCTCAACAACATCGCGGAGCAGAACCCCGAAAAGGCCCGCGAAATGCTCCAGCGGCTCAAGCTCGTCATCGGGGAAATCCGCACGAGCTGAGGATGACGGAGAAAATTGGGGGAGGGGAAACCCTTCTGGAGAAGGGCTCGCCTCCCCCAAGCCCCCGCCTCATCTCCTTAGGCGTTTGATCGCATCGAATCCCTGTTCGCGGGGCGGACGGTTGTGGGAGGCCGTCGTTTCCGACCGGAGCGGAACCCTTTCGGGAGCGCGCGTGAACCGGCGTTGCACGGGTGCGGGGCGGCTCCTTTTCCATCACTTATTCCACAGCATTGCGCGGAGCGCGTATGACTACTGCCGTTGCGACCAACAAGGTGTCCGGAAAGTGGATAGGCTGGCTGACCAGCCTGCTGGGCGGGCTGTTCGTGGCCTGGTGCTTCTATGACCCCAACGCGCCGAAGGTGAACCTCTACTGGTTCGGCACGATCATGGCGATAGGCATGTTCGCCTTCGATCTGCTGCCGAACTTCGTGACCGCGGTTCTGCTCCTGATGTACTACATCCTGACGGGGGTCGCGAGTTCGGACGTGGCCTTCGTCGGCTGGACGACCCCGATCCCGTGGCTGTGCATGTGCGGGATGATGATCGGCGTGCTCATGGAAAAGACGCGGCTCGCCAACCGCATCGCCCTCTTCACCATCAGCCGGGTGGGGACCACCCCGATCCGCATGTATCTGGCGTTCCTGCTGGCCGGCTTCGTGGTCAGCGCGATCATCCCGGACGTGATCACCGTGGATATCCTGTTCATGGCCATCGCCACCGGCATGTGCCGGAGCCTGAATCTGTCCGTGACCTCCCGTTCCGCGACCACCATCGTGCTCGCCGCCTTCTTCGGCGCGACCATCTCGTCGGCGGCCTACCTGCCCAACAACACGGGCATCATCGGCCTCCTGATGGTCAAGGAAATGGGCGTCCCGTTCACGTGGCTGAGCTTTTTCGGGGAGAACCTGCCGTATCAGCTGCTGCACGGGCTGCTGGCCTACGCCATCCTGCACCTGTTCGGCGGCAGGGAGCTGGGCGAGCACATTTCCCGCTGCCGCGCCTGCGCCGAGGCCGAACTGCTGGCCCTCGGGGCCATGAGCCGCGACGAGAAGAAGACCCTCCTGCTGGCTCTGCTCGCGCTGGTGGCTTTTGTGTCCGAACCGTGGCACGGTATCCCCGGCTACTTCGCCTTTTGCAGCGTGGTCCTGCTCGGGTTTACGCCGCTGTTCAACCTGATGCGCGCGGACGACCTCAAGCGGGTGCAGTTCCCCATCCTGTTTTTCATTGCGGGCTGCATGGCGATAGGCATTGTGGCGGGGACGCTCGGCATCCCCGCATGGCTCGCCGGGAAGCTGGTGCCCTATCTCCAGCAGATCGACAGCCACGCCGGTTCGTCCATGTTCGCCTACTGGGTGGGCGTGGTGGCCAACCTCGTGCTGACGCCCGTGGCCGCGGCGACGTCCCTGAGCGTGCCCATGGCCGAAATCGCCACCTCGCTGGACCTCGGGATCAAGCCCATCCTGTACAGCTTCCTGTACGGCCTTGACCAGTTTTTCCTGCCCTACGAGCTGGCCCCGGCCCTGATCATGTTCGCGACCGGCTACGTGCGGGTTCGGTACCTGCTCGGCATCATGCTGGCCCGTATGGTGCTCGCCAGCCTGATCGTGGCGCTCGTCGCCACCTTCATCTGGCCCATGATGAACCTGTAGGAGGCGCCCCACGGAGGAAGCCATGAACCGTTCAGGATTTTGCAGGCAGGACGGCCCGGTGTTCCGCATCCGGGACCTCAACAGCCCGTGGCGCTCGGTCCTCCGGCTCGGCAAGCGCCAGCAGGTCGCCAAGTCCTACAGTTGGCCAGACGATCCCGAAACCTCCACCTTTTCCTTTCTGGAAAAGGGCCGGGTGCGGCTCCTGAACCTGTCCGAGACGGGCAAGGAACGGATCGTGCTCTACATCGAACCGGGCTGCCTGTTCCGGGAAATCGTGCTCCTGCATGTGTCGCCCCTGCATCCCGCGTCGCTGGTTGCGTTGGAACCCTGTGAAGTCTATAACTTTCCCCGGAGCCTGCTGGACGACGCCGACTTCGTGCGGCAGCATCCGGCGCTGATGAGCAATCTGGTCCACTCGCTCGGGGCCAAGGCCGGGGCCTTTTACAGCCAGATCACCGAGAGCGCCGAGCTGGACCCGCAGACGCAGGTGTGCCGGTACCTTCACCGGCTGGCCGAGGAGCGCCGGACCCGCGTGGTCAATCCGGGCGTCTCCCAGTCCGAGCTGGCCCTCGTGCTCGGGCTGCACCGCAGCACCGTCTGCCGGATCATCCGGGTCTTGCGCGACAGGGGGATTCTGGGGCATTTCACCCGCTGTTCCCTCGAAATCCTCGACCGGGACGCGCTCGCGGAGCTGTGCAATCCGGGCGAGGCCCGCTAGCGCCGCGGGAAGCGCGGGGGAGCGGCGTTCGCGGACGATTCCGGGCCCGGAGACGAGCGGGATGCCGCCGGAAGGCGTTTTCCGGCGAAGAAGCGTTCCCGCCGCGCGGGGGCGCACCGGGCCGCTGAGGCCGGAGAGCCGGGCCTATCCGGGCGGGGAACGCCGCCTTGCGGGGATTTTTCCCGGCGGGCGGAGAACGGCGTTTTTTGAAGTCCATAGGCCGTTCCCGGCGGCGGACTTTGAGCCGAACGGGCGGGACGGACTCACTGAGGCTTTCCTTCCGGCGGGCGGCCCCATATGACAAACCAAAACCATTCGGAGAGACACCATGATCGAAATCATCACCGAAGCCGATTACAAGGACCGCATCGCGGCGACCGACAAGGGCGTGCTCCTGTTCTTCAAGAAGCTGTGCCCGCATTGCAAGAACATGGAAAAGGTGCTCGAAAAATTCGCGGCCGCCAAACCCGGCGTCGCGCTCTACGGCATCGACATCGAGGAAAACGCCGCCGCAGCCGCCGCGCTCGGCGCGGAACGCCCCCCGACGGTCTTCGCCGTCAAGGGCGGCGAGGTCAGGGCGTCCAAGGTCGGCCTCATGAATCCCCGCGAAATGGCCGCCTTCTTCGAGAAGGCGTAGCGGGCCGGAGACGGGGGGCGATGCCCGCCCAGCCTCTTGAAGAGGCGGGGCCTCCCCCCGTTCCCTCAGGGACGTTCGTATCGGCTGCACGGAACGCCCCGCGCCGGTGTGCGCGCGCCGGGCGTGGGCGGCGCGGGAGAAGCCGCCGTGCCGCTGCGTGCGGGACGGGCGCGCAGCCGCGGCATGCCCGCAACCATGATGGATCAAGAAGGAATGGACAATGGAAGAACGGAATTGTGATCTTATCGTATTGGGCGGCGGCCCCGCCGGGATGACGGCGGCGATCTACGCGAAGCGGGCGAATCTCGACGTGGTGCTGCTGGAAACGAACGTGACCGGCGGGCTGGTGAACTCGACCTACACGGTGGAGAATTTCCCGTCCTACCCGGAAATCCACGGCATGGAGCTGATGGAGAAGATGCGCGCGCATGTGGACCACATGGGCGTGGAGGTCGAGGAAGTGTTCGAGGTCGAGGGCCTTGAGCTGGGCGCGGACGAAAAGATCGTGCGCGGCTACGACATGACCTTCAAGGCTCCGGCGATCATCCTGTGCACGGGCCGCAAGCCCATCGCGCTGGACGTGCCCACCGAATGCGACCAGATGCACTTCTGCGCGATCTGCGACGGCGCGCCGTACAAGGGCAAGCGCGTGCTCGTGGTCGGCGGCGGCAACAGCGCCTTCGACGAGGGCCTGTACCTCCTGAATCTCGGCGTGGCCGAACTGACCGTGGTGGAAATCATGGACCGCTATTTCGCGGCGCAGGCCACGCAGGACGCGCTGCTCGGCGATCCCCGCGTGAAGGGCTTCACCTGCACGAAGGTCGCGGACGTGGAAGTGACGGACGGGCAACTCACCGCCGCCGTCCTCGAAGACACGCGGACCGGCGAACGCACCACCCTGCCCGTGGACGGCATTTTCGTATTTTTGGGCCAGTCCCCGAACAACGAATGGTTCCGGGACGTGATCACCCTCGACGACAAGGGGTACATCCTCGCCGGAGAGGACATGTCCACCAATATCCCCGGCGTGTTCGGCGCGGGCGACATCAACCACAAGCTCTACCGCCAGATCACCACCGCCGTCAGCGACGGCACCGTCGCCGCGCTTTCCGCCGAACGCTGGTTGCGCAGCCGCAGGAAATAGGGTTATCACCCTCCCGAGGGGGGATGTTCGGGGAAAGGCTTCCCCCCTCCAGGCCGCCCTCCCGGCGGCGGGGAGAGACGTTCCCGAAGGGGGAACCGGACCGTATCCGCTCATGGGGAAAAGCCGTCGCCCCCGGCGAATCATGCCGGAAGAAGGCCGACACGCCTTATCCCGTACGGACTGCGTGTCCAGACTCCTCTTCCGGTCGCTGCCGGAAGGGGAGTTTTCGCTTCGTTGGGGGGCGGAGGATGCCTACCTTTTTTCCTTGGTAATAGTACCCCTTACAGGGGATGAATTGACGGGCGTTTCAAAGTCGGGCATACTTTCCACCAAGCCTCATCTGCCGTGTAGACAGTTTAGAAGCGTTAATGTTTTTCAGAGGCTACGGGTTTTATCCGCCAATAGGCGGGACAAAAATATTCCCGTTAATGTTTATATGAATTATTGACGGCCTCCTGTAAAACGGCTAAAGCCCTTTTAAGGGCAATGGAAGGGAGCCGCCGGAATGAAATCTTTTTTGCTGAACGTTTTTGCTGCGTTTGTGGCGAGGATTCTTGTGGCTGTGGTCGTTCACGAGTTGGGGGTTTAAACACGATACGTTGCAAAAATAACTACGGGACTCAGCAATGTGTTAGGGCGGTATCCCGGTGCACCGAACCTGTGGGACCAGAATAGAGAAGAATCGATAATCATGCACGTCATTTTTCTTTCCGCATGTCAAAAACGGGCGATCCGCCGCAGCCGGGCCATTTTGGACAGTTATGCCCTGCGCGCCGGGGATCGCTGCTGGATGTCGCCCATGACGGACGAGGGGTTGCGGGAGGTGCGCGCCGCTCTGGCCCGGAGCGCCACCCGGCAGACGGCGGTGGCCTGTTACCGGAACGACGGGCGGCGGCGCATGAAGCTCTTATGGATTGTCGGATCGCGGGGGCGCTTCGGACCGGAAGGGCATTTCCCGGTGGGGCGTCGCCGGGTTGCGGAGCCGTTGGGCGCGCCCGGCTGGGTCCGGCATGCGGGGCTGGCGGCGCGTCTGGCCGGTCTGCTGCACGATCTGGGCAAGTATTCGCGGAAATTTCAGGACAAGCTGCGCGGAAAGGCCGAAGCCGCCGATGCCGTGCGCCACGAGTGGACGTCGCTCAGGCTGTGGCAGGCCGAGCGTTCCGGTACGGGCTGGAAGGCGGCATGGAAGACCATCGTGCCGGTCCCGCCTGCCGTGTTCATCGGTGGCCGGAAGATCGACAACGCCTCGGCCTACGGCCTTGCCTCCGCTCCGGAATGCGTGGACGTGCTCGTCGCGACGCATCACGGCCTGTTTTCTTCGGAACTGCCGTGTCTGGAAGGACGGCTTGTGCGGAGCCCCCTGCCCGATCCGTCCGCCGATCCGCTGTTCATCCCGTGGTCGGAGCCGAACGCCGCCTTTTGGGAGCGTGTGCGGCGGCTGCATGCGCGCCTTGGCTCCGCGACGGAAGGCATGGCGGGGAAGGCGTGGATTCCGTACTGGCGGGCGGTGTTCGTGTACGCCCGCGCGGCGCTCGTGTTCGCGGATCATACGGTGTCGGCGCTGGAGTGCGCGCCGGAAGGCGACGTTTCTTCGGCTTTCGCCAATACCTGTTTCACGCCCGCCGGGCGGCGGCTGAACCAGCCTCTTGCCGACCATCTGCTCCGCGTGTCGGAAAAGGCCGCGGATGTGGTCTGGCGTATCGCGGCGCTGGCGGAACGTCCCGATGCCTTCCTGAGCGGCCTGCAACCCTGCTCGCTGGAAGCCGCGGTGCGTCCGGCGACCCCCGGAAGCCGTTTCGCATGGCAGAACGCGGCGGCGGAAGCGCTGGCCGAGGCGCGGGAGGCGTACCCCGCAAGCGGCGTTCTCGTCTTCAACATGGCGGGCACCGGCAGCGGCAAGACGCGCATGAACGTGCGCGCGGCCTGCGTGCTGTCGCGCTGCCCGGCCCCACGGATTTCCATCGCCCTGAACCTGCGCAGCCTCACGCTGCAAACCGGGCGGGCCCTGCAACGTCAGCTCGGTTTCTCCGACGGCGATCTCGCCACGGTCATCGGCGACGCCGTGACGCGGAAGCTGTTCGAGGCTTCCGGGGCGGACGGCGGCGCGTGGTCCGATGAGGACGGCAACCCGGCGGAACCCGAGGCGTTGACGTCCGGCGGTGTCTGGCCCCTGCCCGCATGGCTGGAGTCCTTTTTCCCCAAGGCGCAGGAGCGGCGTATCCTCGGTGCGCCGCTGCTGGTTTCCACCATCGACTATCTGATCGCCGCCGGTGAGCCGCACCGGCAGGGGCATCACGTCAAGGCCCTGTTGCGTATGCTGAGCGCGGATGTGGTGCTCGACGAGGTGGACGCCTACGAGCCCGAGGCGCTCGCCGCCGTGCTGCGCCTTGTGCAGTTGAGCGGGCTGTTCGGGCGCAACGTCATCTGCTCCACGGCCACCCTGTCCCGGCCCGTGGCGCAGGCCGTGGAGGCGGCCTATGCGTCCGGCGCGGAAATGGCGCGGCATCTGCGGCGGGGAGGGGAGAACGGGTTCGCAGCGGAACCGGCGTCGGGAGCGGCGGGCGGCGAAGCCCCCCTGTATGTGCTGGCGTTCCTTGACGACGCGCTGCCGCCGCTGGTGGAGGCCGTGCCCGCCGTGCCGGAAGCGCGGTGCGCGGAACGGAGCGCGTCCGTGCTCAACCTGTACGACGCCCGCGTGGCCGAGCAGCTGGAGGCGGTGGGCCGCGCGCCCGTGTACCGCCTTGCCGAACTGCTTCCGCTGGCGGAACAGACCCCCAAGGCGTGGATGGACGCCGTGATCACCGGCGTGCGGGACCTGCATGCCCGGCATGCCCTGAAGGATGCGCGCTCCGGGGCGGCCTATTCTTTTGGTCTGGTGCGCGTGGCGAACATCCGGACCGCCGTGGATACGGCCCGGCGTCTTGCCGAGGCCCTGCCGCAGGCCCGCGTCGCCTGCTATCATGCGAACGACTGGCGCATCGCCCGGTTCCACAAGGAGCGGCGTCTGGATTTCCTGCTCTCCCGCGCCGAGGGCGACGGGCATATCCTGTCCGATCCCGAAATCCGTTCCCTATTGGACGAGGCCGCCCGCGAAGGCCGCCCGGACGTGCCGTTCATCGTGGTGGCGACGCCGGTGGAAGAGGTGGGGCGGGACCACGATTTCGACTGGGCCGTCATAGACATCTCCAGCGCCCAGTCGCTGGTGCAGACGGCGGGCCGCGTCAACCGGCACCGCCTGCGGCCTTGCGGAGAGGCGCCCAACATCGCCGTGCCGCAGTTCAACTGGAGGCATTGCTATAACCAATACAAGTGCAAGGATGATCAGCCCAAACCGGCCTTTTGCTGGCCCGGCTATGAAGGCGGGGGTGTCAAGGACAGGTATTTGATCCATGATCTGGCGGAAATTCTGCCGTGGCGCGAGGGGCGTTTCGCCGTAACCGCGGCGGTGCGTCTCGGCGATGATTGCCGTCTCGCCAAGCGCGACGACAGGGCCATAGCCAAGCGGCTGTTCCGCTCCTTCGGGCCGGAGAACAACGAGGAACCGCCGGTCTTCATCGCGGACGGCACGGCCTCGAAGCTGTTTGCTCAGGGGATCTATGACAAGACGCCCCTGCGCGACCGTGCGGGAAGGCCGGAAATGTGGCGTTTGGGGCGCGATCCAGAACGCCTTGAGGACATTCACGAAACCTTTGTGTATCAGGGAGAGCGGCGCGGTGCGGGCGGGCAGTGGGTGGAGCGCGACGAGCGTTCCTTCCGGGTGACCGAGGCCCTGCCCAACGCGTGGCTGTGGCTGGACGGCGAGGCCATGCGCGCCATGTGCGAGGCCGTCGGCGTGGATGAGGAGCGTGCGCTCACCGCCGAGCTTGTGGCGTACGACGACGCATACCTGTGGGAATACGACAGGGGATTCGGCATTGCCCGGCGCTCCCCGACGGATGATGAGGAGACGATGTATGACTGAACCCAACGTGGAGGCGGACGGCGTACCACAGGAGCACGCGTCCAAAAACGAAAAGCCGTGGAAGGCGTATCCGCCGGAAACCTATCGGCATGCGATTGCGGAGCTTGTCCACTTCAGCTCGAAGACGGTCAATTCCAACGCCGCGCTCGTGGGGGTGCGGCTGTCGCCGGACGACGCGCTGGACGCCCCCTACGTCTCGGCCCGGACGCTGATGGCGCGGGGCGTGTCCCTTTCGCTGGACTACGGCAAGGGCGGCGCGGCGGTGGCGGGCATCTGCAAGCAGGTGAACGCGGCGGTGCGCGGCGACACCTTTGCGGAGGCCGCCTCGCCCGAGGAACGCGCCGCCATTGAGGGGGCCATGAGCGAGGCGCTGTCCTCGGCGTTCAGCGTGGGCGTGGAGCATGTGGATCACCGCCTGCGCCAAATCCTGATCCCCAAAGACGGGGCGGAGGGCGGGTATGTGTCCATGACGCCCATCACGGCGGGCGGCGTCTGCGAACTGCTGTTCGAGAAGGAACACGGGCTGGTGTCCCGGCACAACGCCGCCTGCGAGGAGGCGAAGAAACAGTCCAAGAAGGACGACGCGGACGAGGTGAAGAAACAGCCCGAGAAGGACGACGCGGACGAGGCGAAGAAACCATCCGAACAGGAAGACGAGGAGGCCGGGGGCGCCTCCCGTCCGGCGATACGCAAGCTGCGGCAGGCGCAGTTCGGCATCGGCGGCTCCAATCCCCAGAATGTGGGCGGGCTGGTACGGGTCATGCAACGTCCCCTCTTCGTGGACGCTCCGCGCAGCGCGGATGATCTGCGCGCCGCCTTTTCCTTTTATTATAAAGGGATTTCTCTTGATTTTTCCTGTCCCGGCCCGTTGCGTCAGGCTCTGAGCGCGTACGCGGCGTTTCGCCGCAACTATGGGCTGGACGGTTCCGTCCCCCTCCTGCGGGGGAAAACCCGTATGGAGACGCGGGTGGAAGAGGAACAGTTTATGAAGTCCATCGCCTCCATCGTCCTGCAGCGGGCGAGCGAGGCGCGGGACACGCTGCTGGAATACGCCGCCATGCTGCCGCAGGAGACGAACCCCGAAACGGGGACCGCGGCGCTGGTCTGCCCCAGACTGAAACCGGCGGCGCTGCGCGGCCTGCTCGATCCCGCCCTGCGCGACGCGGCATGGCCCCGCGCCATGGCGTGGCTGGTGATCGGCGGCATGGAACGGGCCCCATCCGCCAAGGGGAACCGGATGCTGGTTCTGGACGTGACGGCGACCGCGACGATTGAGGGGGATTTAGAGGAGGCGTTCCGATGAGGTATCTTGTATTTCCCCGCGTGCGGGTGCAGACCGCCAACATGCTCGCGGCGTCCTTTCTGGTGGGGGGGCCGCCGGTGTTCGCGGCCTACGGCCTCGGGCAGGCGCTCTGCTTCCATCTGGGAGGCGGGGCCAGGGTGACGGGCATGGCCCTGATCCATCATAACCGCGAGCCGCTCGGTCAGGCGTTCTACGGCGTTTTTTCACCGCAGCAGCGGCGGTCGGCGGCGTTCACGTTCGGCAAGTCCGCCAACGGCAGCGACTATTCCTCAAAAAACCCGCACGCCCTTTCCTTGCAGCCCGTGGCCTGCGCGCACCTGCGCGTGAGCGTCGTGTGGGAGGTGGAGCAGGTGCAGGACGTGGCGGGAGCCGCGGCGTTCCTGCAACAGGCCCGGCTGTCCGGCGGCCTTGTGACCGGACACGGCGAGATTGCCCTCGAAGATTCGCCGGAGGATGCGTTCCGGGGCATCGACAACGGCTACGTCGTCGTGGACAGGCGGGACCTGCTCGAACGAAAGGAGAAGCATCAGGCCGAACTGCTGGTGGAGGCGCTGGGCGCGCTGCCCTCGCCGGGAGATGCCGGATCGTGGCTGTCGGCGGCCTGCGTGGGCTACGCGGCGATCACGCCCTTCGAGCACCGGAGCGGGGGGCGCGGCGGCTATGCGCACGCGTTCGCGGAGCCGCTGGTGGGTATGGTGCAGTACCGTTCCCTGCGCCAATGGCGGAAGGAATCGGACGCGGAAGACGCCTTCTGGCGTCCCGTGTGGCTGGATGATCGGCGGGGCGCGTTCGTGCTGCGGCAGGAACACGCGGAACCTGAGGATATGTAAGGAGAGAGACATGGCGAAGAAATTGAGCAAACTGCCGGGCGTGCTGTCGTTCCAGCGCTGCCTTCTGGTGACGGACGGGCTTTTCTACAACGAGCTGGACGGGGAACGCCTGAGCCCGCTGTGGGTGATACGGCACGGCATCCGCGGCACGCAGAACATCAACAAGGCCGGCAAGGAAGGGCAGGCCGCCTCCGCCAGCGCCAAGCGGGAGGAAGTCTCCAACATCCAGACCACGGACAGCGCCAAGCTGGCCGCCGATGCCACGGCCCTGCTGGTGCGCTTCAACCTGCGCGGCATGGATGTGGAGAAGGCGCTGTTCGCGTGCGCGCCGGGACAGAAGGATTCCATGAGCGATCTGAACGCGTTCAAGGACGATCTGATGGCGTTCGTGCGCCGGGCCAAGGAGGGTGACGCGCTGGATCAGCTCGCCTGCCGGTATGTGCGCAATATCGCCAACGGGCGTTTCCTGTGGCGTAACCGGACCGTGGCCCAGACCGCCACGGTGGAGGTGGCTCTGCCCACCGGGGGGAAAAAGACGTTCGACGCCTTGCAGACGCCCTTCAACAGCTTTGACGGCGTGAGCGCCGACGAGCGCGCGGTGGCCGAGGTGCTGGCGCGGGGCTGGAAGGGCGATCCGCAAACGGAACTGCGCGTGACCGCCCGCGTCGATCTGGGCCTCGGCGGCGCGGCGGAGGTCTTCCCTTCCCAGAACTACCTTGAAAACAAGGCGCGCGGGTTTGCCCGTCCGTTGTACTGCGTGGGCGGCGTGCCGGACAATCAGGATCAGCACAGCGTGCGCATCATGGGGCAGGCGGCCCTGCGCGACCAGAAAATCGGCAACGCCCTGCGCACCATCGACACATGGTACCCCGCCTATGGGGAACGCGGCATCCCCCTGCCCGTGGAGCCCAACGGCGCGAGCCTCGATGCGCAGGAGTTCTTCCGCAACAAGGGCGAGGCGTCGGGCTTCAAGCTGATGCTGCGCGTGGGCGAACTGGACCCCGCGACGCCCGAAGGGCTGTTCCTGCTGGCGTGCATCATCCGCGGCGGCGTCTTTTCGGGGAGTGAATGATCATGCTGCCCCAATGGTATTGCGACGCCATGCCGCTGCTCGTGGGGGGCGACACGGGGGCGAGCGGGGCCATGCTGCGGAACGGCATACTGGGCCAGTTGCACGGCCTGTTTTCCCAGCGTCCCGGAACGTTTGCCGTAGCCTTTCCCGGCCCGGAGCCGCAGCGGTTCGCGCTGCGGGTGTTCGCCTCATCCCGCGACGATCTGGACTGGCTGGCGGAGAATTCGCTTGCGCGACCGTGGTTCCGCGATTACGCGCGCCTGATCTATCCGCGTGCGGTTCCCGCCGATTTTGACGGGAAATGGACGCGGTTCGTCAGATACCGGATACCTTCGTTGTCGTCGGATCGCCACGAAGAGGCGCACGGGCAATTGCGGAAACGGCGCATGCAGGAGGCCCGCCGGGCCGGGATGACCTATTTCATCCTGCACAGCGCGGAAACGGGGCAGCGGTTCTCGCTGGTGGTGAACCGCGAGCCGGGAGAGCCGCAGCGGGAGGACTGCACGCCCAACGGCTACGGGTTCAGCGTGACGAGCCGCCCCTTCAGCCTGCCGGAACTGGCATGGGTGTGAGGAAGCGGACCGAACCGAGGCCGCTCCTGCTCTCCAAGCGGGCCAACGTCTTCTATCTGGAACACGCCCGCGTGGTGCAGCAGGACGACCGCATCGTCTACCTGACGCAGGACGGGGGCGCGTTCGAGCAGATGTTCAATATCCCCGAGCGGAATACGGCGTTTCTGTTGTTGGGCAAGGGGACCTCCATTACGGACGCGGCCATGCGGCGAATGGCCGCGTCCAATGTGGTGGTCGGCTTTTGCGGAACGGGAGGATCGCCGCTGTTCGGCGTGTGCGACGTCGCCTTCATGACTCCGCAGAGCGAGTACCGCCCCACGGAGTATATGCAGGCGTGGGCGGAAATGTGGTTCGACCCCGCGCGGCGTATGGAGAAGGCCCGCTGTTTCCTCAGGGGGCGCGCACAGGTGACGGCGGAATGCTGGCGAGAAAACGGCCACCTGCAAGCGCTGGGCATCACGCTTGCGGATACCGCGCTGGAGCGTTTCCGTTCGGAGCTGGAGCAGGCCGGAGACGTTCAGGAGCTGCTGCTTGCCGAGGCGCGCTGGGCCAAGTGGCTCTATGCCGATCTGGCCAAGGGGCACGGTTTTCCGTTCGCCCGCGAAGAGGGGGCGCGGCGTTCGGCGTCGGCAGCCGACCTGTGCAACGGCTTCCTCGATCACGGCAACTACATCGCCTATGGATACGCCGCCGTGACGCTCTGCGGCCTCGGCATCAGCTTCGCCATGCCCCTCCTGCACGGGAAAACGCGGCGCGGCGCACTGGTCTTTGACCTTGCGGATGTGATCAAGGACGGCTACGTCATGCCGCTGGCGTTTGAATGCGCCAAAGCGGGCGATACGCAAAAGGACTTCCGCCAAAGCCTCATCGAACGCTGTCAGGAGGCCGAGGTGCTGGACTTCCTTTTCGGCTTCATGAAGGAGCTTTGTACGAAAGATATGTAATATCAAAAAGTTGCGAACGGAACGCAAGAACGAAGTCCGCAATGCGGTTTTTGACGTAACATCTTGAAGAAATGGGTACTTGGCTTCAGTATTTCTCGTTGTCCGCCGCGAAGGCGGTTTAGAAGGCAGCACGGGCACACTTCAGCAGCCATGTTATGTTGTCCGCCGCGAAGGCGGTTTAGAAGTTTTCGGCGGGCGGCATGTCTTCATCTTTGCCGTTGTCCGCCGCGAAGGCGGTTTAGAAGGTCCGCATACGGACGGACGGGCTCGCCACCCTGTTGTCCGCCGCGAAGGCGGTTTAGAAGGTGCATCGCTTCCGTGACCCGGATATCGAGCAGTTGTCCGCCGCGAAGGCGGTTTAGAAGTCCTGATGGTTTTCCTGCCCAGTGGGTTCAGAGTTGTCCGCCGTGAAGGCGGTTTAGAAGATGAACCGGATTGAAAGCTCCTCGGCGTCAACGTTGTCCGCCGCGAAGGCGGTCCAGAAGGCGATGTACCCTTATTACCTGTGTAGAAAGAGTACGTTTTTGAGAAAAACACGAAAGACGGGGCCTGCGCCTCGTCTTTTCGTGTTCGGAAAAGCCCATGCCGCGCATGGGGATTCCGTTTATCCTCAAACGACCATTGGGTGGAGCCTGTCCGGGAAGGCCCGGACCCGTCGGAGATCAATCCTGCTTCTTGCCGCGCTTGCGGAGATAGGCCTTGGCCGAATCGGCCATGACGACCAGCGCGCCGCCCATCATGATGGCGTCCTTGATGACGAGTCGTCCGCGTCCGCTGAGATACGGGAAGCCGTGGTCGGCGTCACCGAGCGCCGGGACCCAGCTTTCGGGGGTGGTGATGAGGAACGACAGGGTGACGAAGGCCATCCCGAACACGAGGAACCCGCCTATGGCGGCGGCCTGCGGATACCACGGATGCAGGCAGAGCAGGATGCCGAGCGAAACGATGATCGCGCCGATGAGGTAGCTGGCGAAATAGGTGCCGTGTTCGGCGTGCCACGCCTTGTTTTCGGGGACCAGCTTGCCTTCGAGGTTCATGTGCGCCTTGTAGTCCTGCGGCTGGTCCATCAGGAAGCTCATGACGGGACTGTTGGCGACGAAGGGGACGATGCCTTCCGCCTCGTACTGCGTCACCTTGAGCCCGCCTATCCACAGCAGAACGACGATGATCCCGATCCGGGTAAGGGTGATGCCCCACGATTCCGCACGCGACATGGTTTCGAAGATGGATGACATGGGTGACTCCTTGAGTTTGCGCGGACGATGTCGTCCGCCGATTCCTGACGCGTTGTTATATAAACGTTCATTAAATAATGCCGAGCCGCGTGTCAACGTTTTTCTGCCGCGTCTGCGTAAAACGTTCTTGCACGCGCGGAAGCCTTTTTTCGGGGACGACGCCAACCGAGCATCGGGACAAGGTTGTTTATACGAATCGGCTTGACTCGGTGGCGCGTGCCTTTATACTGAACAGAAGAAAGGAGGGCCGAACGATGGGCACACTGCGGACGGACCTGTAAAGGCAACGGCAAGGGCCCCCAAAATACGATCCCCCCAACGGAGGAACATCCCATGGACAACAAAACGGTGATGGTTCTGGTGCTGCCGGAACCCAAGGTGCGGAAAAAGACGGCGAAGTCCGTCAGGAAACACAAGGACAAAACACAGTACAGCCGCAAGGCGAAAGAGAAAGCCCCCGAATGGGGGGCTTTTTTTACCCTAAAGGTAAAAATATAGACCAATTATTTCAGATTATTGCTTGATGTTTTCGGGAGTACTCTCGGACTGCCACATATTTTTTGCCACATATTGCGGTTCGGGGATTGCCTCCACAGCGGCTCTTTTTTGTGAGCTGAGGACGTGCTGATAGTGCTTCAGGATCATCGTCAGATTGGCGTGTCCCACGAGTTTTCCGACAGTCCCGATATCCACGCCTGCGGCAATGGCCTCTGTAACAAAAGCATGGCGCAGGTCATAAGGGCGAATCCGTCTCTGTATACCCGCACGGAGGAGGGTTCTATGCCAAGCTCCGTGAATGCATTTTACGGGTTTTCCTCCATAATGTATGACAGATGCAACCCTCTTTGCTCTATCGACCTCTTGCCATGCCTTCAATTCCTCCACGAGGGATTGCCTGATCGGAATATCCCTGACAGGCTCCGCCTTGTTCTTTTGGGCGGCGCGTAGGTGTATCACCTTGTTTTCCAAGTCGATATCTGACCACTCCAGTCCAAACAACTCAGACGGTCCTACACGCATCCCCATTTGCGAGCCGAGGATGACAACTCTTCGGACATGCTCCGGCGCATGGACAAACACCAGAGCAAGCTCTTGTTGTGTGGGAGGGATGAAGTGCTCGTATTCGATATGGGGAAGTTTGGGAATCCTTGGAAGCTCACGCAGCAATTCGTTTTGATACGCCCAACGGATGACTGAAAAGACCTGTCCGATACATCTTTTTAGGGTCGACGCCCTGATCCCGAAAGAAAGGAAATGGCTCATCAGCTGCTTTAATTTCGTATTATCAATATCGGAAAGAGGCGTATCTTTCAGAAAGGCGAGCGAGCGCTTCATGTTCTTCAAATGTCTTTTCAGTGATCTTTCGGAGAACCGCTTGTCTTTCAGGAACAGGTAGTACGCGGATTCAAAGGTATGTTCCACCTGCGGCGCTTCCGCTTCCTCCCGTCGGAAGAAATCCCGTTCATACTTGAGCTGAAACTTCTTGAGTGCATCCTGTTTTTTTGCTTCTTCCTCCGTTTCGACGTAAAGTGACTCACGCTTGAGCGTAAAGGGGTTGTTCCAGTACACTTCCCACGGCTTTCTGCGGCCTTTCCTCTGTCTGATAGCCATACTGAGCAGCTCCTGAGCAAAGGGGCCGTGCCAGCCGCTACTGGACGGCCTCCATATTGAACTCTGCGAAAAGTTCCTTTGCGGATTTTCCGATGACGCACCCTGATGTTTTGGGCTGTCGTCGTCGCTTGGGAACTCCTGCCTTTGCCTGAGCCTCAGCATGTAATGTGTCGATCACCGTCATAACGGCGCGACGATGCCAGCGCAAGCCGTCCCCGCGTCCGGGGCCGAGGTCCACGGGCTGGACGCCGTGGGCGGCGAGAACCTTGCGGGCCTTCTTTTCTGGCATGTTGAGGATGAAGGGGAGCTCTCTGGTCTTCAGCAGTTCCGGTTCCATCAGGCCACCTCCATATAGAGTTTGGTTCCCAGTTCCGCCGTCTCGGGAATGGTGGCTTCCAGCCCTTCGGCGAGGCGTTCCACGACCGTGTAAAGATACCGCCACGGATAGCGGTTCGTGATGGCGCCCGCGGCGTTCTTGCGGCGAACCGCCTTCCCGTACCAGACCGGGCATGTGGCCCGGACGTCCACGAGCAGGGTATGGGCGCAGAAGATTGCCGCGCCCCAGTGGGTGTACTGTTCGCGCGGGGATTTTTGCGGTCCGCAGTCGATGCGGGAAAGGACGATCCGCAGCTTTTCGATGAGCTCCGAGTCTGTCCGGTTGGACACCGGCCGCCGCTCCAGCATCTCCTCGCATTCCCCGAGCCAGTGCCGGATTTTGTCCATGAGGTCGTCGAACCGGTGGTCGTGGGTCTTGCCCATGACATCGACGTAGGCCCGCAGGAGCCGCAGCGCGAGGCAGCACCGGGCGCGCTGCACGACCTCCGGCGGGGGCGGGAAGCGTTTCTTCATCATGATTCTGGCTCCTGATACGGAAAAAGCCCGGACCTCATTCCGGGCTTCCTGTGGCTTCAGAAAAAAGTTGTCGAAAAAAAGGATTGAGAATAAGGTAGTTGGAGAACAGGGCCGAAAACGAAGTCTCCGAAGCTCTTTCAAAGGTAATGCCTTGGAAAGCTGTGAGATTTTTGTAAGGGGCTCTAGTTATCCGCCGTGTAGGCGGTTTAGAAGGCTCAAGGCTGTGATGCCGTTGTTTGCGGTCAGTTATCCGCCGTGTAGGCGGTTTAGAAGCGTTCGGCGTGGCCCTGTTCGTGTGCGCGCTGGTTATCCGCCGTGTAGGCGGTTTAGAAGGCCGTGCTCGTTGGCGAATTCCCGCGCCTCTTGTTATCCGCCGTGTAGGCGGTTTAGAAGAAGGCTACCGGGCTGCAAAAAGTTGGGGCGAGTTATCCGCCGTGTAGGCGGTTTAGAAGTCACGGCTTTCATTCACTGGAAGCCAGCCGATGTTATCCGCCGCGTAGGCGGTTTAGAAGTTTCGAGCTGGCCCTCGCGCTTGCCGAGTATGGTTATCCGCCGCGTAGGCGGTTTAGAAGTTGTCATGCTGACGACAATGAAACAATTTATCGGTTATCCGCCGCGTAGGCGGTTTAGAAGACACTGTGGGCAACGCTCCTCCCATGCCGGATGTTATCCGCCGCGTAGGCGGTTTAGAAGTTGGCGGCGGATTCGCGGAGCAAGCGCTCACGGTTATCCGCCGCGTAGGCGGTAACAACGCTGAAAGGCGACTCATTCAGGTGAGCCGCCTTTTGTTTGGTCATTCTCCGCCTGCGCAGGGTGTTACGTCCAGCACGTTGTAGGCGTACCTGTGCCGCCGGGAGGGCTTGCCCTCTGCGGTGATGGGGAGCACGCGCAGGTCGAAGTGGGGGTAGGAGGGGACGAAGAGGATTTTCTCAATCTTCGCGGGTCGGTTTCCCTCGCGGTCCCATCCGACGACGAGATCGCCTTCCTTGTACGGGCAGGCTGCGGTGGCGGCCTCCCGTTTCGCGGCTTCGAGAGCGGCCTTTGCCTGCGCCAGCGCGTCCTCGCGCCGCCGGACCTCGTTGACGAGTTCCTTGATTTCAGCGTCGTTCATGGTTTCCCGCGTGATTCGTATGCGCGGCCCACGGTTGTGGTATGAAAAGCCCCGCCGGGGGAGGGCGGGGCGTGGGGTGTTACGCGATGACCTTTACGCCTTCAGGCAGATTTTCAAGCAGCCATGTGCGGATGTTGGCGATGGCCTCCAGCTTCCACGCGCCGCCGTCGCACTCGATGAGCTTGCAGGCCAGCGGGCTGGACTGGAGTCGGAACACGACCTTGTGCGCGGGCTGCGCGACTTCGGAGAAGGTACTGAACGGGTAGAGAACAGCCGGGGAGGGGACGGGGACTTCGGCCTTGCGGGCCGCGCCCTGCCGGATGGACACTTCCTGTGACACGCCGTCGTCCTGTACGCGGACTTCCGAGGTGTCCACGAGGTTGCCGCTGATCTTGATGAGCGCGTCGAGATCGTCCGAGGGGACGAAGCAGGACTGGAGGTAGGGCACGAACTCGTCGGGCGAGGTCCAGCTTCCAAAACGGTGGGCAGGGATGACGGCGTCGGCCCGCATGTACGTTGTGCGCTGTTTCCAGCCCCCGAAGGGGACGGACATGACTTTCACGGTCGTCACGTCACAAACGTGAACAAGAATCTTACTGAGGTCCAGCCCGTCGGGGTTCTGGTTGATGTAGTCCACCACGGCCTGCAAGGTGCCCACGGTGAGCGTGTCCTGTTCCGCGTCATGGAGGCGTTGCCATTCCCCTTTCGGGTCACGCTTGTAGAACCGCAACCCGTCTTCCGTGACATGAACGGGAAGCGTAGCCTTGGCCTTGCCGTCAAGGGATTCGAGTTCCCGGCCTACGCCGATGAGGTGCCTGTCTGCTTCGATGCGGTTGATTTCCATGTGATTCTCCTTTGGGTTACTGGTTGATGTGGGCGTCGTGTTCATCGGCCTTCTTGAACGGGGTCACGTTCACGGTGACGCCGCCGTGATCCCTGAGTTCCGAAGGCATGGAGCCCTCGAAACGGTACTGGTCCGGGCGGTTGTCAGCGAACGACTCGAACAGCACGGGAGCGCCGTCGATCCTGTCGAGTACGACGGGGATGGTCTGCGGTTCCTGCGGCTGGAGGCTGGTCGTCACGACGGCCTTGGATGCGATCAGCGTCCGGCTCTCGTCGGGCTTGAAGGTGATCTTGAGGGTGACGGTGCGGGGCTTGTCCGGGGGCGTATTCACGTCCGCGATGTTGTCCGCGACCTTGGCAAGCGCGAAGTTGACGGCTTCGACCACGCCGCCGTTGTTCACGGTCCTGATGTCGAGGGGGCTGCTGCTCATGAGTGTTCTCCTTCGAGTAAAAGAAAGCCCGCCGGGTGCGGGCGGGCTGGCGTTTTGCCGGGGTACATGCCCCCCGGCGGGCTGTATGGGGACGGCGCGGGAGGTTGCGCCGGTTACATGATGCTGACGGTGGCCACGGAACGGAGTTGCGCGAGGAGGTCCTGCACGGCCAGTTCGCGGGCCGGTTCGTAGGTGACGGACAGGATCAGGGTCGTGGTGACCGGGGGCGCGGTGGGGAAGTCGTCTTCTTCGATGAAGGGGGCTGCGGGCGGTAGCGTCGGCACGGCCTGCCGGGATTCCTCGGCTGCGGCTTCGCGCGCGGCCTTGTCCTGTGCCAGCCGTTCGCGCAGGCTGGCCTCGGCGGAGAACGTCTGGGCGATGACGGAGGCGGCTTCCTCCCCGGTGATGTCCGGCGACAGGCAGGGCGCGAACTTGCCCATCGGGAGGCTGAAGCCGTATTCTTCGGCCTTGGCCTTCACGACGGATTCGACCATCGTGATGCGGTCGGCCTTGGCACGCTCAAGCTGTTCGGCGGCGTCCTTGTCCCGCTTGTACTCAATGATGATGTTCTGGATTTCGGCGTGCAGTTGGGCCGCCTTGGTGCTCTTGTTGAGCCACGACGGCTTGATGGGGATGTCGAGTTCAGGCACCTTTTCGCCGTTTTTCAGGGAGTCGATGACGAACTGGACGGACTGGCGGCGGCCTTCGCGGTCGATCCGCTCGAATTCCCTGACCTGCGCGTCCAGTCCGGCGCGGACTTCGACGACGCGGGCGACGAGCGCCCTGGCCTCGTCGTTGAACGCGTCCAGCGGCCCGGCAATCCGGCGGGTGATCTTCTTGCGGGCGTCGTCGAGCCTGTCGCGGAGCTTGTTCAACCCCGCCATTTCGGACTTGATGGCGGGCACGTCCTCTTCGCGAACGGCAAGCCCCTCGTACTGCTCCAGCACGGCGTCGAGCAGGGCGGACACGGCGTCCCGATTCCAGTTGATGACGAGCGGCGTGGCGGTGACGGCAAGGTCGAACTGCGCCAGTCCGGTGGGTTGCACCTGCGCCGGGGGAAGGGCTTCCAATACTTCTGCGGTCTGAGTCATGGGTGCATCCTGTTGGTTTTGCTAGAACGGAATGTCGTCCATGCCGGAGCATTCGGACGGGAAGGCGGGGCCGAGGTCTTCATAGTCCGCCGGAGGCTGGCCTTGCCGTTGCCCCTGCGGGCGTCCGTTTCCCTGTCGGCCCTGTTGCCCGCCGGATTGCCCGTTGTCGCCCTTGCGGTCGAGGAACTGGACGCGGTGGGCCCTGATCTCGGTGACGTAGCGGTCCTGCCCCTGCTGGTCCTGCCATTTGCGGGTTTGCAGGCTTCCCTCGACGAACACGAGGCTGCCCTTGGCGAGGTACTGCGAGCAGTTTTCCGCCGCCTTCTGGAACACCACGACGCGGTGCCACTCGGCCTTTTCGACCCTCTGCCCGCTGTTGTCCGTGTAGGATTCGTCCGTGGCGACGTTCAGGGTGCAGACTGGTGCGCCTGCCTGCGTGTATTTCAGCTCGGGATCGCGCCCGAGGCGACCGATAACCATCACTTTGTTGAGGCTCATGGAATCTCCTATGGTAAAAAGCCCCGTCCGGCTTCCGGGCGGGGCAGAGGTTAGGCGGCGCGGGTCCGGCCCGTTTCAATCTCCTTCCGGCGCGTCCGGTAGGCATCGCGGATGGCCCCGATGTCCGGGTGGTTCTCCGGGACGGCGAGCCGGTCGGCGGTGGCACGCAGGGCCGTGACCGTCTCGCAGGCGTTGAACTCGGCAATGGCCTGCTCCGCCGGAATGATGTTGGGGATGGAGGACGTGGGGCGGGGGACATCCGGCGGCTCATCCGGCTGAGTGTCCGCTGTGGTTTCCGCTCTCGTCTCTATTTCTTTCCGC
Organism: uncultured Bilophila sp.; assembly: GCA_902373525.1. GTDB lineage: Bacteria > Desulfobacterota > Desulfovibrionia > Desulfovibrionales > Desulfovibrionaceae > Bilophila. The sequence goes on along the minus strand of CABKMN010000013.1, from coordinate 28,279 downwards.
TTTTTACCGAACATGTTCTTGACCGCCCCGTAGTCCGGGTGCCCTTCGGGAATGCGGTGGCGGTTCCAACACGCGACACAACCGGCGCCGTCGCGTACCTCGTTCAACTCTTTGGCGAGAGCGGCGAGGTCCACACGCTTCGGTTGTGGGGCGGGTTCGGGAGCGTTGCGCCGGGGCTGTTCCCGGCCGTCGTTCCGGTCCCGCCCGCCCGCGCCTTCGCCGTCGTCATCGTCGTCGGCAACCACGCCGACCAACGCGGAGAGCGAATAGCGGCGGGCGTAGGTGATTGCGCTCCCCATTGACTGCACGGCGTTCTTGGAGCCAGTATTGTCGTATGGCATCCTGCATTCCGATGCCAGCCATTGCCCCGACTCGTGCATCAACATGGTCCTGACGTGTGCGACGCCCTCGGTGGGGAGAACGATCTGGGCGATGGAGAGGCCGTGCTTGGGGAGCACCTTGCGGACCGCATCGATCATCGCCGTCAAATCAGCGTATTTGCGCGAGAGCCTTCCCTTTTCCCCAATGGCTGCCGTGGCGTTCCTCTCTGCGGGTTCAAGCTCGCCCTGTGCGGCGGCAAGGGCCTTCGCCAGTTCGTTGATTTGTTCGCTGTGCGTTTCGCACATGGCTCTACTCCTCTTCGGCTTCCGTGTTCCTGCGCCGGCTCCGCGCATAAGCGGCGTTGCCCGCCGCGATCATGAGTTCCTCATCCGTCCAAGGGCCGTGTTCGTCGCCGTAGGCGTCGTCCGTCCGGTTCATCGCAGGACCTCCTTGAGCAGCGGCTCGATGATGGGGCGCATGCCGAGCGCGAGGAAACAGCCGCCGAGCAGGGCGGCGACCAGCACCGCGTACAGAAGGCGGTCCGGGATGTGCCAGTGGCGCGCGTCGTCGGGATCGGGGAGGGGGTACTTGTGAACCGGGGTTGCGCGCTGTTCCTTCATGGGCTGCTTCCTCACTTTCGCGGCGGCTTCGGCAAAGGCGCGCGCCGCGTTCTCGTAGATGATGGCGATTTCTTCACGGGTGTACGACTTGTTGCAGTGGCGGCACCGGAGCCTGTCGCCGTCGGTTTCCGTCAGGCGGATAAGGCGGCCCTGCGCCTTGCAGTGCGGGCAGACGATGCGGGCTTTCATGCGGCGACTCTCCTTTTCAATATGGCGTACTTGTTGGCTTCGGCCTGTGCGCGGCGTTCAAGGCGGGCGTAGGCGTCGCGCAGGGCCTCGGGGGTGTACGTCTCGCCGCAGTTCGAGCAGCGGTAGACGCCGTTCTTCCCGGCGAGCCTGCGGGGGCGTTCCGGGTTCCAGACCATGCAGCGGGGGCAGTAGAGCGTGCTCATGCGACCCGCCTTGCGTCGAGCTTTTCAATCCACAGGCCGACGACCTCGGCGTCCGAGACGTACCCGGCCCGCACATCCTCATAGAGGGCGATGAGTTCCGCCTCGTCGCATTCCCCGCCGCATTCCGAGCAGGTGAACGTCCCGTTCTCATAGGTCAGATAGTGGTGGCTGCCGTCGTACCCAAGGCAGTTGGGGCAGGGGAAAAGCTCGCGCCTCAGCATGGCGTCGCGCGCCCGCCGTGCGGCGAGGTTTTCATCCGCATCGCGTTCGAGAGCGCGCTCGATGCAGTCTTCCGGGTGGGTGCAGGTCCCAAAGGCCCCCTCACGTCCGCAGTTCATTCCGTAACACATGGAAATACCCTCGTTTTGATGTTCGGTTCGGCGTCCCAAACCCAATGAAAAAGCACGGCATGTGTCCGGGCTTTTCGATGGGGCTAGGCATGAAAAAAGGCGACTCTTTCGAGTCGCCTTGATTCGGTCAACGTGTTGTGCGGGTTAGGAGTGCTTGCGCTTCCTCGTGCCCAAATAAATTCCATAGCCTGTTGCGGCAATAATGACCGCCAACCAGATGATCCAACCTGTCATTCGTCACCTCCAAGAAAGTGGCAGAGGACTATGGCTCCCAAGAAGGAAACTACACCTACAGCCGCTCCCCACGGTTTGTCTCCAAATACGCTTACGGCAATACTGGCAACCGTGCAGTTGAAGAGGAAATCGGCAAGTTTCGATATCGTTTGCTTGTTCATTCCCCACCTCTCATTCCAAGATAGCCATTTCCCCGGCATGTGTCGAGGGGCTGAGTTTCAGGTTTACTCCCCTGCTTTCGCACTCGGTCGCCGCGCGGCCTGATTTCTGGGGCCAACCCCGCAGGGCTACTGTCCTTGCCTCCGGCTGTTCCGTTGGCAAAGACAGAATGCTACACTATATATCTTTCGTCAACTCTTTTGCTACATATTTTTACAAAAAAATAGGCCACCAGATTATGCCGATGGCCTGAAATGTAGCGAACTCCCTAGATCGTTATTCAGGGTTTATCGTGTCTGCCTGTCCCCATAAGATAAGGAGTTCTTGCGCGGGGTTCCTCCCTAGAGCATGACACATTGCACAAAAATCCCCCAGACGGAGCCGCAAAGGTTCTCCTGTGTTTGTTCTAGGTATACGTAATGAATTTATTTTTACCCTACTATTTTTTGCTTCTGGGAAAGCTCGTTTTCCCCATTCTGCTTCTGTGATGCCCTCTTCTTGGCGTATTTTATCCAAATACGCGATGGCTTTTCTCTCGATATCCACGATGCTGTCATCCTTCATAGCGCACCTCCTTTGGATACAGAATACCATACCAAGTTCGGTGCGAGTGTTTTCTAACGGATTTCTTGACTCGCTGAACTATATATCGTAAAAGCAAAACAACAGCAATCGGTGACGACTTGTCATCGTTTGGATGCTCTCTGACAACCAGCCCCGAGGAACCCGCCGCCGACGCCGCGCCACCTGCCCATGCAGACTTCGCCGCCGGAGGAACAGGGGGAGGGATGCGGGATAGAATCCCGTCGCGCTTGTGACGCCGTTTTCGAGCTGGGCGCGAAACCTCAAATCTCAAAAAGGATTTTGAACCTTTTTTGCGTTCTTTTTGATTTCTCGTGAAGATGTAAAAAACGGAGTCGGTTACATCATGAAACCGACTCATATACCCCGGCGGAGCCAATCCCCGCCGGGGGCGCGTCTTCCATGCGTTGCAACCATTCCGCATGGTTCGAGGCGACGGAACGTCCGTCGCCTCTTTCATGCGCCGGGCCGATCCCGGCGGTTTCCAACCTCCATACGCACATCGGAAGCGCATGGTTCGGGACCACGATGGCTCGCGGCCCCTGCCCTGCGCGGCTACTTTTTTGCGGGCAGAAGCTGGTAGCCGAGTTCCCGCGCCATGAGTTCGAGCGGTCGGGCGTCGCCGGTGGCCTGAATGATGCCCATGAGCGTTTCTACGCCGAGTTTCGCGCCGGTGTCGCAGGGATTGGTTTCCCGGAGCAGGGTCGAGTATTTTTTGTCCACGGCCTTGGCGATGTCCTTGGCGGGCACCTTGCCTTGCGTCACGATTTCGTGAACGGCCTCAATGACTTTTGTCATATTGTCCTCGTGAAGGTTCGTGTTGTTTCCTGTGGTTGTCGGACGGTATCGCTCAGGTCCACCGTGGTTTCCCAACCCCAGACACCGACGCGCACGCCGATGCCGCTGGTTCCCGCCGACCCTGCGCGGCCTGTGAGGACGGCGGGGAAGGGTTCCCGTTCGTCGTGAACTGTTTTTAGTAAATTTACTAAGAAAAGACAAGAAAAATATATAGTGAATTTACTAAAAAAATGTGCTAAAAAAATACTCTAACCATCACAGTGTGTTGTGCCGCAACGGGTACAAAAAAGCCCCTCGCGGGGAGGGGCGGAGGAGGAACGAAGTGGTATCGGCGGATAAATGGAAAGAACAGTGTCAGGCGGACGGGTATTGGGATTTTGAGTTTTTCGTATGGCGGCGTATCCGCGGAGCGGAAAGGAATATGTTCATACAGGCATAATACGTTGTGGCGTGCACTTTTATTTTCTGGCTCACCATGCTGGGATCACTAAACCAGAACAGTTCTAGGTTGATACGAGCCTACTGGTATACATGTATTCAAACACGGAGCCTCTTCCTTCGCTTTGGCGGGGATTTTCATCGGTACTCAACATAGATGATTACGCACCCGGAGGGCCGTCGCTCTCGCCTTACCTCCTGGAGACGGGGGCCTTCTAGAAGGCGACTCTTTTCTCGCCGTGCTCATTGATGTTGAGCACGCTACGCAGGGCATCGTTTGCACCTTTCAACTCTGCATTTTGTAATCTGAGGCGGGCGTTTTCTGCTTCAAGTTCGGCAAGGCGTTTATTAAGTTCGTTTATTTCTTGATTTTGCACTTTCACGGGAGGGCGATCGAGTACGTGCTGATTGGGGAAAACAATCTGGACTTGCAGTGACTCCAACCATTCAAGGACGGCCTTGTATCCCGTATTTGACCCTTCCAAAAAGTCATAGAATTTTGTGTGCTTCGTACTTCCAAGGCCCAAGTATTGAGCGAGTTCGTTTGTTGACGCGAATTGCCTGCCGGGGCCGATCATCTCTTCGATCTTTTTGACGAGAATAGATTTTTCCATGTCCTTTCATTAGTAGATTTTTTAAGATTTGGCATTTGCAAATAGCATAAGCCTCTTGACTTTTATTTAGTAAATTTACTAAAGAATGTTTATGAATATCACAAATGACATCCGAACGGTGCTGAAGGAAAGCGGATGGACACAAGAACGCTTGGCAAAGGAAGCGAATATCCATCCAGTTTCATTGTCAAATCTGTTGAATGAAAAAAGAAAGAAATCTGTGATCGACGCCCTGTTGCCCTTCATTTACGGGGAGAAGCGCCCGTCAGCCTTTCCCAACACATCCGCCACCGAAGAGGTGAACAGCAATGCCTCCCAAGCGTGAAAAACAGCTTCAGTTCCGGGTTTCGGAGGATGAGTCGCAGCAGTTTCGGGATGCCGCCGACATCATGGACATGGGCGTCTCTGATTGCCTCAGGAAAGCTGCGAAGCTCGGGATTGCCCAGATGCTCTCTTGCCCGGAGCTGCGGTCCCTTGAGCTTGAGTATGTGCCGGGAACGAAAGAAAATCAGTAACTTTTATGTATTACAAAGGTCAGACGCATGAACGGGTTGCAGATTTTTACGAAGAAAGAGTTCGGTTCCGTGCGCGTGGTCGAACACGAAGGCGAGCCGTGGTTCGTGGCGAGCGACGTGGCGAAGGCGCTGGGGTATGGAAATCCTCAGGAGGCTACCCGCGACCACTGTAAAAAAGTTAATAAAATCACCCAACCTAGCAATCCGCGACCTACGGTTAATACGCCTCCGGTGTACATCAACATCATCCCCGAATCGGACGTGTACCGCCTCGTCATGCGGTCGAACCTGCCCAGCGCGGTGGAGTTTCAGGATTGGATTTGTGAGGAGGTCATCCCGTCCATTCGCAGGACGGGCGGCTACGGCGTCCCGGCGCTTCCGAACTTCAGGAATCCGGCGGAAGCGGCGCGGGCGTGGGCGGACAAGGAGGAGCAACGGCTTCTTGAAGAGCGGAAGCGTCTCGCGCTGGAGCTGAGGATGGAGGAGGTGAGGCCCAAGGTGGTCTTTGCCGAGTCCATCGAGGTCGCCAGGACGAGCATCCTCGTGGGGGAAATGGCGAAGCTCATCAAGCAGGCCACGGGCTACGACATCGGGCAGAACCGCTTTTTCGAGTGGCTTCGGAGCAGGGGCTACCTGCACAAGAGCGGATCGCAGACGAACATGCCCACGCAACGCTGCATCGACAACGGCTGGATGGAGATCAAGGAGGGCGCCCGCATCGGAAGCAGCGGGGAAAGCCACATCACCCGTACGCCGAAGATCACGGGCAAGGGGCAGATTTACTTCATCAACCTGTTCAAGAAGCTGGTGGAGTCATGATCGTCCGTTGCCGTCGTCGTATCCCGTCGCCCGATGCTGCCGGGTTCACCACGCCGGAAGGACTCAGGGAGGCCGCCGCACGGTATCCGCACCTGCGGCCCTGCCCGAAGCGGGGATGCCATTGGCTGTACCGGACGGCCTGCGCGAAGTGCCGGGACAGACTTGAAGTGCCGCTTGAAGGTTCGGCACGCGAACACGAAAAAGGCCCGGTGGGGAAACACCGGGCCAAGGAGGATGAAAACATGCGAGTTGTTCATCAAAACGTTGAAAACAGTATGCCCGCAACCGGGCCTGCCGTCAAGGGAAAGGTGTGAGTATGGGCGGCTATTTCAAGGTCTGGCGCAAGATTGAGGACTCGAAGTCGTGGAGCCGGGGCGCGCTGTATCGTGGGCTGATGATCACACTTCTCCAGAAGGCGAACTGGAAGCAAGGATACTTTCACGGGCAGGAAATCCTGCCGGGCCAGCTTGCCTGTTCCGGGGCTTCGCTGGCGAATGAGCTTGACCTCTCGCGGTATCAGGTCATGCGGATGCTGGCGACGCTCGAAGACGACGGCTTCATCTCGCGCCAGACTTTCGGAAAAGTATGCACGCTGATCACCGTCGTGAATTGGCAGTTATACCAGTATGCTACGGAAGAGGTCGCACAGCAGCCGCACAACGGGCGCACAAGCGGCGCACAGGTTCCGCACACGATAGAAGAAGGGAAGAAAGCAAGAAAAGAAATCCCTTCTGCATCCGCCGATGCAGCGGAGGAAGGCGCTTCGCCTGCCGGGAAGGAAAAGCAGGAGAAGACGGCGCCTCATACCGCCCCCGAGCAGGTCGTGGTTGCTCCCGAACCCTCCCCGTCGTCCGGGCGGACATACCGAACTGCGACCAAGCGTGTACTCACGGGCCAGCGGCTGGCGTGGTTCAACCGCGTATGGGACGCCTTCGGCTACAAGCGCAACAAGGCCGAGGCCGCGGACGTCTTCATCGACATTGAGGGGCTGTCCGAGTCCTTGGTGGCCGCCATATGCCGGGCGGCGGAGCGGGAAGCGGCACGCAGGCCCGACCTTATGGCGCGGGGCAAGACGCCGAAGATGCTGACGGGTTGGCTGTCCGGGCGACGATGGGAGGACGAGGCGGACGCACCGCCCCCGCTTGTGCCGACTGCGGCCCGCGGCCCCCTGCTTGGCGATCCCGTCATGGACATGCCGACGCCGGAGCAGCGCGAACAGGGGTGGAAGACCGGGCTTTCCCTCATGGCGCGGTGGCAGCGCGGCGCAACCCCGGACAATATCCCCGGACAGTTTGACCGCCGGAAGCCGCTGCCCATTCCGGCGAATTTTGGGCGCGTCCTGCAACGGGCGCTGTAGGAGGACGGCTATGACATGGAGCGTTTCCAACGAACCTGCCCCCGTCCGGCGCGCGAGAGCGAAGAAACCGCCTGTCTGCCCTGAAGAATCGCAGGAGCAGAAAACCCTGTTCAAGTGGTGGCGTGTCTATTCCCGGCACGCCCCGCACCTCGTCATGTACCACATCCCCAACGGCGGGCGCCGGGACAAGATCACCGGGGCGCGGTTGAAGGCCGAGGGCGTGGTGGCGGGTGTCCCCGACGTGTTCCTTGCTTTGCCCCGGCAGGGATTCCACGGCCTGTACATCGAGATGAAGCGGCAGAAGGGCGGCAGTCTGGAAAGCTCCCAGAAGGACATCATCGCAAGGCTCCGTCAGGCCGGGTACCGCGTCGAGGTCTGCAAGGGATGGTGGGAGGCGCGGGAGGTCATCGAGAACTATCTGACCGGGGCCATATCCCAAGGGAGGAACACATGAGCGCATTCGATAGTGAAAACAGGCCTGGGCGTCCCCGGAGATGCCCGAGGTGCCCGGTGTGCGGACGGGACGAAATGCGGAGTTACGGTTCGCATATCTTCGGGCACATGAGTACTCGATTCTGTGGGTGTCAAAATTGCCAATATACCGACGTCTGGATCGAGCCTGCGGACGGCGGGCACGGCTACTGGAAAAAAGCCTCGCGAGGCAAAAAACTTCCAACAACCCCTTGAGTACCCATCCCCTTGAAATGCTATGCTCCTGCCAAAATCAGGAGCTTTAGCATGGCTGTTCTTCCCTTGCGTCATTTCTCCCCGGTCGAATTCCGCTGCAAGTGCGGATGCGGCGCGGGCATGGAGAAGATGGACGCCGACCTACTCCAGATGCTTGACGAGGCCCGCGATCTGGCGGGCATCCCGTTTTCGCTGACGTCCGCCTACCGCTGCCCGAAGCACAACAAGGCCGTCGGCGGCGTGTCCACCTCCGCGCACACTCGCGGCTATGCCGTGGACATCCGCTGCGTGGATTCGCATTCCCGTTTCGTCATTCTTCAAGCGTTGCTTGAAGTCGGGTTCCGGCGCATCGAGCTGGCTCCGACGTGGATTCATGTGGACAATGATCCCGACAAGCCCCGCGACGTGGCCTTTTACCAGCATGGAGGCAAGTACTGATGGATGTTCTTGATCAGATTGACGCCTTTCTGGGGTGGCCCGCCGGTACGGTGGCGCTCCTGTTTGCGGCTCTGTGCGGGGTTTGCGCGTTCATCGCCCGGTTCATGAGCGCGCCGGGAGAGGATGCCGGGTTCTTTCATCGCTTTTTCTATGCCGTGATCAACACGCTCGGCCAGAACGGCGGCAAAGCCCTGAACGCCGACGATGCCGCCCGCTTCGCCGGTTCCGGCAAAAAGGTCTGAGCGGTGTCCCGTGTCCTCGAACTTCTCTCCCTTCTCCTCTCGCTGTTCCGCTGGTGGCGGGAAAGAAAAGACGCGGAACGCAAAACCGCTTCCCGCGCTGCTGTTCGCGCTGACGCTGGCGGCGAGTGGGTGCGCTCGATGGGCGGAGCCGACCGCCGCGACAAGTCCGGCCCCGCTGACGCCGGGGGCCGTCGTGACGGGTGAGTGGTCCTACACCTACCGGGGCGAGACGTTCACCGAGTCCGGCGAGTGGGTCCACCTGCCCGCGGGCGAGGCCGGGAATCTGTTACTGTGGATCAGGAACGCCGAGGAGGGCATGCGATGACCGGGATCGAACACCAGATCGATTTCATAACTCTGTTGCTCAAGGTGCTGGCCGCCCTGATCGGCGTCATCGGCGCAGGGTTTGGCTGGTGGGCAGCCGGGTTGTCCAGGGACGTGAAGGCGCTCATCATTCAGAAGCTGGACTGCAACGCGCAGTACGCCAACAAGAACGACAACGCCGAGTCCCATCACCGCATCTGGAACAAGCTGGAAAGCCACGACAAGGACATCGCTTCCATGAAGGCCGACATCAAGGCGCTCGGCGGCGGGCGGTGAGAGACACGCATTTCGGCAGGGGCAATGAACATTCACCTTGAAAACGGAGAAACACCATGGCCAAGACGCAAACTGCGGGGCAGGCCGTAGGCACCGTGGGTCGCCGGCACTACACCATCGGCGGAACCACCGACGGGCGCCGTTCGTATGCCGACCTCGGTTCTCGCGGCAAGAACATGCTCCGCCGCAAGAGCATGGGCGGCAAGGGCGGTTAATCCCGATGGCGGCCACGACCCTCCTTTTTGACGGCATCAAGGCCGCCGCAAACATCACGGACCGGGTCCTTGTCTTCTATTCCGGGGGCAAGGACTCGGTCGTGACGCTTGATCTGTGCGCACGGTACTTCGGTCGCGTTCAACCCGTGTTCATGCGGCTAGGGCCGGTTCTTTCCTTCCAGAAGGCCTGTCTGGACTGGGTTGAACGCCGTTACGGGGTTCCCGTCATGATTGTACCGCATCCCATGCTCGCGGAATGGCTCCGGTACGGCACGTTCCGGGAATATGATTTCGACGTGCCGATTATCTCTTTTCTCGACGTGTACACCTACGCCCGGTCGAAATCCGGCATCTGGTGGATCGCCGCGGGGGAACGTATTGCGGACTCCATCGTGCGCCGGGCTATGATCAAGGGGGACGGCGGCGTGATCAATTCCAAGAGGGGACGGTTTTTCCCCCTCGCGCACTGGGGCAAGGCGGACGTGTACGCCTACATCCGGCATCACAGGCTGAAGGTCGCTCCGGAAACGCAGCACCTCGGCTTTTCCTTTCGGTCACTGATGGGAAGCGATCTCGCCGCGATCCGGCGGGCCTACCCGGAGGATTACGCCCGCATCGAGTCATGGTTTCCGCTCGCGGGCGTCAGTCTGGCGCAGTATACGTTTGCAAAAAAACAGGAGGGTACGACATGAGCGTCGCCGCGACCAAATTCCAGAAGGGCGAGGAACGGTACATCCTGCGTTCCCAGATCAAGGAAGCCCCCTACAATCCTCGCGTCATTGGGGAAGGGGCGGAAAGGCGTCTCCGCGCCTTCATCAAAAAGCACGGCCTGTTCGGAACCATCATTTGGAACGGGCGCACCGGAAACATCGTTTCGGGGCATCAGCGGCTCAAGGCGCTCGACTACAACGAGAAGTATCCTGATGTCGGGGATTATCAGCTCCGAGTGACCGTAGTGGACCTGACGGACCGGGAGGAAAAACAGGCCAACGTGTTTCTGAACAATCCCGACGCGCAGGGGGATTGGGATGTCGGCCTGCTCGGCAGCCTGATGCAGTCGGGCGGGTTCACCGCCGAGGAGTTGGGATTTACCGAGGCCACGGCGGTCATGATGTTCGACGGCGATCCCCGTTTTTCCGCACTGTTTCAGGACACCGAGGATGTCGCGGCCACCAAGGAGCAAATCCGCGAGGTCCGCGAACACCGGGCCGACAGCATGAAGGACATGCGGGAAGCGCAGAGCGCGGATTTTTATTTCACGGTCGTTTTTCAGAACCAGAAGGCCAAGGACCGTTTTCTCATGGCGATGGGCGTACCCGTCTGCGAGCAGTTCGTGAATGGGGACATTCTTTCCCGCCGCTTCGGCATTGAGAGCGACGCATGAAGCCCGCTGCGGAATCGGGAATAACCCTCATGATGGTGTGCATGTGCGATGGGCCAGTGTACGGCGAAGAGTAAACGGACCGGCGAGCGGTGCCGCCGTGCCGCCATGCATGGGCAAACGGTCTGCTACATGCATGGCGGGGCTTCCCGCCGGAAGGGCGGAGCGCCCAAGGGCTCGAAGAATGCCCTCAAGACCGGGCAGTACGAGACGATCCTCGCCTCGACCATGACGCCGGAGGAGCTCGCCTACCGTGACAGCCTCGACACCAATCCTTTGACGACGCTCAGGGAAACCCTCAAGACCCTGCGGATGCGCGAGCTGCGTATCCTGCGCCGGATCAAGAAGACTATGGACGCCGAGGGGCTTGCGGGGACGCCCACCGGCAAGATGAACGGCCAGGGGAAAGAAATCCTCCATCCCGCTACGCTGCTCACCGGGGCGCAGCAAACGAAGAAGGCGGACGGCAACGATGCGACGACGAGCCTGAGCGAGAGCCACGCGCGGTACATCGAACGTCTGGAGAACGCCTTGACCGCCGTTCAGGATCAGATTCGCCGAGTTTCGGAAAGCATAGCCCGGCTGGAGGGAGAGGAGGACGCCGCCGACGGCAGGCAGACGGGCGTGCTCGTCTCTCCCGGCCTCGTTTCGGAGGAAGCATGGACAGCCGCGGCCTCCCGGTAATCTGGCGGCCCAACTCCCGCCCGCAGGCTCTGTTCCTGTCCTGCCCCTTCACCGAAGTTCTGTTCGGCGGCGCGCGCGGCCCCGGAAAGACGGACTCCCTGCTGATGGCCTACCTTCAGTTCGTGGGCAAGGGGCTCGGCCCATTCTGGAAGGGCATCATCTTCCGGCACACCTACAAGCAGCTTGAGGAGATCGTCTACAAGTCGGAACGGTTCTTCCCGTCCATCGTACCGGGCGCGCGGTTCCGGGCGTCCGCTGTGACGTGGACCTTCCCGGGCGGAGAAACGCTCCGGTTCCGCCACGCCAGGCGGGCGGCGGATATGGAGAACTATCAGGGCCACGAATACCCGTTCGTCGGCTTCGACGAAATCTGCAACCAGGCGGGCATGGACGTCTACGAAAAGGCCAAGGGCTTCTGTCGTTCCAGCAACCCGGACGTGCCCAAGCTCATGCGCTGCACCGCCAACCCGCTCGGCGTCGGGCATTTGTGGGTGAAGCGGTATTTCATCGATCCGGCCCCGCCGCTCACTCCCATTGCGGACGCCGCAGGCAGCAGGCGGGTCTTCATTCCGGCCACCATCTACGACAACCGCGATCTCATCAAGGCGGACCCGGAATACCTGCGCCGTCTGGAATCCATCACCGACGACAACCTGCGCCGGGCGTGGCTCAACGGCGACTGGAACGTGGTTGCCGGGGCGTTCTTCGGGGATGTGTGGACTACCGACCGCAACGTCATCAAGCCTTTTGCCGTCCCAAAGGGTTGGTACTGCTTCCGGTCGTTCGACTGGGGCAGTTCACATCCCTTCTCCGTGGGCTGGTGGACCATTGCGGACGGAACCGCCGCGCCGGACGGCGTATTCTACCCGCGCGGGGCGTTGATACGCTTTGCCGAGTGGTATGGAGCCAAACGCGACAACGCCGGGCGCGTCGTCCCCAACGAAGGGCTCCGCATGTCCAGCCGGGAAGTGGCGAAGGGCATCCTCAAGCGGGAAACGTCCATGCGGGAGCGTATGGGCGTCACCGTCCAGCCCGGCCCGGCGGACCCGGCGATCTACGCCAGCACGGACGGCCCGAGCATCGCGGACAATATGGCGTCCGAGGGCGTCCGGTGGGTGCGGGCGGATAATTCCCGCGTCACCGGCTGGCAGCAGATGCGCGAGCGGATTTGGGCCGAGGGCGAGGCCCCCATGCTCTACGCCTTCAACACCTGCACCGAACTGATTCGGACCCTGCCCGCCGCGCCGCGTGACGAGCACGTCCCGGACGACATCGACACGGAATTTGAGGATCACGCGATAGACGAATGCAGGTATGCCATAATGTTTAAGAAACGCGAGGTCTTCTTCGGAAGTTCGCACGGATAAGGAGAGTCCCGATGGATAGCATCTACGAGCAGAAGCACCCGCTGTACGCCGCCGCCTTTACAAAGCGTAGGAAGGCGATGGACCTTTACGAGGGCGGGGAGCGGGTAGAGGGGAACCTCGCCTATCTGACGCGCCATCCCTACGAGTCGAACAAACAATACGAAATCCGGTCCGGTCGGGCCACCTACCGCAACTTTGCGGCCCCCGTCGTGGACGTCTTCGCCAGCTTTATCAACGAGGGGCGTCCCGCCCGTCTTCTGCCGGACGTCCTCCGCCCGGTCGAGAGGGATGCGGACAGGCTCGGCATGACCGCCGACGCCTTTTTCGCGGACGTGACCCGGCTCGCGGCGGCAGGCGGGGCGCGCTTCGTCATTGTGGACATGGAGCGGCAGCGAGCGGAAACCGTGGCCGAAGACAGGGCCAGCGGACGCCGAGCCGTGCCGTACTTCACGTCCGTTGATCCTGACGACGTGTGGGACTGGGGGCTGGACGAACGCGGCCTCGCATGGGCGGTCGTCCACGGCATGGAATTGATGCGGCCCGCGCCCTTCGCCGCGCCGGAGCGCTCCGAAACCCTGACAGTCTGGACGCGGGAAGGGTGGACGCGCTACCGCCGCCCCGTGCGTGAGCGGGAAAACACGGTGTTCGCGCTGGATGAGCATGGAGAGGGGAAGCATGGGCTCGGTTCCGTGCCGTTGGTGCCGTTCCTGTTCGAGCCGACCTCGCCCATGACCGGGCTTCCCGTCACGGACGACGTGCTGTCCCTGATCCTGCGCATCTACAGGCGGGACTCCGAACTCGACAAAATGCTGTTCGACCGGGCCGTCCCCCTGCTCAACGTGGGCGGCGTGAGTCAGGAATATTGGGACACGTTCGTGGTCGCCAGCTCCAACGCCCTCATGAGTACGGAAGCGGGCGGCATCACCGCGCAGTATGTGGAGCCGTCGGGCACCGCGTTTCAGGCGCAGGCAGAAGCCCTTGCCCGCGACGAGGCCAGCGTGCGGGAAATCGCCCTCCGCATGGTCCGCCCGCAGTCCGCGGTGGGCGAGTCCGCCGAGTCCAAGGCCATCGACAAGACGCAGCTCGACACGCAGCTTGCCAGCTTCGCCCGGCGCAGCGGCAGCGCGGAAGCCCTCTGCTGGAAGCTCGCCGCCCGGTGGCTTGGAGCGAAGGAGGACGGGATCGAGGCGAAGTACAGCGAGTCGTATGATGTGGGCGAGGCGACGGTGAAGAAAGCCCAAGAGGTTCCTTCCTGATGCGCGTTGTACTTCTTTGATGTGACTCGGAGCTATTCAACGAGGCGAAACCTTCGCCTGTTTCAGCTTTCTCCACAGAGTCGAACGGGAAATGCCGAGTTCCTGCGCCGTTAGCGTCTTGTTGCAGCCCAAACGGTAATAGGTGGCGAGCAGTTTTTGAAACGCGTCCGTATGTTCCGGGTCGGAGGGGATACAGGGGGCTTCTTCCCATTCAGAGGATTCAAAGATATCGCTGAGTTTGATGTTGCGAGAAAGATAGGGGCGGAGCGCAAGATAACGCCGGACGATGTTTTCCAGTTCGCGCAGGTTCCCCGGCCATCGGTACGAATCGACTTTCGCCAACAGGGCGTGGAGATGATCGGTACTGGCCTGATCGGGTTCCGGATTGAGTTTTCGCAGTATCTTTTCCGCTATCTCTCCCGCACCTTCCGCGTACTCTCTCAGCGGCGGCATGTGCAGGTGCAGGATGTTCAGCCTGTAGTACAGGTCCGCCCGAAAGCGGTTGGCGGCGGCCTCGGCGTTCAGGTTTTTGTTGGTCGCGGCGATGATGCGCACATCCACGGGGATGACCCGCGACGCCCCGATACGTCGGACTTCCTTTTCCTGAATGACCCTGAGCAGTTTGGATTGAAGGTCGAGGGGCATTTCCCCTATTTCGTCGAGAAAGAGCGTGCCTCCGTGGGCGAACTCGAACATGCCCGGCGAACCGTTTTTCTTGCCGCCGGTGAATGCGCCGGGTTCGTAGCCGAACAGCTCGCTCTCCATGAGCGTCGCCGGGATCGCAGCGCTGTTGATGGAGAGAAACGGTTTGGAACGCCTCCGGCTCGCATTGTGGATGCTCCCGGCCATCACTTCCTTGCCGGTGCCGCTTTCGCCCGTAATCAGGATGGTTTCGTCCGTGCGGGCAAAACAGCGGGCGCGCTCCAGCAATTCCTGAAACGGACCGTCGCTGCCGTAAAAATCGTCAAAGGAGTGTTTGGCCTGCGCCGTCTGAGGGGCATAGTATTTTCGGATGAATTCATCTTTTTTCTGGATGTCCGTCACGGTGCTGAAGGTACCGACGGCTCCGATGACGCTGCCGTTGTCGAAAACCGGTCTGTAGTTCCCCACGATGTCGACGCCGTGCACCGTGTGGGGGGAGGTGTCTATGGATTCCCCATGTCTCAGTACGGATTCGAACGCATTTTGGGGGAATACCTTCACCGAATGCTTGCCGATGACGCTTGCGCCCGATACGGCGAAAAGTTTTTCGGCGCTTTTGTTGAAGAAATGTATTTCGTTGTCCTGATCGACCGTAATGACCGCTTCGGCCTGATTACTCAGGATAATGTCCATGTTTTTCTGCGAGTACCGCGCGTCCTTCTGGGTGTCGGCGATGGAGAACGCCTTACGGATGGTTTCCTTTATGGTGAACCTGTTCACTTCGACCGGGAAGGCGAACAGTCCTCGTTCCTGCGCGATGTTGCAGATGTATCCGCCGCCTACGATGGCGCGTATCCCGCGTGCCTGCAGCTTTTTGAGCGTGCGGATGTTGGTGCCGTCATCATTGCCGAAGAGAAAGTTGTCAAAGCCCTGCCCAGTCATTTCCCGGATATCGTCGAGCCATGGGGTTTCTTGGAGATAGTGCCCGAAGGCGACGTTGCCGGGGCAGACCGAAAGGGCCAGCTGCAACGCCTTGATGATGTCAATATTGTTGTACTCCAGAGAGAGGATGGGAAGTTTCCTTTTGAGGAGCCGCGAGATGAAAAAGGACGGTCCGGGCGTGGTGATGATGATTTCAATGGAGTTTGAGATTTTTTTATCAATAAACTCCATAATGCCGTTCAGATTCTTGCAGTACCGGACGTCGACGCGGCTCAGTTCTTCTTCCGCGATGCTCTTTTGTATGGCGCACATCAGGGACTGGAGCGTCACAAGAACGAGAATGTCTTTCATGGCCCCTCCGGGGGAAGACGGAACAAATGTTTCAAATATGTGTCACCAGTGTGAGACATTTTGTGTCAATATGCAACCCAAAGAGGAACCATTGTTTTTCGTATAATGGTATAAAACAAATAATATCAATATATTATTTGTTTTAGCACGGTCCTTGCTGTAAGGGGCATAAAGTCCTTTTTCGCACAAATTCTTAAGGAGGCTTTATGATCCCCAAAACGGAAAGACTGAGCGCGGACGTTTTGATTCTCGGCGGAGGCCTGGCCGGGTGCATGGGTGCCGTGGCGGCGGTCAGGGAGGGGCGCAGCGTCATCCTCGCCGATAAGGCATGGGTCGGTACCAGTGGAGAAAGCACCTTCGCCGCCGGCGACATCCTCTATTACGACCCCGAACAGGATGACATGCACGAATGGCTGGAGCGGTACAACAAGGCCGGCGACAGCATGTTCGATCCCGAATGGCTGGAGTGGTACGGCAAGAACGTGCATGAACTGATCCTGATGCTCGACTCGTGGGGCATGGAATTCGAAAAGGACGCGCAGGGGCGCTTCAAGCGCAAGCCGGGCCGGGGGCACCATGAAGCCGTGGTCTTCCCCGGATACAAGATGCAGAAAAAGCTCCGCGGCATTCTGGAAAAGCTCGGCGTGACCATCGTCGACCGCGTGATGATCACGGAACTCCTGACTTCGAACGGTCAGGTGGCCGGAGCCACGGGCTTCAACGTCCGCACGGGGCAGTTTTATGTCTTCGAAGCTCAAAACACCGTGCTCTCAACGGGCGCGTGCAGCTTCAAGGGGCAGTATCACGGGCAGGACATGGTGTCCGGGGAAGGCAACGACATGGCCCTCCGCGTGGGGGCGGAATTTACCAACATGGAATTTGCCAACACCTACAACGCCACGGCCAAGGACTTCGACATCTGCGGCATGAGCCGGTTCCAGTGTCTGGGAGGCCGCTTCACCAATGCGCTGGGCGAAACCTTCATGCACAAGTACGACGCGGTGAACGGGGAAGGGGCCATGCTGCACATCCTCGTCCGAGCCATGACGCAGGAAGTGAGAGCGGGGCGCGGCCCCATCCGTTTCGACCTCAAGGGGATGAGCGAGGAAGACAAGGAGCTGAGCCGGAGAATGCTTCCCATGTTCTTCGAAGCCTGCGCCAGCAAGGGCGTTGATCCGTTCGTGGAGCCCGTGGAGTGGATTCCCGGTTTCATGGGGTCCACCAGTTGCGGCGCCGGGCTCACCCTGAAGTCCTTCGACTGCGACACCACCATTCCCGGCCTGTTCGCGGCGGGCGACATGGCCAATCAGGGGCTTGTCATGGGCGCGATTGCCGGCCCCGGCGGCATCAATCTGGGGTGGGCTCTCGTGACGGGCTGGAACGCCGGAAGAGGCGCGGCCAGGGCTTGCGAAGGCAGGAGGCTCCCCGTGGACGAAGCGCAGATTGCCGCCCTGAAGGAAAAGACGTTCGCGAAACTCGGCCACAAGGGGACCATGAGCGTCGGAGACGCCATCTACCGCATCCAGTCGCTGACCATTCCCGCGAAATACAACATCATCCGCTCGGAAGAGAGCCTGAAGGAAGCCTTGGCCGGTCTGGACGAAATCGAGCGTGAAGTGGAAGCCGACGTGGCCGTGCGCGACACGCACGAACTCATGCTTTACCACGAACTGCACGGCATGCTCTCGACGGCCCGTCTGACTTTCGTCAGCGCGCTCCAGAGAAAGGAAAGCCGCGGCTCCCACTTCCGCGAAGATTATGCGGAAATCGACGGCGACCACTGGAACGTCTGGCTCAAGTCGAGCCTCAAGGGCGGCGAGATCGTGGTCGAAGCCGAACCCATTCCGTTTGAAAAATTCCAGCGCTACGGACTGGATGTTCTCCCTCGTTAAGGCCCGGATACCCTTTTCATTCTCGGCAAGAATAGACCGGAGTACATATGCCCATCGTTTCCATCGACGCCCAACGTTGCGTCAATTGCGGTAAGTGTGTGAAAATCTGCCCTCTCGACGTCCTGCGCGAAGGAGAGGCCACGCCCGAAATCGTCTATCGCGAAGACTGCCAGTCGTGCTTTCTCTGCATCATTTATTGCCCGAAGCGCGCAATCACCGTGGATACCGAGCGGGGGCGGGCGACGCCCAGTCCTTACTAAAAAAGAAACGGGCAAGGGGTCGCGGCCCCTTGCCCGCAACCTGTGGGAGGTCAGTATGGCATCCGTCTCCGCCGGTTCCCAACGTTCCGAAAGCCTGAGCTATCTCATCCATATAACCGTTTTTCTCTGCATCACGTTCCTTTTCGGGAAACTGGCTCCTATTGAGCCGTTGACGCCTTTCGGCATGAACACCATCGGCGTCTTTTTGGGCGTCATCTACGCATGGGTGTGCATCGACATCATCTGGCCCAGCATGGTGGGCCTGCTCGCGCTCATGCTGCTCGACGTCATCCCCACGACGGCGTTGCTCAACAAGGGGTTCGGCGATCCCACCGTCATCATGATGATGTTCATCTTCGTGTTCAGCGCCACGCTCGACCGCTACGGATTGGCGAAGTACATTTCCCTCTGGTTCATCAGCCGCAGGTGCGTCATGCGCAAGCCGTGGCGGCTTACCTTTGCGCTGTTGCTCGCCGTCGCCATATTGGGCGGCCTGACCAGCGCGACGCCTGCCGCCGTCATCGGCTGGAGCCTTCTTTACGGGGTGTTCGACATCTGCGGCTACAGGAAGGGGGACGGGTACCCCGTGATGATGATCATCGGCACGGTCTTCGCCGCACAGCTCGGCATGTCGCTCATCCCGTTCAAGTCTCTGCCCCTCGTGGCCATCAGCGCCTATGAAAAGCTGTCGGGGACATCCGTGGACTACGCGCTCTACATGATCGCGTCCCTTTCGACATGCTTTTGCTGCCTGCTGCTTTTCATCGTTTTGGGGAAGTACATGTTCCGGCCCGACGTCAGCAAGCTCGAATCGCTTGACATCACGCAGATCGTCAAGGAGTCCGACATTACGCTGACCGGCGTCCAGAAGCTGCTTCTCGGGTTTCTCGCCGCGCTCATCCTGTTCATGATGTTGCCCGGATTCCTGCCCAAAGACCTTGCCGTGACTGTGTTCTTCAAGAAAATCGGCAACACCGGCGTGTGTATCCTGCTGGTGGCACTGCTGTGCGCCATCCGGGTCGGAGGAAAGAGCCTGTTGCCGTGGCGCGTCATGGTGAATGAGGGCGTGGCTTGGCCCATCATCTTCATTCTCGCGTTCACGCTGCCTCTGGCGGGTCCATTGTCCGATCCGAAAAGCGGCATTACGGCGTTCATGCTTGAAATGCTCCAGCCTCTGTTCGGGTCGGGGTCCGGCACGGTATTCGTACTCTGCATGGGCATCGTAGCCGTCATCATGACGCAGTTCATCAATAATACGGCTCTTGCGGTGGCCCTTATGCCGGTGGTGCATACCTACTGCTCGACCAATGGGGTGTCGTCCGAAATGCCCGTCATTCTCATCACCATCGCCTGCTGTCTGGCCTTCCTTACCCCTGCCGCAAGCTCCACGGCGGCCATGCTCCATGGCAATGACTGGGCCAATACCAGAAGCATCTGGAAAATGGCGCCGTTCCTTATCGCCTTGTCGCTCATCATTGCCAGCGCAGTTGTAGTGATTGTCGGCAACCTCTTCCTTTAACGGCTCCTGCTCGTAAGGGCATAGCGGGAAGGGCGAAAGACGATATCCCCCTCCCCAGCGGTATGGACCGCCGGGGAGGGGGATATCGTTTAATACGTTCCTGTTGTGCCATCTGGGGCACGGCGTCAGTTGAGTAGCTA
Source organism: uncultured Bilophila sp. (assembly GCA_902373525.1). Lineage (GTDB taxonomy): Bacteria > Desulfobacterota > Desulfovibrionia > Desulfovibrionales > Desulfovibrionaceae > Bilophila. The sequence goes on along the minus strand of CABKMN010000013.1, from coordinate 8,464 downwards.
CTGAACTGACGTCTGTACGGCCTGGTGCGGGATGATCCGCATGAACTCCTGCCCCTTTTCTCGTTCCAGAAGGCAGGCTTCATACTGCGCCTGCAAGTTGATCCACATCTCCATGTCAGTCCCGAAATACCGGGCCAGACGCATGGCGGTATCCGTGCTGACGCCGCGCTTTTCGTGCAGGATTTCATGAATCCGTGTGGCGGGGATGCCGAGGGCGATGGCAAGGGCATTCGCGCTCAAGCCGAGCGGGGCCATGTATTCTTCGCGAAGGATTTCGCCGGGATGGATAGCAAGCATATTTCCTCCTAATGGTAATCCACTACTTCGACATCATACGCGTTTCCGTCTTCCCATGTGAAGCAGATACGCCAGCGGTCATTGACGCGGATACTGAACTGCCCCGCCCGATCTCCGCGCAGGGCTTCAAGCCTGTTCCCGGCGGGTATCCGCAAAGATTCCAGCTTGGTTGTCGCATGTAGAATCCTCAATTTCCGTACCGCCGAACGTACCGCATCACCTAGCTTACGATGTTCGCCTGTTTCGAAAAGATGCTGTGTTTCTTTGTCTTTAAAACTGGCAATCATACAATGTCCTTCGTATTACGATGAACAGAATATGCTCTATCTCCATCCTTCCTGTCAATTCTTTCCCTCCACAAAAACCTTCCAACAATCCCTTGCGGCGCATCCGGGGCACGGGCCTATACTCAGGCCCAAGTATGCGGGGCTGCCCGCTTGTTGTGGCGTGATGCCAAGGAATGCCCCGGCGCGAAGCCGTAACCCGAACCGAGAAGGATGCCATGAAACTCAAGCTCGACGAAACCGGCCATGTGGTGGTGAAGGACGGCTTCCCCGTGTGGGTTGCCGACGACGGCAAGGAACTCGCCTACGACGTGCCCAAGCTGGTGGGCGATCTCTCCCGCGTCAATGCGGAATCCGCCGGGCGCCGCAAGGAACTCGACGGACTGAACGCCAAGCTCCGGCTGTTTGACGGCCTCGATCCGGAGAAGGCACGGTCCGCGTTGGAAACCGTCGCCAACCTCGACGCCGGGAAGCTCCTTGATGCGGGGAAGGTGGACGCCCTCAGGGCCGAGATCAAGAAAGCCTATGACGGGAAAGTTTCCGATCTTGAAAAGGCCATCGCCAACACCCAGAAGGAGGCCGCCGACAAGCTGGCGGCGCGGGATGCCTCCATCCGCAACCTGCTGGTCAAGGGCATCTTCGATTCCAGCGCCTTTCTGAAGGACAAGACTGTCCTCCCGCCCGACGTGGCCTATGCCTCGTTCGGCAGACACTTTGAGGTGAAGGAGGAAAACGGCGAATTGAAGGTGCTCGCCACCCTGAACGGCCAGCCCATCTACAGTCGGGCGAACCCCGGCACCTTCGCCACCCCGGAGGAGGCGCTTGAGGACATCATCGACAAGTACCCCATGAAGGACCGCATCCTGAAAACAGCGCCCGGAGGTTCGGGGAGTCAGGGCAACGTTTCGTATGTCCCCGGCGGCAAGGTCATTCCGAAAGGGGACATGAGCGCCTTCGGAGCCAACCTTGAAGCCATCGCCAAGGGCGAAGTAACCGTCGCGGCCCAGTAGCCGCGCGCACCAGAAGGATTTTTCCATGAACGAACTGTCCAAAATCGTCCCCAAGCTGCTCGCACAGGGGCTGCTCGCCCTGCGCGGCACCTGCGTCATGCCCCGTCTCGTGAACTCGGACTACAGCGAGCTTGCCGCGCAGCGGGGGGCCAATATCGACGTGCCCATCCCCTCGGCGATCAAGGCGCAGGCGGTCACGCCGGGGGCCACGTCGCCGGACACGGGCGACATCACTCCGGAGAACGCCACCATCAAGCTCGACCGCTGGATGGAAGCGCCGTTCTATCTGTCGGACAAGGACCTGATGGAGGCGGATCGCGGCGTCATTCCCATGCAGGCGAGCGAGGCGGTCAAGGCCATCGCCAACGACGTGAACGCCACCCTGCTCGGTCTGGGGCGCAAGTTTTACGGCATCGTCGGGACGCCCGGCACCACACCGTTTTCCACCGTGGTGGACGCCACCAACGCCCGCAGGGTGCTGAACCGCCAGCTTGCCCCGGTCAATGATCGGCGCATTGTGCTGGACCCCGACGCGGAAGCCGCCGCGCTCGGCCTGTCCGGGTTTGCGGACGTGAGCAAGTCCGGCGACGCGCGGCCCATCATCGACGGGACCATCGGGCGCAAGTACGGCTTCGACTGGGCGATGGACCAGCAGGTGCCCACCTTCGAGGCCAGCATCATGACGGAAGGCGCGCTTACCGTGAACGGCGCGAATGCCGCCGGTTCGCAGGTGGTGAGCCTCGCCAAGGCCACCAATGCCGCCGCCCTCAAGGAAGGCGACATCCTGACCATTGCGGGCGACGCCCAGACCTATGTGGTCACGGAAGCCGTCTCGCTCGCCGTGGGCAACTCCACCGTGAAAATCTATCCCGGCCTCGTCAAGGCCACCACGGGTTCGGAGGTCGTCACGGTGTCCGGTTCCCATGTGATGAACCTCGCCTTCCACCGCGACGCCATCGCCTTCGCCACCCGCCCGCTGATGGATTCCGCCAACGGCCTCGGCAATCTCATTCAGTCCGCCGTGGACCCGGTTTCCGGTCTGGCGCTCCGTCTGGAAGTCTCCCGTGAGCACAAGCGGACCCGGTTCAGCTATGACATCCTGTACGGCGCGGACGTGGTGCGCCGGGAACTCGGATGCCGCATCGCGGGGTAGGGGGCGGCACCATGAACATCAGCACCGTAAAAATCGCGACGCCCGAGACGGAGAGCGGATTCATGATCATCAACGAGGATGCGTTTGACCCCGCCGTCCATCAGCTCTGGGGAGAGGGCGTCGGGATGCGGGAGGCCGAGGGGGGCAGGCCGCTCGATCAGATGACGCTGGCGGAACTGCGCGAATACGCCAAGGGGCGCGGGCTCTCCATTCCCGCCGCGATCACCGCCAAGGCCGACGTGCTGGCCCATATCCTCGCCTCCGGAAATGCCCCGGCCCCCGTCGAAAGCGACGGCGGGCGGCCTCAGGCGTATTCCTTCCATCCTCAAGGAATGCCGTCATGACCTGCACCCCCAGGGAAAAGAAGGGCAAGTAGCGCACTGTCCCGCGCTTCGACCGGGCAGGGGAAATCCTTCGATTCCCGCCCGGCACCAAGAACAGAACGCAGCAAAGGAAACGCCGCCATGTCTCTCATCGTTGAAGACGGAACCCTGCCCGCCGGGGCCAACAGCTTCGCCGGTCTTGCCGACGCCGACGCCTACCATGCCGCCCGACTGACGGAAGTGTGGGCTGCCGAGCTGACGGACGCACGGAAGGAAGCCGCGCTGATTCGCGCTTCGGACTGGCTCAACCGCAAGGTCGTCTGGGCCGGATGCAAGGCGACCCGCGCACAGCGTATGGCATGGCCCCGCGTCGGCGTGGTCACGCGGGACGGGGGCCTCCTCCCGGATGAAATTCCGGCGGAAGTCGTCGAGGCCTGCTGCGAACTGGCGGGCTTCTTCGCCGAACAGGACTACCTCGCCCCGCTCGACCGGGGCGGGGACATCGCCAGCCTGAGCGTGGACGTGATCAGCATCGCCTACAACGGCACGGCCCCGGTGGAAACAGTATTCCCCTCGCTGTCCGGCCTGCTTGCCGGGCTCGGCACCGTCTGCTCCGGCGAGAGTGCCGGACTCGTGGAGGTGGGAAGAGGATGAGCGCATCCCTGTACGCCAGCGTGGGCAGGACCGCATGCCAGTTGATCAACAAGTTCGGCAAACGGATGATCTACCGTCAGAAGAAGGATGGACAGGTCTACAACGATCAGACCATGCGTTATGAACCTTCGATCAAAGATATCCCGTTCAAGGGCATACGCAAGAACGCCAAAATCGAAGAAAACCCGGAGCTGCCCGTACAGCTTGGGGACTGCATCATCCTCGCCGCAGCTTCCGGCCTTCCCGTGCCCGCCGTCCCCGACCAGATCATCATGGACGGCGAAACATGGAGCGTCGCGGACTCCGCACCCGTGGCCCCGGGGGATACGGCACTGGTCCACAACATCCTGATCCGCAGAGGGTAGCCGTGGATATTGCCGCCATCGAAAGCCGCCACCAGGCCATCAAACGCCGCATGGCCGAACTCGACCGTCTGAGCACGTCCGACGCCCGCGCACTCGACAAGGCCATGACGGAGATGTGCGCCCTGTATGCAGAATACGCCCGGAGTACCGTAGCTCTGGTGGCCTTTGAAGCCTACCGGACACTGGTGGAGCGAACCCCGGAAGACACGGGCCGGGCGCGGGCGTCATGGAACCTCGGCGCGGAACCGAGCGACGCCGTGCCCCCGGCGGGCGATTACCCCGAGTTTCGGGGCGACGTGTCGGCCGCCGTGGAACAAGCCATCGCCAAAGTGAGGGCCGACGCGGAGTCGTTCAGCGTCACAAGCGATCTCGACTATATGCCTTTCCTTGAGGCCGGATGGTCCGAGCAGGCCCCCGCAGGCTTCATCGCCCTTACCTTCCGGGAAGCCGCGGAGCAACTCGGGCAAATGGCGAGGGAAGCCTGATGTACGCGAGCCTCTTCGATCTCTACGCCGTGTTGGATGCCCTGCTCTTCCAGACGGTCGGCGCCGACGCCCGCATCCTTCCGATGGGGCAAAAAACCACGCCTTCACCCGATCAGGTGCTCCTTACCCGCAAGCTGAGCATGGGCAAGAGCTTCCGTGGGGAACTCGGCGGACCGGAAGCCCTCTCCAAGCGCGTGGGTGTCTATGTCGTCACGCTGTCCCTGCCCCCGGACATGCCCGTCCCCACGGGCTACGCCTTACAGGGGCGCATCGAAAACGCCTTCCGCCGTACCGTCCTCCCCCTGCCTTCCGGCGGTGAACTCCGATGCGAGGAAACAACGCTACAGGAACCCGGAACGGGGCAGGATGGGCGCTATATCCTGTCCGCCACCGTCGATCTGCATACCTTTTATACAACTCAGAGGAGCAAAGCATGAGCGAAAACACCTGCCCGAACGTCGCCCTTTCCCGCAACCAGAATATGTGGGTGGTGAAGGAGAGCGCGGACAAAACGCTCGAATTCCCCGCCGTGACCGACATTATCAACGTCACCGCCGATGTGTTCGCCAATCAGGAAATCCCCACCTCCGACAGCAAGGAAAAGGCGAATACGCTCAATAAACTGAACGTGTTCAACAACAGTGCCAGCCCCGCCACAGCCAATTTCGGCATGTACCTGCGCCCCAACACTCTGGATGCCCCCATGCAGGGAGACGCCCTCATACAGGCGCTTCAGGGCAAGTTGGCGGCACCCTTCACCGGCACCCTTGCCGATGCACTCACGGACAGCGACGCACAGATTGCCGTCACCGTGACGTCGGGCCATGTTCCCCTGCGCGGCGTCATCGAAGTGACCAGCACCCCATCCGGTAAGGAACTGATCCGTTACCGCAAAGCCGTAAAGGACGCCGCCACCCCCGGCAAGTGGCTCCTCTCCGAACTGACCAGAGGGTACAAGGGCACTACGGCGGCATCCGGCGCATCCGGTGCCTCCGTTTCCCTGAAAAGTCGGGCCTTCGTACAAGCCCTGTGCCGCCCCAACGTCTCAGCATGGATCGTCATCGATAAGACGCTGCAAGCCGTGCAGGGCTGCCACGTCACGGACGCCAGCATCGCCGTCATCAAGGAAGGGGCCGTGGAGCTGACCGGAACCCTCACCGGATGCCGGGTCTTCAACGCCGGCCCTTCCGCTGTGGCAACTGAGGCGCAGGCTTCCGCGACTTCCATAGTTGTCGAGGACGCGAAGGTGTTTTTCGTAGGGCAGAAAGTCCAGAACACCACCAAGGCAGACGACAATTCCGGCAAGGGCTACGCCGTGACCGCCGTGGACGAACGGACAAACACGCTGACCGTCGCGCCCGGCATCTCCGGCGCATGGGCCGTGGACGATGTGGTGACGTGGTGGATGCCCTACGGCCCCGCCATCGGCGCGGAGATGGAGAATACCGATTCCGTTGTCCGCATCGACGGGACAGCCGGAAAAATGCGCTCCTGCACCATCAAGTTCTCCACACCTACAGAGTTTACCGACGAGCTTGGCGACCATTTCCCCGGCCAGCCCATCGACACCATGCGGGCCTCCAGCGTGGATTTTGAATACTACATGCGCAACGACGCCGCCAAACGGCTCAGGGAAGGCAGCGAGGGCAAGGAAGTCCGGTTCGACGCGGAATTCGGCAGCGAGGAAGGCCGCAAGGTCGTCGTGGCCTGCCCCCGCATCAAGAACAAGATGCCCGCCATCAACGCCGATTCCGCGACCGTCACCCTTTCGCAATCCTCCGATATCCTCGGCGTGGCCCTCGAAGACGCCGTGGAAATCATTCTGGAGTAGCTCCGGCTCCCGCCGCCTCCTTTTTCGGTGGGGCCATTCTTCAACCACCACTTCAACTTTCAGCCAGAGGATCAACATCATGAAATTCGTGAACGACGCCACGGCCAGAGATACCGCCTTCATCAAGTGCTTCCCCGACGATTCCGGCGTGTACGCCCGCGTCCTGACGGAAACCGAGCTGGACGGCCTGCGGCTCAAGTCCCGCACCTTCAACGCCAATGAAAAGCGCACCCCCGAACTGGTGGACCGCCGCTTCAAGGTCCTGCACCTTCAGAAAGCCTTGTCGGGCTGGGAAGGCTTCGAGTTCGAAGACGGCACGCCCATTCCGTTTTCCAAGGACATGATCAGGGAACTGTGGGAGGTGAACCCCAACCTCATGGGGATCGTCTACAGCGCGGTTTCCAGCGAGCTCTCCTTCGTAAAGGCGGCGGAAGAAAAAAACTCCGGGACTGGTGCGGACGCCTAGCGGACAACGCGGCGAGCTGCGCCGAATGCCGGGCGACATGGGCGCTCGACGGGTTGGAACCGCCCTGTGAGACGTGTGGAACGCCGGAGGTGGAACTGGCTCCTGAAAACGAGCTGGCCGTCTACCTTTGGCAGATGTGCGACATCCACGCCCGCGATTTCGTGGGTATGGCGGGGCAGGCCCGGCCCATCCGCCTCGAAGCCGTGCGCGCCGAATGCGACCGTACGGACGACCCGGAAGGGAACTTCCGGAAGGTCATGCTGATTGAGGGGGTATTGTTCCCGGCCCGGTATGTGAAAAAGTGAAAAAGCCCCGTTCGTGGCCAAGGCGAACGGGGCTTTTGCTGCGGTTCAATAATGGTAACGGCATTGGAGGATGATCAGGGCTTCGCTTTTTTCGTCCACTTTATAGACGAGTCGATCTTCCTGATTGATGCGGCGTGACCAGCATCCGGCGAGATCAAACCGGAGCGGTTCGGGTTTTCCAAGCCCTTCAAAGGGATTTCGTATGGCATCGCGCAGCAGTTCGTTGATTCTTTTGATCGTGCGCTTGTCCGCATGCTGCCAGTAGAGGTAGTCCTCCCACGCCTGCGGCGTCCATGTGAGCAGCATGATCAGTCCTCCAGTTCATGCGGAATGGCCTTACCTGTATCTGCGGCCTGTATCGCTTCCCTGAGCCGTGCGGCGTTGGCCGGCGAACGAAGCAGGTACGCCGTTTCCATGATGGAGTTATAATCCTCAAGCGACATCATAACCACGGAGGGCGACTTCTGCCGGGTAATGATGACCGGCTCATGATGATCGCAAACGCGGTTCATCGTTTCGGCCAGATTCTGTCGAGCTTCCGAATAGGTAATGGCCTGAGACATGACAGCTCCTTTTTGTACAAAAATAGGTACAAATAAGAGGTCCGTCAAGGGAAGACGAGCCTAAAAACCGTTCCCCCTCACCGTCTGGTTCATGTGCGAAGCCCCCTTCCTTTTGGCCGGGGGCTTCGCTCAGTCGTCCAATACGTTCCTGTCGTGCCATCCGGGGCACAGCGTCAGTTCCGGGCCTCTCCACGGCCACGGGGCAACGATGCCTTTGACGGGCACCGGTACGACCTCGCGCGGGTCGGCAAGCTCCCATGCGAAACCGTACATCTCGTCCTCGTAGTCCTCACAGCACGCCGCAGCAAGGTCTTCCCGCGTCATGGGGCGGCATCCCACTACATCGACGATGCCGAGGGCCACGCCCACGGGCAGCCGTTTCCCGTTGTCCAGCTCGATGATCGCGCTTTTCGAGGCGCAGATGACCAGAGGGCCGCGCCAGTTGAACGGTTTTGAGCGCCATTCGATGGTCTTTTCCCCGATGACGATTTGCGACGCGAACGGCTGGCGCACAGATAAGGCTTTCATTTCTTGCACGGTTTTTCTCCGGTTCAGGTTGCTGAAAAAGAGCAAGCCGGGGCGTTGTCTCCGTCCCGGCTTGTATTTTCCAGCAACCTACGCGGCGAAGTATCCCGCCAGCCATGCCGGGGCCGTAATCAGCGCGGGGCGAGGGCAGAGTACGATCCGTGCGGGGCCGGGGGCGTTTTCCGGTCCGGGGGCCGCAGGGG
>CABKMN010000012.1 GCA_902373525.1 uncultured Bilophila sp. | reverse complement strand
GGTCAAGGGAGGGGGAGGAGGACCTTTCTCCAGAAAGGTCCTCCTCCCCCTCCCTTGTGCCTTTATCCCGCCGTCATCACTTTTCTTCCTCTTCCCCCAAGGCGACGAGCGCGACGTGCGCGGCTTCCTGCTCGGCGCGCTTGAGGCCGGGGCCGGAGGCGCGGAACTGCCGCCCGTCGGGGAGGTCCACGCGCACGGCGAACACCTTGGCGTGCTCGGGTCCGTAGCTGTCCTCAAGAGTATACACGGGCAATCCCTTGCTGAGACGCTGCGTGGCTTCCTGAAGTTTGGTCTTGAAATCCTTGCGGCGGGCCTTCGTGGCGCTCTTGGGCCAAAGCTCCTCGTAAAGGCGTTCCACCACGCCGCGCGCCTGATCGATGCCGCCGTCGACGAACACGCCGCCGAAGACGGCCTCCATCGCGTCCGAAAGCAGCGAATCGCGTTGACGCCCGCCCTGATTCTCCTCGCCGCGGGCAAGCCGCAGACAGTCGTCCAGATGCAGCCTGCGGGCGATGATCGCCAGCGTCGCCTCGTTGACGAGGCTCGAACGCAGGCGCGTCAGTTCGCCTTCCCGCGCATCCGGGAACCGGGCGAACAACTGCGCCGAAACCGCAATCTCCAGCACCGCGTCGCCCAAAAACTCCAGACGCTCGTTGTGTGCGTTGCCCGCCGCATGCTCGTTGGCCCACGAACTGTGCGTCACCGCCAACAGCAGCAACGACTCGTCCCTGAAACGGTATCCTATCTTGTCCTGTAACCCATCCAGCATCATGGCCTGACCTTATTGCTGCGCGAACCTTGATTGTTTTGAGACAGGCATTCACCTATCACGCACACCGGAGCAAGGCAACCGGGCGGCCCCGGAGGGCGAAAGCCCCCTCTCCGGCAATCACTTCTTGACAGCGTATGCGAGAGCCCCTAACTTGAATCGATACCCCATTTTAAGGAGCCCCATAATGTCCAAACCGATCCGGTTGTTCAAACTCGTCACCGGCGAACTGGTTCTCGGCAAGTTCGATGAAGAAGCCAACATGCTCGAAGACGTGGCGATCATTCAGGTCGTTCCCACCCAGCAGGGCGTCCAGATGATGATGCTTCCCTACGGCTACCCCTTCGAACAGGAATTCAAGGGCAGCATTTCCGGTCAGCACTTCATGTACGAATACAAGAAGCTGCCCGACGATCTGGAAACCAAGTACCTCGAAGCCTGCACCAACCTCACCCTGTCCACCGGCGGGCTCGCCGGAGCTCCCAAGTCTCCCCTCATCAAGTAGCTTTCTTCCCGCTTCGGATGAAAACGCCCCCATCCCGTTCGGCACGCCCGGACCCGATGGGGGCGAAATGTTCCACCCTCGTCGCCCGCGGAACCCCTCCCCATGAAAGAACTCCTCTCCATCCTCCCCCGGCCCAGCCATTACATCGGCACCGAGGAAGGCTCCGTCCACAAGGACCCCGCTTCCGTCCGTCTGCACTGCGCGCTGGCCTTTCCCGATCTGTACGAAGTGGGCATGTCCTACCTCGGCCACAAGATTCTGTACGCCATCCTCAACCGCCGGGACGACGTGCTGGCGGAACGGGTATACGCGCCCTGCCGCGAAACCGGGAAACTCCTCCGCGAGCACAACGTCAGCCTCGCCACGCTGGAAAGCGATACCGACATCGCGAAGACGCATATGTTCGCGTTCGCGATCACGCACGAACTGTGCTTCACCAACGTCCTGTACATGCTGGAACTGTCCGGGATTCCGCTGCGGGCCGCCGACCGTGGGGACGACCTGTTCCGCTGGCCGCTCATCGTGGCGGGCGGCGGATGCGCCATCGCCTCGGAACCGCTCGCGCCGTTCATGGACCTGATGCTCCTCGGCGAAGGCGAGGAAATGGTGCCGGAACTGTGCGACCTCGTGATCAGGGCCAGAGAGGAACGGTGGAGCCGCACGCGCCTCATCGAAGAAGCCGTACGCATCCCCGGCGTATACGCGCCGTCGTTGTACGCGCACGACGAGAAGGGACGGCTCACGCCGCTGAAACCTGATCTGCCCACGCCCGGACGCCGGATCGTGGCGGACTTCGACGCCGCCGCCTATCCCGAAAGTCAGGTGGTGCCCTTCGGCGCGGTCCACAACCGCCTGAGCCTCGAAATCGCCCGAGGCTGCACGCGCGGCTGCCGGTTCTGTCAGGCGGGCATCCTCTACCGGCCCGCCCGCGAACGCAGCCTGCCCAATCTGGAAAAAATCCTTGAAAACTGCCTGAACGACACCGGATTCGACGACGTATCCTTCCTCGCCCTCAGTTCGGGCGACTTCTCGGGCCTCAAGACGCTGTTCCTCGGCACGATGGACCGCTGCGAAGCCGAACAGATTTCCGTGTCCCTGCCTTCCCTGCGCGTCGGGTCCATCGACGACGACATCATGACCCGTCTGGCGGGCATCCGCCGCACCGGCGCGACGCTCGCACCCGAAGCGGGCAGCCAGCGTCTCCGGGACATCATCAACAAGGGCGTCACCGAAGAAGGGCTGCTGCTCCACGTCCGCAAGCTGTTCGAACACGGCTGGCAGCAGGTGAAGCTGTATTTCATGATCGGCCTGCCCGGCGAGACGATGGAGGACATCGAAGCCATCGTGGACCTCTGCCGCAAGGTGCGCGACGCCGCCGGACGCGGGATGCCCCGCCTTCAGGTGACCGCGGCCATTTCGCCGTTCGTGCCCAAGTCGCACACGCCGTTCCAGTGGGAACCGCAGATCACGCTGGAGCAGGTCCGCGAACGCATCCAGTATCTGCGAAACGCCTTCAAGGCGGAAAAATGCCTGAAACTCCGCTGGCATGAGCCGGAAATGAGCTTCCTTGAGGGCATCCTGTCCCGCGCGGACCGCCGTATCGGATACGTGGTGGAAAAGGCGTTCCGCAAGGGCGCAATCTTTTCGAGCTGGGTGGAAAACTTCAGCCTCGATCCGTGGCTGGAGGCCCTCGCCGAATGCGGCCTGAGCGCCGAAGAATTTACCGGAGCCCGCGATCTTGACGCGCCCCTGCCGTGGGATCACCTCAACGCCGGGGTATCCCGCGAATTTCTGCTGCGCGAACGCCGCCGGGCCTTTGAAGGCAAGATTTCGGACGACTGCCGGTATGCGGCCTGCCGCAACTGCGGAGCCTGCGACACGGCGGCGGGTCCGTCCCTGCTGCCCCGCACGCCCGGACTGGCCGAAGGCACGCATCACAACAGCCTGAACTTCAAGCAGCGCGACCAGCTCGAACACCAGCCCAATCTGGACGAGAACGGCCGCCTGCGCATGCCGCCGAAGCCGCCCAAGGCCACCGAGCCCCCGGCGATCCATTCGGCGCTGGCGGTCAAGGCCGTGCGCTACCGCGTATGGCACACCAAGGAGGCGGAAGCCGCCTACATCAGCCAGCTCGAACTGCAATCCCTGCTCGAACGCGCCATGCGCCGCGCCCGCCTGCCGATGGCCTTTTCGCAGGGCTTCCATCCCCTGCCGCTCATTTCCTTCGGACGCGCGCTGCCCGTGGGCGTGGAAAGTCAGGCCGAATGGTTCTCCATCGTCCTGCGCGAACCGCTTTCCGCCGATGAGGTCATGGAACGCCTCGCGTCCCGGATGCTCCGGGGCATGCGCCTCGACAGGCTGGAGGAAATCCCGGTCAACGACAAGTCCGTCGGGGCCGTGCAGGAAACCTTCTCCCTGCGCTTCGCCGGAGCCGAAGCCGACCACCGGCGCTTCCGGGACGCGTGGGACGACTTCGCCGCCACGGACACTCTGCCCTTCACCCGCGAAACCAAGAAGGGGCCGCGCACGGCGGACATCCGCCCGCTGTTCGAAGTCATCGAATGGGACGAACACGGCACGCTGTATCTTGTGACCGACTGGTCCTCGACCTACATTTCGCCCATGACCCTCGCCCGCGCGATCACGCCGTGGGCCGAACCGCATCAGCTGAAAATCATGAAGCTGTCGCAGATGTTCGGATAAAACATTCGAGAAGGGCGGTCGGGGATTTTCCCCGACCGCCCTTCTCATCAGTCCTTTTTTCTCCTCCGCTCTTCTTTCCCTTACCGGGCGTCGCGGAGCTTGCGCTGTTCCTCTTCGTCCCGATAGAGCTTGTAGACCACGGAATCGACGAGGCCCTGCCAACTGGCTTCGATGATGTCGTGGGACACGCCCACGGTCACCCATGTGCTGTCGGCGTCGCCCGACTCGATGAGCACGCGCACCACCGAGGCCGTGCCGCCCGTGCCGTCGTCGGCGGAGAGCACGCGCACCTTGAAGTCCAGCAGTTTCATTTCCTTGAGCCGGGGATAGAACGGCAGCAGCGCCTTGCGGAGCGCGGTGTCCAGCGCGTTGACCGGGCCGTTGCCGGTGGCGGCGGTGTGCTCGACGGCACCCTCCACCTCCACCATCACCGTGGCCTCCTCCATCGGAAGCTCATGGTTGGCGTCGCGCAGGGCGCTTACGTGGTACTGCACCAGCTTGAAGAAATCCCGGACGCCGCGCCGCGCCAGCTTGCGCAGAATGAGCAGTTCCACGCTGGCCTCGGCGGACGCGTAGTCGTAGCCGAGGCTGGCCTTCTTCTTCAGCTCGTTGAACAGCCCCTTGACCACGGGTTCGTCCTTGTCCAGATGGAACCCGAACCGCCGCGCCAGCGAAACGATGTTGCTCCGCCCGCCAAGCTCCGTGATCAGGATGCGCTGTCCGTTGCCCACCAGTTCCGGCTCCATGTGTTCGTAGAGCGAGGAACAGCGGTTGACGGCGCTCACATGCACCCCGCCCTTGTGCGCGAACGCGGAGTTGCCCACGAACGGCTGGCGGTTGAACGGCTTCATGTTCGCCACTTCGCCGAAATAGGCAGACAGCTTGGAAAGCTGGCGCAGCCGTACGTCGGCGGGCTCCGGCAGACAGGTGAGCCCGTTCTTCACCTGAAGGATCGGGATGATGGAGCACAGGTTGGCGTTGCCGCAGCGTTCGCCCACGCCGTTGAGCGTCCCCTGCACCATTTCCGCGCCCGCCTGCACGGCGATGATCGTGTTGGCGACGGCCATTTCGCAGTCGTTGTGCGTGTGGATGCCGAGCCGCACCTCGGGCAGGGCCGCATGCAGGTCGGTGACGATCTGGTGGATTTCGTTGGGCAGCGTACCGCCGTTGGTGTCGCACAGCGTGATCAGCAGCGCCCCGGCCTCGTGGGCCGCGCGCAGCACCGCCAGCGAGTATTCCGCATTGCGCTTGTACCCGTCGAAGAAATGCTCCGCGTCAAAATAGACTTCGGGCATGGAGCGTTTCAGATAGGCGATGGAATCCCGGATGATCTCCAGATTCCGTCTGGGGTCCAGACGCAGGGCCTCCTTGGAGTGCCGCTCGCACGACTTGCCGAAAATCGTCCCCGCCGTCGCGCCCGACGCAATGAGGGCGTTCAGGTTGGGGTCGGCATCCGCCGTATAATCGGGATGATGCGTGCTCCCGAACGCGGCGATTTTGGAATGTTTCAGGCGATAGTTGGCTATCTCCTTGAAAAACGCCACGTCGACCGGGTTGGAACCGGGCCAGCCGCCCTCGATGTAGTCGATGCCGAACTCGTCGAGGCGCAGGGCGATCTTGATTTTGTCGGGCGTGGACAGGTTGACGTCTTCGGCCTGCGTGCCGTCGCGCAGGGTCGTGTCGTACAGGATGATCTTCTGCGTCATGGGTGGGTTTCCAGTGGTTACTCTGCGGAACCGCAGCAGGAGCACTGCCCGCCGCAAGCAACCGGGTATTCACCGTTGAAACAGGCGAGGCAGTACTTGTCCGGCTCGGAAACCGAGTTCAGCAGCCCTTCAATGGTGAGGTAATGAAGCGAATCCAGATTCAGCAGGCCGGGCAGCGTCTCCAGCGGATGGTTCGCCGCCACGAGTTCGCCGCGGGACGAGAAGTTGATCCCGTAGAAACAGGGGTGCCTCAGCGGGGGACAGCTTACGCGGAAATGCACTTCCCGCGCGCCCAGTTCGCGGAGCTTGACCACTCGGGTGCGGACCGTGGTGCCGCGCACGATGGAGTCGTCCACGATGCAGATGCGACGGTTCTTGATCATGGAGCGCACGGGGTTCAGCTTCACGCGGACCCCGAAACTGCGCATGGTCTGGGAGGGCTGGATGAAGGTGCGGCCCACATAGTGGTTCCGGATATACGCCTGCTCGTAGGGCACGCCCGCGGCCTGCGCGAAGCCGATGGCCGCGTAGACGCCGGAATCGGGGAACGGCATGACCAGTTCGGCGTCGGTGGGCGCTTCCTTCGCCATTTCGTAGCCCATGTGCTTGCGGCACTGGTACACGTCCTCCCCGAACACGATGGAGTCGGGACGGGCGAAGTAGACCAGCTCGAAAATGCACTGGCGGACGGGCACCTTGCCCGCGCCGTTGAGCGGACGGGTCGTCACCTTGTCGCCGTCCACGATGACCATTTCGCCGGGTTCCACGTCGCGGATGTATTCCGCTTCGAGGAGATCGAAGGCGCAGGTTTCGGAGGCGAACACGTAGGCGTCGTTCACCTTGCCCATCGCCAGCGGGTGGAAGCCGTGGGGATCGCGCAGCGCGATGACGCGGCCCTCGGAAAGGATGATCAGCGAGAACGCGCCGCGCACGCGATCACAGGCGGCGAGGATGGCGTCTTCGAGATTCTTGTGTTCCGCGAGACTGTGCGCGATGAGGTGTACGAAGATTTCGCTGTCGCTGCTGGTCTGGAAAATCGCCCCGTGATCTTCCAGCTCCTGACGCAGTTCCGCCGCGTTGGTCAGGTTGCCGTTGTGGGCCAGCGCGATTTCGATGCCGCGGACGCGCACGACCAGCGGCTGCGCGTTCTTGCGGACCGACACGCCCGTGGTGGAGTAGCGGACGTGGCCGATGGCCTTGTCGCCCTGCAATTCCTGCCCGAGAGTGGACTCGTCGTACACGTCCGGAACAAGGCCCATACCCGCGTGCAGGCGGATATGCTTGCCGTCGAACGTCGCGATGCCCGTGCTTTCCTGTCCGCGATGCTGAAGGGCGTACAGGCCGAAATAGGCCATCCGGGCGGCCTCAGGATGTCCAGAAATACCAAAAATTCCGCACATACGATAAACCTTTTCGCCGAAAAGAGGGCGGAGAAACCCTTCGTGAAGAAAGGCTTCTCCGCCCTCTTCAGGCTTTTCCTTCCGCTCCGTCGACCGTTGTTGTGGTCTGTGGATATCGCCCGCGGAGGCAGGCTGTCGTTTTCGCACCAAACGCCCCGGCGACAAGGGCCGCCGACGCTCCCGAAACCCGCCCCAAAACGGACCCCGGCCCGGAAACGCCCTTCGGCCCGACCGTCTCGCCAGCCGGGAAAAAGGCTAACCTCCCGGAAAACCGGGGGCCGCCGCCTTTTCCGACGGGAAGGCTTCCGGGAACAGGCTGGCCTTCCGATCCGTCGGCCGTCCCGGCATCGCCGTTTCCGCCGCCGTCCCGAAAGGCCGGGCGTCTTCAAAAAAGAAACAAAAAGGATAGAGGAAAGCGGCGCTTCTTGCAACCGGCGGGGAATGACCTTCCCGTTGTTCGCGCCTCGGACGAGACGGGACGCGAAGAGGGAACCGCCGGAAATCCGGGGACCCTCTCCGCCTCCGCGTTACTTTCCTTCGTAATATTCCTGAAGGCTCTTCACGCGCACTTCGGTCTTCCGGGCCGCGCCGATGGCGCGGGCAATGGCCCTCGCACCGGACAGCGTGGTGCTGTAGGGCACCCCGTAATGCAGCGTGGTCTGGCGGATGGCCTTGGAATCGTGCGCGGTGCGCTTGCCCGAGGCCGTGTTGATGACCAGCGCGACCTCGCCGTTCTTGATGAGGTCCACGATGTTCGGGCGGCCTTCGTACACCTTGAGCACGCGGGTGGACGGGATGCCCTGCCCGGCAAGCAGGCCGGCGGTGCCGGCGGTGGCGAGCAGTTCAAAACCGAGGTCCACATACTGGCGGGCGACGTCGGCGACGAAACGCTTGTCGCGGTCGTTCACGGACAGGAACACCTTGCCGGATTCCGGCAGCTTCTGGCCCGCGCCCCACTGCCCCTTGAGGAAGGCTTCCTCGAAGGTCGGGGCGATGCCCATGACTTCGCCGGTGGACCGCATTTCGGGTCCGAGCAGGATGTCCACGCCGGGGAAGCGGCGGAACGGGAACACGGATTCCTTGACCGACACGTACCCGGAACGACGCATGGACCACGGGTCCAGTTCCTTGAGGGTCTTGCCGAGCATGACCTGCGTGGCGAGACGCGGCAGCGGCACGCCGGTGGACTTGGACACGAACGGCGCGGTACGGGAAGCGCGGGGGTTCACTTCGAGGATGAACACCACGCCGTCCTTGACCGCGAACTGGATGTTCATGAGGCCGACGACGCGCAGTTCCTTGGCGAGGGCCACGGTCTGACGTTCGATCTCGGCCACGGTTTCCTTGGGCAGGGAATAGGGAGGCAGCACGCAGGACGAGTCGCCCGAGTGGATGCCCGCCTCTTCGATGTGCTCCATGACCCCGGCGACGTACACGTCGTCGCCGTCGGACAGCGCGTCCACATCGACTTCGATGGCGTTCTCGAGGAACTTGTCGATGAGCACGGGGTGTTCCAGCTTCTGCTTGCCGACGTGCATGGCGAAGTAATCGGCCATTTCCTCATCGTCGTACACGATCATCATGGCCCGGCCCCCGAGCACGTAGCTCGGACGGATCACGATGGGATAGCCGATGCGGTGGGCGATCTCGCGGGATTCCTCCAGCGTGGTCGCGGTGCCGTTGGCGGGCTGGAGCAGCGAGAGCTTCTGGAGCAGGGCCTGAAAGCGTTCGCGGTCTTCGGCGCGGTCGATGGCGTCCGGGCTGGTGCCGAGGATGGGCACGCCCGCGCGGAGCAGCGGCACGGCAAGGTTCAGCGGGGTCTGCCCGCCGAACTGGACGATCACGCCGTCGGGACGTTCCTTTTCCACGATGTGCATCACGTCTTCAAAAGTCAGCGGCTCGAAGTAGAGACGGTCGGACGTGTCATAGTCGGTGGACACCGTTTCGGGGTTCGAGTTGACCATGATGGCCTGCACTCCCGCGTCCTTGAGGGCGAAGGAGGCGTGACAGCAGCAGTAGTCGAACTCGATGCCCTGCCCGATGCGGTTGGGGCCGCCGCCGAGGATGATGACCTTCTTGCGGTCGGCGGGCACGACTTCCTGACCGGTTTCGTAGGTCGAGTAAAAATAGGGGGTGTAGGCTTCGAATTCCGCGGCGCAGGTATCCACCAGATAATAGGTAGGCACGGTGCCGGTTTCGTGGCGCAGCGCGCGGATGTCGCCTTCGGGCTTCTTCCACATTTCGGCGAGCTGCCGGTCGGAGAAGCCGAACGCCTTGGCCTTGCGGAGCACGGCGACCATTTCCGGGTTGTCGGGCGTCATGGAGTTGGCGAGGGCGAAGTCGCGGATGCGGGCTTCCATATCCACGATTTCCTTGATCTGGCGCAGGAACCACGGATCGATGAGGGTGATCTCGTGCAGTTCCTCCAGCGTGAACCCGGCAAGCATGGCCTGCCGGATGGCGAACAGGCGGCGGGAGTTCGGGGTACGCATCTTCGCCATGAGCTCTTCGCGGGGCGGGAGTTCGGCGCGGAAGCCGCTGCCGAGGCCGATGGCCCCGATTTCCAGCGAACGCAGGCCCTTCTGGAGGGCTTCCTTGAAGGTCCGGCCGATGGCCATGGTTTCGCCCACGCTCTTCATGGAGGTGGTCAGCTCGTCCTTGGCGCCGGGGAACTTCTCGAAGGTGAAGCGGGGAATCTTGACCACGCAGTAGTCGATGGTGGGTTCGAAGGACGCGGACGTCTCGCGGGTGATGTCGTTGCGCAGTTCGTCCAACGTGTAGCCCACGGCGAGCTTGGCGGCGATTTTGGCGATGGGGAAGCCGGTGGCCTTGGAGGCCAGCGCGGAGGAACGGGACACGCGGGGGTTCATTTCGATGACCACGAGGTCGCCGTCGGCGGGGTTGACGCCGAACTGGACGTTCGATCCGCCGGTTTCCACGCCGATTTCGCGCATGATGGCGAGGGAGGCGTCGCGCATCTTCTGGTATTCGCGGTCCGTGAGGGTCTGAGCCGGAGCCACGGTGATGGAGTCGCCGGTGTGCACGCCCATGGCGTCCACGTTTTCGATGGAACACACGATCACGCAGTTGTCCGCGGTGTCGCGCATGACTTCCATCTCGAATTCTTTCCAGCCGATGACCGACTGTTCGATCATGACTTCGCTGACCGGGCTGGCGGCGAGGCCGTCCCCGGCGATTTCCTCAAGGTCTTCCAGATTGTAGGCGATGCCGCCGCCCGTGCCGCCGAGCGTGAAGGCGGGACGGATGATCATGGGGAAGGGCATGGAGGTCCCGATGCGGCGCACGTCGTCCATCGTATGCGCGATGGCGCTTTGCGGCACCTTGAGGCCGATGTTTTCCATGGCCTGACGGAACAGTTCGCGGCTTTCGGCCTTTTCGATGACGTCGGCCCGGGCGCCGATGAGTTCCGTGCCGCATTCCTCCAGCACGCCGGATTTCGCCAGCGCGAGCGCCGTATTCAGGCCCGTCTGCCCGCCGAGGGTAGGCAGAATGGCGCAGGGACGTTCCTTGCGCACGATGGCGGCGACCGTTTCCGGTTCGATAGGTTCGATGTAGGTGCGGTCTGCGAGTCCGGGATCGGTCATGATGGTCGCCGGATTGGAGTTGACCAGCACGACCTCGTAGCCTTCTTCCTTCAGAGCCTTGATGCCCTGAGTCCCGGAATAGTCGAATTCGCACGCCTGGCCGATGACGATCGGGCCAGAACCGATTACCATGATCTTCTTGAGATCTGTACGCTTGGGCATATCGCTCCCCGCTGGGCAAGGGTGGGTTGTTTCGTCCGCGGCCGACCCTCTCCGTCAGCCGACGCCAAGGCCGCACGCCGGAGCGGCGGCTCTCACTGGAAAAGGAGAATGATGAATCCCTCAGTTCCTACACGCCATCGTGCCCGCTGGCAAGAGGAAGAAACGCGCCGATCCGGGAAATCCCGCGAAGTTGCGTTCCGCCCTCTCCCGCAAAAACGGAAGTGGGCGACACGCTTCCCGTGCGGAAAAGAAGGTTTCACCTCTTGCGCTTTTTCCTGAGAAGGTATATGAAACGAGTCTTTGGTGCGGACAGTCCGTGCCCCAAGCAAGATTTTTTCGGGCGACCGTCCGAATATATGGAGGATGTCATGTCCAAGCAGTGTGCGTTTTGCGGCAAGAAGCCCCAGACCGGCAACTATGTGAGCCACTCGAACATCAAGACCAAGCGCGTCTTCAACCCCAACCTCCAGAATGTGCGCCACCAGTTCGCCAACGGCGAAGTCCGCACCATCTCTGTGTGTACCCGTTGCCTGCGCTCCGGCCTGGTCACGAAGCCCGTCGCCCGCAAGGCCGACTAGTTTCGCCCACCGTGTCCGCGGTCCGTTTTTCAAATCCCCGGTTGTTCGCAGCCGGGGATTTTTTTGCCTTTCGGGAATCAGGTCTTACCTAAGGGCCATGACACCGCCACGCACTCCGCTCCCCCGCGTTTCCACGGCCCTCCGGCCCAGCGCATCCGCTCCCTCGCGCCGACCGCCGCGCAGGCGCAAGGCCCGCCTCTGGGTCCGCCCCAACAGTGTCCCTTTCTTCTGGCGCATGATCGACGACGGCGAAAAACGCCCTTCCCTGCCTCCGCCCCATCTTTTTGATCTGTGGATTACCGTCCTCGCCTCGCGCGGCATCCCCTACCAGCTCGCGGGCCGGGGCAACAAGCTCCGGCTGTACGTTCCCGCCCTGCTTGAACGGCAGGCCCGCGCCGAGCTGGAGGCCATGCGCGCCGAAAGCCGCAAGCCGCGCCCGGTCGCCGCGGAGCCGCCCGCGCGCAACAACGCCCATTGGGTGCTGGCCCTGCTGCTTCTGCTCATTCTCTGGCACGGGGTCAGGATGCACTGGTTCAGCCTGCCCGGCCTGCCCCGCCTCGATCCCGAAGAATGGACGCGGCTCGGCGCGCTGGACGTGTTCCGGGTACGGGTATTCGGGGAATGGTACCGCTGCGTCACCGCGCTGACCCTGCACGCCGACAGCCGCCACCTGTTCGGCAACGTCCTGTTCGGCGCGCCCTTCCTGATCCTGCTCTGCCGCCGGGTCGGACTCGGGCTCGGCGTTTTTCTGGTCCTGCTGGCTGGGACTTTCGGCAATGTCCTGAATACGCTTTACCGACAGTCCGCGCACGTCAGCCTCGGGTTCTCCACCGCCCTGTTCGGCACGGTGGGCGCACTCTCGGGCTTTATGGCCCTCCAGGGCTGGGACAAACGGGACGGCGCAGGAAAACTGTCGTGGCGCAGGGGCATCCTGCTGCTGGCGGCGGGCACGGGCATCCTCGCCATGCTCGGCACGGAAGGCGAGAACACGGACTACGCCGCGCACCTGTTCGGACTGCTTTCGGGCTTCATCGTGGGCGGGGCCGCAAGCTGGCTTAGCCGAAAAACCGACTCACTCTCATCCCGGCGCATCAATATCCTACTGGGTTTCGCCGCAGCGGGGATAGGCTTGCTGTGCTGGAAACTGGCCTTGTAACGCCGCCACAACTTCTCTGCCGTATACAAGTCCCATGGGGAAAAAAAGCATAACAATGCCGTCCTCTCTATCCAGAGAAAACTCCATCGTCCCCTGTATGATATAAAAAAGGACCATGCTCTGAAAAAAACGATCTTTCTGCTTGAAAGCCTTTCTGAGAGCAACTCCCGCACAGAGCACGAAAAGTGATGTTCCAACGATCCCGCCCATAAAAAGCAGACCCAACAGAAGATTGTGCGGATGAAAAACAAGAGGTTCAACCTCTCGATACTGATTATGCAATCGGGATGCGTGTTGCTTTACATAATTATGATGAAAGGCTTCAAACGCTGTAATGGAATTGCCAAACCACGGAGCCTGTTCAATACCGGCAACCGCCATCTCCCATATAGGTTTCCGTGTCTCAAACGTTCTGTCTTCCAAGGGAGACAAAAGAGCGGACTCCACACGCGCCAGCTGCACCTCCGGAATAGCCATTATCGCAACGCCGCATCCCAACACCGCCAGAAAAGTTACCGACGCTACATGCCGTTTCAAAAAAGGAAACGACAAAAAGATTAAGGAAACAAAACACGCGAGATAGGCAATTCTACTGGCGCTCAAGAGAAGCGTCCAAAAAGAAAAAATACCTACACCCCAAACGGGATACAGCAATATGCCACGCCATTTTTCTCGATAGGCAACGAGAAAAAGCAATGCGCAAGCGGCAATGCCGCCAAGGATATTAGGATATTTTAGGAAAAGCGTTAATCGGTTATCATACGTTACAAAATTATCCGAAAGAATACCCCATTTAAAGCCAATATAGCTCAGGGTCAAAGCGACAGGAAGACCAAGCACCGCTATCCAATATGAAGATCGTATAAAGATTATAGCGGCAACACCCAGCAGATAAGCAACCAGTACTTTATATCCGACTTCAATATCAGCCAGCCACATTCCTGGAGAGAGCATCCAGTAAAAAGCAAGAAGCACTGGCAAAAGGCACTCTAGAGGAATTTTCTGAATAAACCGCCAACAAGAAGTCTTCCAAAGACATCCCAAAGCGAAAGCCAAAGGGATAGTCATCCGCTTCCAAGTCAGAGACCCCGTACCCAGCCACCAGAAAAATACGCATAAAGATAAAATAAAGACTAAAGGGAAATACCCTATGACATTTTTCCCAAAATGTAGCTTTCTCCAGCTTTCGTTAAAATAGCAGGTGTACCAAACCATATCTTCACTATCCTTTTCCATCTTCCAGAAAGAGGTATATCTCTAAAATATTTTTAAAATTATGTCTTTTCAAAATGTGATGGCTGAGGAAAGAGTTTTTGGTAACATGCTATCATTTGCTGTCGTTCCCGATCCGTCGCTTTCTCCGAATCGTTTAGACAAAATGTCATAGGATGTAATTTTTGGATCATCTTGCACTTAAACAAAAAGTTATCATCGCCGAGTGATGCTCCAAGATGCGCTAATCTCCCTCGAAGAACGTCCCAAGCCTGCCACAAACCATTTATAGGTCGGGCAACCCCCTGTTTTGTTGCCAACATATAATATGGATATAGAGTGGTGATTGTAATATCTTCAAAAGAACGAAACGGAGACTGTAATGTTCTTGTAATGCTCTCAGAAAAGGTTTGCCAAAGCCGATACACCGTCGACCGGGTCATTGACTTTGGATAATGTGCCAGCCTATGCTCGTATAATAGGCCAAAACAGTTATACACAAGCTGACTTGCCCGCACTCGAGCAGCGGCATGCGGAGACATCTCCTCAGAAAGACTTGAAAAACCATCTTTTTTGGCCTTCTTAGAGACTATCCACAGTTTCGGTTTCCCATCGTATTGGAAAAAATCCTCTTTTTTGACGGATTGCCCCAACATAAAATCATCATTGAAACATAAAAAATGTTCGGCCAATGAAGGAATACGGTGCAGACACAGTTCAATGGGGCGACTGCTGAACACGGGATACGCGGCCTCGGAAGGGAATATCTCTTTATGCTGGACAAGTGTAACCGTTGTATCGTCTAACCATTCAGGAATCTGATTATCCGTTACAAGATAGACGCGACGCACCCACGGTGCATATTTCTCCAATGATCGCAGCGAATAGCGCAATTCATCATTATCTAAAAAGCGGCAATCTGAAACAGCATTCTCATGGATGTCCGCATTCCCCATGCTCCGCAAGGCAGCGCGCTTTCTCTCCCGCCATACAGGGTCCGCTCCATTTACCCATGTGTAGACAGCATCAACAGGGAACGAAATGTGCTCGGACATAGTTGTCTCCAGCTCTTTCTAAAGGACCCGGCAACCGTCTTCCGTGACCAGCACCATGTGTTCCCAGCGGATGCCGCCCCATTCGGGGAAGTAGAGGCCGGGTTCCACGGTCACGATCATACCGGGTTCCAGCGGCGTCGTGTTGCGGCCGTTGAGGCTCGGCCCTTCGTGCGTTTCCAGTCCCACGCCGTGCCCGAGGCCGTGCGTAAAGGCCTCCGCCACGCCGAGGGATTCGAAATGGGCCCGCGCGACCTTGTACACGTCGCACGCCAGCACGCCGGGATGGATGGCGCGGATGGCCTTCTCCTGCGCCGTCCGTACCGCTTCCAGCGTACGCTCGAAAATATCCGTGGGCTTTTCGCCGACCCAAAACGTGCGGGTCTGGTCGGAGCAGTATTCGTCCAGACGACAGCCCACGTCCACGAGCACCAGATTTTCCTGCTCAAGGAGCACGTCTTTCGAAGGCATGTAGTGCGGCAAGGCCGCGTTGCGCCCGTGTCCCACAATGCTGGAGAATGCAAGCTCGGTCGCGCCGTGGTGCCGGAAAAACATTTCGATGTCCCACGCGACGGCGGCTTCGCTCCGACCGGGGACGAGCACGCCGGGCAGCCATTCCATAAGCCGCTGGTTCAGGCGACAGGAAGCCTCCATGCGCCGGATTTCGTCTTCGTCCTTGATCACGCGAAGGCGTTCCACCAGCCCGTCGGCACGGGCGAACCGGCATCCGGACCCCGCCAGCGTTTCCGAAAACTTCTCGTAAAAGTCCAAGGTGACCGAACGGGCTTCAAATCCCACGGTCTTGCCGGGCACAAGGCCGAGCAACAGCCGGGCGATGTCCTGGGGAGCGTCAGCGCCGTAGATGCAGATACGCTCGTGGTCCCACAACCGGCGGGCCGCGTCCAGATAGCGGGAATCGGTGGCGATCCAGTCCTTGCCGTCGGCCATGACGACCAGACGCCCGGAGCTTTCGTTCAGTTGCGGATCGTGCAGCTCGAAACCGGAAAGGTAGTACCGGTTGGCGGCATGACTTACCAAAAGGGCCTCGATCCCCTGTTCCCGCATCAGCGCCCGCAGACGTTCGCGGCGCTGTTCGTATTTCCGTTCGGACATGACTGCATCCGTTTGTTTGGTAAACGCCTTATCGGCGTAGATTATTGAGAATATACAAAAAGAGAGGACAGCATATACGGGGAAACCCACCTTGTCCAGAAGCGCGCAGCATCCTGAAACCACAGGCTGTCTTACGCTCCGAAGGCATTCCCGGCAAACGGGTGACTCGCCGTGCGCCCCTGCCCGGCGTTGGCGAACCCCCTCTCGCAGCCGATCTGCGGCGTACTCTGCGTATCACATTGTTTCTTTTGAATCACCCTGCCGAGCGAGGAGTTCGGCCCGTTACCTCCAAGGCGACGTCTGGCTACCGGGAGACCATAATCGGAAACATGCTCATGTCAAAAGCCGGCAACAAAAAAATCACGCGGCACACGTCGCTCCCGCATGCTTCCCGCCCGCCGTTACGCTTCCTCGAACAGGTCCCCCAGAATGCTGTTGGACACCAGCATCCCCTCGGGAGTCAGGCGGAAACGTCCGTTGTCCAGACGGGCCAGCCCCGCTTCACACAAGCGCCGTGCGAATCTGCCGTGATCATCCGTAAAAGGACGCCCCGCCAGCCGTTCGTACGCCTCCAGCGGCAGGCCCTCTACGGTCCGCAGGCGCAGCATCATGCACTCCAGCGTCCGCGTCTCCTTATCCAGCGCCTCACGGTCCGAACAGGTCCGCCCTTCCGCGACCTGCGCCAGCCACTCAGGACCTTCCGGGTTGGTCCAGCGTTCCCCGCCGAGCGTGGACGTCGCCGCCGGACCGAGCCCCAGATACTCCCGGCCTTCCCAATACCCCAGATTGTGGCGGCATCGGAATCCCTCGCGGGCGTAGTTGGAAATTTCATACTGGCGCAGCCCCGCCTCTTCGAACAGACGGATGCCCTCCAGATACATGGAGCACTGTACGTCCTCCGGCGGCAACGCGTCCTCTCCGCAGACTTCCGCCAACGGCGTGCCCGGCTCCAACGTCAGGCCGTAGGCGGAAATGTGATCCGGCCCGAGTTCCAGCGCGACGCGCACGTCCTCCCGCCACAGGTCCAGCGTCTGTCCCGGCAGGCCCCACATCAGATCGAGGCTCAGATTGCGGCAGCCCGCCTCCCGGATCGCCCGGAACGCCGTCCGGGCCGCATCCGCGCGGTGCAGCCGTCCGAGCGCCGTCAGCATGCCGTCGTTCAGCGACTGCACGCCGAGCGAAATACGGTTGACGCCCGCGTCCAGATAGCCCCGCGCCCGTTCCGGGGTATGCAGCGAATCCGGGTTGGCCTCCATGCTGATCTCCGCGTCCGGCGCGACGGCGAACGTCCGGCGCACCCCGTCCAGCACGACGCCGAGCTGTTCCGGCTCCAGCAGGCTCGGCGTGCCGCCCCCGAAAAAAACGCTCTCCACAGGAACCCTGCCGAGCCGTCCGCCCCACAGCGCCAATTCGGCGCACAACGCGGACACGTACCGCGACACCGAAAAATCCCGTGTCCCCACGGGAGGCAGCGGTACGGAATAAAAGGCGCAGTACCGACACTTGCGGCGGCAAAACGGGACATGGACGTAGAGCAACATGGCTTCCCCGGCGGATGCTGGTTTCGGAAAGGACGGAGGCCGTCCCGCCGCTCCGGGCGGCGTCCCTCCTTCTAGCGCGTTTTCGCCTTCGGCACAAAGGGCGCAAAAAAAACTTTACATACGTGGTCAGACCGCTTATTTTACCGTGTGGGCAAGCGCCCAAAAAACGTCGTCATTCCGAGAAGCCGCAATGCCAGCCATACCGTACCGTCCGCACCACGAAGCCACCCGAACCGGCATTGTCCGAATCTGTATCTATTCCCCGTTGTTCCAGCGGGGTTTTTTTTGAGCTTTTCCGTTTTCCGCCGATACCATCGGCCTGCCGAGACGACAGGCTCCAACGTCAACCACCGGGAACCGCCATGCAACAGGAAACGTTCCACTGGCCTCACAAAGACTTGCTGGATGTGGATCAGTTGACGCAGGATGAACTTTTCCACCTGCTCGATACCGCCGCAAACCTGCACGAAATCAACTCCCGCCCGGTCAAGAAGGTGCCCATTCTCAAGGGTAAAAGCGTCGTGCTGTTCTTCGCCGAACCGAGCACCCGCACCAAGACCTCCTTCGACATGGCGGGCAAACGCCTCTCCGCCGACACCTTCGGACTGGCGAAGTCCGGCTCCAGCCTGCAAAAAGGCGAGAGCATGAAGGATACGGCCCTGACCCTTCAGGCCATGAACCCCGACGTCATCGTCATCCGCCATTCCAGCAGCGGCGCGGCCCGGTTCCTCGCCGAACGCCTGCACTGCGGCGTGGTCAACGCGGGCGACGGCTGGCACGCGCACCCCACGCAGGCCCTGCTCGACGCCTTTTCCCTGCGTCAGGTCTGGGGCGGCGAGCGGGACGCCTTCAAGGGCAAGAACCTGCTCATCCTCGGCGACTGCGCCCACAGCCGCGTCTGCCGTTCCAACGTGCTGCTGCTCAACAAGCTCGGCGTGAACGTCAGCCTGTGCGCGCCGCGCACGCTCCTGCCCGCAGGCGTGGACAACTGGCCCGTCACCGTCTTTTCGGACAGCAAAAAGGCCGTGCGCGACATGGACGCCGTCATGTGCCTGCGCCTCCAGCTCGAACGCCAGCAGGCGGGCCTGCTTCCCGATCTGCGCGAATACTCGAAACGGTTCTGCCTCACCCCGGCGCACATGGAGCTTGCGAAACCCGGCGCCAAGATCATGCATCCCGGACCCATCCTGCGCGGCCTTGACGTGTCCGACGACCTCGCGGATACGCCCCAGTCCCTGATCCTCGATCAGGTCGCCGCCGGGGTTTCGGTCCGCATGGCCGTGCTCTACCTCCTCGCCACCCGCCCCGACATCAAGGACAACCCTGAAGGAGAACGCTGATGTCTACCCTCCTCGTCAAAAACGCCCGCTCTCTGGGCGAATCCGTGGACCTGCTCGTCGTGGACGGCAAGGTGCGGACCCTGAACGCCTCCATTGAAGCGCCCGCCGACGCCGAAGTCGTGGACGCCGCCGGAAAAATCCTGTTCCCGAGCCTCATCGACGTGCATACGCATCTGCGCGAACCCGGCTACGAATGGAAGGAAAACGTGGCGACCGGCCTTGCCGCCGCCGCGCACGGCGGGTTCGGCGGCATCATGTGCATGGCGAATACCGATCCGGTCAACGACGACGCCGCGGTTACGGAGCAGATTCTGGAAGCCGCCCGCCGCGCGTGGCCCGACGGTCCCCGCGTCTACCCCATCGGAGCCGCCACCGTCGGGCTCAAGGGCGAAGAGCTCGCCCGCATGTCCGAGCTCAAGGATGCGGGCTGCGTCGCCATTTCCAACGACGGCCGTCCCGTGGGCAACACGGAAATCTTCCGCCGGATGATGGAATACGCCGCCGACCTCGGCCTCATCGTCATCGACCACTGCGAGGACCCCTATCTCGCGGCCAAGTCGCACATGAACGAAGGCGTGACCAGCGGCCTGCTCGGCGTCAAGGGTCAGCCCGACGTGGCGGAAACCATTCAGGCGGCCCGCAGCATCCTCCTTGCCGAATACCTCGGCGTGCCGGTGCATATCGCCCACGTATCCGCCAAGCGCACGGTGGACATCATCGCGTGGGGCAAGTCGCGCGGCGTCAAGGTGACCGCCGAGACGACCCCGCACTATCTGACGCTCGACGAGACCGCCGTGAACGGCTACAACACCCTCGCCAAGGTGAACCCGCCCCTGCGTACGCCCGCCGACATCGCGGCTCTGCGCGAAGCGGTGAAAACCGGCGTCATCGACATGTTCTGCACGGATCACGCCCCGCACGCCGCGCACGAGAAGGAAACGCCCTTCGACGAAGCGCCCAACGGCTTTACGGGCATGGACCTTGCCCTGACCATCACCTACGGGCTGGTCCGGGAAGGCGTACTGACCGAGGCCGACCTCATCCGGCTCTGGGCCACGGAGCCCGCCCGCGTATTCAATCTCCCGGTGAACACCTTCCAGCCCGGCGCGCCCGCCGACTTCTTCCTGTTCGATCCCGATCTCGAATGGAAGGTGGCTCCCGATACCCTCTACTCCAAGAGCCACAACACCCCGTGGCTCGGTCAGCTCGTCAGGGGCCGCGTCGTCGCCCACTGGATCGGCGGCGTGAAGATCGTATAATAAAGGCATGGGAAAAAAGATTGGGGAGGGGAAACGTTCTCCCCTCCCCCGCTTCTTCATCCTACCCCTTCATCCTGATCACGACCTCACCGCCGGGGACCATGCCCTTGAGCGCGCCGAGCATGCCCTTGACCCCGCCGGAAAGCATTTGCGTCGTAAAGGGATTGAGCCCGATGGCCTGCCCGTTGACCGTGACCTCAATGAACCCGCGAGCCGCCACGCAGTCGCCGGGCTTCTTTTCGCCGGCGACGATGCGCCGGACCATCGCGGCGCAGTCCGTTTCGCCGCAGGCTCCGCAGTCGAGCCCCGGCAGCATGAACGAACGCTCCCGAATCAAATCCACCAGCGCATCAAGCGTCTCCACCGTGAACGACGGCAACCCCGGCAGGGTGTTGTCCCCGTAGGTCGCCAGCGCCAGTTCGGGGCGCAGCGCCCGGCACCCTTCGGGAAGCGCCGTCAAAAGCTCGGGCGTAGTCCGCAGACAGAGCACGCGCGGTAGCCAGCCGATGGCCTTCCCGCCTTCCACCAGCAGGATGTCCGCATCCAGCAGCGGCACGAGATCACGCAGAAAACAGGGATGTCCCCAGTGGATCATGGCTTCGCCCTTGCCGTCCTTCGTGTTGCTCAGGCCCACGATGGTCCGCTTGGGGCTCATCAGAAGCGCGGTATCCGTGTCCGGCTTGTCCAGCTCGTGGTGCGTATGCTTGGCGATGGCCACCCGGAGGCCGCGCGCCTCAAGACATTCGGAAAGGCGGGAAATAAGCGTGGTTTTTCCGGAGTTGCTGAACCCTATGATGCCGATGGCTTGCATGGCCGTTCTCCTGGTAAAAATTTTTGGTTTCCCCCCGCCGGATACCAAGGGGATATCCGGGCAGGTACAAATTATGACACCCCATGCCGGAGGGAGGATACATTGTCTCATCCCTAATAGGGTAAAACTATTGCCTAAACCAGAGCAATCAAGAGAGACGGGGAAATGGCACGGAGTTTGCTAAAGTTGAAGTAATTCCTTTCTTCTTTCTTCATCACTTTCTTCCTCCCACAACGGCCCGCTCACGCGGGCTGTTTTGGTTTCCGGGGCCTTGACTCCGGGGACGCGAAACCGTAACCAGTCAGCACATCATTCACGCGCAGGCCCCGCCTGTCTATTCCCGGAGGAACCTATGTCCCTGTGCCCCTGCGGCTCCGACCGCCCCTATGAAGAATGTTGCGAACCGTATATTGAAGGCCGCGAACCCGCCCCCACCGCCGAAGCGCTGATGCGTTCGCGTTATACCGCCCACACCCTCGGCAAGTACGACTACCTGAACGATACCGTGCATCCGAGCATCCGCGACGAGGCCGATCACGAGGAAATGAAGAAGTGGTCGGAAGCCGTCGAATGGGACGGCCTCGAAATCTTTTCCACTACGGACGGGGCCGAAACCGACGAGACGGGCGAAGTATCCTTTGAAGCCCGCTATTCTGTCAACGGCATGCCCCAGTCCCTGCGTGAAGACGCGTTCTTCCGCCGCGAGGACGGACGTTGGTTCTACGTGGACGGCAATGTCCACGGGCAGGACCCGTACCGCCGCGAAACGCCGAAAATCGGCCGCAACGAGCCCTGTCCCTGCGGCAGCGGCAAAAAGTACAAGAAGTGCTGCGGCAAATAAGCGTCACGGATATGAAAAAAGGGAACTTCGGTTCCCTTTTCCGTTTCATGACGCCGTGATCCGTTCCCGGAGGGGAACCTTTCCAAGACTGCCGGAGCCTCTTGCCGCCGAGGCGGCGGTATGCGGGGCCGTCCTCCGCGACGCATGGATGTTGTCGAAGACCGCGGCCTCCGGCGGAACACAGCCCCTCTTCAAGAGGAATCCGCTACAGGCCCAGCATGGAGGTTTCCAGCGCTTGCGGCTCGGGCGCGCCGCCCGTATTGGTGGAGTGCCCCGCAAGCTGTTCCGGCCCCGCCTTCGGGGCCAGCGGCTGACGGACTTCATGCACGTCGCCGGGTCGAATGAGCGTATCCGGCTCCTTCTCGGCGGCCTGCGAAGGCTGCGGCTCCGCCGGGGCGGCCTGCGGCGCGGGCTCCGCGACCTTGACGCCTTCCGGCAGCGCATCGCGGCGCAGGGCCGCAAGGTATTCGGAAACCGTCACAAACCGGCAGCCGTCCGCAATAAGCCGGTCGAGGATTTCCGGCAGCGCGTCTATGGTCTGCACGTGCGTATCGTGGAACAGGAACACGCCGCGCAGCTTCTGCCCGTTGATGAGCGTCTTCATGTTTTCGATGCTCGCCCGTTTGGACCAGTCCATGCTGTCGACGGACCAGAGCATGATATCCGCGCCCTCTTCCCTGGCGATGGCGACGGTGTTGGCGTCGAAATTGCCGTACGGCGGACGGATGTAGCGCGAATGGACGCCGAGCTTCCGCAACGCTTCCTGAACGCTCAGGATTTCGCCGCGCTGGGCATCGACGCCGAGATGGCGGAGCGAGCGGTGGGAAAACGTATGGTTGCCGATTTCATGCCCTTCCTGCTGGAGGCGCACGATGAGTTCCGGATGGTACTTCACCTGCTTGCCCACGACGAAGAAGGTGGCGTGGATGCCCCGTTCGCGCAGGATGTCCATCAGCCGGGCCGTGTGCGTGCTCGGCCCGTCGTCGAACGTCAGCGCACAGAGATCGCTTCCCTTGCTCATCCTGAGGATGGCGCGGCCGTCCACAACCGTCCCCGCTCCGTTTGCGGAAGCGTTCACGGCGGACAGCAACAGCCCCGCGCACAACAGCGCGGAGGCACAGACTCGAAACAAACGGGAAAAGCTCATGGCGCAGCCTCTGCAAAAGGGCAAGCAACGCTTGTCAAAAAAGTTATACGCAAGATGCGGGCCAAGCTCTAGCACGGAGGCGGCATGCCCGCAAGATGTCATCATACGGAATTCAGAAGGAAAGCACAGTCCCTGATTCTCTCACGCCCGACGCCGCGCGGCTTCGCGGGGACACGGCGCGGGGAGCCTTTCCTGTGGACCGGGCACGTTCCGGGGGCGAAAAAAACAGGCGGGGCCGAAGCCCCGCCGTTGTTTCCGCAGCAATGGCAATCTTACTGTTTCTGTTCGATCTTGGCCCACGAATCCTTGAGCGTCACCGTCCGGTTGAAGACGGGCGCGCCGGGCTTGCTGTCGGGGTCCACGCAGAAATAGCCGAGACGTTCGAACTGCACCCGCGTTCCGGCGGGGAACGTCGCCAGCGCCGGTTCCAGCCGCGCGGTGATCACCCGCAGGGAGTCCGGGTTGAGAACGTCCGTGAACTCCACGCCTTCGGGCGTATTGCCGGGCGTGGGGGAGGTGAACAGGTGATCGTACAGCCGCACTTCGGCGGGCACGGCATGCGGCACCGACACCCAGTGGATGGTGCCCTTGACCTTGCGGCCGTCGGGCGAGGAACCGCCCTTCGATTCGGGGTCATAGGTACAGCGCAGTTCCACGATGTTGCCGTCGGCGTCCTTCACCACGTCCCTGCAGGTGATGTAATAGGCGTAACGCAGCCGCACCTCGGAGCCGGGGAACAGGCGATGGAACTTCTTCGGCGGGTCTTCGCGGAAGTCGTCGCGCTCGATGTACAGTTCGCGGCTGAACGGCACCTTGCGGCTGCCTTCCACGCTGCCGTCCGGGCTGAACGGCATGTCGAACCATTCCACCTGCCCCTCGGGGTAGTTCTCGATGACCACCTTGATCGGATCGAGCACGGCCATGGTACGCGGCGTGATGGCGTTCAGGTGCTCGCGCACGCAGAATTCCAGCAGGCTGTATTCCACCAGATTTTCCGCGCGGGCCACGCCGATGCGGGCGCAGAAGTCGCGGATGGCCTCCGGGGTATACCCGCGGCGGCGCAGGCCGCAGATCGTGGGCATGCGGGGGTCGTCCCATCCGCGCACGTACCCGCCCTTCACGAGCTGGATGAGCTTGCGCTTGGACAGCACGGTGTAGGTCAGGCCGAGGCGGGCGAATTCGATCTGCTGCGGGTGGTACACGCCGAGCGCGTCCAGCACCCAGTCGTACAGCTCGCGATTGTTGACGAATTCCAGCGTGCAGATGGAATGCGTGATGCCTTCCATCGAGTCGGACAGGCAGTGCGTGAAGTCGTACATCGGATAGACGCACCACTTGTTGCCGGTCCGGTGGTGTTCGGCGTGCCGGATACGGTACAGCGTGGGATCGCGCATGACCACATTGGGCGAGGCCATGTCGATCTTGGCGCGGAGCACATGCTCCCCGTCCGCGAATTCGCCGTCGCGCATCCGGTGGAACAGATCGAGGTTTTCCTCGACGGACCGATTGCGGTAGGGGCTTTCCGTGCCGGGCTGCGTCAGCGTGCCCCGGCTGGCGCGGATCGCCTCGGCGCTCTGGCTGTCTACATAGGCCTTGCCGTCCCGGATGAGCTGTTCGGCATAGGCATACAGCCGATCAAAGTAGTCGGACGCGTAGAATTCGCGGTCGTCCCACTCGCCGCCGAGCCAATGCACGTCCTCGCGGATGGAATCCACGTATTCGGTATCTTCTTTCACCGGGTTGGTGTCGTCGAAGCGCAGGTTGCACAGCCCGCCGTATTCCTTCGCCAACCCGAAGTTGATGCAGATGGATTTGGCGTGGCCGATGTGCAGATAGCCGTTCGGTTCCGGTGGGAACCGGGTATGGACCTTGCCCTCGAAACGTCCCGAGGCGTTGTCCTGATTGATGCGGACGTGCAGAAAGTCCAATCCGGCGGCGTTTTCCGACGCGGAAGCAACCGTTTCCGTGGAGGAAGCATCCTTGTTCATGAAGGAATCCTTTGCTGCCGCCTTCAGAGGGCGGCTGGCGTTTATGAAACCGTGCGGTCTCGTTGGCAAAAGGCTAGTTTTTGGCCGGAGCGGCATCCTACTGCGCCGGAGGCTGGATCAGGGGCATGCCCGTCTTGCCGCCCATACCCTCGGGAGGCATCTTCCCCATTCCGGCGGGCGGCATCTTGCCCATGCCCATCCCGGCCGGGGGCATCTTCTGCCCGCCCATGTGGGACTTCATGAAGGCATCCCACTCCTCGCGGGAAATGCCGCCGCTCTTGTCGGCGTCGATGGTGTCGAAGGCCGGGCGCTTCATGCCCGGGATGGCGGCCTGAAATTCTTCCCAGTCCACCTGACCGTTGCCGTCCTTGTCCATCTGGGCGAAGCGATCGGGAGCCGCGTAGGCGGGCGAGGCGCACAGCGCCAGCGCCGCCAGCAAAAGCATCTTTTTCATAGGAAATCTCCTCAGGCGAACGCCTGACGGTTAATGGCATGTTTTCTCAGTGTAACCACTCTCCTCCCGCCGCGCAAGCCGGGAAAAAGGGCGGAACGCCCGTTCCGGCTGCCGCAGGATACAAAGAATTCCTCCGCCGGACACAAGAGCGGACTCCGCAGGCCTGCGGAATCCGCTCTTGTGACGGGTGTCCCTACCGCACGGCCCGGATGGAACGCGAGCGGGGGTCGGTACCCTCAAACGTCATCGAAAAAAGATGGGACATGCCCCACCGGAGGATCGGGAAAAGGGAGGAGCTCCGAAGAACGGCTTCGCGGACACGGGCCCGTCAGGCGGGTTTTCGGGCCTTGCGGGCAGCGGCGGCAGCGCGGCCCCGCTTCGGGAGCGTCCTCCCCCGATCCTTCGTTATTCTTCAACCTTGCGGCGTTTTTCCCACAGCTTCATGTCCTTCATCTTCTTGCGGCGTTCGCGCTGAAGACCCTTGCAGACGAGCGGGGTATCCTTCTTGAGGCCCCACTTTTCGCGGTACTCGACGGCGTCGAGGCCGTGGCTGGCGAGATGCTTGCGGGTCAGAATCTTGAAGGTCTTCCCGCACTCCAGACATGTGATGGACTTTTCTTTGATGGACTTGCGGGGATCGCTCTGCACGTCGGCGCTGACAAGTTCCTCAACGCAGCTTTCGCCTTCGGCGACGTTCTTGATGTCGGAAGAAAGACGACGCACCATGGAAATGATTTCATCTTCCGCCATGATGCGTACGCTGGCCTGTGCCTTGACGATGTCCAATGCCTCTTTCAAATAATCATCCATCAGGATGCCTCCTCGGAACAACGGTGTCCAAAAAGGTTGTGCCTGAACGCGGGAACCTCTCCCGCATTCACTCCCCCCGAGTTTCCCCGTACGCCCATTCACCATCCGCGCCCCCACCCCTTGGGATTCGCGGATGCTCCGGGAACAGGAGGAACGCATGTTCTTCCGGCGGGCACCCCTACCCTCCGGCTCCTGTTTTCGATACCGTAATGCGGTATCTCACTTCCCTGTATTTCGTACGCGGACTCTCTGCACAACAAGCCACTCAAAAACATATTTTGTCCAGTATTGCACGAGGGCATGGTCAATGCAACTGCTTTTCGCACACTTTCATGATATCCCTGCCGTCGTTGCGACGCGGAACACGCCGTTTTTATGCAAGGGTTTCCGGCATCCTCCGTACCGCGAAACGCGTTCGCGAACCGAAGAGACGACGGCACGGCCGCAGCGCAGGACAACACGCCGCGTCCCCCTTCATTCCGGCAATACCATGTCGGCAAGAGAACAGTAAACTAGAGTCTCCTGTTTTCTAAGCAAGATAACGAAACGCATCAGAGCGCGGCTCCGCCGCAAAAACGCCGGTGCGTACGGGATGTCCCCGCGCGCACCGGCGAATGTGAAAAGCGGAGCCCTACGCCGGATCAGGCGTAGGATCGCGGATCAATGTTGTATTTCTTCACCTTGTAGTTGACGATCCGATAGCTGACCTGCAAATCGCGGGCGGCCTGCAACATGTTGCCGTGCGCGTGTTGAAGAGCGTCCACCAGAAGTTCCTGTTCGAACCGCGCCACCGCATCGTTGAACGGCAGGGCCGTCCGCTTGTCGTCGGAAGTCTGGAGAGCCTGCGGCAGATGCGCGGCCCGCAGGACGAGATCGTCGCAGACCTGCACGGCCTGCTCCATGCATTGCGCCAGTTCCTCGGCATTCCCGGGCCAGGGATACTGGGCCAGCAATTCCTGCGCGGGCGTAGAAATGCGTTCCACCGTGCGCCCCGCCGCTTCGGCGGACGCCTTGAGAAAAAGATCGGCCAACGGCAGAATGTCTTCGGTCCGTTCGCGCAGTGGGGCCAGCGTGATCGGGAACACCGCGATGCGGTTATACAGGTCCTCAAGGAACTGCCCCTTGGCGACCAGTTCCTCCAGATCAGCCGAAGAGGAGCACACCAGCCGGACGTCCACGTCCACCGGCTGTCCCCCGCCCACACGCACGACCGCCTGCTCCTGAAGCACATGGAGCAGTTGCGTCTGGAGCGACAGGGAAAGGCAGTCGATGTCCTCGATGAACAGCGTACTGCAATTGGCAAGCTCGAACAGCCCTTTGCGCGTCTGCACCGCGCCGGGGAACGCGCCCTTGCGGTAGCCGAGCAGTTCCCGCTCGGCCTGTTCCCCGGTGAGGGCGTCCGGCCCGGACTCCCGGAGACGCGAGGCGTAGAAGCGCACCAGCGGCAGTTCGTTCCGCACGCTCGCGGCATGGATGAACGCCGCCACGCGGGACTTTCCCGTGCCCGGTTCGCCGCGCAGCAGCACCGGGCCACGTCCGTGCCCGGCGTAGCTGGCCTGTTTCAGCGCCTCGCACATGCTTTCGGACACCGCGATCATCCCGCCGTCCAGATCGCCCGGCACATGCGGCCTGTCCCCGCGCCGTTCGGCGAGCCGCTGCTGCCGGGCCATGTCGTCCTGCAAATAGGTGGCCTGCGCCGCGATCATGCCCGCGACGACCTCCAGAAAGCAACGGTGCCGCTCCAGCACGTCACGCGACGCCCGGGGCGTGTCCACGCTCAGGACGCCGATGACCTTGCGGGCGGCCTGCTCCCGTCCCGGCTCCCAGCCCAGCTGCGGGGCCAGCACCGGCACGCTGAGGAAGGCCAGCGAAGACAGTTCCTCCTCGGTACGGACAAAAAACTTGCTCAGAAAAACCGGATGCCCCTTGAGACATTCCACGATGACGGGCTTGCCCGTCACGAACACCTGCCCGGTCACGCCCATGCCCGGCTCGTACACCACCTGCCCGCTGCGCGGCGCGCCGTCGGCGACGCATAACCGCAGGGTCCGGGTTTCCGGGTCGAAGATGACCAGATGGGGACGGAGAAAACCGTGCCGCTCCGCCAGAAGCGCCAACAGAGATTTGAGCGAAGACTGAAACCCCCGCTGCGGCCCCATTCCGGCGGCGATGCGCTGCAAGGTTTCCATGTACGGGACAGGATTCATTATATCGGAAACGGTCTGTTCGGACATAAGCTCATAAAGGCAAAAAGGGGCGAAGCCAAACCTCTCCCCCCATGCGGTCTTGGGGCCTTTTGCGGCCCTGTTGTCAAGCCGGGGACCCCGGCGCCCCGGAACCGCAACAGGCGCGGCCTTTCCGAAAAACGCCGCGGGGAAACCCCCGACGTTTCCGCTTCCGAGGAGGTCCGGGGGAAACCTTCCCCCGGCGTCCGGAGGCGTCCCCGCTCCCGCAGGAACGTCCCCGGACTCAAAAGGGGCGGAAACCCGCCCCCAACAATCAGTTAAAACAACCGCGAAGCGTCGAGGATTTCACGCCCCCGCGCCACGGCCTTGAGGTTCACGTCCACCAGCTTGGCGGGGAGGAACTTGCGGATGCCGTCCTCCAGCGCCTCGACCCCGAAGGGCAGCAGGCCGGAAGCGCACAGCGCGCCGAGCAGGATGTTGTTGCCGCTCTGCGCCGTGCCGAGCTCAATGCCCATGCTGCGGCAGGGGAAGAACCACGCGGCGGACGCGCAATCGCGCACGGCCTGTTCCACGGCGTCCAGTCCCGGAGCCGTTTCGCGGCCCGCGGACACCGCCAGAGGCGGGATGACGTCCGTGCTGCCGAAGACCACGCCGCCCTGTTTCAGGTAACGCAGGCCACGGAGCGTTTCCAGCGGCTCGAACCCGAGCACGATGTCGGCTTCGCCGAAGCCCAGCTTGGGGCTCTTCCAGCCGCCGAGCAGTACGGTGGATTCCACCACGCCGCCGCGCTGGGCCATACCGTGAATTTCGCCCGCGACCACCTCGACGCCCTGCTCCACGGCCACGCGGGCCAGCAGGGTCGTGGCGGTAAGCGTGCCCTGTCCGCCCACACCTGTCATATAGATACGAATGCGCTTGCTCATTTTCAGCTCCGCTTGCGGGCCCGGAAGGCGGGCGTTACCTGGAGACACACCATGCAGCCGGAACACTGCGATTCATCCACGCTGACGATCGGGGCCTCGGCGGTCCCGCTCCTGCGGAACGCGGGACAGGCCAGTTCGGTCAGGCACCGCAGGGCTTCCTCGCCCTGCGTCGCGACTTCGGCCACCTGCGGGCGGACCTGCTTCAGGGTCCGGCGCGCGAACAGCATGCAGGGTTCTTCCGAGATGACCACGCGGACGCCGGAACGGGCCTTCATGTCTTCAAGCGCCTTCAGCGTGCCGCGCAGGTTGAAGGGCTTCACCTTGACCACGTCCGTCACGCCGATGCCGCGGACCACGCTCTCGATATCGAGATGCTCGCAGTCCTGTCCGAGCACGGTGGGGGCGACGCCGGGGTTGGGCTGGTGCCCGGTCATGGCGGTGGTGCCGTTGTCGAGGATCACCAGCAGCATGTCGTGCTTGTTGAACACGGCGTTGGCGAGGCCGGTCATGCCGGAATGGAAGAAGGTGGAGTCGCCGATGAAACCGATCACCGGACGATCCGACACCATCGAGAAGCCGCTTCCGGCGGAGATGGACGACCCCATGCAGAACAGGAAGTCGGCGGCGCGCAGCGGGGGCACCATGCCGAGGGTGTAGCAGCCGATGTCGCTGGAATAGACGGCCTCGTCGCCGAAGACCTTGCGGACGGCGTAGTACATGGCGCGGTGCGAGCATCCGGCGCAGAGGTTCGGGGGACGGCCCGGCAGCCTGGAGACGTCCACGGCGGAAGCGGCGGCGCAGGTCGGTTCCTTGCCGAGCACGGAAGCCAGCGCGCGGGCCACGGCGCCCGTGGAATATTCGCCGAAGACGGTCAGATCGGGCCCCTTGCCCACGATGGACACGTTGATGTCGCGTTCCTGCGCCAGCGCGCGCAGGTCCTGTTCGAGCAGCGGCTGGAGTTCTTCAAGCACCAGCACGGTGTCGCAACCGGACAGGAAGTCGGTCAGCAGGTTTTCCGGCAGCGGCCACGAGAACCCGAGCTCCAGCACCTTGACCTCGTTCTCCCAGCCGTTTTCGGCGAGGGCGTCGGCGAGATAGGCGCGGCTGATGCCGCTGGCGATGACGCCGATGCGGCCTTCGCCGGTGATCCGGTTCCACGGAGAGGACTCGGCCTTGGCCCGAGCGTTCTCCAGATGCTCGACGAGCACCTTGTGGCGATTCTGGGCCACGGCGGGAACGGGCACGAAGCGCATGGGATTGCGCTCGAAGGGCACGATGGGGGCCGGTTCGCCGAGGGGGCCGAAGGTGACCGGGCCGCGCAGATGGTTGACGCGGGTGGTCGTACGCAGCATCACGGGCTGCTGGAGTTCGCGGGAAAGCAGCAGGGCGTCGCGGGCCATGTCCTTGGCTTCCTGCGCGGTGGCGGGCTCGAAGCAGGGCATGCCCATGAACCGGGCGTAGGTCCGGTTGTCCTGCTCGTTCTGGCTGGAATGGCACAACGGATCGTCGGCGCTCACCAGCATGTAGCCGCCGGGAAGGCCCACGTAGGCCGCGGTGAACAGCGGATCGGCCGCCACGTTGACGCCCACGTGTTTCATGGTGGTCATGCTCATGGCGCCCGCAAGCGACGCGCCCGCGCCCACTTCCACGGCCACTTTCTCGTTCACGGAGTATTCCATGCGGAATCTGCCGCACGAGGCGATGTGGTGGAAGGTGTCCGGAATTTCGGATGAGGGGGTGCCCGGATAGCAGGTCACCACATTGATCCCTGCTTCCAACGCCCCCCGGACGATGGCCTCGTTGCCAAGAAGCAGGTGCCGCACACCCGCTTCAGCGGCCAGTAACGGATGACTCATGAAAACCTTCCTCGTGTTTGAAGCGCGACAGGAACGAGTCCTGAAACGCACGGTTTTCCGAAAGAAACGGCCTCTTGAACAAACGGGCTGAGCCTTGCGGCAACAGCCCGTTTGCTCCCCGGCGGACCGGGCACCGACAGGACGACGGCGAGCCGTTCCCCTTGTAGGTGGGATCAGGAGCGGGCCATGCGCGCCTTCAGTTCGGCGATCTTGGCCTGAAAATAGCCGGTGTTTCCGGCATCTCCGAGATTCGTGGCGATGCTTTCGTAAGCGGCGAGCGCGCGCTCCAGCTTGCCCGCCTGTTCGGCGGACAGAGCCTGCCCTTCGAGAATGGAAGGACGCAGGGCTTCGGGGGCGCTCTTTTCCAGAGCATCAAAAACGGCGAGCGCCTCGGCGTATTTGCCCTCGCGCTGGAGCACGTCGGCCTGATTCATGGCCGCCATCAGGCCCATCGGGCCCTTGGGATCGGCGGCGGCGACGGCGGCGTAGGCATCGGCGGCCTTGGCGTACTGTTCGAGGCCGATCGCGGTGACGGCGACTTCAAGCTGCACGCCGGACTTCATGGCCTCGGGGGCGGAGGGCAGGAACTTCTCCAGAGCGGCGATGCGTCCGGCCCCTTCCGTGCCGACGAGGATGCGTCCGAGCTCAAGATGGGCTTCGCGCTCCACGCGGGACTGATGCCACTGCCAGCCGCCGACGCCGATGATGACGAGCAGCAGCACGACGACGCACGAAACGATGATGCGGCTTTTCTCAATCACGAAACGCAGCAGGGGCGTGGCTTCCACGGCCACTTCGGACTGGATTTCGCCCATCAGACTGTCGGGAATCTGAGGCCCGGACGGGCGGAGAGGGTCTGCCATGCTAAACTCCTTAAACGCTTCCACACGCTTTCAGTAAATGCCGGAGCTCCGGCGCACGCAAAACGGGCTTGCGGCGGCAAGCCTTCCGGAAGCCCCGCCGTAACGGCATGACTTCTGGGAATCATGACGCCAAAACATAGGTTGGAACGACAGGAATGTCAAAAGAAATGTCCCGGTCCGGGCTTGCGGGAACCGGCCCGGAACCTTATATATACGGGTCTACAGGAGAACGGTTCATCCCCCACCGCGCAACAGAAGGAACGACCATGACCGCCTCACTCGAACTTCAGATGGAACACATGGGGCAGCGCGCCAAAAGCGCCGCCCGGACCCTCGCGGCCGCCTCGCCCGCGGCCAAGACGCTGGCCCTGCGGACGCTCGCGGAGCTGCTCAGGAAACGCGGCCCCGACATGCTCAAGGTCAACGCCCTCGACGTCAAGGCGGCCAGAGCCGCGAACATGGACGCGCCGCGCCTCGACCGCCTTACCCTCACCCCGCGCATCATCGAGGACATGGCGCTGGCCTGCCTGCATGTCGCCGACATGCCTGACGAAGTGGGCGTCATCGAGCGGCAGTGGCAGCGCCCCAACGGGCTCATGGTCGGCAAGATGCGCATCCCGCTCGGCGTCATCGCCATGATTTTCGAATCCCGCCCCAACGTCACCATCGACGCGGCCATCCTGTGCCTCAAGGCCGGGGACGCCGTAATCCTGCGCGGCGGATCGGAGGCCATCCGGTCCAACCTCGCGCTGGCGGGCCTGCTCCACGAGGCGCT
Source organism: uncultured Bilophila sp. (assembly GCA_902373525.1). Classification (GTDB taxonomy): domain Bacteria; phylum Desulfobacterota; class Desulfovibrionia; order Desulfovibrionales; family Desulfovibrionaceae; genus Bilophila. Next base: position 18,256 of record CABKMN010000012.1, on the reverse strand, counting down.
GGAGAGCGCCGGTCTGCCCGCCGACGCCGTACAGGTGGTGGAGACCACCGACCGCGCCGCCGTCGCCGCGCTGTGCAAACTTGACAAATATGTGGACGTGATGATCCCCCGCGGCGGCGAGTCGCTGGTGCGCGCCGTCTGCGAAGCCGCCACCATGCCCGTGCTCAAGCACTACATGGGCGTGTGCCATCTGTATGTGGACGAAGGCGCCGATCTCGGCATGGCGCTGCGGCTGGCCCGTAACGGCAAGGTGCAGCGACCCGGCGTGTGCAACGCGCTGGAATGTCTCCTCGTCCACCAAAGCGAGGCGGAAGCCTTCCTGCCCAAGCTCGGCGAGACGCTCGGCGGCGACGGCGTGACCTTCCGGGCCTGCCCGCGCGCCCTTCCCCTGCTCCGCCCCGACAGGGCCGTGCCCGCGCAGCCCGGCGACTTCGGGCAGGAATTCCACGACCTCATCCTCGCGGTCCGCGTCGTGGATTCGCTGGACGAGGCGCTGGACCACATCGCCCGCTACGGCTCCAACCATACCGAAGTGATCTGCACCAACAACCACGCCAACGCCACCCGGTTCCTGCGGGAAGCCGACGCGTCCCTCACCGCCGTCAACGCCTCCACCCGCTTCAACGACGGCGGACAGCTCGGACTCGGGGCCGAAATCGGCATCTCCACCTCCAAGCTCCACTCCTACGGCGCGATGGGCGTGCGCGAGCTGACGACGACCAAATTCGTGGCCCTCGGGACGGGCCAAATCCGGGAGTAGCCATGACTCCGGCACAGATGATCGGCATTCTCGGCGGCACGTTCAATCCCGTGCACATCGGGCACCTGCGGCTGGCGACCGCCGTGGCCGAAGCCCTGCACCTCAAGCATGTGGACCTCATGCCCTGCGCCGTTCCGCCGCACAAGGCCGACTCCGGGCTCCTGCCCTTCGAAATGCGCGTTTCCCTGCTGAACGGCGCGCTGGAATCGGCCCCCAACGCGGTGGAGGCCGATTCCCGGCTGAGCGTCAGCACGCTTGAGGGCGAACTGACGCACCCTTCCTATACATGGAACCTGATCACGGAATGGCGGAAGCGCCACCCATCCGAAGCGCCGGTGTTCATCGTCGGCGGCGAAGACTTCATGCACCTCGACACCTGGTACAAGGGGCTGGAGCTTCCGCATATCACCAACTTCGTGGTGGTGCCCCGTTCCAAGGCGGACGAGGAGGCCTTCCGGTCCACCGTCGCCCGGCACTGGCCCAAGGCCGAACTCACCGAACCGGACGGCAACCGGCTCCTCTCCGCCGCGATTTCGGATGAAACCTCCTGCCTCTACCTTCCCCTCCCGCATCTGGACATCAGCGCCTCGCTCATCCGCGCCAAATGGCTGCTTGGCGAGAGCATCCGCTATCTGACCCCCGATCCGGTCATCGGACTGCTGGACACCTATAAAGACGACGTGCGCCACTGCTGGCGCTGACGCGGCGGCCTTCCTCACCTGTGGGGAAGGCTCGCGGCGTTGATGCGGCCCGTATGCGAAACGCGACTGGAGCCATACGGGCAATACGGCAATACGGCTTTTCAACCGTCTTGCTGCGGCATTTCGTCGTTCAAGCACGGGAAAAGGCGTACGCACATTCCGCAATACTGTTTTCCGTGGGGCAACAGGATGCTTTTGCACGGCACCCACTCAATCTTTCTGTATAAACCATCTGGTTGAACCGTTTTTCAAAAAACGGCGCATGTGCAACAGCATTGCAAGTTCCGCTCGGGCTGCGTTCACACGCTGCGACCTTTCCGCATTTTCTTTTTGCTTATACAAATAAAGCAATATTCGCACTATGTTATAGTGTTCACCTATCCGTATGACGGTATCCGCAGTCTGCCCTGCTCTCGCTATGTTCCTTCTTTCTCATTTATATATGATTCATATACAACTTAATAATGCAAAAAAGACTTGTTTTATAATATAGAGTAATACTTTTTCTTTTTCAAAAATCCAAGTTGTTTTTGCATTAAAAATGCCCATTTCAGCCCAAAGCGATAGAGTGTTCTGAGCAACATACGGGAATCGTACGGAATGAGAATCAGGGTATACCCCTTGCATGGTGCTTTTTGGAACAAGCACGGGCAGTCTTTTGTCCGTTTCCGGTTCCTCAAGAACCTCCCGCAACAAGAGCTGTCCCTTTGACGTATCCGCCTTGTCCCCATATTTCCCCCTCCCTCCGGACCGGCTGCATCCGATTGCAGGCATGCCGTCGTGCCGTTCCCGCCTTTTCTCCCCTCCCCATCGTACAGAACGGTCGGCCCCTCCGCGTTTCAGGAAACGCGCGCATGACCGGCTTTTTTGTTAGCCGGAAGGCGAAAGATCGTCTTTCCCTTCCACCCCGGCCGTTCGTAAACGTTTTTTGCGGAACGGCCTTCCTGCAACGGTTCTTATCAGGAGGAGCACCATGAGGAACCATATGAAGCGGCATGCGCTGTCCTTTGCGGCGGCCGTAGCCCTGGTTCTTGGAGGAGGCATGCAGTTGTGCGCGGCTGAAAAGCTGGCCACCACTGTTTACCACAACGGCACCATCTACACCGTGACGGAAGATTTCCACAAACCGTCGCAGCTAGACAAGCCCGACACCGCTGAGGTCGTCGCTACGCTGGACGGGAAAATCGTCTTTGTGGGCAGCGAATCCGAAGCCAGGGCCAAAGGACTGCTCAACGCCGCCAACGTGGGCAACATAGTCGACCTCAAGGGAAAAACCATGCTGCCCGGCTTCATCGACGGGCACAGCCACTTCCCCGAACAGGGCAAGGTCGATCTGTTTCAGGCCAACCTGAACAGCGCCCCTATCGGCAAGATGAACAGCATTGAAGACTATATCGTCGCCCTCAAAGAACGCGCCGACAAGACCCCGGAAGGCATGCTGGTTTCCGGGTGGGGCTATGACGATACCCTGGTGGCCGAACGTGCCCATCCCACCAAGGAAGACCTCGACCGCGCCAGCTCCGTGCACCCGATCATCATCAAGCACACCTCCGACCATCTGAGCGCCGGCAACTCGCTGGCGTTCAAGCTCGCCGGCTTCGACGCCGGAGACATCAACGCCGACGGTATCTATGTGCGCAAAGGTGTGGAATATCCCGGTGTCCGTACGGTCAAAAAGGCCGACGGTACATGGGACTTCACCGGCGTCTGCGCCGAAACCGAGGCTATGGGCCTGCTGGATGTTCCCCAAACCGCCAAGGAAACAATTCCCAACGAAGGTGTCCGCAGCGTCGCTCGGGCCTCACAGATTTATGCCGCCGCCGGTGTGACCACTGTGGATCAGGGCGGCAGCGCGTTTGCCATGCCCACCGATTATGGAAATTATGGATACGCCCTGAACGAAATTCAAATGGGCCTCAAGCATGGCGTGCTCGGCAACCGTACCATCATGCATCCTTTCGGCTATATGATGCTCGGTACGGCTGAACTCGGCAAGGCCAACCGAGAGGTGCTCGGTTGGACGGGCGACAATCTCGATCAACCCGGCGATACGCCCGTGATGGGCGCGGACATCACCAGCCTCGACCTCAAGGGCGTTCCCGCGCAGATGAACGGCAAGGCCCCCGAGGGCTTGCCCGCCGAACGCATTTTCATGGGCGCATGGAAGATCATCTATGACGGTTCCAATCAGGCGTATACCGGTTACTTCAAGACCCCCGGCTACTACGATCCGTCTTTCGGTGACCATCCCGCCGGCTACACGGTCGCACCCGGTACTTCCAAGGAAACGCTCGAAAAGATGATCGATCTGTATCACGGCGCGTCTCAGTCCGTCGAAGTGCATACCAACGGCAGTTGGGCGGCCGAAAATTATGTGACGGCACTGGAAAAGGCCGCTGCGGCCCATCCTTCCGTCAAGGATACGCGCGACTGCGCCATCCATGCCCAGATGATGGAACGCCAGCATATCGAACGTCTCGTGGGCGATTATTCCAAGCTCGACGTCACGAAGGACATGTACACCGAACTGGACGGAACCGCCGTGGACACCGAGCTGCGCGCCGCCCTCCAGAACGGCGAAGTGATGAAGAAGCTGAACACCATCAACTCCTACTTCGTCAACCATGCGTATTACTGGGGTGACCGCCACATGGACATTTTCATGGGCCCCGGCCGCGCCAAGAACATGAACCCCTGCGGCTGGAGCGTGGCCTATGATCAGCCCTTCTCCGTGCACAACGACACCAAGGTGACCCCGATCTCCCCGCTCCGCAGTATGGAAGACGCCGTGACCCGCATCTCCGCGCCCACGTCGTTGGGTTCGGGCGGCAACCTGATCAGCGGCGAAGGCAAGGACCTCAACTCCCAGCGTTTCTATCCGGAAACCAAGGACGGCGAACAGAAGCCTTTCTGGAACTACGATCAGCGCGTCAACGTGTTGCAGGCGCTCCACGCCACCACAATCGTACCCGCATTCCAGAACCATATGGACACCAAGATCGGTTCCATCGCTCCCACAAAGTTCGCCGACTTCACTATTCTGGAGCAGGACCCCTTCAAGATCGATCCTTCCGGCATCGCGGAAATCCGTGTGATGACGACCATTGTGGACGACAAGCCGATCTATGGTTTCCTGCCCGACACCGACACCTTCGCCGGGCAGATCGCCGCCGGCTTCGAGCAGCCTTCCGGCGTAAGCGTCAACACGTTCACCGGCAACGCGATTGATCACGCTACGGCCGAAGAGGAGTACGCGTCCCTGCCGAAGGGCAGCAACCGCCTCGGCACGTTCGAGTTTACGGCTGAAATAAAGGGCGGCTCCAGCGCCATCTTCCAGATGAACTTCCTCGGAAACGGCGCCTCCGTAAGCGAGCTGGGCCTCTACAAGCTGCACGCCACCAAGGTGGTTCCCTACGCCTACGGCAGACCTTCCACTGACGAAATGAAGACCTCCTCCGGCAAGTGGTGGATCGCCGACATCGATGATCCGACGGTTGCTCTGAAGGCGTCCGATACGCTTGCGCCGAACCACACCTATATGGCATTCTTCATCATCGCCGACAACGACGAAGACTTCGACGTTGAGACCGCCGACGGCGTGATCAAGGACCCGGTTTCTCTCGCCACCACGGGCGCACTGCCTGACAACGGCGTTTCCAGCGACGGCGGCGGAAGCAGCGGCAGCGGCGGCTGCACCGTGGGTTCGGCCCCGGCGTATGACCTGCTCGCGCTGTTCCTCGCCTTCTCGGCCGTCGCCGTCGTTCGCGTCGTGCGTCGCCGTGAAGACTAACCCTTAACCATCCGGGGAACCCCCGTTCGCGGGGGTTCCCGTTGCCTCGGGACGCACATGGCGAATTTTTGCTACAAGGCCATTTCCGCGAACGGGAAAACCGTGCGGGGAGTGGTGGAAGCCGACACCGAACGGCAGGCCATCGCCTCCGTACGGGAAAAGGGCCTTGTGCCGCTCTCGGTGGAATCCGCCTCCGCCGCCGTTTCCCAACCCGGATCGCCCGCCTCCCGTCTTTCCCTCAAACGCCTTCTCGAATCTCTCCGTCCGGTCCCCAAAACCGCCGTCGCCGCCATGGCCCGCCAGCTCGCCACCCTGCTGCATGCGGGCCTTCCGCTTGATGAGGCGTTGGGCAGCATCTGCGCCCACGACGACATGTCGCGCATGCAGGGCATCGTCTCCTGCCTGCGCGACCGGATCATGGCGGGCGGCGATCTCGCCGACGGGCTGGCGGAATTTCCCAACGTCTTTTCCTCGACCTTCGTGACCATGGTACGTGCGGGCGAGGCGTCGGGCACACTGGAGCTCGTAGTCGAACGCTTCGCCGAGCACATCGAACAGCAGGTCGCGCTGGTCCGCAAGGTGCAGGCCACGCTGGCCTACCCCATCCTCATGCTGTTCGTGGGCATCGGCGTCGTCGTCTTCCTGCTGACGTTCGTGATCCCCAAGGTCACGCAAATTTTCGCCGACATGGGCCGCGCGCTCCCCGTCCCCACCCAAATACTGCTTGCCGTGAGCGACGGCATCCGTTCGGGATGGTGGGTACTCCTGCTCGTCATCCTGTTTACGCTGCTCGCCTTCTGGCGTATGCGTAAGACGCCAAAGGGCAGGCGTTCCTCGCATCGTCTGCTGCTGCGGCTGCCCGGCGTCAGCGGCGTCTACCGCCCGCTCATCGTCGGACACATGACGCGCACCCTCGGCATGCTGCTCAAAAACGGCGTGACCCTGCTCAAGGCACTGAACATCGTCAAGTCCGTGGCGGACAATCTGCTCATGGCGGAAGCCGTCCAAAATATGATCGACGGCGTGCAGGCGGGCCGGGACCTCTCCGAATTCATGAACGATCCCCTCGTGTTCCCCCCGCTGGCCCGGCAGATGGTGGCGGCGGGCGAGCGGAGCGGCCAGCTCGGGGAGATGCTGCTCTGGGTGGCCAACGACTGTGAAAACCGCGTCGCGTCGCGCCTTCAGGTCGTCACCTCCCTGATGGAGCCCATCATGATCCTCCTGCTGGGGGGGCTGGTCGGCTTCGTGGTCATCGCCATCATTCTGCCCATCTTTGAAATGAGCACCCTCGCAGGCTAACCATGTCCAGACGACTGCCCTCCACCCTGTTTTCACTGATCTGCATCGGGCTGATCGCCTGGTTTCTGGCCCGCGCCACGTTTTCCCTGCGCGAACGGGCCGCCGAAGCGCCCGGGACGGCCTCCCCGCTCGCCGCAAGCGAAACCGCCGCGCCGGAACCCGTCGGCGCCTTTGAAAGCATCAACGCCCGCAACCTGCTCGGCGTTTCCGTGTTTCCGCCCGAAGCCCGCCGCGAGCGCAAGGAAGGTGCAGGCGACGGCGACGAGGAACGCGTCTCGGCGGAGGGCATCGACGCCCTGCCCGTCAGCAAACGCGGCTGGAAGCTGCTCGGCACCATCGTCAGTTCGGGCCGGGACAGCCGGGCCGTGATCCAGCTCGACGGCAAGGAGTTGCCCTACCGGGAAGGGGATACGGTACAGGGGTGGAAGATCGCGCTGGTGCAGCGGCGGACCGTGGTCCTCGCCAAGGGCGGCACGCGCGAACGGCTGATCATGAGCGACGCCGCGGCCCCGCAGGCGAACGCCGCCAAGCCGGACGAACAAAAGGCGGTGAGCCGGGCCAAGCTCCGGGAGGAACTCGGCGACATCGGGGCGCTGATGCGCAACGTTTCGGTCACGCCGCAGGCCGTGGGCGGGTACCGGGGGCTGCGTATTGTCAATATCCAGTCAGGAAGCTACATTGAGGAACTCGGTCTCAGGAAGGACGACCTGCTGCTGGGGGCCAACGGCAAGCCCCTTGCGGGATTCGGCGATCTGGCCGGGCTCGGAGAACTGGCCGACGAGAGCGCCGTCACGCTCGAAGTACTCCGCAACGGGAAAAAAACCATCATCCGCTATGATGTACAAAGTTGAAGCCATGCTTGATTCGCTCTGCAAAACGGCCCCGGCCCTCCGCGTTTTCGCCCTCTGCCTCGCGCTGCTGTGCGCGCCGTGCATCGCCCCGTCCGCATGGGCGGAACCCGAAAACGGGTTGACGCTGGACTTCAAGGATGCGGACATCCATGCCCTCATCAAGTACATCAGCGAGGCGACCGGACGGAACTTCATCACCGATCCCGCCGTCAAGGGCAAGGTGACCGTCTACTCCCCGGTCAGGATTTCGCCGGACGAAGCCTTCGAGACGTTCGTGTCCATCCTGCGCGTGCAGGGCTACGCCGTACAGAAAAGCGGCACGGCCTACAAAATCGTCCCCCTGAAGGAAGGGCTCGGACAGGGCGAGGACGCCGCCGTGGGCCGCAAGATGGGCGCGGAAACCGAAACCGTCACCACGCAGATCGTGCCCCTGAAGGTCGGCGTCGCCGCCGAACTCGCCAAGGTGCTGCCGTCCCTGCTCGGCAAGGATTACGCCATCTCCGCCTACACGCCCTCGAACACCATCGCCATCACCGCTCCCGCCACCAACGTGGCCAAGGCCATGGCCTTTCTCGATCAGGTGGAGTCCAGCAACAGCACCGGCAGCGCCGCCACCATCGGCCTCCAGTACGGCGACTCCAAGACCCTCGCCGCCACGCTGGCCAAAATCCTGAAAAGCCGCGACGAGGAATACTCCAAGAAAGGCCGTCCCACCGTCAGCCTCGTTCTGGCGGACGAGCGCACCAACAGCCTGCTCATCTACGGCGACGCCGAAGCCCTCAACATCGCCCGCGACACCGTGGGCTCGCTGGACATCCCCACGCCCAAGGGCAAGGGCGACGTCCATCTGATTTCCCTGTCCAACGCCAAGGCCGAAGACCTCGCGCTGGTCATCAACACCCTCGTGGAGCGCCAGCGCACCGCGGGCTCCGAGGATCAGAAGCCGGACACCGTGCTGTCCAAGGACATCAAGGTCGTGGCGGACAAGTCCACCAACAGCCTCGTGGTCACGGCCCGGCCCGACGAATTCGAAGCCCTCAGCAACATCGTCGCCAAGCTCGACGTGGTCCGCAAACAGGTCTTCATCGAAGCCCTGATCATGGAAGTGAGCAGCGAAGCCTCCTTCTCGTTCGGCATCAACTGGGCGGCCGCGGGCGACGTGGGCGGCGACGTCTCCGTGATCGGCGGGGTCAGCCTGAACGGCAGTTCCGTCTCCCTCGGCTCCAACAAAATGGTCTCGCTGCCCTCGGGCGTGAGCATCGGCACGATCTTCAAGGACGCCTTCACCGTGGGCGGGACTTCCTACAACATCCAGTCCATCCTGAACGCGGTCAAGGGCAACAGCGACGTGGACGTGCTCGCCACGCCGCAGCTGCTCACGCTCGACAACGAGGAGGCCAGCGTGGAGGTCGTGGACAACATTCCGTATACCAAGGAAAGCACCACGCGCAATGATAATGACTTCACCACCCAGTCCATGGACTACAAGGACGTGGGCGTGAAGCTCAAAATCACGCCCCGCATCAGCGACGACGGCTCGTTGCGCCTTGAGGTGGAACAGGAAGTCAGCCGCGTCACGCAGGGGCTCGTCACCCTGAGCAACGGCGATCAGATCGTCGCTCCCACCACCCGCAAACGGCTGGTCAAGACCACCATCCTGTTGCAGGACAGCCAGACGGCCGTCATCGGCGGCCTGCTCGACGACCAGAAGACCTACAACCAGAGCGAAGTGCCCGGCCTCGGAAACATCCCCCTGCTCGGCTGGCTGTTCAAGTCCCGGAAAAAGGATTCCACCCAGACCAACCTGTTCATCTTCATCACGCCCAAGGTCATCCGCAACGCGGGCGACTCCGCCGAGCTGACCAAGGAAAAACAGCTCGTGCTGCACGAAACGAGCGTGGGCCATGACGGCCTCGGCCTGCCGATCATGAGCAAGCCCAAGCTCCTCAAGACCATTTTTGTGAACTGACCATGAGCACCTCTCCGCTGACGACGCTGCTGGACCGCCTCCGCCTCGCTCCCGAGGTGCTGGAAGCCTGCGCCCGGAATGCCGAAACTTCGGGCATCTCCCTTGAGCGGGCGCTGTTCGAGGCGGAACGCATCGACGAAAGGCGGTATCTGGAAACCACGGGAGCCCTCAACGGCATCCCCTGCGAATTCCGGCTCGCCGAACTGGCGGGCAAGGAGGGCGGCGGCTGGTCCGTGGATGCGGAACTCGTATGCAAGGTTCCCCTGCCGTGGCTCCGCAGGCATGCGGCGGTGCCGGTCCGCGACCGGGACGGCGCGCTGACGCTGGCGATCAGCCGACCTTCCGGGTGGCTGCTGGCGCAGGAACTGGGTCTCCTGCTCGGGGAACGTCCCGTCCGGCCCGTGCTCGCCCCCGAGGCCGACGTCATGGACATCATCAACCGCGTGTTCGGCGAATCCACCCGCTCCGAGGGGAGCGTTTCGGACGTGCTCGGGGATTCGGTCAACGAAATCGACGAATTCAACGAGGATGCCGTGGAGGACCTGCTGGAGGACAGCAGCGACGCCCCGTTCATCCGGCTGGTCAACATGATCCTCGCGCAGGCCGTGCGCGCCGGGGCCAGCGACATCCACATCGAGCCCTACCGCGACGTATCCCGCGTGCGCTTCCGGCTGGACGGCGTGCTCTACGAGCGCCACACCCTGAACAAGGCCCACCATGCCGCCGTGGTGTCGCGCATCAAGGTCATGGCCAAGCTCAACATTGCGGAAAAGCGTCTCCCGCAGGACGGACGCATCGCCATTTCCCTCGGCGGGCGTCAGGCGGGGCTGCGCGTGTCCACCCTGCCCACCTCGTTCGGGGAACGCGTGGTGCTGCGTCTGCTGGAAAAAAGCGAACGCGTCCTCTCCCTCGCGGAACTCGGGCTGGGTCGGGAAGACCTCGGGCTCATGCACGCGCTCGTCAGGACCACCCACGGCATCGTGCTCGTCACCGGCCCCACCGGCAGCGGCAAGACCACGACCCTCTACGCCGTCCTGCAGGAGCTGACCGCCCCGGACAAGAACATCCTGACCATCGAAGACCCCGTGGAATACGAACTGGAGGGCGTCGGGCAGATGCAGGTCAACCCGAAAATCGGGCTGACCTTCGCGGACGGGCTGCGCTCCATCGTGCGTCAGGACCCCGACGTCATCCTCATCGGGGAAATCCGCGACGCGGAAACCGCCTCCATCGCCGTGCAGTCCGCCCTGACCGGGCACCTCGTGTTCTCCACCCTGCACACCAACGACGCGCCCGGCGCGGTCACCCGCCTGTTCGACATGGGCGTGGAGCCGTTCCTGCTCTCGTCCGTCCTGCGCGGGGTGGTGGCCCAGCGCCTCGTGCGGATGCTCTGCCCGCACTGCCGGCAGGCCTACCTCCCGGACGAGCAGGAATTGGAAAAACTCGGAGCCGCCCGCGCGGCCTACGTGCCGGGCCAGCCGCTCTACCGGGCCGGGGGGTGTCCCGAATGCCTCGAAACGGGCTACCGGGGCCGGATGGCCATCTATGAGATCATGCCCGCCAGCGACGCCCTGAAGCGGCTCATCGTGGACAAGGCCGACGCCAACGTGCTCGGCGAATGCGCGCTTGCCGAAGGCATGCGGAACCTGCGCCACGACGGCATGCTCAAAGTCATCGCGGGCCTGACCTCCCTGACCGAAGTGGCGCGGGTGACCAATGCGTAACGTCGCCGCGCACGCAACGTTCCCAAAGGGACGGGCGCACCGGCGCATGGCGGCGGGCGACGCCCGCGCAGGCCGCACGATCCTTCAACGCCGGACGGGCAGATGATGCGAGCGTTTCTGGACAGACTGCTTTTCGCGCTTCCCACCCCCTCCCGCGCCGGACTGGTGCGGAGCGGGCTGTACCTGCTGTTCGGGCTGGCGCTCTACGGCCTTTTCCTCGGCGTCCTGTACGCGCGCGAGTTCGGGGAAGTGCGCCTGCGCCGGTGGTGCGAAACCCTTCCCGGCGTCACGGTGACGATGAGCCGTCCGCGCCTGTCCTTCCTCCCGCCCGCGCTGGAGGTGGACGCCCTCGCCGTGCTTCCCCGCAACGCCGCCGAGCCGCTGGCCTTCCGCAACGTCCGGGCCGGGCTGACCGTCTTCCCGCTCGGAGCGACGCTCGAGGCCGACGTCGCGGGCGGCGGGCTGACCGCCGCCGTGATCCCCTCCGCCCTCATGAGCCCGGACCGCCTCGACGTATCCGCCGCGCTGGACGGCGCGCTCGCGGAGCCCCTGCTCCGGCCCTTCGTCGCCCCCAAAGGGCTCGTGCAGGTGCGGAGCGGCAAGTTGAGCGGCACCGTCGCGCTGACCCTGCCTCTCCAAAACGGACGCCCAGCCCCCGCCCTGAGCGACGGCACCCTCGATCTGGCCCTGCGCGGAGCCGTGGTCGATCTCGGGCTGCCCATGCTCAAGGCGTCCCGGCTGGACAAGCTGGACGGGAAGCTCGAAACCGGCTGGAAAAAGGATCGCCTCAGCCTCCGGCAGCTCGAACTCCGCAGCCCCGTCATCGCCTGCGCCGCGCAGGGACAGGTGACGTTCGTCCCCAAGGACCCGTCAGCCAGCCGCATGGACATTCAGGCGGTCCTGCGCGTCCCGCCGGAACAGCTCCGGCAGGAACTCGTGCCGGAGCGCACCCTCCGGTCCTTCAAGAACAACGGCGAAGTCCGGCTGCGCCTGAGCGACACCTTCCGCCGCCCCTCCCTCGACGTGCAGCCCTGACCGGAGCGCCCCATGATCACCAAGGACAGTCTCATCATCCTCCAGTCCGGGACCGGACTCACGGGCGCGCTGTGCCGCCTCGGCATGAAAAGCCGCGAGGTGCCGTGGCTGCACCGCGTATTCTGCGCGGACCTCTCGCCCGAAGCCGTGGCCTCGGGCCTGCGCTCGCTGCTCGACGGGCTGCGCGCGGCGGGCCTGAAACGCCCGGACGACGTGCGCGTCTGCCTCTCCGCCGACGCCGTGCTGTTCCGGGACTGGGCCTTCCCCTTCCGGGCCCGGAGCAAGGTCGAACAGGCGCTCGGGCTGCTGCTCGAAACCGAATTTCCCTTTGACGCCTCCATGCTGGAGCATCGGGTCTGCCTCGCCGGTCCCGCCCCTGCTTCCGGACCGGCCAAGGGCATACAGGCGATCAGCGTGTCCCTGCGGAAAGAGGACCGCGCCTTCTGGCTCGACGCCTTCGAGGCCGAGGGCCTGTTTCCCCGCCTCGTCACCGTCGATCCCTTCCCGCTGCTCGGCGGCCTGCCCAAGCAAACGGGCGTTTCCCTGCTCCTGCACGTCCGGCGCGACGCGACCGCCGTGGCCGTGCTGGACGGCGGCACCGTACGCCGCATCCGCTCCGTCCCCTGCGGCTGGACGCCCGGAGACGAAACGCCGGGCCTCGACCTTTCCCCGGCTCCGGGCGGGGGCGCTTCTTCCTCTCTCTCTCTCTCTCTCTCTGCGGGACCTCGCCGTCCGGCTCCGGCGCGAAACGGCGCTGGTGCTGGAAGGGCTGCCCCTCTCCCCGGAACGCCTCTCCGTCTACGGCGAAGCCTTCTTGCGGAACGGCGCGGCAGCCTGTTTTTCCGAAACGTTTGAACTGCCCGTCGCCGTGCTCGGGCAGGACGGCACCCTCGCCGGACAGGCCGCCCGCCTCGGGGAAACCGACCCCGATCGCCTGCTGGCCCAGTGCGTCGCGGCCATGCCCTCCCCGGCGTGGTGGCGGCAGCCCGCGTACCCGTCGTTCCACCGCCCCCGCGCCGCCGCTTCCGGCCTGTCCGGGACGCAGGGCAAACGGGCGCTCAAAGCGGCCTGCGGCATCCTCTGCGTAGGACTCGCCTATCTGGGCTCCGTCTGGGCGGAGGGCTACGCCGACCGACAACAGGCCCTGCGCCACGAAGAGGCCGCCCGCGCGCTGTTCCGCAAGGCCGTGCCCGACGCGCGCGGCTCGTTCAATCCCGTACAGATGGAGAGCATCCTCAAAAACCGCATCGGCGCCCTGCGCGGCGGCGCGGCGGACGACGTGACCTTCCCGGTCCTGCGGCTGCTGGAAGGCATGCACGCCGCCGTTCCCTCCGCCCTGAACGTCCGCGTCGACCGCCTGAGCCTCGACGCGCGGCGCTGCGGGCTCAGCGGCACCGCCGCCGGGTACGAGCAGGTCAACGCCGTGCGCGACGCGCTGGCGGCGCTCCCCGGCGTCCGCGAGGCCAAAATCCTCAGCGCGGCCAATCGCACCGGCAAGCCCGAACCGGGGACCCCGGCGGGAGCCGTGATCTTCGAGATCGAACTCGCGCTCGAAGGAGGGCAGTCATGAACACCCGCGCCCTGCTCCTCGGCCTCGGCGGGATCGTCGTGCTCGGCGTCACCCAGTGGGTGATCCTGCCCGTGTTCGACTACCGAGCGGACAACGCCTCCCGCGCCGAACGCGCCGGTCGACGCCACGCGTCCCTGCAACGGCTCGCCGACGACTACGCGCGGCTGTCCCAATCGCCCGCGGCGCGAACCGACGCCAAGGGACGCTCCCTGTTCGGCCTCGTGAACAAGGAGGCCGACCGCCTGTCCCTCTCCCGGCACATCGAGGCGCTCCGCCCCGGAGCCCGCAACGACGCGGACGGCGCGGAACGCATCGAAATGCGCATGACCAACGTCTATCTGAAGCAGGGCGTGCAGTGGCTCCACGCGCTGGAGTCGCATCCCGGCCTCCGCGTGGAAAACCTGACGCTCCGCCGCAACGCCAAGAACCTGCTCGACATGGACATGGCCCTGTCCCTTTCGGGAGGAGGACGATGAACGCCCGGGGATTCACCCTGCTGGAAGTGCTCATCGCGCTGGCCATCCTGAGCACGGTGGCCCTGCTCGCGGTCCGGGTCAGCGGCGACAGCCTGTCCCGGCTTGCCGAAACGGGCTGGGAGGACGGCGTGCTCCGAGCCGGTCGGGGCAAGATGCTCCTGATGCTCCGGCAGGACCCGGACAGCCTCGACCAGAGGGGAACCCTTTCCCCCGACCATCCCGAAGTGGAATGGCATTCGAAGCTCGTCTCCCTGCAGGGCATGGAGGGCAAGCGCCTTGAATTCCGGCTCGTGGAAAGCCACGGGACGACGTACCGGGAGTTGCTGCTTGAATACGTCATTCCGCAATAACGACGGGTTCACGCTGGTGGAACTGCTCATCGCCATGACCCTCACCGCCGTCATCGGCATGGTGCTGTTCAGCACCTACGGCATGGTCATGGACAACGGCAAAACCGTGCGCGAGCGCGTCCTCGAACGCGAGAGCGAGCGCGTCTTCTGGGGCATCCTCGACAACGACGTCGCGGGCCTGTGCCTCACCGACGACAAGCGGTCCACCCTGCCCCCGCTCTCCCGGGAACCCGTCACCCCTTCCGACGACTTTTACCGCCTGACCGACACCGAACGCCCCGAAGCCTCGGAGGACGAGGTATTGCTCTCCTTCGCCACCTCCTCGCATCTGGCGGACATCCCGAAGGAAACCCTCCCCGGCCCCGTCTGCGTGGAATACGTGCTCCGCAACGGCAACCGCTCCACGGCCTTCGTCCGGCGCGAACGGCCCTTCTGCGGGGTGGAAGGCGATTTCCCGTGGACCGAACTGGTCCTCGTCCGCAACGTCAAGTCGCTGGAGATCGCCCTGTTCACGGCGAAAACCCAGTTCGTCACCGAGTGGCCCTCTCCCCTGAAGGCCGACCAGCGGCCCGAGGCCGTCCGCTTCACCCTCCAGAAGGAGGGGGAAGAGAATCCGCAAGTCTTCATCGCCCCCGTCTTCCCCCGGAGGAGCCATGTACAGGAACGATAGCTTCTTCCGCAACCGCCGCCGGGGCGCGGTGCTCATCCTCGTCCTGTTCGTACTGACCGGCCTGTCCGTGCTCACCGTGGAGTTCAGCCGCGACGTGCTGCTGGATCACGCCCTCTCGGCCTCCACCCGCTCCATCCTCGCCGCCAAGCCGCTCATGGAATCCGGGGAACGCCTCGCCACGGCGGCGCTCACCAAAAACAGCGAAGAGGGCACGCCCGATCATCCCCGTGAGGACTGGGGCCTGTTCGGCCGCGACCTCGAACGCCTCTCCGCCGAACTGCGCGGCTCCACCCTTTCGGGAAGCATCGAGGACGAAAACGGCCGGTTCCCGATCAACGCCATCTTCTACGAACGGGAAGCGGACCGGGCCAAGGCCGAAGCCTTCGCGGACATCCTCGTGCGCCTGCTCGCCGGGCTCATGCGGCTGCACGGCTACGCGGGCGGGCAGGACAACGCCGTGGCGCTGGCCAAGGAATATGTGGAAAGCCTCAGACAGTGGGGCGGGCAGACCGAAACGCCGCGGGACGTCCTCAAATGGTATCTGGACCAGACGCCCCGCCGCCTCCCGCCGGGGCGGCCTCTGGAAGCGCCCGAGGAAATTCTGCTCGTGTACTGGCCCCATGTCGAACCGGAATGGGCCAAGGCGGTGCTCGGCGGCACCGAAACCCTGCCCGGCCTCATGGAATCGCTGACCGTCTGGGCGCGCGGCCCCATGAACATGAATACGCTCCGGCCCGCCGTGCTCGGGGCGCTCGTGCGCGACGAACGGCAGGTGCGGCCCTTCGTCAACGCGGTCCTGCAATACCGGAACAACCCGGACAACGAACTGGAAGAGAACTGGTACAAGGACCTGCTCTCCACCTACGACGCCCCGGCCCTGCCCAACGGCTGCCTCGACGTCCGCAGCCGCTGGTACCGGCTCAACCTCACGGTGCGACAGGGCGCGCGCCAGAATACGCTCACCTCGGTGGGCTGGGTCACGCACGAGTACGTCACTTGGGAATACCGGGCCGTGCGGTAAACGGTTGCCGCCCGGACCACGATATGAAACACTCCCGACAGGAGGGAAACCATGCACGCCGAACGTCTCCGCAGCCGCAGGAACAGCGGCTTCACCCTGCTTGAGCTGATGATCGTCATCGTCATCCTCGGCATCCTCGGAGCCATCGTCGCCCCGAAATTCATGGACGAGCCCCACAAGGCCCGCGTGGTGCAGGCCAAGATGCAGATCGAAAACCTGTCCACGGCGGTGAAGAAGTTCTACCTCGACAACGGGTTCTATCCGTCCACCGAGCAGGGCCTCGACGCGCTGGTGACGCGCCCCGCCATCGGCAAGACGCCCAAGAACTACCCGACCAACGGCTACATTTCCAAGATTCCCAAGGACCCGTGGGGCAACGACTACGTATACACCGCTCCCGGCCAGAAGGTGCCCTTCGAGATCATGAGCCTCGGCTCCGACGGTGCGGAGGGCGGAGAAGGCGAAGCCGCCGACATCTGGGGCGAAGATGTGCCCGACCGCTGAGCCGGTCCGCCCGCGCCCGTCCGCCGGATTCACGCTGCTTGAACTGCTCGTGGTGCTGGTCATCATGGGCGTTCTGGTGGCGCTGGGCGCAGGGTCCTTTTCCGTGGAGCGCAACCCCCTGTACGCCGGGGCGCAGTCGCTGGTGACCGCCGTTTCCACGGCCCGCAGCCGGGCGCTCCTGCTCAACGCGCCCGTAACCCTCGAACTGGGACAGGACTCGCTGGAAATAGCTTCCGGCGACGGCGGCAAGCCGCTCCGGGAAACCTTTCCCAAGGGCATGTCCGCCGCGTCGGTGGACGAGCACTACCTGCTCGGCGGCTCACGGAAGCTGCTGTTCCATCCTCTCGGCGTGGTGCAGGAGCACGTCGTCCATCTTCAATCCGGGCAGGATACGCTTTCCGTCTACGTCCCGGCTACGGGAACGGCCCGCATCCTCGAAGGGCGGTTCTCGCTGGAACAGATTCGCAAGGAGTTCTTATGATGTCGGCTCACTGTCTTTCGTCCCCCCGGTCCGCGGGCTTCCGTCTCGCGGCCGCGGCGCTGTGCGCCGTCTTCCTGCTGGCGGCGGCATCCGGCTGTACGCCCGTACGGAAACGGGCCGCGTCCACTCCCCTGTCTGACCAGTCGATGAACGACGCCGTCACGGCCTACCAGAACGGCGACTGCCGCGAGAGCATCCGGCGGTTCAACGAAGCCTTGCAGGGACAGGAGCATCCCGCCCTGCTCAACGGGCTGGGCATGGCCTATCTGGAATGCAACCAGCCGCAGAACGCCGCCAAGACCTTCGAGCGGGCGGCATCGCTCGCGCCGGGTTCCGCCGCGCTGCACACCAACGCGGGCACGGCGCTGTTCGCCGCCGACGACTACAAGGCGGCGGAGAGGCAGTTCGACGCGGCCCTGCGGGTTGATCCCGGCAATCCCGAGGCGCTGGTGGGCAAGGCGGGCGTGTACCTCGTCAGGCGGGAGCCCGAAAAGGCGCTTCAGCAGCTTTCGCAGATCGCCGGCACGGACGCCGCGTCCCCCGAGGTGCTCTACAACAAGGCGCTGGCCATGCATCAGATGGGGCTGGTGAGCGATGCCGAGGCGCTTCTCGGCACCTACGCCCGCGAGCACCCCGACGACCCGGAAGCGCAGAACGCGCTCGGCGTGGTGATGCTCCAGATGCACAACTATGCCGGAGCCAAGGCGCTTCTCGACCGGGCCATCGCCCTGCGGCCCGAGAAGGGCGACTACTATTACAACCGGGCCAACGTGCTCAAGGAGCAGAAGGAATTCAAGTCGGCCATCGACGACTACACCCGCGCCATCGCCTTCATGCCCGATCTGACGGGGGCGTACATCAACCGGGGCGACCTGCGTTTTCTGCTCCGCGAAACGGAAGCGGCCTGTCAGGACCTCAAAAAGGCCTGTGATCTCGGTGAATGCGACCGTCTCGAGAAGTACGAGGACGCCGGGCGCTGTCGGGACTTTTTTTAGGGGGGTATGAATGTGGGGGAGGGGAGAGGGAACCTTTCTGGAGAAAGGTCCCCTCTCCCC
>CABKMN010000011.1 GCA_902373525.1 uncultured Bilophila sp. | reverse complement strand
GCTCCATGCCGGGCGCGTAGTAGCCGGTGGTGCTGCCTTCGCGCTGGAAGTCGTGATGGTACCGGGCCATCCAGCGGCCGGGGATGCCGGGATCGTCGATGTATTCGTTGCGGTCGAACTTCCATACGATGTTGCCGTCCCAGTCCACCTGAATGACGTCAAGCCCGTCCTGCACGCTGTACTTGCCGCTGCGGCGTCCGCGGCTGGTCATCAGATAGCCGCCGGGGAAAATCTTGTTGGGCATGCCGTGGACGCCCTTCCAGACGTTCACTTCGCGACCGTTCATATCCATAAGCACGGCGCCGACTTCCTGCGCCTGAAAGATCGTGAAGCCGTTCCAGCACTTTTCGGGATCGTATACGGTAACGCCGGTGGGATAGATAGTCGGATGACCCATAACTGACTCCTTGATTTCGCTGTGGTGGGGGAGAATGCCTCTCCGTATGACCGGAAGCTAGCACCGGTCCGGGTTCCGGCGCTGTTGCGTTTGTTACATTTGGCGCAAAAAAATGCGTTTCAGGCCACCTGTCGGCCTGAAACGCATCAATCATGGTGTTTTCATATCCTTTTCCGAAAAACGCGGGGTCAAGGCCCCCTCGACCCGTTTCTGCCCACACGCACGGGCAGAACGAAATGTGGGCGCGCCGCCGGGCGTTTCCCCACACTCACCCGGACGGGGTCGGGGGTGCCTTCCCGATCCACGGGTGGTTCGCGTTTCCCCCACACGCCCGGACGGGGCCTCCGCAGGGAAATGCCGCGGGGCTACTTCATCGCCAGTTCCAGAAAACGATCCATATCAAGAATGTACACCTCGTCCTTGGCATACGGCCCGAGGATAGACTCCTTCTCCAGTTCGCGCAGCGCCTTGTTCAGGGTCACACGGTGAACGCCGAGCAGGTTCGCCAGCTCCTGCTGATTCAGGCCCGGCGACACGCGCGGCGCGTCGTCCCCGTCCCGCATCCGCAGCCGCAGGAACCGGCAGATGCGCGAGGGCAGTTCCTCAAGGCTCAGGCTGACCGACTGATTGCACAGCACGCGGACCTTGGAGGCCAACGATTGCAGCAGGGCCAGCGTCAGTTCCGGGTAGTGCGGGATGATCTCGCGCCGCACGCAATCCTGCGAAAAGGCATACACCACGCAGTCCGTCGCCGCCACGATGGAACTGCGCGCGGGCACCTCGTCGAAAAACGGCGTTTCGCCCGTGACGCACCCCGCGGTCATGGACATGAGGATTTTTTCCCGACCGTCCAGCGTCGTCCGCATCAGCCGCGCTTCGCCCTGATACAGAAAATACAGGTACGCGCCCTTTTGCCCGCCGTGCATGATCTCGGACCCCTTGCGGAAGATCAGGCGATTGCCGAGATGGAGCGCCTGCCGCCACACGCCCGCTTCGGGGGGAATGTGGGTAAATTCTATCAGTTTCGCTTCGTTCGTCTCCACATTTTGCTCCTTGTCTGCGGCCCGCCTTTTCCCCCTTTGCGGACATGCCCGTCGTCACACGGGGGAAAGCGTTTTAACAACAATATGTTGTACACTCTTTTTGCGCTGCGGGCAATGCATTCCCGTCCCGCCGTACCGGTCTTTTTGCCGTCGGGACGACAAAAAAACGTTTCTTTGAGAAAAATGTAGCAACCGTTACATCATGCCCTTCTCCTTCCCGTTAGAGTCACCTCAAGTTTTCAGATCAACCCTCTGAAGGAGAAGAGGCATGAGTTCGCCAACCCTGGGAGCACGCGGAACGCTGGCAGTGAAGTGGATCGTATCCATCGTGATCCCCATTATCGTCTATTTTCTCATTCCCATAGACGGCCAGACCGTCACGCATGCGATGGCCATGTTCCTCGCCATCACCACATGGGCGGTCTGCATGTGGGCGATGGACGGCATGAACGAAGTCGCCGTGGGGCTCGTCCTCCCGGTGCTGTACATCGTCCTGTGCGGCGTGAAGCAGCAGGTGGTGTATTCGCCGTGGCTCTCGGAAGTGCCCATCATCGTCATCGGCGGGTTCGCGCTCGGCAAGATTCTCCAGGAAACGGGCCTCGGCAAGCGCATCGGCCTGACCTGCGTGCGCTGCATGGGCGGCAGCTTCGTCGGTACCCTCATCGGGATCACCCTCGCCGTTTCCATCGTCGCCCCGCTCGTCCCGGCCATCACCGGCAAGGCGGCGATCTTCTGCGCCATCGGCATCAGCCTGTGCGACGCGCTGGACTTCAAGCCCAAGAGCCGTGAAGCCACCGCCGTCATCCTGACCTGCTGCCTCGCCGTGGCCTCGACCAAGCTGTGCTACCTCACCGGCGGCGCGGACCTCGTGCTCGGCATGGGGCTCCTGCACAAGGTTTCCGGCATCAACACCGCCTGGATGGAATACGCCATCCACAACTTCCTGCCCGGCATGCTCTACACCGCCATGTCCGTCGGCCTCGTCATGCTCATCCTGCCCTCCAAGGTGGACCGGCAGGCCCTGCGCTCGACCCTTCAGATCAAGTATCAGGAACTCGGCCCGGTCACGTCCGAACAGAAGCGCGCCGCCCTGCTCATGCTCGCCACCCTCATCCTGCTCGCCACCGACAAGCTGCACGGCGTGGCCGCCGGTCTGGTGCTCATCGGGATCACCTTCGTGGCCTTTCTGCCCGGCGTTCGGCTGCTCGACGGCCCCAAGTTCAGCAAGATCAACTTTGCGCCCCTGTTCTTCATCATGGGCTGCATGACCATCGGCAGCGCGGGCGGCTTCCTCAAGGTCACCGGCTGGATCGCCGGCATCACTCTGCCCTACCTGCACGGCATGAGCGATACCCTCGCGGGGCTCGCGGCCTACGTCCTCGGCGCGGGAGCCAACTTCCTCCTGACCCCGCTCGCCGCGACCACGACCATGACCTCGCCGCTCGTCGAACTCGGCATGCAGATGAAGATGGACCCGCGCGTGCTGTTCTATTCCTTCCAGTACGGCCTCGACAACTACATATTCCCCTACGAATACGCGGTCATCCTGTACTTCTTCAGCTCCGGCTACATGCTGTTCAAGGACATGGTCAAGGTGCTCGCGGCCCGCATGATCCTGACCGGCGTCTTCCTGTTCTTCATCGCCATCCCCTTCTGGAAGATGGTCCTGTAACGTCTTTCGGGGGAACCGGGGAGGGGTTCCGGTTCCCCGCGCCAACACCAGCCCTCTGGAGAGGAGAAAACGGCATGCGAAAGCTCACCTCACTGGCTACGGCCCTGCTGTCCCTGTTCCTGCTTTCGGCCCCGGCGAACGCCTACGAGGCCATCAACGGCCCGCTCGGCCTGCTGTCCTACGACAAGGCGAAGGCCTACGACGGCTATACGCTGTTCACGCCCCACACCAAGGTATCCTCGTGGATCGTGGACACGGCCCGGAATCCCGGCAGCAAGACCACCTATCTCATCGACATGGAAGGCAACGTCGTCCACACATGGAAGCACGACAACGCCGCCTTCTACGCGGAACTGCTGCCCAACGGCAATCTCCTGCGGGCCGAAAAGATCGCCGGAAGCCCGGTGAACTTCGGCGGCTGGTACGGCCTGCTCCGCGAATATACGTGGGACGGCAAGGTGGTCTGGGAATACAAGGTCAGCAACCCGAGGCAGATCGCCCATCACGGCTTCGACCGTCTGCCCAACGGCAACACCGCCATCCTGATCTGGGAAAACAAGACCTACGACGAAGCTCTCGCCAAGGGACGCGATCCCAAGGACCCCGCCCTCAGCCGCAACGGCATGGTCGCGCCCGGACAGGGCCCCGACGGGCAGCCGCTTCAGGGCATCTGGCCCGACGCGCTCATCGAGGTGACGCCCAAGGGCGAAATCGCATGGGAATGGCACGTGTGGGATCACATCGGCACCGGCCCCGACCAGATCGACATCAACTGGCATCTGCCCCTGAGCATGGGCTATTTCGCCCGCGCCGACTGGACGCACTGGAATTCCGTCCGCTACAACCCCAAGACCGACCAGTACGCCGTCAACTCGCGCGACTTCGGGGAAATCTACATCATCGACCGCAAGACCAAGAAGATCGTCTGGCGTTTCGGCAACCCCGCCACCCACGGCATGGGCAAGGCCCCGTCCGGCTATCATGACGACGGCGATCAAATCCTGTTCGGCTCCCACGATGTGGAATGGCTGCCCAACGGCAACCTCTCCATCTTCAACAACGGCACGCACCGCCCCAGCGCCAACCGCAGCACGGTGATGGAGATCAACCCCGCCACCAATCAGGTGGTGTGGCAGTACCAGACCAAGGATCACAACAGTTTCTACTCCGACTTCCAGTCCTCCGCCCAGAAGCTGCCCAACGGCAACTGGCTGGTGACCTCCACCAACAACGGGCACCTCTTCGAAGTCACTCCCGGCAAGCAGATCGTCTGGGAATACGTCAATCCCATTTCCGTGGACGACAAGCCCTACTGCGTGAAGCGCGACGACGCCCCCGAAAATCAGGTGCACCGCGCCTACCGCTACGGCAAGGACTTCCCCGCCTTCGCGGGCAAGGACCTGAAGCCGCAGGGCAAGCTCGCCGCCGGATGCCCCGACTGGTACAAGCTCATGGAATACAAGCCCGCTCCCGGCTACGACCCCGTCAAGAAGTAATCCCCTCGGACACGCGCGCCTGAACGGCGGCAGGCCCCGGCTTCACCCCAAGCCGGGGCTTTTTCGCGGGCGGAGCTCGGCCTTGGAGACGGTCACGATGCCGTGCCTGCGGGAAAATCGCCCTCGAGATTACGGATACGGCAAGGCCGCAGCCGAGAGCCCGTCGTGCGTGGACAGTTCTGTCGCCCGTTACCATCGGGAGCACCGGCATTGCGGGAGTCCCGTCGCGCACGGACAGTTCTGGTCAACGAGCTGAAGGTGCGGGATCAGTCCTCGGAAGCCCCGCCGCGCAAGGACATTTCCACCGGCGCGAAGCCGTCCCCGACGATGCTTCATCCGAGCGTCGGAACGGCTCTGGAGGCCGTTCTCCCACGCCGCAACGGGGGACCGGAGAAGGGAATCTCCGCGCGGCGTCCCATGAGCGCCCGACGAAGATCAGGAAGCTCACACGCGGGCAACGGCGAGGAAGGCCGTATGCAGCACGCTGACGATGACCACGAACACCCGTTCCGCCGAGGCCGACGGCCTGCCGTACAAGGTCATCGCCAGCCCGCCGTGACGGCACGCGGAAAGGCAGTCCCGGCACAGGGTGCACGTCGGACCGGGCCGTCCGGCGGCGAGACGTTCCTCGGTCATCGCGCCGTACCGGCAGACGCGGGTACAGGCGAGGCAGCCCGTGCAGGCTTCCGTGCGCCGGATGCGCCACGGCGACAGTTTGCCGAGCCACAGGGCCACGAGCCCCAGCGGGCAGACGCCCAGACAGTAGCAGGCGGAACCGTAACGGCGGCTGAACAGCGCCGCGCAGGGCGGCAGGAGCAGACCGAGCAACAGGCCCGAGGCGACGGCGGCCTCCGTGGGCACGCCGGACAGGCGGAAGGCGACGGGAAGGACGACGACGAGGGCGAGGAACGCCAGCCGGAGCCGCGGCAGCCAGCCCGGAAGAGGTCGGGGCCCGCGCGCTCCCGCCGCCGTCGCGTCCCAGACGCCGAAATAGCAGAGATGGCCGCACCACGCCGCGCCCGCCAGCAGGACGGAAACGCCGAACAGGATCAGCATGAAGACGCCGCCGCCCCGGTACAGGGGGGCGGCAAGGATCATGCCCGGCACGGGCATGTGCAGCGCCCCGGTCATGAGAAACGCGCCGTATCCGACGAGGCCGAGGACAAGTTGCCCGAAAAAGACCAGCGAAAACAGCCGCCAGACCATCATGCGCGTCCGCGGCGCGGCCTTCCGGTCCGCAAGCCGCCCCGCGACCCACACGGCCCAGAACCCGGCGGCGACGAGCTGGAGCGGCCCCCAGCCCGGCAGGAAACGCTCCAGCAGGAGCGTCTGCGGCGCGACGAAAGGCAGGGGAGCAAGAAGGGCGACGGTTCCGAAAAAGGCCGCCGTCCGCACCGCCGCCGTTTCCCGATTGCGGCGGTACCACGCCTCCGCCGTGCCGCCCAGCAGGAGCAGCGCCGCGATACAGGCGAACAGGGCCACCCCGAGCAGGATGCAGGCCAGCCGGAGCCACGGCTGATCCATGAACAGCCGGAGCTGCACGAACTGCGCCGCCGTCCATATCCAGCGCGCCGCAAGCAGCGGGAGCAGGACGAGCAGGACGCGCCGTATCCACGCGTCGCGCCGCCAGACGAGCACGGCGAACAGGGCGCACGCCACGGAAAAGGCGGGCTGACCCGCCCGCCAGAAATGGGCTCCGCCGATTGCAAGAGACAACGACGCAGGGACGAGACAGGCAAACGAACGCAGACGACTCACGGGATGCTCCTTCCGTTGAGGGGATAGGCGTCCACCCTACCCGATGCGGCGCACAATTCCGTGATCGCCGTCACGCCCCTTCGGCGTCCTGCGCTTCGCCCCGACTTTCCGGGCGGGCCGCCGCGCGCGAACAGGGCAACGAACATCCCGGATGCCACAGCGTAACCCGGTTGCGACCTTCCTGCTTGGAAGCGTAAAGGGCGGTGTCCGCATACCGGAACAGATCGGAAATCAGCCGCTCCATCTCTTCGGGCGCATCGGAACCCGTCGCGGTGCCCCTGAACACATACCCGCCCGCGCTGATGCTGAGCCGTATCAGTCGTTCGGCGTGCGTCAGATGCGTTTCCGCGCACGCCTTGCGGAGTTGTTCCAACTGTCCGCGCAACGCTTCCTCGTCGGTTTCCGGCAGGAGCAGGACGAACTCGTCCCCGCCGAGCCGGGCGAACGTGGCCGAATCCGGGAGGTTCCGCCGCACGACCTTGGCGAACTGCCGCAGCACCATGTCACCCGCCGCGTGTCCGTACGTGTCGTTGATGGCCTTGAAGGAGTCGATGTCGATGAAGGCCAGCCCGAAGCTCGCGCCCCCCTCGCGCCGCACCCGCCGCAGCTCGTCCGCCAGCACTTCCCGGAAACGGCGGCGGTTCCAGAGCGCCGTGAGCGGATCGATGTAGGAGAGATCACGCAGCATCTTGGCGTTCTTCTTGAGGTTATCCAGCATAATGTTGAGCATGGCCCGCAGTTCGGCGATCTCGTCGTGCCCGCTGACGGCTATCGAAGTGACGTCCTCGCCCTCCGCGACCCGGCGGGCGAACCGCGTGGTTTCCTGAAGCGGCAGGCTGATCTTCCGCGCGCCGTACCAGCCCCACCCCACCGCGATGAGGAAAACGACCCCGATGGATACGCCGAGCGCCTTCATGCTCCGCAGGACGGAACGCTCGTGCGCGGCGATTTCCTCCCTCTTCATCGACAGGATGCCGGTGATGCCCGAATTGACGAGGGCCACGATGTTCTGCGCCTCTTTCCGGTACGCGGCGCTGAAAAGCAGTTCGCGGGCATACGCCGCGTCGGCGTCCGAAACGCCCGGATGCAGCCCGTCCGGGCACGGGGCCTTCCCCTTTATGGCCCGCATGGCCTCGATCTCCGTCTTCGCCAGATCATCGGACGCCTTGAGCGCGGACTCCAGAAACGCCACGCCCGCCCCGGAGGCTCCGTAACGCTGGAGCAGGCGCATCATGCTGATCGATTCGCCCGCCGCGATGATGCGTTCCGCCTTCCGGGGAATCCTTCCCAGCCGTTCGTTGAGGATGGCGTAGTATTCGGCCTCGGCGGCGGGATCGCCGGTATGGACGTATTCGCGCACCCGCCGGGTCAGGTTGTAGGAACTCTGGAGCAGCTCGTGGCTGATCTGGAGCATGCCCTGATACTGGACGTCCGCATCGACCATTTTCCGAAACGCGCCGTAGACGCTCCACGAAAGCGCAGCCGTGCCCATGATCGTCGCGGCGAGCAACAGGCTTAATATGGACGTAACCCATCGGATGTTCATGCACACTCCCCCGATCCCCATTCATCCCGCCCGGAGCCTCCCCGGACGGCTTCCCGGCGGGAACCGTCCCTGTGGAACCGGTCGCGATTATAGCCCCCATCAAGGGGAAAAGGCCACCTTTATCATCGGCCGTTTCCGTCGGAACCGGCATGCGGACGCGCCGTCCCGGCACGGGACGGCATTGCGGAAAACGCGGCGGGCAGGCGGAACGGAGACGCGCATCCCCGTCAACGAGCCGTGATGAAACGCCTTGATTCGAAGACATCGGCGGGAGCCTGTTCGAACCGTTCGGAGGACTGGACATCCCGTTCTTTTCCGTCACCACGCAGCACGACGTCACCCGCCTGCCGAACCTGTCCGAATCCCGGAAGGCATCCTTTTTCAGCCCGTGCCCGTACGCCGTGACTCGGGCGATCAACCGCGTGGAGGCGTTCCGCCGCCGGGTGCTCGCCGGAAGGGAGGCCGTGCTCCGCGACCGGATCGACGCGGGCCATTTCGCCCCGCGCGCGGACCGGGCCAGCCTTTTCGGGACTCGACGACTGCATCCTCGCATCCCGCCCCGTGCGGACCGGCCATCACCACCATCCGCGTATCCTATGCAGGACTTGCCTTCCGGAAAACCCGGCGGGAAGCGGAACGGGGCGTACTCGCCAAGGAACGCCCCGCAATCCGCTCCCGAAACGTTCCGTCTCAGGCGACGGAGCCCTTTTTCAGCAGTTCCTCGAAGTGTTCCCGCCGCATGGGTCTGGCATAATAGAAGCCCTGCGCGTTGTAGCAACCGAGCCCGATGAGCGTTTCGGCCTGTTCGCCGTTCTCCACGCCTTCACAGATGACTTCCATGCCGAGCTGCCGGGCCAGCCCCACGACGCTGCCGATGACGATGCGCTCGCGCGTGCCGAGCCGACCGCGCCCCACGAAACTGCGGTCGAGCTTGAGCACGTCGGCCATGAGCTGCTGGAGTTGCCCGAGAGAGGAATAGCCCGATCCGAAATCGTCGATGGCGATCATGAATCCGCGTTCCTTCAACTGGAGCACCTGCGCGCACACGACCTGCGGGTTGCGCATGATCGCGCTTTCGGTCAGCTCCAGTTCCAGCAGGGCGTGCGGCACCCCGTAACGGTCGGCGATGGCCTCCACCCGACCGGGAAAGTCCGGGCTGTCGAAATGCAGGCTGGAAAAATTGCAGGAAACCGGCTTGACCGTCAGGTTCCGGTCGAGCCACTCGCGCACGTTCCGGCACACCTGCTCGTAGATATACAGATCGACCTCGACTACGGAGCCGTTGCGCTCGAAAAACGGGATGAAACTCCCCGGCATGAGCAGGCCGCGCGAAGGATGGTTCCAGCGGACCAGCGCCTCGCCGCCCACAAGGGACCCGTCGCGCATATCCACCTTGGGCTGGAAATAGGCCTCGAACTCGTCCCGGGCGAGGGCCAGTTCCAGCCTCCCCTCCAGTTCGCGCTGCAACAGGGCCTTTTCCCGCATCTTCTCGCCGTAGACGACGATGCTCTTTGCGGTCTGCTTGGCGTTCCTGCGCGCGTAATTGGCGTAGTCCAGCATGCGGTGGACGTCGAGCCCTTCCGTTTCGTTGACCAGATACACGCCGAACACCGTGGCGATGCGGTACGCCATGTCCTGCTTGCGCCGCCACACGTCCAGTTCCCCGTTGACGGCGTTCACGCGGGCGAACAGCGCGTCCCAGCCCGTATAGCGCAACAGCAGAATGAAATGGTCCGCCGACACGCGGGCGCACCGCTCCCCTTCCCCGACGCTGCGCCGCAATATCTCCGCGAAGGCGCGCAGTATCTGATCGCCCACCGCGAAGCCGAGATTGTCGTTGATGGTCTTGAACTGGTTGATGTCGCCGTACAGCAGCGCGTACGCCCCGTCGGGCTTTCCCGCCAGCAGTTCTTCGCACTCCTTGTAGAACTTGTTCATGTTGTCGAGATCGGTCAGGCCGTCTCGATAGAGCAGTTCCTGTATCCGGCGATGGCTCCGGGTCTTGGTGACGAGGTTGTGGAGCAACAGGAGGATGATCACCGCGAACAGGGCCACAAGCACGCACACCACCTCGATGACGTGCTGGGCCGCAAAGTCGTACAGCGTGATCCGGCGCGGCTTCATGGCGTTCTTCAGCACCAGCTCGTCCATCTTTTCGGCGGCGGTGTACTGGATGCACTTGTCCAGAATGGAGAACAGCCGGGGGTCGGCCTTCTTGGAAACCCCCAGACAGATTTCGCTCGTGTACGTGCTCAGGGTCATCACGCCCAGCGATTCGTAACGCCGGTCGGACAACAGAAAACTGCCGACGTAGGCGTTGGCGTAGGCCGCGTCGGCCCTCCCCTCCAGCACCGCGTCGGCGCACTCCCGCACCGTCTTGAAAAAAAGAATCTTCTTGTCCGGGTTGTCGTCCGCCACCTTCTTTGAAAGCCAGTATCCTTCCTGCAGGGCGATCCGCCGGATGGCCCCGGTCTGCGCGCTGCGGAGCAATACGGTCGGGGAACGGAGGTACGAACGGGTGGCGTACATGCCGTTGTGCTCGTCCCAAAGGTAGTCCCCGGTGACCGAACACACCACGTCGATCCGCCCTTCCCTGAGCCGTTCCAACGCTTCCCGCTGCGGGATCGGCTCGAACCGGAACCGCAGGCCGGTGGTGCCCGCAATGGACGCGAGCAGGTCCGACGTTACCCCGACGAAGTCTCCGGTCTGGGGATCGGAGTACTCCAGCGGCTGCCACGCGGGATCATAGGCCACGCGGATGATCCGCGCCTCCTTCAGAAACGCCTCCTCGCCCTTGGTGAACGCGGGCTTTTGCCCCATCCCCACCGAGAAGTACTTGTTGTACAGCTTCATCTGGTAGTTGGGGTCGCGGAGAAGGATGGTGTTCATGGCCGTGTTGACGCGGGCGAGCAGATCGGGCCGCCGGAGGTTCACGGCGATGTAGAGCGGCTCGGGCGAAAACCGCGCCACGCTGCGGAACGTGCTGTTGCGTCCCAGATGCGTGATGGCGACGCCGTCCAGCGTCCCGTCCGCCAGCGCCGCCAGCAATGCCCCCGTTTCCGCGTAGGGGACGATGTCCGGTTTGATGCGGTGCTCCCGGCAGTAATTGCGAAACTTCTCGCCGTCCTTGCCGCCCTCGACGATGCCGACCTTCATGCCCTCGAACGAGGCGAAATCCTCGTAATTGTACCGGGTGTCGCCCACCCTGACGTTGAGCGTAACGAACACGTTCCCCAACGAGGCCTCCGAAAACAGCATCTCCTGTTTCCGCTCTTCGGTCAGGTATACGGAAGGGAGCAGGTCGATCTCGCCGTCCCGCAGCATCCGGACGGTACGGCACCAGCTCACGCCGTCCACGACCTCATAGGAAAACCCGGCGAACTTGGCTATTTCCTGAAGAAATTCAAAATTGAACCCCGGATACTCGCCGTCCTTGTTGCGGGTCATGTAATCCCCGTCCTCGTAGTAGCCGACGCGGACGATGTCCTCGTCGGCCGCTTCCGCGAAAAGGCGGAATCCGCTGCCGTACAGGACAATCACGGCAACGATGGCTATCCATCCAGAGTTCTTCATGCGCTGACCTTGTTTCCCGCTGCTGTATGCGGAACGGTGGACGGAGTTCGCCCGGGCCGGTATCCGCCGGTGTGACGCGATGCCCATTCCCGGCGAGCCGGTTCGCCCGGAGGGTCGTCTTCGTCAAGCACACGGGAAAACCGCGGACGCTCCCGGGGAATCCGCGGACGCCTCCATCGGGCACGCGAAAAGCGCCGCCGGGGAGACGCCCGCTTCCCGGATACCCTGACGGACCGGAATGCTTTCCGATGCCATACCGCATAACACGGCACACCGTCTACACTTTCGCGGGAAACAAAGCCGGTTCCGCCGGTCCCGGAGGACGCCGCACCTCCCCGGAAACCGGAACCGGCGTCCGAACTTGAAAGGGCGTCCCGCTTTTTGAGCGGAAAAAGTCCTCAAGGCCGCCGGCGACGCCGCGCCTGCATCGGCGCCGCGGACGTCTGGCGGACGTCTGATCGTATGCGGGCGGCATCCTCGGCGGCGAAATGCGGGACGCGGGGAGCAGCCCCTTCGTGCGGGGCTTGCGTTTCCGGAGGAACCCCGGACCGTCCGTTGCGCTGCGGGGGAGAACTCCGGCGGGCGTACCACGCCTCCGGGAGAACGGGCGAGGCTTTTTTCCATATGCGGGGGCCGGTGCGCTCCGCGCTTCCGGGAGAACGGGGACGGCCCTACCCCGCCGCGGGCACCGCCGGACGCGGCCGGAATACGCCTATCGCCAGTCCGAAGATGAGCGCGCCGACGCTCACCCCGACGGCGTAGGTGCCGCCCCAGCTCCAGGCCATCGAGGCGAAGCTGAACAGCAGCGGCGACACGCTCTGGCTTACGCGGGCGAAGGTTTCGCTGACCGCGAGGATGGCGGCGCGGTCGTCCGGCGTGCCGAGCAGGGCCACGTTGTCGTTGACGATGGGCAGGGAGAGCCCCTGCGCCGCGCCGGATACGAACAGCGGCACCGCGCACAGCCACAGCCCCGGCACGACCGGCAGAAAGGCCAGCGGCACGGCGTAGCACGCGCCCGCCGCCAGCATGAGCGTCCGGAACGACCAGCGCCGGTGCAGGCGCGGAAGCCCCGCCGCCGCGAGGTAGGAGCCGAGCGCCACCGTGGAGAACACGAGGCCGATGTGCGACGACGATGCGTGGAAACGCGCCTCCGCCATCATGGGGAAACAGGTGTTGATCGGGCCGTAGATGGCGCAGTAACACAGGAAAAAGATCACGAAGAGACCTATCGCCTTCCGTTCGCGCAGGATGCTCCCCGTCTGCCTCAGGTAGCGGCCCCAGTCCATCGGGCGCTGCGGATGTTCCAGCGCCACGGACAGGCTCAGGAACGCCGTGGGCAGGGCCAGCGTGAATACGAGAAACGGCGCGCGCCACGACCATTCCCCGAGCAGGCCGCCCACGATGGGATACACGATGGTCCCGAGGCTCGAAACCGCCGTCAGCCGTCCCATGATCCGCGGCAGGTGCGCTTCATCCACCATGTCCGCCGCGAGGATCGTATACAGGACGCCGAGCGGCCCCGCGCCGATGCCCTGAATGATCCGGCAGGCCAGCACTTCCCGCCACGTCTCCGCGAACAGGCACAGGATGCCCCCGGCGGCGAACACGAACAGGGACGGAAGCAGGATGGCCTTCCGCCCGAACCGGTCGGACAAAATCCCCGCGATGGGCGTCATGGTCGCCTCGGCCAGCGTAAAGCAGACCACCACCAGACCGGCTTCGGCCACGGTCAGGCCGAACGCACGGGCCATGCCCGGCATGACCGGCAGGATCAGCGTGACCCCCATGGCGCTCAACAAACGGACACTGAACAGCAACGTCAAATCTTTCGTTCCCGGCATACGGACCTCCAGCGAGTGGGAGGAACCATATCACGGTCCTCCGGGAGGCGCTTGTATTTTCGCCTTCTCCTAGAATCATGCCCCGCCGCGTGAGAAAAACGCCGCGCCGCCCGGCCGGGCATCCGGCTTCCGGGCAATCAGCGATTGTCCGGGAGCCGAAGGGATGGTACGTTTTCAGCCAAGAACAGGAGGATCACCATGAAAGACTGGACCCCTTCCGCCCTGCTGCACGCATCCGGCATGTACTGGGAAAGCTGCGCCATCCACGCCGCCGTGCATCTGGATATCTTCACGCCGCTGGACGGCGGCCCGCTGACGCCGGAGGCGCTCGCGGAACGGATCGGCTGCCGTCCCGAGAGCACGGCGCGCCTCGTCACCGCCCTGTGCGCGATGGGGTTGCTGTCCCGGACGGGCGACGCCTGCGAACTGACGCCCTTCGCGAAAGACCGTCTCTGCCGGGGCAAACCGGGGTACCTCGGGTACGCCGTCGAGCACCACCGCGATCTGCTGCCCGGCTGGTCCAAACTGGATCAGGCCGTCCGCGAAGGCAAACCGGTACGGGCGCGCACGTCCGTCGAAACGGGGGACTCTTCCGAAAGGGAACGTTTCCTCATGGGCATGCGCGACATCGCCAACGCGCAGGCCGAGCGCAGCGTGCCGCACATCGACCTGACCGGACGCAGGCGACTGCTGGACCTCGGCGGCGCGACCGGGGCCTACGCCATCCACTTCTGCCGCCGGAACCCCGATCTGGAAGCGGTGGTCTTTGACCTGCCCACCTCCAAGCCGTTCGCGGAGCGCGTCATCGCCGAGGAAGGCATGGCCGACCGGGTACGCTTCACGGGCGGCGACTTCACGCTGGACGAACTGCCCGGCGGCTTCGACGTGGCGTGGCTCTCCCAGATACTCCACGGCGCGGGCTTCGAGGCCTCCGTCAACATCGTGCGCAAGGCCGCGCAATCCCTCGTTCCGGGCGGTCTGCTTCTTATTCAGGAATTCATCCTCGACGACGACCGCAACGGCCCCGAACATTCCGCGCTGTTTGATCTCAACATGCTTATCGGCACGCCCGACGGGCAATCCTACACCCGGCAGGAGCTGGCCGGGTTCCTGCGCGACGCCGGAGCCGTGGACATCCGCCGCCTTCCCCTGCACCTGCCGCAGGGCTGCGGGATCATGGCGGGGACGATCCCGATCACGCCCGAACGGATAGCGGAAAACGCCTAGCCGTCCTTCGAAAACGGCTTCCTCCATCAACGGGGCAACGCCCCAGGGCCACGTCGGCACCGGTGCGGCGCTTTCCACCGGATTCCGGGGTCCGCCCGTCTTCCCCTTCCGATCCCAAGCATTCTCACGCCGGGCTTTCTCCGCACTCTCAGGCCCGGTTTCCCACTCTCATGCCCCTCCGATTCACTCCAACGCGAAAGGCCGGCTTCACCGCCGGCCTTTTTTTGCGTCCCTCATCTTCCGCATGGTCCGCATGCCCCTAGAGTGCGGCATGATACCGTCATGCACTCTCATATTGTACATAGGCAACACTGCATCTTTTCAAAAAAGGATACATCACCGCGTTCATCTTATACAGCCTGACTGTTGCATAAAGCATAACGAATGCAAATGACACGAAAAACAAGAAAATAATACATTATAAACACTCATATTCTATAACATTTTTTATCATTGAACGAATTGACGCCGTATTGTTACCGTTTTTTCAGCACAAAGTGCCTCGCTTCTGTGGCGTTCCATTCGTGTCATGTTTATCCAACACGTGTTACAGACATGTTTTAAGGAGGTCCGTATGCACCTTACTCCTCGCGAGCTCGACAAGCTCATGATTCACACGCTGGCTGACGTCGCGCTCAAGCGGAAAGCCAAAGGCCTGAAGCTCAACCACCCCGAAGCCGTCGCCGTGCTTTCCGCCGCCGCCCTTGAAGAAGCCCGCTCCGGAAAGACCGTCGAAGAGGTCATGGCCGAAACCCGCAAAATCCTTTCCCGCAACGACGTCATGGAAGGCGTGGTGGAAATGATCCCCACCGTGCAGGTGGAAGCCGTCTTCACCGACGGCAGCCGTCTCATCACCATCCACAACCCCATCAACTAAAGGGGGATTTCCTCATGGCCAACAACGCTCCCAACACCCCGAAAACGCCCGTCGGCGGCCTTGTTCTGGGCTCCGATCCTATTCAGTTCAACGAAGGCCGCAAGACCGTCACCCTCAAGGTCCACAACACGGGCGACCGTCCCATTCAGGTGGGTTCCCACTTCCATTTCTTTGAAGTGAACCGCGCGCTGGAATTCGACCGCCACGCCGCCTACGGCATGCGCCTGAACATCTCCTCCACCACCGCCATCCGCTTCGAGCCGGGCGATGAAAAAACGGTCTCCCTCGTCGCCATCGGCGGCACTTCCGGCACCTACGGGTTCAACAACCTCGTGGACGGCTGGACCGGCGACGAGCACGAACGCGTCATCAACGAAGAGCGCGCCGACAAGCTCGGCTTCAAGAACGCCAAACTGTAAGCCCCGCGCCCTCGACGCGGCCAAAAGGAGTTTTCTTATGCCAACTATTTCCCGTCAGGAACATGCGGCCCTCTTCGGTCCCACCGTGGGGGACAAAATCCGGCTTGGCGATACCGACCTGTATGTTGAAATCGAAAAGGACCTGCGCCACTACGGCGACGAGTCCATGTACGGCGGCGGCAAAACCCTGCGCGGCGGCATGGGCGGCGACGCCCGGCTCGACCGCGCCGCGGGCGTGCTCGACCTCGTGATCACCAACGTCACCATCATCGACGCCAAACAGGGCGTGATCAAGGCCGACGTGGGCATCCGCGACGGCAGGATCGTGGGCATCGGCAAGAGCGGCAACCCCTCCATGATGAACGGCGTGGACCCCAACCTCATCGTGGGCAACTCCACCGACGCCATCACCGGCGAGCACCTGATCCTCACCGCCGGCGGCATCGACTCCCATGTGCACTACATCTCGCCCCAACAGGGCTATGCGGCCCTGTCCAACGGCGTGACCACCTTCTTCGGCGGCGGCGTCGGACCCACCGACGGCACCAACGGCACGACCATCACGGCCGGTCCCTGGAACATCACCAAGATGCTCGAGGCCGTCGACGCCATGCCGGTGAACGTGGGCATCCTCGGCAAGGGCCACGCCTACGACTCCGTCCCGCTGGTCGAACAGATCGAGGCCGGCGCGTGCGGCTTCAAGGTGCATGAGGACTGGGGCGCCATGCCTTCCATGATCCGCGCCGCCCTGAGCGTCGCCGACGACATGGACGTGCAGGTTTCCGTCCACACCGACACCCTGAACGAAGCCGGGTATGTGGAAGACACCATCGACGCCATCGCGGGCCGCGTCATCCACACCTTCCATACCGAAGGCGCGGGCGGCGGCCACGCCCCCGACATCCTGAAAGTCGCGGGCCAGCCCAACGTGCTCCCCAGCTCGACCAACCCGACCCTGCCCTTCGGCGTCAACACGCAGTCCGAGCTGTTCGACATGATCATGGTCTGCCACAACCTGAACCCGAACGTGCCTTCCGACGTCTCCTTCGCCGAAAGCCGCGTGCGCGCCGAAACCGTGGCGGCGGAAAACGTCCTGCACGACATGGGCGTCATCTCCATGATCTCCAGCGACTCGCAGGCCATGGGCCGCGTGGGCGAAAACTGGCTCCGCGTGATCCAGACCGCCGACGCCATGAAGGCCGCCCGCGGCAAGCTCCCCGAAGACGCGCCCGGCAACGACAACTTCCGCGTGCTGCGCTACGTCGCCAAGGTGACCATCAACCCGGCCATCACGCAGGGCGTCAGCCACGTCATCGGCTCCGTGGAAGTGGGCAAGTACGCCGACCTCGTGCTGTGGGAACCCCAGTTCTTCGGCGCCAAGCCCAAACTCGTGATCAAGGGCGGCATGGTGAGCTGGGCCAACATGGGCGACCCCAACGCGTCCCTGCCCACCCCCCAGCCGACCTACTACCGTCCGATGTTCGGCGGCATGGGCCTCGCCAAGCCCCGCACCCGCATCACCTTCGTGTCGCAGGCCGCCATGGACTGCAACGTCAAGGAAAAGCTCGGCCTCCGCAGTTGCCTTGAAGCGGTCCGCAACATCCGCGGCCTGAACAAGCACGACATGATCCGCAACGGCAACCTGCCCAAGATCGAAGTCGATCCCGAAACCTTCGCGGTCAAGGTCGACGGCGTCCACGCCACCGTCAAGCCCGCCCAGAAGGTTTCCCTCGGGCAGCTCTACTTCTTCAGCTAACGCGACAACCGGG
Organism: uncultured Bilophila sp.; assembly: GCA_902373525.1. GTDB lineage: Bacteria > Desulfobacterota > Desulfovibrionia > Desulfovibrionales > Desulfovibrionaceae > Bilophila. The sequence goes on along the minus strand of CABKMN010000011.1, from coordinate 39,506 downwards.
ATGTGAAAGACCGGGGGAGGGTCCCCGACATGCGCCCTCCCCCGGACCCGTCGACACGGTTCCCTCCCACAAACATTTCGGCTGCGCGGGTGGTCCGACGAGAATCCCGCTTCGCGCCTCCCCGCAGAAACACGCCTCCGCCCGGACGCATACGCTTGCCCCCCACGCCGCACCCCCGTTTTCAGGGGAGCCGTGGGAAACCGGTTCCCCCGGTAAGCCCCCATGCCGCCGGAGACGCCAGCAAAAGGAAAACCCATGCACATCGTAGAAACCGTACTCGGCAACGCCAGCGACCCCGTCTGGAAAGCCAAACTCGCCGACGCCGCCGTCGACACGCTCGAACTGAGCCAGTGGGACGCCCAAAAGAACCGGCTCCGCAAGGACACCCGCAACGGGCAGACCATCGCTGTTTCCCTCGACCGCGACGCCTTCCTCCACGACGGCGACGTGCTGCTGTGGAACGAACAAACCAAGGAAGCCGTGCTCTGCAAAATCGACCTCTGCGACGTGCTGGTCATCGATCTGGGCGGCCTCCAGAAGCTGCCCGCCGACCAGCTCATCGAACGCTGCGTCCAGCTCGGCCACGCCCTCGGCAACCAGCACTGGCCCGCCGTCGTGCGGGACGGCTTCGTCTACGTGCCCATGGCGGTAAACCGCCTCGTCATGAATTCGGTCATGAACACGCACCACTTCAAGGACATCACCTTCCGTTTCGCGCCCGGCTCCGAAATCGCCGGTCTCCTCGGCCCCGCGCAGGCCCGCCGCCTCTTCGGCGGCACGGAGCGCCCCATGGACGGCGGGCACAGCCACGCCTCCCCCGACGGGCACGCCCACAACCACGCGCACGACGGGCATCACAGGCACGATCACGACGGACATTGCCACGACGGCCACTGCCACCGCTGAGACGCCGGGAGAACATGCCGTGAAATCGATTCTTTCTCTCTCCAGAATGATGCAGTTCGGCGACTCCATGCTGCCCGTGGGGGCCTTCGCCTTCTCCAGCGGCGTGGAATCCGCCGTGCAGAAGGGCGTGGTGCACGACCCCGAAACCCTGCGCCAGTACACCCGCACCGCCCTCGAACAGGCGGCGAAGGGCGACGCCGTCGCCGTGGTCTGGGCGACGCGGGCGGCCCTTGCGGGCAACCTCAAGGAACTCATCCGCATCGACCATGAGGTCCTCTGCCGCAAGCTCAACGAGGAAACCCGGACCATGACCACCCGCATGGGCAAGAAGCTCGCGGAAATGGGCTCGGACATCACGGAAAACCCGCTCGTCATCGGCTGGCGCGACGCCATCAAGGACGGCCGCACGCCGGGCACCTATCCCGTGTCCCTCGCCGTGCAGTTCGTCGTCATGGGCCTCTCCACGCAGGAGGAGCTCGACGAGGGAATGCTCGGCGAAGTTCTGACCGTGCACCAGTACGGCGTGGCCATGAGCATTCTGAACGCGTCCCTGCGCCTCATGCGCATCACGCACATCGACATCCAGCGCGTGCTCTACAGCCTGACGCGGGAGTTCGACGCCATGTGCCGCACCGCCATGCGGACGTCGCTGGACCAGATGTCCAACTACGCGCCCATGACGGACATCCTCGCCGCCAACCACGTGAAGGCCCATGTGCGCCTGTTCATGAGCTGATCGGCATCCACACACTCTCTTTCAAGAAAAGGAAACGGAACATGAAGAAAATCACTCGTATCGGCGTAGGCGGACCGGTCGGCTCCGGCAAAACGGCCATCATCGAAGCGGTCACTCCCGTCCTGATCCGCCGGGGCATCAAACCCCTCATCGTCACCAACGACGTGGTTACCACCGAAGACGCCAAGCACGTCCAGCGCGAACTGGACGGCATCCTTGAAGCCGACAAGATCGTCGGCGTGGAGACCGGCGCGTGCCCCCACACCGCCATCCGCGAAGACCCGAGCATGAACCTCGCCGCCGTCGAGGAACTGGAGCGCAAGTTCCCCGACAGCGACCTCATCTTCATCGAAAGCGGCGGCGACAACCTGACCCTGACCTTCAGCCCCGCGCTGGCGGACTTCTTCATCTACGTCATCGACGTCGCCGCCGGGGACAAAATCCCGCGCAAGAGCGGCCCCGGCGTCTGCCAGTCGGACATCCTCGTGATCAACAAGGAAGACCTCGCGCCCTACGTCAAGGCCAGCCTCGAAGTCATGGACCGCGACTCCAGAAAGATGCGCGACGGCAAGCCCTTCATCTTCACCAACTGCATGACCGGCAAGAACATCGAGGAACTCACGGACATGATCATCCGCGACGCCCTGTTCGACTTCAAACCCGCCGAAAAGACGGCCTAGGGAGGGGTGCCATGAGTCAGCTCACCAGCCGCGCCCGCTTTGAACTCGCCAAGGCCGCCCTCTCGCGCCTCGGCCTCGAAGCGCCGGAGCTGCGCCCCTATCAGGACGAGCCCGCGCAGATGCCCAGCGGCACGGTCGGCAAGGACGGGTACCTGCGGCTCGAATTCGCCGACAGGGGCGACCGCAGCGTCATGTCGTTCATGGACCGCCGCGTCCCCTTCCTCGTACAGCGCGCGCTGTACTGGGACGAGGCCATGCCGCAGATGCCCTGCGTGTTCATCATCACCACCACGGGCTGCGTGTTGCAGGGCGACCGCATGGCGCTGGAAATCGAGGTCGGCAAGAACGCCGCGGCCCACGTCACCACCCAGTCGGCGACCAAGGTCCACATGATGAACGCCAACTACGCCTCGCAGATGCAGGACATCGTGGTCGAGGACGGCGGGTATCTGGAATACATGCCCGATCCCCTGATCCCCCACCGCACGTCGCGCTTCCTCTCACACACCCGCGTGTCCATCGCGGAGACCGGGAGCCTGCTCTACTCCGAGGTCGTGCTTCCGGGCCGGAAATACCACCACGAGGACGAAATGTTCGGGTTCGACCTCTACTCTTCGACCATCGAGGCGGTCCGGCGCGGCAGCAACGAAAAGCTGTTCGTGGAGAAGTTCATCATTGATCCGCGCGAAACGGACCTCTCCCAGACCGGGATCATGAACGGCTACGAAGTGTTCGGCAACGTCGTCCTGCTGACCACAAGGGAAAAGGCCATGCAGGTGCGCGAGGCCGTGGGCGCCGACGTCGACCGCAAGGCCGGGCTCGCCTACGGCGCGTCCCTCCTGCCCGGCGAATGCGGTCTGGTCTTCAAGGTGCTCGGCATGACCTCGGAATCGGTCCGGGGCAAAATCCGCGAGTTCTGGCGCATCGCCCGGAAGGCCGTCACCGGACACGATCTGCCGCAAGCCTTTCTGTGGCAGTAACCCCCGCCAGACTCCGGCGGGCGCTGGCGGAGGTTTCGCAAACCGTCGGCGCCCGCGGGCGTTTCCCCGTCCGGCGGGAAGCCCTGTTCCCGCCCAGTCCCCGCGGACCCGGTCCGCGCTCCCCTCAACCCGGTAACTTTGATCCGGAGGGAATTATGAACGCCGTAGCCAAAGGCACAAACCCGTGGGACGCGATGGCGTCCCAGAATCCGGCCATCCACTTCATCGACGTCTGCCTGCGCGGTGCGGGGCAGGTCATGTTCCAGAACAACCCCCTGACCGGGCTGTTCTTCCTCATCGGCATCTTCTGGGGCGCGTACTCCGCACACATGCTCTCGGTAGGGTTCGGCGCCGTCGTAGGGCTGATCATCGGCACGGTCACCGCCTACGCCCTGAAAGCGCCGAGAGAAAACATCAACATGGGCCTGCACGGCTACAACGGCATCCTCGTCGGCTGCGCCCTGCCCACCTTCTTCGCGCCGACGCCGCTGCTGTGGGCGTACATCGTGGCGGGCTCGATCTTCTCCACGGTGCTGATGATGGCCGTCTCCAGCATGCTGCGGACCTGGAAGGTTTCGGCCATGACCGGCCCCTTCGTCATCACCACATGGTTCCTGATGCTCGCCGCCTACAACTTCGGCAACATCCAGATCGCAAGCCTTCCCCACCCCGCCATCGCGGTGCAGCCGCCGCTGTCCGACCTGTTCGGCCTGAGCATGGAACAGTTTTGGAAGGCCGCCTTCGCCGGCGTGTCGCAGGTGTTCCTGATCAACAACGTGATCACCGGCGTCCTGTTCCTTATCGGCCTCGCGGTCAGCTCCATCTGGGCGGCGGTGTTCGCCTTCGTGGGTTCGATCATCGCCATCGCCACGGCGCTGCTCCTCGGCGGCGGGTCTACGGCGATCATCGAGGGTCTGTTCCAGTTCAGCGCGGTGCTGACCGCCATCGGCCTCGGCACGACGTTCTACAAGCCCAACTGGCGCGTGGTCTGCTACGCGTTCCTCGGGACCGTGTTCACCGTCGTGGCGCAGGGCGCGCTCAACGTGCTCCTGAACGTCTACGGCATCCCGACCCTCACCTTCCCCTTCGTGATCGCTGCGTGGATTTTCCTGCTGCCCAATCTCGATCTGCTCCCGGAATCCCACCAGGATTAACCCCTTTAACCAAGGAGTAGCCACATGCTTTCCCTCAATACGGGCGATACCGGATTCGTTATGCTGTGCACCGCGCTGGTGTGCATGATGACCCCCGCCCTCGCGCTGTTCTACGGCGGCATGGTCCGCAAAAAAAACGTGCTGACCATCATGATGCAGAACTTCATCTCGATGGGCGTCACGGCCATCATCTGGATTTTCGGCGGGTTCAGCCTCGCCTTCGGGCCTGACGTGGGCGGCCTGTTCGGGGACATCAGCTACCACTTCGCGCTGGACGGCGTGGGCATCGCCCCGAGCCCGGTCTATGCGAGCACGGTTCCCTTCATTCTGTTCTTCGCCTACCAGCTCATGTTCGCGGTCATCGCCCCGGCGCTGATCACGGGCGCGTTCGCGGGACGCCTGAACTTCCGCGGCTACCTGAAGTTTCTGGTCCTGTGGATGATCTTCATCTACATCCCTGTCTGCCACTGGGTCTGGGGCGGCGGCTTCCTCGCCAAGATCGGCGTGGTGGACTTCGCGGGCGGCATCGTCATCCACGTGAGCGCGGGCTTCGCGGCCCTCGCCTCGGTCATCTTCCTCGGACGCCGCGACGACATGAAGCCCGGCGAACCGACCGTTCCCAACAACCTCCCGCTGGTCGCCGTGGGCGCGGGCCTGCTGTGGTTCGGCTGGTTCGGCTTCAACGCGGGCGGCGCGTACGCCGCCGACGGTCTGGCGGCCTACGCCTTCACCAATACGACCATCGCCGGTTCCATCGCCATGATCGTGTGGATGCTCTACGACTGGCACTATGACCGCAAGCCCTCCTTCTCCGGCGTGCTCGTCGGCGCCGTGGCCGGCCTCGCCACCATCACGCCCTGCGCGGGCTACGTGGAACCGTGGGCCGCGATCATCATCGGCGCGGTGGGCTCCACCGTGTGCTACTTCGCCAAGAACGTGCAGGAACGCCTCGGCTTCGACGACGCGCTCGAAGTCTGGCGCGCCCACGGCATGGGCGGCGTCACCGGCGCCCTGCTCCTCGGCATCCTCGCCAGCGCCAACATCGACAAGGTGAACGCCGGCATCCACCAGTTCCTCATGCAGCTTCTCGGCGTGATCGTCGTGGCCGTCTATTCCTTCGTCGTGACCATCATCATCCTGAAGGTCATCAACACCTGGGGGCCGATCCGCGTCACCAAGGAACAGGAAGAAGCCGGGCTCGACGAATCCCTGCACGGCGAAGACGCCTACAAGATGTAACTCTTCCGGGCCGGGCCTTCGGGTCCGGCCCTCCCGAAAGGACTCGTTATGACCGAATTGACCGGAACCCTCTGGGTGGCGGGCGGAGGCGCGATCGGCGCCTATTTCCGCTTCCAGATATCCGCCTGGTTCGCTTCGTGGTTCGGCAAGGGCTTCCCCTACGGCACCCTGTTCGTGAACGTGCTCGGCTCGTTCATCATGGGGCTGCTCGTAGGAGCGATCAAAATGAACATGGTCCCCGTGATCCCGTGGCACGACTTCATCGGCGAGGGCTTTCTCGGCGCGCTGACCACGTTCTCCACCTTCTCGATGGACACGTTCGCCGCCTTCCGCGACGGACAGCCCGCCAAGGCCGTCACGAACGTCATCGTGAACATGGCGCTGTGCCTGTGCGGGACCGCCATCGGCTTCTTCCTGATGGTCCACTAAGGAGGCCGCATGTCGTATATCGAAAACACCGTCGCCGTGCTCTGCGGCGGCGCCGCGGGCGCGGTCTGCCGCTTCAAGCTCAACGCCGCGATCATGAGCGGCCTGACCATGAGCTATCCTCTCGGCATCCTGTGCATCAACGTGCTCGGCGGCTTCCTCATGGGGTTGTTGCAGGGGGCCATGAAGCGCAGCGGAAAACCGTTCACCGTGGGCTACAGCCTGCTCGGGACCGGTTTCCTCGGCGGCTTCACGACCTTCTCCACCTTCTCGCTGGACACCTTCAACCTCTACCACACGGGCGACGCCGCACTGGCGGGCCTGAACATCCTCCTGAACGCCGTCCTGTGCGTCTGCGCGGTCTGGTTCGGCTACCGCATCGTCTCCCCGCGTCACGCCGCCGCGTAACGCAAAAAGCGTGTTCCCCCTCCCGGAGAACACGCTTTTTTTGCGCCCGCGCGCCTTTTCCCGCCGCTCCTCCGAGCAACGCCCCTCCCGTCCCCGCCGCGCCCGTTCCGCCACTTGTGTGCATACAACCAATCAGGAACATTCCCTATCCATCTCTGTCCAGCGTGCGCGGGGACGCGCCCCGTTTTTTTACACAGCGTTTCCTCTCACCCACCTCCGTCCCGCGTATATGGAGACACGCCTTTCGTTGCTATAGCGCTCTTCCTGTTCGGTAACGCTGTCCCGCGTACGCGGGGGCTTGATTCGCTTCAACGATGGAGAACTCTTCTCCTGATGCTCCATCCCGCGCGCAGGGCGTGATGCGCTTTCGTTCCGCGTCAATAATCTCCTGCCCCACATGCGCGGGGCGCGCCTAAACAGCTCTTTCTTAAGGCTGCGTCATAGAAAATGGTTGATGCTTTATTCCTTGAAATGCCAAAGGAATAACCAATAAAATGCCCCAAGCATGGATTCCGCCAAGGGGAGAACTGGAGAAAAAGGTCGTCGTTTCACCGTGCTGTGGAGATGAAACAACCACGTACTATGCAGAGCCTTTCTTAAAAACCGTTCCTCTACCCTGTTCCTGTACGCGGGGGTACGCCGCGCCGCCGCCCTCGTCCGCGACTACTCCATGTGCGCGTGCGGAGCATCCCCCAGAGGGTGCATGTGCGTATGGGCGTGCGCCAGCGACGGCGCGGAATCTGACAGCCGCCCGTCCACGATGGTCAGGTAGCCGGTGGACGTTTCCGCCAGAAAGTCCCAGTCGTGCGAAATGACGATCCGGGCCGTGGGCAGCCGTTGCAGAATGTCAATGAGCCGTTCCCGCGCCTCGGGGTCCAGCCCGTTGGTGGGTTCGTCCAGCAGCAGGGCTTCGGGCTGCATCGCCATCACCGCCGCGAGGGATACCAGCTTCTTTTCGCCGCCGGACAGCCGGTGCGTCAGCCGCCCCTCGAAGCCTTCCAGCCCCAGCCCTCGCAGGGTCCGCAGGGCGCGTTCTGCCGCCTCGTCCGGGGACAACCCCAGATTGAGCGGCCCGAAGGCCACGTCCTCCAGCACGGTGGGGCAGAACAACTGATCCTCGGCGTGCTGGAGCACCAGCCCCATGCGGCACCGCAGCGCGCGAAAATCCTTCTCGTCCTTCATGGGCCGCCCGTGGAACAGCACGTCGCCCTCCCTCGGCTTCGCCAGCCCCATGATCAGCCGGAACAGCGTGGTCTTGCCGCTGCCGTTGGGGCCGTACAGGCCGATCCGTTCGTTGGGGCGGAGGGACAGGCAGGCGTCCCGGAGGACTTCGCGGCCTCCGGCATAGGCGAACGACAGGTGATCGAGTTCGACGATGGAGGGTTCAGACATGGATCAGCTCCGGGTACACGTCGCACAGGATGACGGCGGCCAGCCCCGCAAGCGTCAGGGCCGCGAACAGCCCGTCGCGGAGCGTGGCCCGGAACCCGGTCACGGAACAAAAACGCCCGGAAAAGCCGCGCAGAAGCATGGCCTCGTAGACCCGCACGGAACGGTCGAAGCTCTGCACGAACACCATGCCGAGCATGTTGCCGAAGGTCCTGTAGGTGTGCATGTTGGTTTTGGGGACGAACCCGCGCAGCCGCGCCGCCACATGCAGCTTGCGCCACTCGTCGGCGATGACGTGCAGGTACCGGTAGGTGAACAAAAACAGAAAGGTCAGCTTGGACGGGAAACGCAGCCGGTCCAGCGCGTAGCCGATGGTCGGGGAATCCATCGTCGCCACCAGCGCCAGAAAGGCCATGACCACGGCGTTGGACTTCACGGTCACAAGCAGGGTCAGGTCCACGCCCTGCCGGGTCAGCGCCAGCGGACCCCATGACGCGAGCACGTCGCCCGGCACGGTGAAGGGCACCGTCAGCCAGAGGAAGGCGATGAAGACGTTCACGGCGAACAGGCGGCGCAGGGTCGCGCCGAGCGGCGGGCGGCTGATCGCCAGCAGGAGCGCGGCAAACCCCAACCCCGCACAGGCCGCCGCCAGATGGCGCACCACGGCGAGACACACGGCGCAGGGCAGCGCCAGCCCGATCCGGACCCTCGGGTCCACCGCATGGACAAGCGAACGCCCTCCGGCAAACGGTTCCTCAAACATAATCCGGTTCCCGCCGTTTCGCCGCGTGGCCCATACCGCCGTTCCGCTGTTTCATCATGACGCTCCCTGCGCCGGAAGGACCCGGCTGCTGTTCGCCCCGTCCTGGGGTATCCTTCCTCGTATCCCGGACGGACGGGGGCAACAAGCCGCTGAGAACCGCGTACACCGTTCCAACAGACTGACAGGAAACGGTTTTCCCGCTTCGTTTCCCATGAAAGAATATCAACGGATTCTCATCCCTCGCCCAAGGCCCTCTCCCGGCGGAAAGTTCCATACGCCAAAGCCCCACCCGGCGAACCGGATGGGGCTTCTTCCCATATACGGGGAACCGGAGAGGCTCCGAACGCTCCGGCCTGCGGTCATCCGTTGCCCTGAGCGGACGTGGACTCTTTTGTCCAAGAGAAAACGCCGGAAAACGGTTCTCCGGCCTGTTGGGGATGGGATAACATCCGTTCCCGGATCAGCCTCAGGACCGGGGCGAGCCGCCGCGCCCCGGACGTACGAAGGGCCTGAGCAGCGGAGCCGACCAGCACCACTTCACGGTGAACGCCAGCAACAGTAGAGCGGTCAAGGCGTAGGCGGCGTCCATTCCCCAGAAATCGCTGATCAAGTAGGCGACAACCGGACCAATCGCCGCTCCGAGGTCCACCGCGAACGAATACCACATCATGAACACCCGGCCCCCGCGCAGGGGCGCCGTGTCCGAAGCCACGGAGTCCGCTACGGTGGTGAGCGAGGTGCCCACAAGCTGAGAGAGAAGCAGCACGGCGATCCACAACGGCAGGGGCAAACGGCATGCCGTAAGCCCGAACGCGACCGCTCCGGCCCCGAGCGAGACCAGCATCATGGTCCGGCGTCCGAAACGCCGGTCCGACAGCTTTCCGAACCACGGGGCCAACCACGGCTCCCAGCCCCAGCGGATGGCCTGCAACACGCCGCCGAACGTCGCCGCGCCCACGGCCACGCCGAACAGCGATACGTCGCCCCCGAAATGGCTCTGGACAAGCTGGCTGAGGGTGGCGGCGTACAGCCCCTGATAGATGAGCGCCACGACAAGCCCGGTCGCCATGACCCACAGCACCGCGCCGTCCTTCCAGCGCCATGCGTTCTCTTCGCGGACCGCCCCCGCCGGGAGCGCTCCGGTGCCGCGGGGTACATACGCGAGCCCGAGTACGATGGTCACGGCGGTACACGCTCCGAACAACATGGCGGTAAAGGGGAACCCGATCCAGTCCGCGAAAATCCCGCCGAAGAGCATGCCCACCAGACTGCCGCTGCGGTACAGCCCGTTGTACAGGCCCATGAAGTAGCCGCGATCCCCGTCCGAAGACACGCCGAGGATGCAGTAAAACCCGCCGAGCCGCAGCAATGTCCACGCCACGCCCCACAGGCAGCGCAGGAACAGCCACGCGGCGAACCCGTCCGCGAAGGCGTAGCCGAACGTGGTCAGGGTGGCGAGTACGGTGGCGATGAAGATGCCGGTCCGGTCGCTGATCCGGCGGTACAGCCAACCCACCGCCGGATTGAGCGGAAGACGGACCAGCCTGTTGACGGACAGGATGATGCCCACCTCCCACAGCGAGGCCAGCCCAGCCTCCGCGAAATGTACGGGCAGGACGATGTACAGCATCGAATCCCCGATCAGACAGGCCGCCGTGATCAACGACAGAACGACAACCTGCCGCGAAGCCCGCTCCTCTTTCGCCATGCCCTGCCTCCCCTGTTCCGTCACGCACTGGCAACACCCGCTAGAAAGGAGGTAGTCCAATCTCCGCCCGACTGCAAACGGAAGACAGGCTAGCGGCGTGGAGCTGTCACCAGAGTACGCACAATTGAGCGCGGATCGTCTCTTGAATATCGATTAACAAAGAACGGGCCAAGGCAAAAAAATGCCTTGGCCCGTTCTCAAACTGCGTGACAGCTCACACCGGCACCAAACAAAAAAGGCGGTTAACATTTTCATGTTAACCGCCTGTACTCTCACTGGTTGCGGGGGCAGGATTTGAACATACAACATTCGGGTTATGAGCCCTTTTTGAAGAGCTTTGAAGGAATTTGATTTACCAAGATTAAAACATATTTTCTTTTAATTTCAATATTATATATAAAAAACTCTTTTGACAGAATTTGACGAATTTTGAGGAAATCTTGCCTTGTGGTTAGGAATAGGTTAGGAAAATAGCCGTGGTTAGGACGCTATTTTGTACCTTTCTATTCCACCCCGACCGGCCAAAAGGAGAGATTCATGGCATCAAAATACAAGCGCTACCACCCTAAAAAATGGGCAGGAGTGTATTATTACGAACTTGAGGAAATGTATAATGGCTCCCCTAATCTCTGCTTTTTTATCAACTACCGTTCGGGCCGCCGTCTGATTTGGGAAAAGGTTGGCAAAATTTCCGAAGGGTACGGGCCTGATGTGGCGGCAGAAATCCGCGCAGAGCGGGTCAAAGCCGTGCGCCACGGAGAAGAAGTCAAAACGGCCAAGGAAATCCGTCGGGAGCAGGCAGAACGCGACAAACCTTTTGCAGACATCGCGGATGCCTACTTTGAAATTAAAGGCCCCAGCCTTAAAGGTATTGTGACCGACCGCAACCGTTACACCAAGCACCTTGTTCCGCTCTTCGGCAAGCGCACGGTATCGGAAATTACGCCGCAGATGGTGGAAGAGCTGCGCAAGTCGTTGAGTGACCGCAAACCGGCCACACTTTGGAATGCGCTTGAACTTCTACGACGTATTGTCAACTTTGGCGTAAAGACCAATCGCTGCCCCGCCCTTACTTTTCAAATTGAAATGCCCATCAAGGATAATGAAGTCATCGAATACCTGAAGCCGGAAGAGGCCCAGCGTTTTCTCACCCTGCTCAAAGACTGGCCAGTACGCGACGTTGCCAATATGCTCTTGCTGGCCTTTTTCACAGGAATGCGGCGTGGGGAAATATTCAAGCTGGAAGTGGACGACCTTGATTTCCATATGAAGCTTATCCGCATCCGTGACCCCAAGGGCGGCAAATCTGTCTCCATAGGACTCAGCAGTGTGGCGGAAGAAGTCATTCACGCCCAACTGGCATGGAAGAATGAACGCTTTCCCGACAGCCCCTATGTATTCCCTGGCAAAGATGGCGGGCTGCGCAAAGATTGCAGCGCAGTAGATTCCATTCGCAAGGCGGCCTGCCTGCCGCCCAAGTTCCGCCCTTTCCACGGCCTGCGGCATCACTTTGCCGTGACGCTGGCAAACAGCGGTCAGTTCACATTGGACATGATCGCGGAAATGCTTACCCACAAAAATGCTGAGTTCACCAAGAAAAAATATGGCCAGTTCCTGCCCGAATCCATGACGGCAGCAGGCAATGCAGCGGCGAAGATATTGGCAGGACTATGAGCCCCTGCCTTTTCGCCACTAGGCAGCAGCGCTTTGACGCCGTATGATACAGCAAGAATACACAGGAAAATGACAGCGAGGTACTTCATGCCACATACAGAACAAAACCTGCGTACTCAGGTTGCCCTTGGGGAGGACAGCACTCACCAATTTAAGGTAGACATCCGCAATGCCGAATCTCTGGCAGCGGAAATGGCGGCATTCGCCAATACTGAAGGCGGCACCATATATCTTGGTGTTGCTGATGATGGCAGTCTGCCGGGGCTTTCCGCCGCCGATGTCGCCCGACTCAATCAACTTATCAGCAATGCCGCAAGTCAGCTGGTTCGCAGTCCGTTGACTGTGTTCACCGAAAATGTGCTGCTGGAAAATGGGAATCTGGTCATTGTGCTCACCGTGCCCAAGGGCTTGGACAAGCCATATTTCGATAAAAACGGCGTTATCTGGCTGAAAACCGGCTCGGACAAGCGCCGCGTCAATTCCAAGGAAGAATTGCGCCGTATTTTTCAAATAAGCAGTCAATTCCATGCTGATGAATTGCCCACGAAAGCGGGCGTTGATAAACTGGACAAACTGCTGTTCCGTGATTTTCTCAGCCAAAAATATGAACTGGATTTCCCGGATTCACCGGATGACCTGATCCGTCTGCTGCAAAATCTGAATCTTGCGACGGAAGGCGGGGTTCTGAATCTTGCCGGAGTGCTCATGTTTGCAGAGCATCCAGAATGGATACTCCCGCAATTTGTGGTGAAAGCTGTGCGTTTTCCCGGCACAGAAATACATGTCAGCGACTATATGGACACCGAAGATTTTTCCGGTCCCATGCCGCGCCTGTTCAAGGACGCCTTTGCGTTCATTATGCGCAATCTTCATAAAGTGCAGGCGGGACACGGCGTGAACGCCCCCGGTACATCGGAAATCCCTGAAGTCGTCTTTGAGGAGCTGCTTGTCAATGCGCTGGTGCATCGTGACTACCTTATCAGCGCGCCCATCCGCATTTTCATGTATGATGATAGAATAGAAATCATCAGTCCTGGACATTTGCCCAACAACCTGACTGTAGAAAAAATCAAGGCTGGAAATTCCAATATCCGTAATCCCATTCTGATTTCATATGCCGCCAAAGGACTGCTGCCCTATCATGGCATTGGCTCAGGAATACATCGCGCATTGAAAAGCTGGGAACCTATTGAATTTATTGATGACCGTGACGGATGTTTGTTTAAGAGCATCGTACATAGAAAAATACTTCGACCCGAATCCTTGGTGACGCTGGCATCAGAAGAACAAAAATTGTCATCAGAAAATGCAGACATGTCACAAGAAATGCGCAATTTGTCATCAAAAACTTATGAGGTGTCACAAGAAAAGTCACAAAACACCACTGCCGCCATACTCGCAGCCCTCAAACAATATCCTAAAATAACTACATTAAACATTGCAGAAACGCTAGGTATTTCCCAGCGGACGGTCTTACGACACTTGGATTGCTTGAAAGAAGCAGGCGCAGTACGCCGCGTTGGCCCCACGAAAGGCGGAAAATGGGAAGTACTAAAATGAACGCAGCTCAAAAACTCAATACAATAAGAACCATTCGCTATATGGCTGTGGTTATCGTGGGCATACTTGGGCTATACGCGACCGCTATCACCTGCGCCATGCTGTTGCGTCGGGCTGTTGCAGACGCATCCCTGTACGACCTCAGCTTGAGTGTGATATTTGTGCTTATTTGCGGTATTCTGATAACAGCACCTGTCTGTTTTCTGGTATACCACTTTTTTTCTCTTTGGGGGAGAACAACACTTCCCAAAGCGATTCGTCTCAATAAGGCCATGCGCTTATTGCACGCCACTACGCACGCGGAGAGTATCAAAACACTCAAACATTATGCCATCAATGTATTCAGAGCAAAAGTTCCACTAGGCATTGATGTTACTGATAACGTACAGTGTAAACTCATTTCTACATTTCTTTCTCCTCTTTTCTTTCATTCTGATCGATTAAACGCCTTAGGTTCAGCACACTATTGCTGTGATTACGATGAGATTCAATCCATCATACAGACGGAGCAAAATAAATGGGGAAAATCCCTACAGGAAAATGACCTCTTAGCCGCCCAATTGGTGGCTCTTGAAAAAATAAATGCTGGCTTACGGCAAGAAAATAAAAAACTCACAGGACAGTACACATCTGCCTCAGGCACTGCGGGCCACATGAAAAAGCAGCTTGATGCCGCCAAAAATCATATGGCGGTACTCATTCTTCTCACACATTCAGTAATCTGCGAAGTGAAGCCACCCCGAACGCTTTCGCGTGAAGAGATTACGCAGAAATATTTAGCCATAGCCAAATCACATGATATCAAAATCACCTCACCCGCGTATGTAGAACTATTTCGTGAAACGATGCCCACAAAATACATCAACCAGGGAGGTGCGCCCCGTCAGGGCTGACAGCTATGCAAACCAAAGAAAGTCAGGTTTATTGCGCGATATTTTGCGCGAATGTAACCACCTAAATAATATACCAAATCATTAAAACCTCCCTACCTCAACCTGAGATGGGGAGGTTTTGTTTAGCATTTTTTGGCATATGGATTTTTTTCTCTTTGATGCCAGGCTATGTTTTCGCATCCGGGTTGTTTTTCCCATACCGGATACCATGCAACCTCATCAAAGGAGAAATACTATGCCCAGCAAAAAGCTCAATACTCAAGAAGCCGCCGCTTATCTTGGCGTGAAGCCCTGCACCTTGGAGCTGTGGCGCTGCCGCAAAAAAGGCCCGCGCTATTTCAAACTCGGCAGCCGCGTCATGTACGATCGGGAAGAACTAGACACATGGTTCGCCTCACGGGGGGGTGCATACCACGGACACTGTACCCCAACTGCGGAGCGGCAAATGAGCAACATTTTTGAGCGCATTAAAGACTCGTTGAATCCACGCTTGCCAGAAGTACTGGCAGACCTGCTGCCCGGCGGACGTATTTCCGGCAAGGAATATGTGTGCGCGTCGTTGCAAGGAGGGGCAGGCACATCCTGTGCTACCAATTTGGAGACATGCAAGGGCAGCGATTTTGCCACGGGCGAAAGCTGGGGGGACGTAATAGCTTTGGCCGCTAACGTTTGGAATATGCGTCAAGGCGAGGCAGCACAAGAGCTTACGCGGATATACCATATAGATGCGGAACAGACAGCGTATCCGAAAACGCACAGTTTTCGTCAGACCGCTGTGTTCAGCATCATCTTGCCCGTGCCGGATTCCGCCCCTCAGCCGCCACGCCATCATGCGCAACATGGACAGGCGTCCGCTCTCTGGCGTTATGCCGATGTGCAAAATCGCACTCTTGGTTATACGGCGCGGTTTGAAACAGCTGATGGTAAAGTCATTCTGCCACTGACTTTTGGGCGGTATGGCACAGGCCACCCCCAATGGGCATGGAAGGCGCTGCCGGAACCACGCCCGCTGTACGGTTTACCCGTCCTTCAACGCCCAGAGCGTCCAGTGTTGCTGGTGGAAGGAGAAAAGACAGCGGACGCGGCCCAAGCTCTCTTCCCGCAGTACGCCGTACTTACCTGGAGCGGTGGGGCCAACGCTGTGAACAAAGCAGACTGGTCATCGCTGACAGGTCGTAGCGTCACAATCTGGCCGGACAATGACGAACCAGGTTTCAAGGCTGTGCTGGAGATTGGCACATTACTGAAAAACATTGCCTTCAACGTCCATGTGGTGCTGCCGCCAGCAAGCCTCCCTAAAAAATGGGACGTGGCCGATCCTGCGCCGAAAGACTTTGCTCCTTATCAAGCCTTGCAAGCCGCCATGACAGCGGAAAACTTCTGCCGCTCCGTTTCATCGCGCATGGACGGTCATATGGTCGCAGTGCAGACAGACACCCCGCCGCCCGACAGTGACGAACTTCCCCTGAAAGAGTGGCCGCGCTTCTCGTGGGATGCCTGTCCCGGTCTGTTGGGCGATTTTGTACGCCTTGCCACACGCAACAGCGAAGCCGATCCAGCGGCGGTATGCGTCACCGCTTTGGTGCGCTTCGGCGCGGAGATTTACAGCTACGGAGGGCGCTCCGGCCCTGGCCCCCATTTTTATGTCGGAGAAACCATCCACCCTCCGCGCCTCTTTGCTGTCATCTGCGGTAATTCCAGCAAAGCCCGTAAAGGCACGCCGCGCCATCCCGTGACCAAGCTCTTTGCCCGCGACCACTGCCAACCTGCTGACCTAAAAGCCTGGGGCGTGGCCTTGCCCGCCAGAGAAAGCGGCGGCCCTCTTTCCACCGGAGAAGGGCTGGCCCACCATGTACGCGACGAATCGGACGAAGAACGCGAACGCCACCAACGACAAAACCCCAACGAACCTATCCGCGATAAGGGTGACAAGCGCCTCATCATTCTGGACGAAGAATTTGCCAGCGGGCTGGCTTGCACCAAGCGCGAGGGTAATACACTTTCAATGGGCATCCGTTGCTTCTGGGATTCCGGCGACTATGCGCCACTCACCAAAAGCAACCCTGTGACCGTGCGCGGGGCGCATATCAGTATTCTGACCCACATCACCATGCAAGAACTGGCCGTGTGCCTGGGAGATGTGCAGGCAGTGAACGGTTTCGGCAACCGCTTTTTGTGGATTTGCGCCCGCCGCTCCAAACTGGTGCCCTTGCCTTCACGAATGCCGGATGCAGAGCTGGCCCCGCTGCAACGTGAACTCTGGCGACTGGTCGGGCTGGCCCAGCAACGCGGAACCATAACTATGACACCGCCCGCCGTGGATTTGTGGAAAAGCCTGTATGCCGAGCTTTCGCAGGAACACAGCGGCCTTGCCGGGAGCATCATCAACCGTGCCGAAGCCCAGACCTTACGGTTGGCGCTCATCTATGCGCTGTTGGAAGGCGCGGAGCGGATTAACGAAAAACACTTGCAAGCCGCTCTGGCCATGTGGAGCTATGCGCAGGAATCGGCACTGTATATTTTTGGTGACCGCGTGGCCGATCCTCTGGAGGAAAAAGTGCTGGCTGCACTCAAGGCCGGGCCGCTCACAGCCACGGAACTCAGCGCCGCCCTCAACCGCCATGTGCCTCGTGAGCGCCTGCAACCGCTCCTGCAACAACTGGAAGGGCAGCAGCGCATCAGCATCCTAAAACAAAAAAACGCAGGTCGTCCCCGGCTTATCATATCGTTGCGCGTAATAAGCGAAGAAAGCGAAAAAAAAGGAGAATAAAAGCATGAAACATATTTCGCTTTTTTCGCTTTTTTCATATTTCGCAGCCGTAAAGCCATGCGCGCTGACCTATGGCAGTAAGGCTGAAGGCCAGCCTACCCGTTGTGGGCACACGCTGGCGCGGTGCCCCCTGCCGGGGCTGGCGAGTGCGTGCGCCCTTCGAACCCTGCCAACTCCACCAAGAGTGAATTTTTGCCCGCAGACAAGGAAGGCAAGCAGGGCATGAGGGAGTGTGCTCCTTTGGCACATGACCGAAATGTACTGTGCCTCCTGACGCTGTATGCGGGCAAAAAGGCGCTCTTGGAAAGGTCAAAACCATGAAGTCGGAACACAACACCCGCAGTGCGTGGATTAAACTGCGCGTCACTCCAGCGGAGAAAGAGGCTATCGCAGCCAAGGCCGCAGCTCAGGGCCAGACCGTAACGGATTTTATCCGCCAGCGTGCCTTGGACTATCGTCTGCGGCAAACGCCTCTGGAGAAGGAGCGCATCCGGCAGCTTGCCCGCATCGGCGCGAACCTTAATCAGCTTGCCCGCTGGGCCAACATGTACAAGAGCCGCGCCGACACGCTGAATGTGCTCTCTGCCCTGGTCAGTCTTGAAAATACGGTAAAAGCAGACACATCTCTGCTCTCGATGCCCGTAAAGCTCGAAGACTCGCCAACGGGCACGGCTTCGCCGCCTCCGGTCGGCCCCCCGCGCTCACCCTCGCACAAAAGGAAACATCATGTACATGAAGGTCTTTCCTCACGGCCAGGGCACGGGCGAAGGCCCCACCAATTACCTTGTACGCGCGGACTACCCCGGCCGCGATGCTCATCAGCCGGATGTGCTGCGTGGTGACCCTGAGTTGACACGGGCACTCATCGACTCGCTGGACACCAAGTGGCGTTTTACCGCTGGCGTGCTTTCTTGGCATCCTGACGATACCGTGACACCGGAACAGGAACAACGTGTCATGGATGACTTTGAAACCCTGGCCTTTGCTGGGCTGGAGGCGGATCAACGTAATGTCCTTTGGGTACGGCACGTCCATGCAGGGCATCACGAACTGCACTTTGTAATCCCGCGTGTGGAACTGGTCAGCGGCAAAGCCTTCAATCCATGTCCACCCGGCTGGCAAAAGCACTTTGACCTCTTTCGCGATCTGCATAATCACCGTGAAGGCTGGGCCAGGCCGGACGACCCAGAGCGCATCCGCATCTATACTCCAGCCCATACGGATTTGCACCGAGCACGGTTGTTGCGCTGGGGCAAAGCGCCAAAACCAGACGACCGCGCCGCCGCAAAGGAGGCTATCCACGAATATATGCAGGCCAAAGTGGAGCAAGGGCAAGCATCCACCCGCGCCGAGGTGCTCATTGCCTTGCAGGATGCCGGACTGGAAATAAATCGGGCGGGAAAGGACTATATCACCGTCAAAGACCCCGACAGCGGGGAAAAATTACGTCTGAAAGGAGGTATCTATGCCGAACAGTGGAATTTCAGCCAAATCCTTAGCCGAACGCGTGCGGGCCAAGGCCGAACAGGACAGACAGGAGATGGAGAACCAGACCAAACAACAGTTCAGCGCCTTGAGCGAGAGCTTGCGGCAGTCATCGCAAGACGCGCTGAATACAACCGAAGCCGCTATCATCGCCCGGCTTGGGAATTTGGAAAAGGCCTTCAGCTCCCGCAGCCAGATAGTGAGCCGCGCCTTTGGTTGAACATGCTTGCGCGGCCTGCTTCTGAGCCTGAGCATCCTGCTGGGCGCGGGGCTGGGCGGCTGGGGCCTGATGACCTTGGCGGGGAAGCAAACGATGAACCTGATGGCGGAAATCAACGAACTTCAGGCGACCAAAAACAACTTGGAGAAACCCCTTGCTTCATGGCCACTAACGTTAAAAGACGCCCCCAATGGGCGCTTCATAGTGCCGAAGCCGCCGCACACTGAAAAGCGGATGGGCATTCGAGAATCAACCCGCATGGAAAGTGGAGTAAATCATGACCGAATTGGAGCGGATGCTCAAAGAATCGCTGGAGCACACGGAACAGCTTTTGCGCGACAGCCAAGCCAGTCACGCCCAGACGCTGCAACAACACAACAGAGAATTGGAGCAAATAAAGAAGGAGATTCAGACGTTACAGACAAAACAGCACACCATGACCGCGCACTTGGCGCGCTTGAACGCTGTGTACGAGAGCTTGCAACCCTTGTTGGTCAGGCTGAACGCGCTGTTGCCCGGCAAATAGAGAACTTACAGGTGCAGGGTAAACGGTCATGCATGAGAGGACCAGGAATGAGACTATGAAATCTTAGATTGTTTTAAACCAAGCATTATTGACCTCGATTTCCTCCACCATACGGACAGTTACGCCGAGCCGAAGCTGTTTAAGCATGTCCACAAGGTTATCGCCATCAATGAGGTCAATGGGCGGGGCTCCGTCACGAGTGGCCTCCTTGATGGCATCACGGGTAAAAATTCCGGTTGTAATAAAAAGTCCCTTGTCGGCCCTGCCGATCATGGCTCCACGAAAGTCTCGGATAGCCCCGGAGCCTACGCTTTCCTTATAGCGTTTGCACTAAAAAACAACATGGTAACTTAATACACCTTGCAATTTGATAATGCCCTTGCCGTCAATACCGCCATCACCAGAGCGGCCAGTGACTTCCACCTGCACGAAGCCGCTTTCGCGTAGCAGACGCATGGCAAGACGCTCAAAGGCATCTGGTTTCATGAGGAGCAACTGCTGATGCACCATTTCTCTCCAGCCAGCTTCTACCTCTTCGGCTATGGTGGGCAAAAGCTCTTCTTCCACCGCATGTTGAGATGTTTTTTTCCTTGTACGGACGCCACTACCCACACGCACAGATTGTACAATGGACTCAATATCGACTGCCTGCCCCGGTTCGTACTGTGCCGTCAGTGCCCACACGCCACGTTCGGAATTATCAATAAGGCCGTACTTTTTGAGATACGTCCGCGCCCAAGCAAGACGATATTCCACTTCAGTCTGACTGGATTTTTCGGGATTATGCGCCTGCGAAGTAATGTTTTCCGGCAGGCTGAGCGCTTGAATCACAGCATTGGCGATTTCTTCAATGCTGCCAGAGCCACCGAGATTTTCCAGCGCATTGAGCGTAGGGAGCATAAGCTGGTCAAAGGTAGGCATTTTCACAGAGTTTGTTCTCCTTTCACAATTTCGCAAGAGTTAAGTACACCAAGTATTGTATCAATGAACCCGCAAAACTTGAGTGCCTCTTCTCGTGTGATAGTATCAATAATTCTGTGATGAGTTTTATTTCTGAATGCAGCTACAATCCCTTTACAAATAAAAAAATAACCAGAATGCTCATTGTTGTCGACACTAAAACGGATAATACTTGTAGGATCATGGCCAATAGCTTTACAAATCAAAGCATCTCCAGTTAAACTTCCCAAACCTGAAATCTCACGTATTCTGTCTTCGAACACCTGTGTTGCCTGGTTGATTACCCTATCAAAATTATCTTCCAAAGATAGCAAATCAGAGCAACGTGACTTAAGTATTGTATCTTTAATAAAATTATAAGCAGCTCCCGCTTCTATTCCTGGTTCCCCATAGTGATATACCTGCTCAAGTATATTGATTAACTGTAAAAGCTTACTTTCTGCAAGTTGGCGACTCACTATCCAACCCCAAGGTGGAGTACGGTAGTAATACCTCTCTTCGATGACAAGGCAAGAATAATCTTCGCCGGTTGCTTCTGCTAGCATCCTAGCGCAGGATGAAATATCCTTGCCTATGGAGGAACGCACCGCCCCGTTAGATGGTATTTGAGCAATAGCACGCTCTATACCTTTGGCGCGGGCATATACCGTAGCAATAGCAGTATTATTTTCTATCATATTTACCTCAAAAATAATCAAGGTATAAGTTTTACACTCGCACTACATAGTATCAAAATTCTTAATTTTTGATAACTATAAATATTAAGCAGAATCATGGTGTGCCATAATATCCTCAATAATTTTTTCATGCACAACGTCAAGCTGCTTTCTAGCAGCTCTGTCCAGTATAGCTTTTTTCTTCCGATTGCTCTATTCTCCACTCATTTGCGATAGTAAAAAATTTTTTGATTTCATGTTTAACAGGTATAGAACCATAATTTGATAACTCAATAGAGACAGCTATCATATTATTACCCATGGCTTCAAGACCTGTCACGGGGTTAGAAATAAAAAGCTTTGCAAAGTCATTATACGCGCCAGTTTTAAGTGAAAAAAGCCGTTCTTCCTTGCGTGTTATCTCTTGACGTTCCCATGCTTTTTGATTTTCCTTGGCATCGTGTCGAGACTTGAGCCATACCCCGACAAGTGTTGACACTGCCCCCAACAAAGCCCCTGCCAGCGTTAATGCAACAGGAGAATGGAAGATATCCAGCCAAAATTTCATTACTTCTGGTGTCATGTTTGCACCTTGGAATCGTTAGTCGGAGGCTGATTACAAAAAATGCTTTTATCAAGCATTCTTCTTCAACATTTCCATAACGTTGCCAAACTGTTCCAAAGCGGCCTCAAGATTTTCCACAATTTCTGCGGCGATAACTTCCGGCGCGGGGAGGTTGTCAATATCTGTCAGGTTATCATCTTTGAGCCAGAAAATATCAAGATTCAGCTTGTCGCGCTCAAGAAGTTCTGCTGCCGAAAAACGTTTGAAGCGGTCGGATTCCTGCCGTCTGCTGCGATTATCCGCATTATAGCACGCTACAAAATCATCTAAATCAGCGCGGGTGAGGGGGCGTTCCTTGAGGGTGAAGTGCTTGTTCGTGCGCAGATCATACACCCACAAATCCTTTGTCCACGCTGTTTTGCTGGCAGGCTTTTTATCAAAAAACAGCACATTGGCTTTCACGCCGGGCTTATAGAATATGCCCGTGGGCAGGCGCAGCAACGTATGGAAATCAAAAGCTTCCAGCAGACGGCGGCGCAAGCCTTCGCCTGCGGCTCCCGCTTCAAACAGCACATTGTCAGGCAACACCACTGCCGCGCGCCCCTCCACCTTAAGGGTGCTCATGATATGCTGCAAGAAATTGAACTGCTTGTTGGAGGTGGTGAAACGGAAATCGTCGCGTTCATAGGTTTCGCGTTCCGTCTCCACGGCCCCGTCTTCACCCACCACTCGGTAGCTGGATTTTTTGCCAAAGGGCGGATTTGTAAGAATGATATCGTACTCGCGTTCCGGTTTCACCGCCAATGCGTCAGCCTGCTGCACAGGGCTAACGTGTGCCGCGCCGCCGATACCGTGAAGGTAAAGGTTCATGGCACACAGGCGCACCACTTCATCCACAATGTCTGTGCCGGAAAAAGTTTTTTCGCGCAGTTTCTGCAATTGCACACGGTCTCGGCTCTGCCCTTTCATGTATTCATAGGCAGCAAGCAAAAACCCGCCCGTGCCGCAGGCCGGATCGCACACACTCTCGCCCATACGCGGGCGCGTCACATCCACCATCGCCTGAATGACCGGACGTGGCGTAAAATACTGCCCTGCACCGGATTTGACCTCAGCGGCATTACGCTCAAGCAATCCTTCGTAAATAGCCCCCTTCACGTCCACATCAAGCCCCAGCCACGTTTCACCATCAATAAGGCCCACCACTTTTTTGAGCTTGGCAGGATCAGTCAGCTTATTCTGTGCCTTACGGAAGATGGTGCCGATGAGGCCGGGTTCTATGCCAAGCCTTTCCAGAATGGCACGGTAGTGCTTTTCCTGCGCTTCACCGTCTTTGCTGACAAGGGATGCCCAATCATACCCGGCAGGAATGGATGTAGTTTCGCCAATGCTGGCGCGCTCGGCGTCCATTTTGAGAAAGAGCAGATAGGTGATCTGCTCCACATAGTCGCCGTAGGAGATACCCTGGTCGCGCAGAACGTGGGCGTAATTCCAAACTTTGGTAACGAGGGAAGTTTGTTGGCTCATATGAGTTGTCCGGTGAAGGCTTGTTTGAGGATGGATTGGCGGAGGGCTTTATACATATTAAGCAGTTGCTCACACTTTTTTTCAAAATGTGTATTTTCGAGAAGGGAACCATTTACTATCTTAATTATGTAATTTTGCTCATCACTACACGGAAGCGGAATTTGTGCTTCAAGCAAAATACCTTGGTTCAAATTTTTCATTGTTGTGCCGACACATTTTTTATTCAGGTACTGTATTGTTTGGTCTGAAGAAATAGCCATCGCTAAAAATTCATTGTTTATATTAACTTTTGGTCGAAGTATCATACTTCCGGTACCACAGAAAAAACCGGCATGATGAACTGGTGCACACCTTCCCATGTCTCCTCTTCGCGCAATAACAATATCACCATTTTCCATATAATACCGAGCCATGCTATCTGCTTTACTTTTTGAGATGGTCATCTTATCGGATGGAATTATTTTTCTGCACTGAATATGCACAGGGTTAATAACTGGAATGCCACCACATATATAATCTTCTTTGTGTAATGCTGATCCAAATGGCCCAGTAATCACCTCTAATAGTGCATCTTTAAGCTTTTTAATATTCCATTTTTTGTTATTGGCCTTACGCCATTCTTTGGAAAGCTCACCAGTGACGGCGGCCTTAAGCACAGATTGCTTGTATTGCTCACACAGGGTGATGGTGTGGCGCAATGTTTCTTCGGCCTTGTCCAACTCGGCAAAGAGACTGTCTATGCGCTCCACGATCCGTTTTTGGTCTTGGAGTGAGGGAGGAAGGGGAATGGGGTGAGCTGCAATAGTCGCATAATCAATACGCGGACGCTCTCCCGATGTATTATCGGGGTGTGATGCAAAATTTACAAAATCACCACTGCGCAAAAAATACACAATGTATTTATTTGAAAGGTTATTATTTTCTTCAAAAACAATAAATTCAGGCGAACATGCACCTTCTTGCCTTGCAAGGAATACCTTGCTTAAGTACGGACGCAATCGACCGTACAGAACATCACCGGGAAAGAAGTGTACGCCCGCACTTTTCATATGCCCGAAAATGTCCTGCCCGCACTGCATACCTGTATACGGCTCAATATGTTCCATGCCGATGTAAGGCAATTCAGGTTTGGTGGCAGGCTGTATCTTTTTCCGATTGGCTGGACATATCTCCCCCAGCCGCTTCCACTCCCACCCCGCAGGCAAATCCCATTTCCCCTGCACTGGACCTTGTTCCCCAGTATCTTTTCTCTTACGCGCCATCAAGCCACCAAACTTTCAGTTAATTGATCAAGCATAGATTCCAACTCTGCGCCAAAAAAACGCCGGGCCGCGAAAATGCCACCCCGGTCGGAAAACTCCGGCACATCGCCCAAGTCTTGTAAGGATATTTCGGCATTGGCGGCAAGGTGTTCTTTCACGCAGCCCAGCCATGTCAGTTGCTCCGCAGAAAAAGCCTTGCCCGCCTTTTTCTGGCGGCCCAGCCACAGATTGAAAAGTTGTTCCACCCGCTGGCTGTAAGGTACAAGCTCATTGTCCATTCCCGCCGCAAAGCGCACCAAGGTGATGATGTTAGTGAGTGCTTTTTCAACAGGTATGCCACGCACTTTCCCTTTTTTCTCTGCAATGTCCATACGGCGATAGGCTTGCCACACTGTGGCCATATCCATATGCCACGGCTTGGCGGCAAGAGCACTGTGCAATTCTGTTATAGCGGCATAGGTCATACGGCGGGCGGCGTAGGGTTTGCCATAAATAATTTGCAGCGCCGTGATCTGGTCGGCATTTTCGCTCAAAAATTCCCTGAAACGGTCAATGCGCTTTTGGGCTTCATGCAGATCAAAGCCAGCCTCGCGCACTGCATCCGGCGTCATATCATCAATAACGAGATCAGTTTGACGCAGGGCGTCCACCAATGCCTGCCTATAGGCGGCCTTATTAAAGGGGGCACAAGCGTTGTCCTTTTCCTCTTCTTCCAGCTCGGCTATCTGCTCTGGCGTCAGGGGCGCGC
The DNA here is from genome assembly GCA_902373525.1 of uncultured Bilophila sp. Lineage (GTDB taxonomy): Bacteria > Desulfobacterota > Desulfovibrionia > Desulfovibrionales > Desulfovibrionaceae > Bilophila. The sequence continues at coordinate 14,271 of CABKMN010000011.1, read as the reverse complement.
CTGTTTGTTGTTCGCGCTCTGCCCGCACGGTCTGTATATGGTCAGGATCAAGACGTTGCAGCAAGCCTGCCGCCACGGCGTGCAGATCAAGCCCGCCCGTTAGTTCGGCAAGATTGGCCAAGGCAGCTTCATTATCCTGCAATTTGCGGTTGAGCGTGATGCAACGCGCCGCCAGCGAAGAAAGAGCATCATCCTCACGCAAGCCCTGCGCCACCATCTCCAGCAGCTTTTCAAAACTCACCTGCTTTTTACGCTCCAACGGCTGTGACGCATTTTTTCGGCTTTCAGAAACGCCCACGGCATCCACCAGCACAAAACGAGTTTTGCTCACCGCGTTGGGGGTAACAGCTTGCAAACTGGAATCGCTGATACTGCGGCAGCCGCGCCCCTTCATCTGCTCATAGTAGCCATCTGAACGCACATCGCGCATAAAAATAAGCGCTTCCAGCGGACGGATGTCCGTACCTGTGGCGATCATATCCACGGTGACGGCGATGCGAGGGTATGCCTCAACACGAAATTGTTTGATGAGGTCTTTGGGCTTTTCCGTCACCCGGTAGGTTATTTTGCGGCAGAACGCCTCACCGTTATAGTCTTTTGCTGTGGCGAATTCCTCGCGCACAATTTTGACGATTTCCTCGGCGTGATTGTCATCCTTGGCGAAGATAAGCGTCTTAGGTGTCCAGCTATCATCGCGATCTGTGAATAGTTCCGTGAACAGAGCATCGCGGAACTGACGGATGACCGTGCGTATCTGCCCCGGCACGGTGACAGAACGATCAAGCTGCGCGGGGGCGTATTCCAAATCCTCATCCAGTTCTTGATAACGCAAGGCGCGGGTACGTTTATCGCGCACAGGCGTAGTGTAGCCAGAAGGAATTTTGCCGCCGTCTTCACCCACTTCTGTACGGATACGATAAATCTCATAACCCATGTTCACCCCATCCAGCACCGAGCGCTCGTAGGGGTATTCGCTCACCAAATTTTTATTGAAAAACCCCAGTGTGTGCTTGGTAGGCGTGGCAGTGAGGCCAATAATATGCGCGTCAAAGTACTCCAGCACCTGCCGCCACAGACCATAGATAGAGCGATGGCACTCGTCCACGACGATAATATCAAAAGTTTCTATGGGGATGACGGGATTGTATGTGACGGGTAGAGGATCGCGCTGATAGTCCCGCCATGTTTCAAAAGCTGAACGTTCATCGCGGGCATCCAGCTCCTCATCTTCAATATTCTCTCCCTGTAGGAGAGAATAAAGACGCTGCACGGTGGATATGACCACTTTGGCATCCGGGGTGATGGTTTTACCGTGCAGATGTTGCACGTTGTAAATATCCGTGAAGCGACCTGCCGCATGAGGCGGCTGATAGTTCTGGTATTCCTTGAGTGTCTGATCGCCAAGATTGGTACGATCCACGAGAAAAAGAATGCGGCGTGCCCCAGCATATTTGAGTAACCGCCAAGAGAACGTGCAGGCGGTAAACGTTTTGCCAGCACCCGTCGCCATTTGAATCAACGCGCGAGACTGGTCTGCGGCAAGAGATGCCTCCAGTCCGGTGACTGCCTCCACCTGACAGGCGCGCAAATTGTCCGTGGAAAGCGCACAGGAATTGTCAGTTCTCATCGCACGCAACCGGGTGCGAAGTGTGCTGTTTTCGCTCAGCCATGCCAGCAGAGTCTGCGGCGTGTGAAAAGCGAATACCTGACGCGAACGCGGCGCGGGGTCACGGCCGTCACAAAATTGCACTTCCTCGCCATTGGATTCATAGCGCAAAGGCAATGGGCTGCTCCAGCATTTGACGTGCGGCGGCAGAGTAAGAGTATACCTGTCCGCTTGCATGGAAACGCCGCTCAGGGTAGCTCCGGCTGCCTTGGCTTCAATGACACCCGCAGCCTTACCTTCGATGAACAATAGATAATCGCATGGTCCGCTTTGGGTTTGAAATTCGCGTACTGCCATGCCGAGGGCGGCCGTGCGATCAAATTCATGTTTTGACTGCACTATCCAACCCGCCGCTGTCAGAAGCTGATCTATTTTCTGGCGGGCCTGTTCCTCCGGGAGAAGCTGGAAGGCGGAATGCGAAGTTGACATGGTTGCCTCGTGTGTATGCGCACCACCATAATATATAAAACTATACTAACTCAAGGCCGAAAGAGGCTATGCGGTTTGGCTAGGCCGAGGCGGATGAGCGTATATATCTGGATCTGCCACAGGAGGTGGTTAGGAAAGAGGTTAGGAGGCATGGTAGGGAGTACGCGTCTGACGAGATGCATAGACTTTTGCCAAAAAACTTTTTTACATGGCTGCTCGCGGGAAGCCTTCCCAAGCTCCTTCAAATCCCATAACACCGCATCAACCTATGTCTTTTTATATCCCTTACCTTCTCTATTTGGTTAGGAATAGGTTAGGAAAACAAAAAAGCACTTACAACGAACTTGCTGTAAGTGCTTGATTTCTTGGTTGCGGGGGCAGGATTTGAACCTACGACCTTCGGGTTATGAGCCCGACGAGCTACCGTGCTGCTCCACCCCGCGTCATGTGACAAGGTGGAATATAGAGAGCATCCCCTCTTCTGTCAACGTTTTTTTCGATTTTGTTGCAAAAATTTTTCGTTTCCGCGCAACATGCCTTTGCTCTTGCATCTTTTCGCTCAGACGGTGGCGGTCGCCTCTTCCGCCGCATGGGAGGCTTCCGGCCACGGGCGCACGGTTATCGGCAAGGCTGCGGAGATGTCCTCCAGCGCCGAACGGGCTTCCGCATGCTGATGCGGCGAAAAGAAAACCTTGAGCAAGGCCTCGCTCCGGTCGAGCACGGTAAAGCTCGCGATGTTGTCGTAGCCTTCAAGCAGAAAGCGGAACAGGCCGACATGCTGCGGCGGCAACGAGACAAGCAGCTTCCCGCTGTATTCGGGAACGGGCAATCGCAATGGGCGTCGTTTCTTCTTCATCGTACAAGTTTAGCCCGTCCCCTTCCGCGAGGCAAGCCCGGCCGCCCTGCGCGGCGGCGTCGGAAGCCGACGCTTCACCCAGGCGACCGGGCAATCGCATCCCGTTGCGAGGGGGGCGGAACTAGGCTATAGAAGGAGCCTGTACCCCAACCAGAGGTGACGCATGTCCAACGAAAATACCGTCAAACAAGACCCCACCCATGTTTTCCGCACCTTCCTGAAAAACAAGGGCCTGCGTAATACGCCTCAGCGTCAGCGGATTATGGAAGTTTTCTTCACGGAAAACGGCCACCTTACGACTGAAGAAGTGTACGACAGGGTCCGCCGGGAAGACCCTTCCCTCGGACAGGCCACCGTCTACCGGACCATGAAGCTCCTCTGCGAAGCCGGATTGGCCCGCGAGGTCCGTTTCGGGGACGGGCTGGCCCGCTACGAGCACGCCGGGGACGCCCACCACGATCATCTCATCTGTGAAAGCTGCGGGCGGAACATCGAGGTCGTCGATCCCCAAATCGAAGCCCTTCAGGACGCGCTGGCCCGCAAGCACGGCTTCCGGCCCACGTTTCACCGTCTCTACCTGTACGGCATCTGTCCCGATTGCCAGAAACGCTGAGCCTTCGACGCAAACCACGCAGGCCGGAGGGGTTCCTCCGGCCTTTTTCGTTCCCCCTTCTCCGCCGGAGCCTTTCCATGCGCCCACGCGATCTCGCCATGATCATCGTCTCCTTCCTCGCCATGCTCGCCGGGAGTTTCCTGCCGGCGCTCGCCGAACCGCTCGCGCCCTTCCCGCGCGTCTGTCTGATGATCCTGCTCTACCTCGGCTTCCTGTCCGTGGGTACCGAAGCCCTCTTCGTCCACGCCCGCCTGCTCCCCGGCACGCTTTCCGGGCTCGTGCTCATCCGGCTGTTCGCCCTGCCCCTGCTGGCCTTCATCCCGTTCGAACTGCTCATGCCGGATTTCGCGCTCGGCGCACTGCTCGTCGGGGCCGCGTCCATCGGCGTCGTAGCTCCCGTCTTTTCCATCATGGTCAACGCGGATACCGCCCTTGTGCTCGCGGGCAACCTGCTCACCTCCCTGCTGCTTCCCCTGACCCTGCCCGCCCTCCTTTATATGGTGAACGCCGCCATGCCCCTGTTCCGCCCGGACACCCTCCATCTCCCGGAACACCTGTCCCTCTCCGGCATGACCCTGTCCCTGTGCGTCACCATCATCGTGCCGTTCGTCGCGGCCTTCCTGACGCGCCGGGTTCCGCGCGCAACGGCGTTCATCCTCAAGAACCAGTTCCCCGTAGCCATCGTGACCATCGCCGTTTCCACGCTGGCGATTTTCAGCCAATATTCCGGCATCCTGCATCAGTCGCCCTCGCTCGTGGTGCAGGCTCTCCTCGCGGCCTGCCTGCTCGGCGGGATCATGATGGCGGGAGGCCTTTTCCTGCCCCGCTCCATGCCTCCCCAGCGGCGTCTGGCCTTCCTGATCAGCTACGGCACCATGAACAACGTGCTCATGCTCATCGTCAGCCTTGAATTCTTCTCCGCCTCCGAATCGCTGCTCGCGGCCATGTACCTCGTCCCGCTCAACGCGCTCCTCGTCGTCTATCGCCGCTGGAGTCAGGCATGGGGGCTGGAACAGGCCCGCTAGCCGCCTTGTCAGGGGCCCTCGTGCCCCGTATACAAAAGTCCGGGCTACGCCCGCCCCACCCCAATCTCAAAAGGAAAGGAATCATCATGAAACACATCGCATGGTTTTCCAACACCCGCCTTTTCTCCGGCATCACGCTGGCGCTCCTCGCCGCCGTCGGCCTCGGCGGTTGCGGCCTCCCCAAAGCCCACGAGCCGACGCCCTCTCTTTCGGGAACGGTCGTCTACCGGGAGCGCATGGCTTTGCCGCCGAACGCCGAACTGGTGGTCGCCCTGTACGAAAAGACCGCCGAAGGCCGCAACCTCTACTCTGAAGAGCACCGCCCGACGGAAGGCGCGGGCATTCCCCTGCTCTTCAGCGTCGAGTGCCCCGCAGAGGAGGCCGCCGGAACAACCTACGAACTGGAGGCTTCCATCCTCAGCGACGGGACCACGCTGTTCGCCACGCCCGCTCCGGTGGCGATACGCCTCAACGCCAACGACATCACGCTCATGACGCACCGGGTCATGGATCAGGCCCCCATCCCGGACGGGCTGACGGGCATCCGCTGGAAACTCGTGGAACTGAACGGGAAGCCGGCGGAAGTCTACGACAACCAGCCGGAGCCGTATCTGCTCTTCGACCCGGCGGACGGCGGACGCCTTTCCGGGTCCGACGGATGCAACAGGCTGATCGGCGGCTACACCCTCACGGGCGACCGGATCACCTTCGGGCGGCTCGGCTCGACCATGATGCTCTGCCCGAAGGGCGACGCGCAGGCACGGGCCCTCGCCGACGCCCTTGCGAACGCCACCGGCGTCTCGCGTTCCGGCGACCGGCTGGAGCTGTACGGCGGCAAGACCCGGCTCGCCGTTTTCGAAGCCCGCGCCCTCTGATTTTTTGGAAAAGGAAACAATTTCCGGACAACCCTGTCGCGCAGGCAGGCCTTGCGGACCCGGAATGACCGAAGCGAAAGGACCGGCCTCCCCATGCTGATGCCGAAAAAGCCCTCTTCGGTTGCGAAAACGTGATTTTTCCTATACTCAAAATCAGTCTGTCACCGGATCGCCATGATCCCGTGCGGCAGCCGATCATTCCAGCCGGGCCCGCTTCCGGCGCAAACCCTTTTTGGAGGATGGAGACATGAAACTCGGCAAACTTCTGAGCGCGGTCGCCATGGCCGTCGTGGGCATGGGCCTCGCCCTTCCGGCGCAGGCCGCCGATCCCATCAAAATCGGCGTCTACCTGCCCCTGACCGGACAGAACGCCTTCGGCGGCCAGTTGGAGCTCGAAGGCGTCCAGCTCGCCCACAAGCTGAAACCCACCGTGCTGGATCGCCCCGTCGAACTGATCGTCGTCGACAACAAGTCCGACAAGGTCGAAGCCGCCAACGCCGTGAAGCGTCTCACCGAGCATGACAAGGTGCTCGCCATCATCGGCACCTACGGCTCCTCGCTCGCCATGGCCGGCGGCGAAGTCGCCGAACGCGCCAAGGTGCCCGTCATCGGGACCTCCTGCACCAACCCGCTCGTGACGCAGGGCAAGAAGTACTACTTCCGCGCCTGCTTCATCGACCCCTATCAGGGCGCCGCCGCCGCGACCTACGCCTACAAGACCCTCGGCTTCAAGAAGGCCGCCGTGCTCACCGACGTCGCCAACGACTACGCCGTGGGCCTCTCCAACTTCTTCAAAAAGACCTTCAAGAAGATCGGCGGCGAAATGGTCGCCGACATGAAGTACAGCTCCGGCGACCAGGACTTCACCGCCCAGCTCACCGAGCTCATCAGCAAAAAGCCCGACATCGTGTTCATGCCCGCCTATTTTGCGGAAGGCGCCATCATCATGAAGCAGGCCCGCGAACTCGGCGCCACCTTCGTGCTCATGGGCGCTGACGCCATGGACAACCCGGACACCATCAAGATCGGCGGCAAGGCCGTGGAAGGCTTCCTCCACACGACCTTCCCCTATGACGTCAACATGGAAACCATGAGCGCCGAAGCCAAAATCTTCACGGACGCGTGGAAGAAGAACTTCCCCGACAAGGACCCCAACGTGAACTCCGCGCTCGGCTACAACTGCTACAACATCATCATGGACGCCCTCACCCGCGCCGGAAAGGCCGACACCGAAGCCTTGGCCGCCGCTCTCGCCGCGACCAAGAACCTGCCCACCGCCCTCGGCGTGCTGAGCATCAATGAAAGCCACGACGCCGAAATGCCCGTGGGTATCATCAAGTACATGGACGGCAAGCGCAAGTACATCGGCGACGCCATCGCCGAGTAGTTGTTCCGGAGACCGCGGGAGCTCCTCCCCCGGTTCCACGGCGGCAACGGCCCATGCCGTTGTCGCCGTTCTGTGAGCGTCCCCACGGGGTTCGCCGAAACTTTCTGGACAAGGCAGGCGTTATGAGTCTGGACATGTTTTTCCAGCACTTCTTCAATGCCCTGACGCTGGGTTCCCTGTATGGCCTCATCGCCATCGGGTACACCATGGTGTACGGGATATTGCGGCTGATCAACTTCGCCCACGGCGACATCCTCATGCTCGGGGCCTATTTCGTGTTCTACGGCACCACGACGTTCTTCCTGCCCTGGGGCTTGGCGGTCGTGGTCGCCATCCTCGCGGCCAGCGCCGTGGGGATTCTGGTGGACCGCATCGCCTACCGGCCTCTGCGCGATGCGCCGCGCATTTCCGCGCTCATCAGCGCCATCGCCGTGTCCTTCTTCATCGAAAGCCTGTCCGTGGTGGTCTTCTCCGGGCTGCCCCGCCCGGTGCACCAGCCGGAATGGCTCATGACGCCCATCAACCTCGGGCACCTGAAGCTGCTCCCGCTCACGCTGGTCGTGCCGGTGGTGAGCTTCGCGCTGGTGCTGGGGCTTTTGTGGATCATCTACCGGACGAAACCGGGGCTGGCCATGCGGGCCATCTCCAAGGACATCGAGACGACGCGCCTGCTCGGGGTCAGGGTCGACCGGATCATCGCGCTGGCCTTCGGGCTGGGGTCCGCGCTGGCCGCGGCCTCGGGCATCATGTGGGCGCTGCGCTACCCGCAGATCAACCCCTACATGGGCATTTTCCCCGGCTTCAAGGCGTTCATCGCCGCCGTGCTCGGGGGCATCGGGTCCATTCAGGGCGCGATGATCGGCGGGCTGCTGCTCGGGTTCATCGAAATCATGACCGTGGCCTTCATGCCGAGCCTGTCCGGCTACCGCGACGCGTTCGCCTTCGTGGTGCTGGTGCTCGTGCTGCTCGTCAAACCCACCGGCCTGTTCGGCCAGCAATCGGAGGAAAAGATATGAAGTCCTCCCTGCGCAACCTGCTGCTGAATCTGGTCGCCATCGGCGCGCTCGCCCTGTTCCTCTCGTGGGCGGAAACCAACCTCGACGGCTACAAGGTGCAGATTCTCAACCTCATCGCCGTGAACGCCATCCTCGCCCTGTCGCTGAACCTCATCTACGGGTTCACGGGCATGTTCTCGCTCGGGCACGCGGGCTTCATGGCCATCGGCGCGTACGTCTCCGCCCTGTGCGTGCTGCCCGCCGCCCAGAAGGAAATGATGTGGATTCTTGAGGACATCATCTGGCCCTTCTCGGTCATCCACACGCCGTTCTGGTTCTCGGTCATCGCGGGCGGACTCGTCGCCGCCGTCTTCGGGCTGTTCATCGCCATCCCGGTGCTGCGGCTCGGGGGCGACTACCTCGGCATCGCCACGCTGGGCTTCGCGGAAATCATCCGCGTCCTCATCGTGAACCTGACGCCCATCACCAACGGCTCGCTGGGCATCAAGGGCATCCCGTTCCACGCCTCGCTTCTGGTGAACTACGGATGGCTGCTCATCACCCTGTACTGTCTGGTCAAACTCCTGAACAGCAACTTCGGGAACATCTTCAAGGCGATCCGCGACGACGAAATCGCGGCCAAGGTCATGGGCATCGACACGTTCCGAACCAAGGTCCTGTCGTTCTGCCTCGGCGCGTTCTTCGCGGGGATCGGCGGAGCGCTGCTCGGCAACCTCCTGACCACCATCGACCCCAAAATGTTCACCTTCCTGTTGACCTTCAACGTGCTGATGATCGTGGTGGCGGGCGGCCTCGGCTCGCTCACCGGCAGCATCCTCGGCAGCGTGGTGATCACCGTGCTGTTGGAATGGCTCCGCGCCGTGGAGGAACCGATCAGTCTCGGCGGCTATGAAATCCCCGGCATCCCCGGCATGCGCATGGTGGTGTTCTCGCTGGTGCTGCTGTGCATCATCCTCTACCGCCGGGAAGGCATCATGGGCATGCGCGAGATCACCTGGGACGCCATCTTCGACTTCTTCACCCGGAGGAAACGCGCATGACCTCGCCCGCTCAGAACGAACTGCTGCTCGACGTCCGGCACGTGACCATGCGCTTCGGCGGGATCACGGCGGTCAACGATTTGTCCATGCGGCTGCCCAAAGGCTCGATCACCGGGCTCATCGGCCCCAACGGCGCGGGCAAGACCACGGCCTTCAACGTGATCAGCGGGTTCTACACCCCGCAGGAAGGGGACATCCTCTTCAAGGGCCGCAGCGTAAAGGGCTTCCCCCCGCACCGCATCTGCAAGGCGGGCATGGCCAGAACCTTCCAGAACATCCGCCTCTTCGGCAGCGAATCCGCGCTGGAAAACGTCATGGTCGGCTGTCAGGTGCGCCGCAAAAGCCAGTGGTGGACGCCCATCTTCGGCCTCGCCCGCCGCGAGGAGAACGACATCCGCGAAAAGGCGCGGGCGCTCATCCACCGCCTCGCCCTCGACGCCTACGTCAACGAAAAGGCGTCGAGCCTGCCCTACGGGGCGCAGCGACGCCTCGAAATCGCCCGCGCGCTGGCCACGAGCCCGGACTTCCTCCTGCTCGACGAACCCGCCGCCGGGATGAACCCGCAGGAAAGCACGGAGCTCATGCACTTCATCCGGCACATCCGCGACGAGTTCGACCTGACCATCCTGCTCATCGAGCACGACATGAAGGTGGTCATGGGCGTGTGCGAATACATCTGGGTGCTGGAATACGGCCAGCTCATCGCCGAGGGCGACCCCGAGGCCATCCGCAACAACCCGAGGGTCATCGAAGCCTACCTCGGAGAGGACGTCAGCAACCATGCTTGAAATCAAAGACCTCCACGTCCACTACGGCGGCATCCACGCGGTGCAGGGCGTCAGCATGCGCATCCCGCAGGGCAAGATCGTCACGCTCATCGGCGCCAACGGCGCGGGGAAAAGCAGCGTCATCCGCTCGATCTCCGGCCTCGTGAAGGACACCAAGGGGGAGGTGCTGTTCACGCCCTCCCCCGTCGAGGGCCGGGCTCCCAAGGCCGAACAGCTCCTCGGGCGTTCCCCCGAGGACATCATCCGGCGCGGCATCTCGGTGAGCCCGGAAGGCCGCCGCATCCTGCCGCACCTGACGGTCGAGGAAAACCTCCTGCTCGGGGCGTACATCCGCAACGACAAGGAAGGCATCGCGCAGGACATGCAGTGGGTGTACAGCCTGTTCCCCCGGCTTCAGGAGCGAAGCTGGCAAAAGGGCGGCACGCTCTCCGGCGGCGAACAGCAGATGCTCGCCGTGGGCCGGGCGCTCATGAGCCGCCCCGACCTGATCATGCTCGACGAGCCGTCCCTCGGCCTCGCGCCCCTGCTGGTCCGGGAAATCTTCAACATCATCCTCCGGATCAACGCGGAGGGGAAAACCGTGCTCCTCGTGGAACAGAACGCCCTCGCCGCGCTCTCCATCGCGGACTACGCCTATGTGCTCGAAGTGGGCCGCGTCGTCGCCGAGGCCCCCGGACAGGAACTCCTCAAGGACCCCAAGGTCAAGGCCGCCTACCTCGGAGGCTAAACCTCCGCGCCGCCGGTTCCGCTTCAGAAACAGGCGGCGGAAGGCCCAAAGGCGCTTTTTCACGGAAAACGAGATTTAGCCCTTGACAGTACAGCCTCTCAGGCGTATCAACTCAAATTCGGAACGGGACGTTAACTCAGTAGGTAGAGTATCTGCCTTTTAAGCAGAGAGTCGCAGGTTCGACCCCCGCACGTCCCACCAAATGAAATCAAGCGGTTACCGTGAAAACGGTAACCGCTCTTTTCTTTTTGTATCTGGTGTACGGCGCTGTTCCGTTATCCCATCTGAAACAGTTTGCCCCGGAACGACATCCACTGCTGTAGAGGGCCGGAAGCCCAGTCATCACGGAGAGGGTAGGCTCCAGCGTCCCGGATGGTTGACGGACGACAGCCTGCCAATAGGTTACAAAAGTTCGACGGCGCGGAACTGCTGCAACGAGCAAAGAAAAAGGGAAGAAGGACGGTCCCGTTTCGGGGTCTTTCGCCACGCGCTTTACGAACGGTGAAAGGCCTTCTGCAAAAGATTCGCACAAAAGTACGGGCGTTTTTTCTCATACCGTCAGGGAAAGAGCGTGGTACATCTTCCCAGTATGGTGAATCTGCAACGTTCGAAAGAATTCTTTGATGGACTCTGCAACAAAGGAGTTCTCTCCGGCATTCATCTGAAATTGATGAAACAGCCCATCACTCGCGTACAGTGACGGGCTTCCTTGTTCTGCCGGGGAGGCCGTACCGGCGGATGGTACGGGAGGCAATGCGTTTCCGTTCTCCAAGGCCGCTGCCCGACGGAAGAAACTCGTCGCCGTGACGTCTCAACGGCATAACGTTCTACCGGGAAACCGATTCCCTCTACAGGCAAAAAAGGGTAAAAAGGCTCAGCCGTCCTGCCGACGGTTGCCTTTTCATCAACCCGTTTTCGGAGACGCGCATGAACCTGACCGTAGAATACCAGCCGATCACCGAGCTGTTCCGCAACGCCCACGCCGAGGGGCGGCATTTCCTCTACGAATTCGAAGTCTACAACCTCCTGAGCCTTTCCGGGTCGGAAACGCCGCCCAAGTGTTCCTTCATTCCCCGAAACGCCAAGCCGGTGGAAGAGGAAATCATGTCCCTGCCCGGCGAAAAGGCCGTGCTCAAGATCGTTTCTCCCACCATCATCCATAAGACCGAAGTGGGCGGCGTCCGCATTGTGCCCAAGACGCCCGACAAGGTGCGGTCCGCCGTGCGCCGCATGCTCGCCGAAGTCCCGGAACGGTATACGGAATGGATCGAACGCTGCCCGTCCTCCGCGCCCGCAAGCTATCGGGGGCTGGCGGGGACCGCGCTCCAGAACGCCATCGCCGCCGACATCAAGGGCGTATTGCAGGTGCAGTTCATGCCGCCGGATTCCGAATCCTTCGGCAACGAGCTCATCGTGGGCCTGCGCCGCACCCGCGAATTCGGGATGGTCATCAGCGCCGGTCTCGGCGGTACGGATACCGAACTCTACGCCGAACGCTTCCGCAAGGGACAGGCCATCGTCGCGGCTTTGACCGAACTGACGGACGGGGACGCCTTCTTCGAACTGTTCCGCAAAACCGTGTCCTACCGAAAACTGGCGGGCCTGACGCGCGGGCAGCGCCGCATCGTGACCGACGACCAGCTCATCGAATGTTTCGAATCGTTCATCCGCATGGGCAACTACTTTTCGCCCACCAACCCAAATGCGCCGTTCGTCATTGAGGAACTGGAAATCAACCCGTTCACGTTTACGGATTATCTGATGGTGCCGCTGGACGGCATGTGCCGCTTTTCGACGCCCGGCGAAACCGTCGTCCCCCGTCCGATCAAGAAAATCGACAATCTGCTGCATCCCCAGTCGATCGGCATCGTGGGCGTGTCCGCCAAACGCCGGAACTTCGGACGCATCATCCTTGAAAACGTCATCGACTCAGGCTTCGATCGCGACCGCCTGACCATCATCCGCGAAGGCGAAACCGACGCCAGCGGCGTGCGCTGCGTGCCCGACGTCCAGTCCCTGACCGAACCGCTCGACCTGTTCATCGTCGCCATCGGCGCGGAACAGGTGCCGCCGCTGGTCAACGACGTCATCGAGCACAACGCCGCGCACACCGTGATGCTCATCCCCGGCGGCCTCGGGGAAACCGAGGAAAGCCGCGACATGACCGCGCGCATGGTCGCCCGCATCAACGAAGCCCACAAGAGCCTCGCCACCGGCGGCGACGGCGGCCCGGCGTTTCTCGGGGCGAACTGCATGGGCGTCATTTCCCGGCCCGGCAAATTCGACACGTGGTTCATCCCCGCCGCCAAGATGCCGGACTACAAGGCCTATCCGGTCCGCCGCACCGCCATCGTCAGCCAGAGCGGGGCCTTCCTGCTGAACCGGTTCAGCCAGACCCCGGAAATGAGCCCGGCCTATCTGGTTTCGATGGGCAACCAGACCGACCTGACGCTCGGGGACATGATGCGCCACTTCATGGATTCCAAGGAAGTGGACGTGATCGCCGTGTATGCCGAAGGCTTCAAGGACCTTGACGGGCTCCAGTTCGCCGAGGCCGTGCGTCAGGCCGTCCGCAACGACAAGCAGGTGATTTTCTACAAGGCGGGTCGGACGCCCGAGGGCAAAAACGCCACCAGCGGGCACACGGCCTCGCTCGCCGGTGACTATATGGTCTGTGAGACCTGCATCCGGCAGGCGGGCGCGATCATGGCGCGGAACTTCACGGAATTTCAGGACCTCATCCTGTTGGCGGAAACGTTCAGCAAGGCGGTCATCCGGGGCAAGCGCCTCGGCGCGGTCAGCGGAGCCGGCTTCGAAGCCGTGGGCATGGCGGATTCGCTCCAGTCCGACGAGTACACCATGTCCCTCGGCGCGTATTCCGAGACGACCAAGCAGGCCATGAAGCAGCTTATCGTCTCCAAGAAGCTGGAAAAGCTGGTGCCGATCAAGAACCCGTTGGACATCAATCCCGGCGCGGACGACGAGACGCATGCCTGCATGGCCGAGCTGATGCTCAACGACGAAAACATCGACGCCGTGGTCATCGGGCTCGATCCCCTGTCCCCGGTGACGCATTCGCTGGCGGAAACGGACATCGAGGCGTTCCGAATGGACGCGCCCGACGGCATCCTGACGCTGCTTTCCGACGTGCGCTCACGCACCTCCAAGCCGATGGTGGCGGTCATGGACGGCGGCGAAAAGTTCGAGCCGCTCCGCAAGGCGCTCCGTGAGCGCGGCATCCCGGTGTTTCCCGTGTGCGACCGCGCCGTCGCCGCGTTGTCCATCTATCTCGAATCCCGCCTCGCCGGGGAAGGCCTGAAACACGCTTCCTATTGTTTGCTGAAGTAGGGAACCGGGAGAAGGGTCCTCCCCCTTCCCACGGACTTGCCGCGGCTCTCCCTCTTTCCCAGACTTCCGGCCTTACCGCCCCTCCTGCCCTTTTTCTCCATTAGACGAAAGACGTCCTCCGAACAGCGTTTGTTCGGAGGACGTCTTTTTGACGGCGCACCGTCTCCGCAAGGTGCCACCCACAATGACAATATAGGAATGAAAAAGGGAGCGATTCTGTCCCGGAAAAAAAGACTGATGTTCCCCACTGTCATATATAAGAGGCAACGGGGCTCCCTTTTCACACTCCCCACCACGACGAGACCTCAAAAAACTTTCCACTATAGCCTCGCATACCCATCACCCCATAACGCCAATCGGATTGGACAACAGAACCATACGACGCGGAGGCATGCGCCATGACACGCTGTTCCCGCACCGGCCTCCGGCATCCCGCACCCCACGAATAGGGATTCGATACGGTCGAACGTCTTGGGAAAAGAGGGGGCGGGGTTTGGGGAG